>JAAXHG010000033.1 GCA_012270995.1 Vicinamibacteraceae bacterium | reverse complement strand
CTAGCCCGGAAAATTCACCACGGCCTCGTGGGCGGTAGAGACACAAAAGCCTCCGTGTGCTAAAACGCTGTTGGCGACAGACGTTTTCGGCACGACGGAGGCTCTTGCGTGACGGACCCCACGATAGCACAGTCTGTTCTGTTCCCCGATCTGTTCGACAAGCCGTTCGTGGCGACGTTCGACCGCGAGCAGGCGAGCTCCGATGGCGGCGCCGTGCTGCTCAAGGCGGCCGAGCGCGTCTACGGGCTGGTCAAGGCGTTCGGCCGGTGTCTGATTGACCGCCGGGCACCGGAGAAGGTCCGGCACACGCTCGAGGACCTGGTCGGCCAGCGGGTGTTCGGCATCGCCTGCGGCCATCCCGACGGCAACGATTCGGACCGGCTCGCCGACGACCCGATTCACAAGCTGCTGCTCGGACGCGACCCGGTGGCGGGCGGTCGGCTGGCGTCGCAGCCGACGGTCTCGCGCTTCGAGAACGGTGCGGGCCGCGTCGCGCTCTATCGGCTGGGGCGCGAGCTGGCGGCGTCGGTCATCGAACGGCATCGCCACCGGCTGCGCGGGCGGGCGCGACGCATCACGATCGACCTCGACCCGACCGACGACCCGACGCATGGCGAGCAGCAGTTGACGTTCTTCAACGGGCACTACGACAGCTGGTGCTACCTGCCGCTGCTGGCCTTCGTGAGCTTCGACCGCGAGGCGGAGCAGTATCTGTGTGCGGCGGTGCTGCGGCCGGGCAAGGCCCAGGCGCCCGACGGAACGCTGGGCGTGCTGTGTCGGCTGCTCGCGCTGCTGCGGTCGGCGTTTCCCGAGGCACGCTTTCTCGTCCGGCTCGACGGCGGCTTCGCCTCCCCGGAGGTTTTCGACTTCCTCGATGCCGAGCCGCGGCTCGACTACGTCGTGGCGATGGCCAAGAACGCCGTGCTGTTGCGGGCTGCCGAGCCCGTCATGGTGGCGGCCCGCGCCGAGAACAGGCTGCGTGAGAAGACGGCGCACTTCTACCTCGACACCCGCTATCGCGCGCGCACGTGGTCTCGTGAGCGCCGCGTGGTGATCAAGGCGGAAGTCGTGCAGCTCACCGGCCGGCAGCCGCGCGACAACCCGCGCTTCGTCGTGACCAACCTGCGCCAGACGCCGCGCTTCATCTACGAGAAGGTCTACTGCGGGCGCGGCGACATCGAGAACCGCATCAAGGAGCTGCACGACGGCCTGCAGATCGACCGCACGAGCTGCCACAGCTTCTGGGCGAACCAACTGCGGGTCCTGCTGACGGCCGCCGCCTACGTGCTCATGCAGGAACTACGGCTGAGAGCCGCCCGCACCGCCTGCGCCCGCACCCAGGTGACCTGGCTGCGTGATCGGTTGCTCAAGCTCGGCGCCCACGTCGTCCGGTCCGTTCGCCGCATCGTCCTGCATCTACCGCGGCCGACCCCCGACCTCGACGCGTGGCGCCAAATCGCCCTCGCACTCGGGGCGCGCGCCGGGTAGCGCCCCGTCGCGGCTTTCCCCTCAGCTCCCGGAATCCACGCGGGCGCCCTTGCAGCGAAGCTGTCCGCGCCTCGTACGCCCCGCAACCACGCCACACCGCTCCACCACGCCGCCACCTGCCACGCGGGGCGACCGAAAACCTCCTTCGCGCAACGATCAGGGCTCGACCAGCGACCGATTCGACGACGTCAAGAATTTTCCGGGCTAGGGATGCCCTAATGGACGAAAAGGAACTTGACGGGGGCATCCGGGGGTCGTTGACCAGGGCTGGCCTATCAGCCCGTGGCAAAAGGCCTCTGGCTGGGCCGGTCGGCTCAGCC
>JAAXHG010000161.1 GCA_012270995.1 Vicinamibacteraceae bacterium | reverse complement strand
CTTGTCGATCGGCTTCCCGGTGAGCCCTGGGGAAGGACGGGGGCGATGAAGCAGAGGTTCGGCATTCAATGGTGAGAGGTTGCCGACGGTCAAGATTGGTAGACGCTCGGCGGCCTTGCCGATCATCAGTCCTCGGTTCGCTCAAGGGTCATCGTGATTCGGTTCGCCGTCGGGTGGCGGCGCATGGCGTCGTCAATACGTCCGGTGAGGTCCGAGGCGAGTCGCCGCACCTGCGGTCGGACGGTCCGGTCGTCGGCGATCGTCGTCAGGGCGTCGTGGAGATCGGCGGGTGCCGCTTGCCTCGCGGTTTCACCGGCGCGGATGAGCGTGCGGATCCGGCTTCCGAGCAGGTCGCCGAGGGCCAGGTCCAGCTCGATGTGGGCGCCCAGGGCCGCGGTGGGGCCGCTCACGCTTGTGGTTCCGTCAGGCATCGCCTGTCCTCCGAAGGTGGCGTATCGGGCGGCGGGGATGGTCTCGGCCGCTTTCGGCCGGGGTGGATGAGGTCGCCGGCGCCAGCGTCGTCGAGCCGTCGAGCGAGGGCGTCGTTCCACGGATCGATTCCCTTCCAGCGGTCATGCTCGTTGTGCCAGTCGGCGATTCGGTGGAGCTCGGCGGCCAGCTCCCGGTCATCGTCGCACCGCGTCACCTGGAGGTCGCCCTCGCAGTAGGCGAGGACGATTCGGCGGAACGGATTCACCCATTGCCCGAACCATGCGGCGTCGGCCTCGGTGTCAAGCTGTGCCCACCTGGTCGCGGATGGCGGAGAGCACAGCTCCCAGTCGATTGCGTATCGGTCGTGGATGTCGTTGCACGGCGTGGTCGTCGTCGTCATCGTGCATCGCTTTCTCGGTGTGGAGTGTCAAGGCGCCGGGAGGGTGTCGTTGATAGGCCGCGGCGGTGGGCAGGTGTGGGAGTCCGGGGCCGGTCTGAGTGGCTGGCCGGGCGCAGGCGTCCTCCGTGGACGGGGGCGTGTCCGGGTTCGCACCGGACGCTCGACACCCTTCGACGGTGGCGTTCCGACTCGGGTTCAGGCCGCGGCGGTCCGCAGTTGGCTGGGGCCCGCGGCCGTCAGGCGCCGGCCGGGGTGTCGGGCGCGCCGGCGGCCAGGGCGGCCGCGTAGAGGCTGCTCCATGTCATGCAGTCGTCGTCGGGCTCGAACCAGGGAGACGCTTCGCGGGCTCCGGTGGCGCCCACGTTGACCATCTGGACGCCGTTGCAGTGCCGGCAGCGCCGCAGCTCCGTGTAGTGTTGGTGCGCGGCGGCGACGGCGGGCGCCCGCAGCGGGCCTCGAAACGGCCGGCGCCCGACGACCGTGCTCCGGCCGTGGTCGCAGTTGTGAAACTGGGGCTCCGCGCGGCTCGCGACGATCAGGATGACGCGTTGCGCGTACCGGTTCGTCCACTGGATCGCGGACACCGGCAGCGCGGGGCGGAAGCCGTGGAGTACCGCCATCTGGGCGAGGTCGGTGTGGGTGGGCCGGTGGCGCAGGGTGCCGAGGTACTGCGCCTGGTTGTCGTAGATCTGCTGCAGCGCCACGTTGTCGGCGGGGGCCGGGGCAGTCGGTATCACGCAGATCATGGTGGTCGGGGCGACCTCGGGTTCAAGGGGTTGCGTCATTCGGTCCGTCTCGTCGTGGCGGTCCCCATCACCCCGTCGGCCGTCACGGTGAAGTTCTGGTAGGTGCGGCCGTTGCTGGTCCTCTCCTCCATATTGAGGGTTCCCAAGACGTTCACGCTCTCGCCCTTCTTGCACTTCGCGAGCGCCGCGGCCTGGTTGCGGAACGCGACCACGTCCACGAACCAGGTCTGCTGCTCGCCCTCGCGCTTGGCCGGCGTCACGTTGCAGGCGATGCGCGCGCGCGTGTACGGGTGTCCCCGTTCGGAGGTCTTCGCCTCCGGGTCGCGCGTCAGCCGCCCGTACGCCGAGAGCTGCACGTTGGGTGTGAAGTGGCGCGGTTTCGCCTCCGTGCCGGTTGGCGGGCTTGCTTCTTCGGACATCCATGTCCTCCTTTCGATCGCGGATCGTAAGCCGCGTGTGCGCGGCCTCGGCGCCTGCGGTAGTCGTTTTCTTGGCCGTGGCGTCAGCGCGCCGCGCTGCGGCGGCCGTCGAAC
>JAAXHG010000169.1 GCA_012270995.1 Vicinamibacteraceae bacterium | reverse complement strand
TCGGGGACCTGCCCCATCAGCTCGATGCCGTCGGCGTCGGGCAGCATCAGGTCGAGCAGCACCAGCCGCGGCCTCTCGGTCCGGATGATACGCGGCAGGTCGTGCGCCGCGCCAGTCGCGGACGAAGCGCAGCGCCCGCGGGTCGTCGTCCACCACCTGGATGCGCGGCGGCTCGCCGGGTTCCGGCGCCGGCGCCGCGGCCGGGCCGGCCGGAACTCTCGGCCTGGATGCGTCCGCCGTGCGCCTCGACGAGCCCCTTCGAGGTGGCGAGTCCGAGGCCGTGGCCCGCCGTCGCGCCCGGCCTGCCGCCGGAGTGCTTGCTGAACACGTGCGGCAACAACTCGGCCGCCCCCCGCTTCCCTCGTTGGAGACCGAGACAGCAACGTGCGCGTCCTCGCGCACGGCTGCTTCCCGGATCGGGGTCGACTCGGGCGCGTGCCTCGCGGCGTTGGCGAAGAGGTTGTTGAGCACCTGCACGATGCGCCGGCGGTCGGCCATCACAGGGGGCAGGCTGGCCGGCAGGTCGACGAGGACGGCGCGCCGGCCGCCGCCGTTCAGCAACGTGCTTCACGCCCGCTCGACCAGCGCGGCCACCTCCGAGAATTCCGCCGCGACCGAGAGCCTGCCCGCGTCGACGCGCCCGGCGTCGAGCAGGTCGCGGATGAGGCCGCGCATGTGGCCGGCCTGCTCGGCGATGATGCGGAAGAACTCGCNNCTGCTGGACAACCGCCATATCGGCGTCTTCCACCTGGACCGGCGCGGGCGCGTGGTGGCGGGGAACGCCCACGGCGTGGCGATCCTGCGGCGCGGCGACGGGCTGTGACCGGGGCGGCAGCCTGCACGCCCGGCTGGCGGAGGACCACGACCGCTTGCAGCGTCTGTTGGCGCGCGCCCTGCCGGGGTTGGGGAGGGGGATTCCCGCGGGCGGTTCGATGACGGTGCGGCGTCGCTGCGGTGGCGGGGAGCGGCTGAGTCTGCACGTAAGCCCGGTGGGCGACGCGCAGGCGGATTTCGGCGCTCGCCGGGTAGCGGCGCTGGTGCTGGTGGACCCGGCGAGCCGACCGCGCATCGATCCGGCGTGGGTGGCGGCCGCGTTCGGCCTGACACCGGCGGAGGGACGAGCGGCGGCGGCCGAGGGCCGGTCGGTGCGCGAGACCGCCGCCGCGGCGGGCCACCGGGAATGCTACGTGCGTGCGCTGCTGAAGCAGATATGCAAGAAGCAGGGTGTGCCGGGGCAAGTGGCCTTGGTGCAGCGGGTCCTGGCCATTGGCGTGCTGCCCATGCGTGCAGCGAAGATGTGCATGGGGCGCGATGGGCTCGGCGGCACGGTTGTCCTGAAGCCGCAGGCGTCAGTAGTACTGTCGGATGTAGCCATACGCGCGGTCGAACAGCTCCTGGTCCTGGTGCAGGCGGTACTTGAACAGCGTCTTCCGGAGCGCCTTCTTCACCTCCCGCTCACCGGCGTGGGTCGTCTGCCAGCCCTCGAAGCGGACGAGCTGGACGATCTCGTCGATGTCGTTCACGACCCGCTCGACGATGATGGGCGTGCGGTCGTTGCGGGCATCCTCGAACAGCTCCGTCAGCGCGGCCCTGCCGCGTTCCTCGGATGTCGCGGGCTCGACGGTCCGCTCCGCCTCGACCACGTCACGGGCCAGCTCGAGCAGTGACTTCAGGAACTCGATGCTGACCAGCAGGCCCTGCTCGTGCTTCTGCCGCAGCTCTTCGAGCCGCTCGCCGAGGGCGCGGAACCGGGGTTCGTGCAGGTGTTTGCGGAGACGGTGCGCGACCTTGATCTCGATCTCCTTCGACTTCCTGTCGGGGTCGGGCGTGCCGAGCACCGCGTCCAGTACGTCGGCATCGAGCACCAGGGTCTCCAGGTCGTCGCGGACGGCGTCGACGTGGACGTGCCGGTGGATGAGGTCGATGGTCTTGGGGCCGAGGGTGTGCCAGAGGAGCTTGCCCGTTCCGGTCGAGGGCTTCACCGATTCGTAGACCTGGCTCAGCCAGCGGTAGTCGGTCTCGTACGGCTCCAGGCTCGAATCGGGCGAGATCGCTTCCCAGAGTCGCGCGAGGTAGCTGTAGTCGGCGGCGAAGCCGTCGCGCGCCGCATTGTCGGGAAGGCACTCCTGGGCGGCGATCAGCCCCTCATAACCGGTCACGGTGCGGTCGACGCCGGGGAACCACGCCAGGCACTTCTGCACCGCCGCGGGCAGCGGGGCGACCAGCTCGTTGATGTTCGTGACGACGCGGGTGATGCCCTCCTCGTCGAACTGGATCGCCTGGGCCACGTCGTCGAAGGTCCCCAGGTAGTCGACGATCAGCCCGTGCGTCTTGGTCTCGCCGTACGGCCGGTTCGTGCGGCAGATGGCCTGCAGCAGCGTGTGGTCGCGCAGCGGCTTGTCGAGGTACATCGCCTGCAGAATGGGGGCGTCGAAGCCGGTCAGCAGCTTCGACGTGACGATCAGGATCTTCAACGGGTCGTTCGGATCGCGGAAGCGGTCGAGCAGACGCTCCTCGGCGTCGCGGTCGCGGCGGTAGGCGGCGTACTCGTCCTCGCCGCTGTTCACGGTCATGACGACCTCGGACATCTCCTCCGGGAGCACCCGGTCGAGCGCCTTCTTGTAGATCACGCAGCTCTCGCGGTCGTAGGCCACCACCTGCGCACCGAAGCCGTGGGGCGCCACCTTCTCCTGGAAGTGCTTCGCGATGTCGGTGCAGATCCGCTCGACCCGCTCCGGCGTCTTCAGCAGCACCGCCGTGCGCGCCGCGGTCTTCGACAGATGTTCGCGGTCGAGGTCGCTCAGACCGCCGGTCAGCTCCTGGTACTCGGCATCGATCGCGTCCCGGTCGATGTGCAGCTCCGGCAGGCGCGGCTCGAAGTGGAGCGGCTTCGTGGCGCCGTCGCGAATCGATTCCTCGAAGCCGTAGCGGCTCAGGTAGCCGTGCTCGTCCTCCTCGGCGCCGAAGGCGAAGAACGTGTTGCGGTCGGCCCGGTTGACCGGCGTCCCGGTCAGTCCGAAGAGGAACGCATTGGGTAGCGCCCTCCGCATCTTGCGGCCCAGGTCGCCCTCCTGGGAACGGTGGGCCTCGTCGACCAGCACGATGATGTTGTCGCGGTCGTTCAGGACGCCGTCCGCTTCGGCGAACTTGAAGATCGTGGTGATGACGATCTTGCGGGCGTCCTGGGCGAGCAGCCGCTCCAGGTCGGCACGGCTGTTCGCCTTCTCGAGGTTCGGCGCGTCGGCCGCGTGGAAGGTGCTGGAGATCTGGGTGTCGAGGTCGATGCGGTCGACCACGATGATCACCGTCGGGTTTCCGAGCGCTGGGTGCAGCCGCAGCTTGCGCGCCGCGAACAGCATCAGCAGCGACTTGCCGGAGCCCTGGAAGTGCCAGATCAGCCCCTTCTTGGGGTGGCCGGCGACGACCCGATCGACGATGCGGTTCGCTGCCTCCACCTGTTGGTAGCGGGCGACGATCTTGGCGCGCCGCTTGCCCTTGCCCGTGGCGTAGGCCGTGTAGCTGCCCAGCAGATCCAGAACCGTGTGGGGGCGCAGCATGGACGAGACGGTCCGCTTGATTCGTTCGAGGGCCGGCGTGTCTGCGTCGTCGTAGGCCCGCCACGGCCCCCAGAGATCGACCGGCAGCCCAATCGATCCGTATCGCAGGTCCTTCCCTTCGGTGGCGACCGAGCAGAGGTTCGGCACGAACAGATCCGGCACGTTGCGCTCGTAGTCGTCGCGGATCTGCGTCGCGCCGTCGAACCAGCTCTGGCTCGACCGTACCGGCGTCTTCGCCTCGATGACGACCAGCGGAAGGCCATTCACCAGCAGCACAAGATCCGCGCGGCGCTCGTTCGCACCCGATCGGACGGTGTACTGGGTGCTGACGACATACTGGTTTCGCTCGACATCCTCGAGGTCGACGAGCCGCACGGTGACGTGCTCGCCGTCCGCGCCAAACGGCATCGACCGCTCCACGGTGAGCCAGGCCGCGAATTCCTCGTTCGCCTTGACCAGCCCGTCCGTTCGCACGCCCATCAGGATGGCCCGCAGCCGGTACAGCACGTCTTCGGCCCGATCCGGCTGCGCCGCGATCTCCGGGTTGAGTCGGATCAGCGCCTCCCGCACGTGGTCCTCGACGAGGACCTCGTGCGCCTGCCGCGGAAGGTGCTGCGGCCCGAGGTAGTGCCAACCGAGACCGGCGAGCGCGCCGTACCGCCGCGCGAGGCCGGGTCCGACCGCCGTATGGTGGGTGACGCCGCCGCAGAGAATGTTGCGGACGAGGGCCTCGACCGTGTTGGACTCGGTGAAGGTCATGGGCGGACGGCCACAGAATACACGCGTATCGTGCACTTCGTTCGGTTGGCATTCGGTCACTCGCCGATGAACACGCGCCCAGGAATCAGCCTACGCATCGCTCCCCACCGGCCGATCAAGCTCCACTTCACACCGTTCTTCACATCGGGTACACTTTTTGGTTGAGGCCGCAGGACGAGGGGCAGATCAACTTGATGCACGCGACCGAGACTCCCCTGAAGGGGCCCCCGCCAGCCGAGGTGCCCCTGGACGATGCACCGTTGGTACGGGTCATTGCGCAGGTGCGCTATCCGTTGATCGCGTCCGTGGAGAACCGCAGCTTCATCGGCCCCTTTCAGGAGGCGATCCGGAACGACTATCCGACGCTGAGGCCGGAAGAGAGCCGCAGCGTTGTGCTCGGACCGGAGGGCCCACTCAGCACGCGGTCCGACGTGTCGTGGCGGTTCAGTGACGAGAGCGGGACCTGGCGGGTGACGCTCGCGCCGGATTTCCTCGCGATCGAGACGTGGCGGTACACGAGTCGCGACGACTTCCTCGACCGGTTCCGCCGAGTACTGACCGACCTCCACGAGCACGTCAACCCACGGACTGTCGATCGCCTCGGCGTCCGGTACATCGACAGGATCCTCGGCGAGAACCTCCGCGCCTTGCCGCAGCTCGTGCGGCCAGAGGTGGCTGGAATCCTGGCGACCCCCCTAGCTGAGGACGCGCACGAACTAGTTTCCCAGACCCTGTTCCGGCTGCCCGAGAGCAATGGCCAACTCAGGGCGCGGTGGGGACGCGTGCCCGCGCGCAGTACGGTGGATCCGGCCGCGGTCGATCCCGTCGACGAGCCGAGTTGGATTCTCGACATCGATGCCTTCCGACAGGAATCCAGCGCATTCGACGTGGAGTTGATCGGTTCCCGCGCGAGGACGCTCGCCGAACGCATCTACAGCTTCTTCCGCTGGGTCGTCACCGACGAATTCCATCGCCGCTACGGAGGGCTGTCATGAACCCGCAATACTCGTCCAAGGCCCGTCACGCCCCGCGACGCGGGGCGGACACGAGTGCATTCACTGGATACGGACTTCGCGAGTCGCCGACCCCCATCGCCGTCATCATCGCGGCCTGGCAACCGCTAGCCGACGGCACTTCTTCCGCTGCTTCGATGGGCGTCTGGTCGGAACCGTTCGTGTGGGACGGCCAGCGGACAGCGGGTGATGACTCCTGGAATGCGCCCGCGGAGACAGACCGAATCACGGCGACTGAGTCGGATGTCACGAGCCGCGCGGTCTCGGAGTTGCGCCGCATGTCGGGATTGACGTGGGAGCAACTCGGGCGGCTCTTCGGCGTTTCACGGCGCAGCGTGCACTTCTGGGCCAGCGGCAGGTCAATGAATGCAGCCAACGAGCAGCACCTCCTGAAGGTGCTCGACATCGTGCGACAAGCCGACCGAGGAGACGCCAGGAGCAACCGCGCGGCGCTCCTCACGGTGTCCGCAGGCAATGCGCCTTTTGATCTCTTGATGTCGCAGGCGTTCGACGAGGCGAGTGCGCGGCTCGGTCGCCGACAGCAAGGCCGGCGTGTCGAGCTGGGCGATCTCGATGCCCACGCTCGCGCCGAGCGGACACCACCACCGCCCGAGAACCTGATCGAAGCGATGAACGACCGGGTCCATCGGGATGCTGGAAGCGGTCGCGCCGCCGGCACCGCGAGGGACATGCGGCGTGAATCGACAGGATGAGGCTCACCCGCCCGCCGTCGCGCGCATCGACGAGACACGCCGGGCTCGCGTCGATGACGCTCTCCGGCCATGGCGTCAAGGGGACTGTGTACTGGGCGACCAAGCGTTCCTGTTTCGGTTGAATCCCGCCGCTCCGATATCCGAGGCGGCCGCTGTTGGGGCCGCCCACAGATCCGACGCGGCAGAAGCAGAGGTCCGTGGATTCGCCATCGTGACACAGACCTGCGATATCGTCCGGGACTGCGAGAGCCGGCCATTCGTCCAAGTTTGCCCGCTGGTGGAAGTCGACGCTGACAGGCTTGAGGAGATCCGACGAGGGCGCAGACCCAACTACGCGTTCCTGCCCGGAACTGCGCCTCGCAGGCTCGTTGTCGACCTTGACCGCGTGATGACCGCGGAAAAGGCGGTCGTGGCCGACTGGAACCGCGTCGTCGGCACGCACGACGACGGGGACGCCCGGAGTCTTCGGATCGCGCTCACGCGCAACCGCGGCCGCGTGGCGTTCCCCGATGACTTCGTGCGGTTGGCGTCGGGCCTGACGCGCCGGATGTCGAGCAAACATGACGCGCACAGTGACGAGGGGCACGCGCTTCGGGCGTTGCGGGAAATCCGAGTCCGAGCCGAGCCATCATGGCACGCTGCCGAAGTCGGTCTCCTGTTCCTGTTCGTTCGTGACGACACCGCGCAGACCTTCGCTGGCCAGACCTGGGACAAGTACTTGGGGCTGTGGCTGCAACGGGTCAGACCCGACGGCCGCTTCAGACCCATCGACGGGGTGGTTCAGACCCTCGACGATCTGACCGCTCGGGAGTACGTCGAGAGTGACCCGCTCGACCTCGACCACTTGTCCACCGGCTCAGACATTTCTCGGAGGACCGAGCGGGTCCTATCGCAGGATCGAAGGACGGTGCCTGGAGGATCGGCATGAGGTTCATTCACCATGACCTCGGTAACCTGGACGGCGGCAACGTCGTGCTCGTTACTCTCAAGGGCAATGCCGCCAACGTGCGCCTGATGGATAGCTCGAACTTCAGCAACTATCGCGCGGGACGACGGCATCGCTTCTACGGTGGGCACGCGACCAAGTCCCCAGTCCGGTTGCAGGTTCCCCATACCAGCCACTGGCACGTCGCCGTCGATCTCGGCGGTCTCGGTGGGCAGGTTCGCTCCGGCGTGCAGGTGCTACCCGGTCCGTTGAAGCCAATTCGGGAGCGCCCACTGTCATCTGTCCCGACGCTGCTGAATCGTCCTGCAGCCATCGCGTCTGGCGTCGAGGGGGACGAGCCGTACGACGTGTTCGTTTCACACGCCTCCGAAGACACGGACGCTGTCGTGCGCCCCTTGGCCATCGCTCTACGATCGGCCGGATTGCGCGTGTGGTTCGACGAGTTCACTCTCCACATCGGTGACAGCCTGCGGCAGAAGATTGACCCGCGGCCTGGCCAACAGCCGCTTCGGCGTCGTCGTGCTCTCGCACGATTTCTTCGCCAAAGGTTGGACGAACTACGAACTGGACGGGATGGTCACGAAGACGGTGACCGGAGAACAGGTGCTGCTGCCGGTCTGGCATAACGTTTCGAAGGCCGAGGTCATGCGCTACAGTCCGTCTCTGGCCGACAAGCTCGCGCGGAACACGTCAACCCATACGGTCGAAGAAATTGCGGCCGAGATCGCCGACCTCATACGCGACAACGGTCAGTGAACGTGCCGGAGGATGTCCCGGACACCTCGCGGGAACAGGACAGTCGCGATACCGAGAATCCGTCGCGCCCGGCTGTAGCGACTGACCATCTACGAGGTTGAGGAATCGGAGCTGGCGATCCTCGAACGGGATCTCTCGACACTATCTTCCTGAACCTCGCGGTCGCCCTGCTGTCGATGTCGATAAGCCTGTCGGTTGCCCTACTGACGGCGGAGTTCTCTTCTGACCGAGCATGGACCGTGTTCCTAGACTAGTGATCACGGTGGTCGGCTACGTGGCGGGTGTCATCATGCTGCTGATCTGGTGGCGAAGCCGAGTTTCCGTGGCGGCATGCACCAAAAGCATCCGAGAGCGACTTCCGACGGATTGGTTGTAGCATGCCTCGGAATCAACAATCCCGGACCGGCGAATGCTCGCCGTCCGCAGCAAGCTGCATCGACCGCCCTCCTGCGAGCCAAGCTGCGAACTGAAGCGAACCCGCGGACTGGCATCAGCCTTCGCCCCGTCATGGATCGGAGCCGGCCGGCTACACCTGCACAGCCCGTCATTCGGGGCGTCGCGACCGAACGCTCTCGGACGTCCGGATACCGCTACCAGCGGACGCCTCTATAGGGTGGACAAGAGCATGGTGGACCGCAGTCGCTTCAAGGAGCGTAGCCGGCGTTCTGCCGAGGCGCTGGCCGATATCACGCCGCCTACCTGCCGGAGCATGGCATCTTGGGTATCGAGAGACGGCAACGCGATGGATAACCGGCGAATAGCATGCGCATTGACCTTCTTCATGCTTGCGCTGGTCCCGGCCGCGAAACGCTCGATCTGTCGTCGCCCCGACGCTGAGCGGAGGAACAGCTCCAGGAAGTGAGGGAGAGCCACCGATGGATCAGGGCGCAGTCTCATCATCGTGTCTGGCCACGACACGTCGCATCGATCCTCGTTGAAGATACCCGGCAAACCAACGCGGTCGCGAGTGTTGGAACGGGAAATCAGAAGGTCGCCTGCTTCGACCACGGAGTTGAGCATGGCGGCGGTTCGCTGGACCGGCTTGAGCCGGCCAGGACGATACCCAACCTTCGTGAGCGCATCCAGTCCCAGAACCCAATGCCCAGTCGGAGTGGACGCTGCAACGGCTGAACAGCCGTTTCGGGGCGCTTCTGTCAGTAAGCAGCCAAGTGATACGCTTCTCGTGATGGAGTTGGCGAGGAGGGTGTCGAACACGCTGGCCTGCGCTACTCGCGCGGCTTCGACAAGTGCAAGGATAGCCTGCGTGGCCCGGTCACACTCTCGAAGAGTGGCAGCAATCCGGCGCTGTTCGTCCAGCGGCGGCAGGGTGAACTCGTAGGCCGCGATGTCGGAGAAGTTGACGTACGGATTTACCGAACCCTTCGACTTCTTGATTGAGTATCCGTGAAAGGCTTCGGTCTGCATGACGAACGGCAGCAGAGCCGGCAGTAGCACCTTCGGGTCCCTGGTTTCGATCACGAAGGTCGTGTTCGCCGTGACCCCCTCGAAGTCCGCCACGGCGACCTTCCGGAGGTAGGTCCGGCGCGACCCGTAGAGGACGTGCCCAGGCCGAAAGCGCGCGTGGAACGCCGGTCCGAGGTACCCGTTGCCCACGGTACCCCACCGGCGGATGCGTTGGTCGTCGGTGTCCATGTGTTCACCAGCGACGTAGCGTTCGAGACCAGCGGCAGTCGGGTCAACGCGTTCCTTGACGTGTCGCACGACATCCCCGAAGGCCACCCGCGTCCAGCCCGGCTTAAGCTTGCCGCTACTCATCGGATCGGCTCTCCTCGGCAATCCGCTCGACCATCACGACCACGTCGTCCATCTCGCGCCAGAACGCCGCGCTGCCGGCGTCGAAGTCGGTCCAAGCCTGCCGCAGATCCCCGTCGGCCTGGGTGTCGGCATCCGCGTCAGTGCTTCGCCGGACGTAGCGGGAAATCGACAAGTTGCCGTCGTTGCCGAGAACATCCTCGTTGGACGCCACGGCGGCGAATCCGGGCTCGTCGCCGAACGCGTCGTACGCGGTCAGAATCTGCTGCTGGTGCTCCGGCGTCAGGAAGCTCTGGGCCCGCTCCCGTGCTATCTGGCGGACCGCATCGATGAACAGCACTTTGCCGCGGCGCTCGGGCGGCTTCCGCATCCGGCAGACCACTACGCACGCCTCCATCGGCGAGTTGTAGAACAGATTCGGACCGAGGCCGAGCACGCACTCGACGAGGTCGCGCTCGATCAGGCCGCGCCGCATCGCCGCTTCCTCTTGGCGGAACAAGACACCGTGCGGAAACAGGATGGCGCACCGACCAGCCTCGGGGTCAAGACTCTTGAGAATGTGCTGAAAGAACGCGTAGTCGGCCCGTCCCTGCGACGGCGTGCCCAGGATGTTGCGGCCCCAGGGGTCGTCGAGCCATGCGTCGCGGTTCCAGGTCTTGATCGAGTAGGGCGGATTGGCGAGGACCACATCGAACGTCATCAGGCGGTCTCGCTCGATGAAGGCAGGGTCGCTCAGGGCGTTGCCGATCGCGATCCGGAAGTCCTCGACGCCGTGCAGCACGAGGTTCATGCGTGCAATGGACGTGGTCGTGCCGATGATCTCCTGACCGTACAGACCGAGCGTCCGAGCATCGCCGCCGGTACGCTGGACCTCCGCCAGTGCGGAAATGAGCATGCCGCCTGTGCCGGCTGTCGGATCGTAGATGCGCTCGCCCGGCCGCGGCCGGAGCATCTGGGTCATCAGGTGTACCAGCGTCCGGTTGGTGTAGAACTCCTGCGCCGTGTGGCCGCTGTCGTCGGCGAACTGCTTGATGAGGTACTCGTAGGCGTTGCCCAGCTCGTCCTCCGGCACCGCGGCGAGGCTCAGCGTGTGCTTCGAGAAGTGCTCGATCAGGTTCTTGAGCGTCGCGTCCGGCATCTGTGCCTTGTCGGTCCACGGCGCGTTCCCGAAGACGCCGACGAGCCGCTCTGGGTTGGCTGTCTCGACGGCGCGGAACGCGTCGCGCAGCGTCCGGCCCACGTCGCGCGACACACGGCGGATATCGGACCAATGCGCGCCGGCCGGGATGATGAATCGGTCGTTGGCGGTCGCTCTCGCGTACCAGCGGTCGCCGGTCTCCTCAAGGGCGACCCGGTGGTCCTCATCCCACACGTCCGAGAGGCGCTTGAAGAAGAGCAGCGGGAAGACGTACTGTTTGTAGTCGCCGGCATCGATCAATCCCCGCAAGAGGTTCGCGGCGCCCCAGAGGTACGACTCCAGCGCCTGCTGGCCCAGGTGTCCGGGAGACGGATGCGCGTCAGCCACGTTCCTGTGCCCTCAGTTCAGCCGTTGTCCGGCTCGGTTGAGTCACTCCAGCCAGCCATCCGCGACCAGCACACGCCGCAGGCGATCCTCGGCGGTCCGGGCCTCGGCCAGCGCCTGCTTGAACGCAGCCACCGCCTCGGGCAGCGGCGGTACATCTTCGCCGGCCGGCGGCATCACATAGCGGGAGATGTTGAGCGTCCAGTCCTCACGCTCGATATCCTCCGTTGAGACGACCTTGGCCCGGTTCTCCACGTCCCGGAAACGCCGCACCCACTCGACGATCTGGTCGGCGTGCGCCGGGTCGAGGAAGCTCTGCGCCCGGCCCTTGCGGAACAGGCTCGACGCGTCGATCACGATCACCCTTCCGCGCCGGCCGCGTAGCTTCGCGCGGCGCAGCGTCACCACCGCCGGGGCGAGACCGGTGCCGTAGAAGATGTTGGGCGCGAGCCCGATCACCGCCTCGATCAGATCCTGCTCCAGCAGCGCCCGGCGGATGCGGCCCTCCGCGCCCTTGCGGAACAGCGCGCCCTGGGGCAGCACCACCGCCATCCGGCCAGTGTCTTCCGCCATCGACGCCACCATCTGCTGGACCCAGGCGTAGTCGCCGTAGCTCGCCGGCGGCAGACCGAATACGGCTCGGCCCCACGGATCCGCCTGCCACGCCTCGCGGCCCCACTTCTTGAGCGAGAACGGTGGGTTGGCGATGACGCAGTCGAACGTCCCCAAGGCGCCGGACGTGTCGGTGAAGGCCGGCTCGCGGAGCGTGTCGTTCTGCTCGATCCGGAAGTCCTCGACGCCGTGCAGCACAAGGTTCATGCGCGCGATGGACGACGTCGTCAGGTTCTTCTCCTCGCCGAAGATGCGCCCGAAGAAGGTCCGTGGGTCGCCGCCCGCCCGCTCGACGTGCTCGATCGCGCCGAGCAGCATGCCGCCGGTAACCGCAGGCCGGGTCGTAGATGCTCTCGCCCTCTTGCGGATCGAGCAACTCGACCATCATCCGCACCACGCTTCGGGGCGTGTAGAACTCGCCCGCCTTCTTGCGCCGCGTGATGTCGGCGAACCTGCCGATCAGGTACTCGTAGGCGTCGCCGAGGATGTCGGACCCGACTGTCGTGTTCCCCAGCGGCACCATGGAAAGCCCCTCGATGAGGTCCTTGAGCAACTCGTCGCCGAGCATCTCGCGGTTGCCCCAGTCGGCCGCGCCGAAGACGCGCGTCAGGGTGTCGGGGTTGGCGCGTTCGATCGCCCGCATCGCCCGCGCCAGCGCCATGCCGACGCTTGCCGGCGTCTCGCGGACGTCGCGCCAGTGGCACCCGTCCGGCAGCTCGAAGCGGTGCAGCTCGGGAAAGTCGCCCAGGTCGATGTCGCCGTATTCCTCCCTGGCGTCGGCCGTCTCCTCGTCCCAGACGTCGTTGATCCGCTTGAAGAACAGGAGCGGGAGGATGTAGCCCTTCCAGTCCGTCCGGTCGATGGCGCTGCCGCGCAGGATCTGCGCGCAGTTCCAGAGGTGGGACTTGAGCTCCTGGAGGGTCAGCACGCTCGCGAGCATGGGCGACCGGAGAGATTCTACACCCGCTGGTCTAGTTCGGCATCGAGAGCCTCTCTCTCGGGAACATCGAGCGCGTGGCCTACCCGCACGACTGACCGCACGCCAGATGGCCTGCGACCTGATCCGGGAACGCCACACAAGAGCCCCGTCAGACCCGCAGGCGACGGTGAGGTCTAGGAGCTCGTCATGGTGCGCCGTGAAAGGCGCCGTTTCTCAGCGGGTGCGAATCCCGCCCGGCAACTGTCGCTCCAGCCGGTAGCAGTCGGAGCGGACGATGGAGGCAACGACATCGGCTGAGCACTTCGACGCCAAAGGGCCGCCTCGGCGGCTCAGCGACCATGCGGGCCGCAACGCGAGTGAAACGCCGAGCAGGCCCCGAAACGAACGACGCGGAAGCCGACCCGCCTGTGCCCCGGGGAAGGCTGCCACGGGCCGGGAAGCGAGCGACGCAGGCACCGACCCGCTCCGCCGGGGTATTGGCGGCGGCACGCATGGAAGCGGGGAACGGACGCAACACGGGAAGCCCTGGCGGTGGCGTGGCACGCGCCAACCGGCAGCCCGCGAGGGACAGGCCGGGCCGTTCAGGGTGGCGGAGAGGCCCGTAGTACCGGGGAAGCCGGGTAACGCCGGTGGAGGGAAGGGGCCTCGGTTCGAGAGCAGCGCATGACGGAGGAAGGGACGTGGGGACTGGCTCGGGCCTAGCAGCCTCACAACGTGTTCAGCGACTCAGACGGCGCTACATGCGAAAGCGAAGGGAGCTCCCGACTTCCGGTTCTACTCTCTGAGCGACAAGGTATGACGCGACGACGTGCTCGCGGTCGCCTGGCAGACCGTCCGCTGCAACGGCGGCGCGGCCGGGGTGGACGGCGAGACGGTCGCGGACATCGAGTCGCAGGGGGTGGCCGGGTGGTTGGGCGCACTGGCGCGGGACCTGAAGGAGGGGACCTACCGGCCGCGCGCGGTTCGGCAGGTGCTCATCCCAAAGAAGCAGCGCGGGAAGTTCCGGCCGTTGGGCATTCCGTGTCTCCGGGACCGGGTGGCGCAGACGGCGGCGATGCTGGTGGTGTCGCCGATCTTCGAAGCGGACCTTGAACCGGAGCAATACGCCTGCCGGCCGGGCCGAGGCGCGCATGACGCGGTCAAGCGCGTTCATCGGCTGCTGAACACGGGTCACGGTGTCAACGCTCACTTCGTACTGATCAATTCTGGACGGGTCATCGACCACAACATGTAGGGGGTCAAGGTTGGGCATCGTCCGATAGTTGCCAGTCTGGAAAAGCGTGCGCGGAGCCGCGGTCAAGGCCGAGAGCCCCGCGAAGCCGGGGCGGAGCGCAGCGACGCGCCTTGACGGCGGCGAGCACACGCCGAGAATCTCGGTCGGACGATGCCCCGGCCACCACAACATCTTGTGGTCGGCACCAAGCTCGAATTGTTCAGATCCTCGCGGTCGCGAACAGCCACGGGGAGGTGGTGGACGCCGACCTGACGAACTACTTGGATCCATCGTCATACTGCCCCC
>JAAXHG010000195.1 GCA_012270995.1 Vicinamibacteraceae bacterium | reverse complement strand
CTTCGATGCCTTCGTCGAGGAGCAGTGCGCGAAGTTCTACGCCGAGGGCGTCGGCCGGCCGTCTCTCCCGCCGGGCCGCTACTTCCGGATGCTGTTGCTCGGCTACTTCGAAGGTCTGGAGTCGGAACGGGCGATGGCGTGGCGCGCGGCCGATTCGCTGAGCGTGCGGCAGTTCCTGGACCTCGCGCTGCAGGAACCCCCGCCCGACCACTCGACGGTCTCGCGGACGCGGCGTCGGATCGACGTCGAGACGCACGAGGCGGTCTTCACCTGGGTGCTGCAGCGGGTGGCCGACGCCGGCCTGCTCAAGGGGAAGACGGTCGGCATCGACGCGACGACGCTGGAAGCGAACGCGGCGTTGCGGAGCATCGTGCGCCGGGACACCGGCGAGGGCTACGACGCGTTCCTGCGCGGCCTGGCTGCGGCGTCCGGGATTCCGACGCCGACTCGCGCGGAGCTGGCGCGCCTCGACCGGAAGCGACGGAAGAAGGGCTCCAACAAGGACTGGATGCACCCGAAGGATCCGGACGCGAAGATCACGAAGATGAAGGACGGCCGGACGCACCTGGCCCACAAGGCGGAGCACGCGGTCGACCTGGAGTCGGGGGCCGTGGTCGGCGTCACCGTGCAGGATGCGAGTGCGGGCGACACGACCACGATGGTCGAGACGCTGGTCACGGCGGCGGAACAGGTCGAAGCGGTGCTGCCGGCTGGTGGCGGTCTTGCCGAGGTGGTCGCGGACAAGGGCTATCACAGTAACGAGACGATGGTCGCGCTGGCCGAGCTGGGGCTGCGCAGCTACGTGTCGGAGCCGGACCGCGGCCGGCGACGCTGGCGCGGCAAGCTCGCCGCCCGCGACGCCGTGTATGCGAACCGGCGACGGACCCGGCGGCCCCGCGGCCGGCGGCTGCAGCGGCTGCGCGGAGAACGCCTCGAGCGACCCAACGCCCACCTCTATGAGACCGGGCGTCTGCGCCGGGTGCATCTGCGGGGCCACGCCAACATCCGCAAGCGCCTCCTGGTCCACGCCTGCGGCTTGAATCTCGGCCTGCTCATGCGGCACCTGACGGGCGTCGGCACGCCGCGCAGCCTCCAGGGCCGCGCCCGCGCCCTCTTCGACGCCTTCAAACGCGCCCTGAGACGCTTCTGGAGCCTCGTATCGCGTCCTGAGGCCCTCAGGACGCTTCGACCGGTCGATTCTGCCCCAATCGCCTTTACGGCGTCGCATCATCAACGCCTGCCACTCGCATTACAGGGAAGCCGTTTTCCCACGGGCTGCTAGGGCGAGCCCGGCGAGCACCGTCAGCGTGAAGGTGCGCTGCCGCGCGAGCGTGCGGATTGTGTGGCGGACGTCCCGAAGGATCTCGGCCAAGGCGGCATTGTACCGTTGGAACTGGCGCAGGCCTGAACCGTACCAGGGCGCGAAGGCGCCCCTATCGAGCCGGCCGCCGATGTCCGGTCGAGGCACTTCGGTCTCCGGTCTCGAAGTCGAGGTCGAGGCCGTCGAGAACGCAGGTGCCTCGCAGCCGATCTGATCTCGCGATTCGTGTGGCTTGACCAATGGTGGGAAGTCCTTTTCATGTTGCCGCTACCATGCGGGAACCTGCCGAGCACCCGCACGAAGGCGACCTGGTACGCGAAGCCCAACCGATTGTGGGGGCCGCGGCGCAGGGCGATCTCTCGTCGGTCGGCCTCGAGGAAGGTGGCATCGCGAATCAAGCGGGGGCGGGAGACGTCGGGGTCGGAGACTGGCACGATTCTGTCAGGAACAAACGGGCGTCCGGGCCGTACACTTCAGCAGCGGGGAACATGACGCGTTCCGTGTGCCGCATCTGTCCGATAAAATAGCGGGTACTGCGTTCCGTGGACAGGCCGTGAGAACCGTCGCCTACCTGAGGGTCTCGACCGCGCAGCAGGACGTGCGCAGCCAGCGCCTCGCCATCCTCGAGTACGCGCGACGGCACGACTTCCGCATCGACGACTTCATCGAGGCGACCGCCTCCGGACA
>JAAXHG010000038.1 GCA_012270995.1 Vicinamibacteraceae bacterium | reverse complement strand
ACCCACCCTCCAGGAGTCCGCGCCGTTCTACGGCCCAGCCGCCTAGTGCGGCGCCACGACTAAAGATTAGGGCACGCGGAACCGATAGAGTTCCCGTGCAGAAAAAGTATATCGTCCGACTCACCGACCAGGAACGCGAGGTCTGTCAACAGACAGTCCGGAAGCTCAAGGGCAGCAGCCAGAAGGTGCGCCGTGCTCAGATCCTCTTGAAGGCCGATGCGGACGGGCCGGCGTGGACCGACCGGCAGATCGCCGACGCCTTGTCGTGCCGCACCAAGACCGTTGAGAACATTCGCCAACGATGCGTGCTGGAAGGCTTCGAGCGGGTGCTGGAGCGAAAGCGGCGGGACTCCCCGCCGGTTCCGAAACTGCTCAGCGGCGAGCAGGAGGCGCAGGTCATCGCCCTGCGCCTGGGGCCGCCCCCGAAGGGCTATGCCAACTGGTCGTTGCGGTTGCTGGCGCGCCGGGTCGTCGAGCTGGAGATCGTCGAGTCGGTCAGCCACGAGACCATCCGGCGTACGTTAAAAAAACGGGGATGACCCGGCGGAAGATCGAGTACTGGGTGATCCCGCCGGAGGCCGACGCCGAGTTCGCGGCGCACATGGAGCAGGTCTTGGACACCTATGCGCAACCGTACGACCCGGCTCACCCGGTCGTGTGCATGGATGAGCAGCCGGTGCAACTGGTCAAGGAAACGCGCCCGCCGATGGCCGCCACGCTGGCACGGCCCCGCCGCGTCGACTACGAGTACGAACGGGCCGGCACGGCCTCGGTCTTCCTGTTCAGCGAGCCGCTGGCGTGTTGGCGTCGGGCGACGGCGCGGCCCCGGCGGACGAAGGCGGACTGGGCGGTGGAGGTCGCCGACCTGTTGGAGGGCCGCTACGCCGACTGCCCGAAGGTCACCTTCGTGTTGGACAACCTCAACACGCACACGCCCGGCGCCTTCTACGAGGTGTTCGAGCCGGCCCGGGCTCGGGAACTGGTTCGTCGCATCGAGTTCTGCTACACGCCGAAGCACGGGAGCTGGCTGAACATCGCCGAGAACGAACTGAGTTCGATGACGCGCCAATGCCTGCGCGACCGCCGCATCGGCGACATCGAGACGCTGCACGGCGAAGTGTCGGCGTGGTCCATCGACGCCAACGGCACCCAACGCGGTGTCGACTGGCAGATGAAGGTTGCCGATGCGCGCCGTAAACTCAAGTCCGTCTATCCTAAAATTTTGACGTGACGAAGCACTAG
>JAAXHG010000097.1 GCA_012270995.1 Vicinamibacteraceae bacterium | reverse complement strand
GATCACTTCTCATTGGACAGCTCTCGGCCTTGACGATGAGGGCCCTGTCGGCTATAATCCGCGCCCGTTAAGTGCCTGGCTATCCGTAGGTTAGGACAGATTCAAGAGAGCCACCGGCGGCCGATCTCGGAACTGCATTCAGGGTTCCGGCGACGTTTACCAGGGCAGGTGACTGTCACGGGTTTGTAGGGGGTGCAGAGTGTTCCGAGTCGGTGAGAAGGTCGTGTACCCGAACCATGGCGTGAGCGTGGTGGAGCGCATTGCTCTGAGCGCCCCCGACGGCGGCGAGAAGCAGACGTACTACCACCTGAGGGTGCTCGGGCACGACTCGAAGGTGATGGTGCCCGAGGAGAATCTCGATCGCGTGGGCCTGCGGCGCCTGGCCAAGGCGCGGGAGATCAGGGATTTACTGCGGCTGATTGAGGACGGCAACATCGACGTTTACAAGGACTGGAAGGGCCGGTACAAGCAGAACCTCGACAAGATGCGGACCGGTTCCCTGACCGACGCCGCCCAGGTGCTCAAGAACCTGCGCCTCGTGAGCCAGAAGAAGAGTCTGTCGTTTCGCGAGAAGAAGATGTACGAGAAGGCGAAGTACTTCATCGTCAGCGAGGTTCTGCACGTCCGGGAGATCGGCGAAGAAGAAGCGGAAGGCTTGGTCGAGAAGGCACTCACGGGAAGCCTCGAGAAGATCTCCAAGGCCAAGGCGAGTTGAGGCCGCGCGGCCGCGACCTCGACTGAGAGCCACCGACGTCTGGCGGTGTCGGGCCGCGGGTAGCGGCGCGGGATAGGCTGCCGTTGTCGTGACACGGCTCCTCGTCATCCTGATCGCGCTGTTGCTGGCGTGGTTCTGGATCTCAAGGATGGTGCGCGGGGTCTTGCGATCGCCGCGAGCCGCTGAGGCCCGCTCCTTTCTGCGTCTGCTCCAGGTACTGCAGCGTTCCGCTGCCGGCGGTCCACGCCGGGGCGGGACGGGCAACGCATGGAGTCCGCGCGGTGGCCCCGGCGGTGCTTCCGCCGGGGCCGCGGGACGGAGCGCCCGGGGATCTGGCGGTCCGGAACGGGCAGGCGCGCTTCTCCGGTGCCGGCGGTGCGGCGTTCACGTGCCCGAAGCCCAGTTGACCGCCGGTGTCTGCGGGAACTGTGCCGCGGGGGGCCAGGCTGGCTAGGGGA
Source organism: Vicinamibacteraceae bacterium (assembly GCA_012270995.1). Taxonomy (GTDB): domain Bacteria; phylum Acidobacteriota; class Thermoanaerobaculia; order Multivoradales; family Multivoraceae; genus Multivorans. Next base: position 6,609 of record JAAXHG010000097.1, on the reverse strand, counting down.
GTCGCCGGAGGCGAGTACGCTGAAGTCGCGGTGCCGCTGCCGCTGCCGGATCCACTGACCTACAGGGTACCCAGGCGCTGGAGCAGCCTGATCCGCCTCGGCGTCCGGGCGCGGGTCCCCGTCGGTCGTCGCCGCTTGACCGGCTGGGTCGTAGGCCTTCCCGACCGTGCTCCCGCGGAGGTCGAGAGCCAGTTGCGCCCGATCGAATCCGTTCTGGACCTCGAACCGCTCCTGCCCGAGGACCTGATGGAGATTGCCCGCTTCGCTTCCTCGTACTACGCCGCGCCGATCGGCGAGGTGCTGAAGAACATGGTCCCTGCCCGGCTTCCGGGCTGGGGCGATGCGCGCGCGGAACTCACCAACCGTGGGGCGCTCCACGATTGCCGCGATCCGACGAGCCGGGCCCTGCAACGGTTGCTTCTGGATCGTGGCCGGCTCTCCCTGTCGGCGATCTGGGAGGAAATGGGTGAAGCGACGATCCTCGACCGCATCGAGAGCTGGCGGCGGAGCGGCCGAATCCGGCTGCTCGAACCGGGCAGGCGGAGCGGCCGCTATCGATCGGCCGTCGATCTCCCCGCGGGCGACCTCGAGGCCCAGCTCGAGGCCTGCGGGCGGTCGCCGGTCGGGCGCCTCGTGGTGCAGTACCTGGCCGAGTTGCGCCGGCCGGCGACGGTGGAGGAGTTGCGGATCCGGACCGGCGCATCGGCCGCGGTCGTGCGCCGCCTGGTACGACTGGGCGTTCTCCGCTCCTTCACCCAGATCGAGACGATGGACCTGGCGCGCCATCGCCTGGCCGGCGAGGACACGGCGCCGCGGATCGAACTGCGCCCGGACCAGGCATCCGCCGCCGAGGAACTCGTGACAGCGGTTCGGAGCCGGCGGTTCGGAGCGTTCTTCCTCGGTGGCCTGACCGGGTCGGGAAAGACCGAGGTCTACGTTCGGGCGGCCGAGGCGGCGGTCGCGGAGAACCGCTCCGTCATCGTTCTGGTTCCGGAGATCGCCCTGGTTCCGGCGCTCGCGCGAACGCTCAGGCAGCGATTCGGCGACCTGGTTGGCCTGTTGCACTCGAACCTCGGCAGTTCGGAGAGGCGCCAGGAGTGGGAGCGGATCCGAAGCGGCGAGTGCCGCGTGGTCGTGGGTCCGCGCTCCGCCGTGTTTGCTCCGGTTCAGGACCTTGGCCTGATCGTCGTCGACGAGGAGCAGGACGCCGCCTACAAGCAGGACACCCGTCCCCGCTACAGCGGACGGGACCTGGCGCTGGTCCGGGCCCGCTCGGCCGCGGCAGCGGCTGTGCTGGTTTCGGCCACGCCGAGTCTGGAGACCCGGCTGAACGTCGAGCGCGGTCGGTATCGCGGCCTCCGACTTACGGCGAGGGTGGGATCGGGCTCGCTTCCCGAACCGATCCTGGTCGACCTTCGCGAGGAGCCCTCAGCTCCCCGCCGGCCGGGAGACGTCACCTTCTCCGGTTCCCTGGTCGAAGAGATCACGCGCAGCCTAAGGCGGCGGGAGCAGGTGATCCTGCTGCGAAACCGGCGAGGATACTCTCCCCAACTGCTGTGCCGCGCCTGTGGTGAGAACATGGCCTGCGAGGATTGTGGACTGCCCAAGAGTTTCCACCGTCGGGAAGCAAGGCTGATCTGCCACTACTGCGGGGCCAGCGAGGACGCGCCGCAGCAGTGTCCGGATTGCGGAGAAGACGCACTGCAACCGATCGGCGCCGGCACGGAGCGGGTGGAAGAGGAAGTGCGGGCCCGGTTTCCGGGCGTCGCAGTGGACGTGCTGGACCGGGACGCGACCCGCCGCGTCGGGGGCCCCGCGGCGGTTCTAGAGAGGTTCCGCAGTGGCAAAACACAGATCCTGATCGGCACGCAGATGGTGTCGAAGGGACATCATTTCCCCGATGTCGCCCTTGCTGCCGTGCTCGCGGCGGACTCCTACCTCGGGTTTCCGGACTTCCGGGCCGCGGAACGCGGCTACGCGCTCCTCACCCAGCTCGCCGGCCGGGCCGGTCGGGGCGATCGACCCGGCCGGTTCGTGATCCAGACGTACCATCCGGATCACTATGCGATCCAGGCGTTGCTGAAGGGGGACGACGAGGCCTTCGCCGACCAGGAAATGCGGTTTCGCCGGGTGTTCCACTACCCTCCGTTCACTCGCATGATCCAGATCGTGGTACGGGACCGGGACCGTGAACGCGGTTGGCGGCGAATCAGCGATTTGGCGAAGACCGCCCGGAACAGTGAAGCGGCCGCGGGCGTGCGCTTCTCCGGTCCCGCGCCGGCACCGCTCGAGCGTCTCAAGGGACGGTGGCGTTTCCAACTCCTGATGCGCTCCAGCAGCGGCGCCGACATCAGACGGCTTGCCCGTGTGCTGGTCCCGGCGCCGGCCGCCGACGTGACCGTCGACGTCGATCCGCAGGATCTCATGTGACGATGGCGGAGCGGGGCAGCGGCCAGCGTGACAAGCCGGCGGTTTGGATCGAGAAGCCCGTGCCCGAGACCACAGCGGAGTTGCTGGCGGCGGGATACGGGGTGCTCGCCGCTCCGCTCGCCCGCAGAGGGGTGGCGACGGCGGCGGAGGCCGAGACCTTCCTCCGACCGCACCGCCGCGGCTTCCACGATCCGTTCCTGCTTCGGGGGATGGAGCAGGCGGCGGAGCGGGTGGCGGCGGCGTGCCGCGAGGGCGGCACCGTCGCTGTGGTGGGGGACTACGACGTCGACGGCGTGGCCGCCTGCGCGATGCTCACCGCGGTGCTGCGCGCCCTGGACGCCAGGGTCGTTCCAATCCTCCCGAACCGGTTGACGGAGGGCTACGGCTTTCAGGTCGCGCAGGTCGAGAAGGCGCGGCGTGCGGGTGCCTCCCTGATCGTCACGGTGGACTGCGGGACCACGTCGAACGAGGCGGTGCGGAAGGCCATCGGGAGCGGAATGGACGTCGTCGTGACCGATCATCACGTCGCCGGGAGCGACTTTCCGTCCGATGCAATCCAGGTCAATCCGCACCAGGATGGCTGCAACTATCCCTTCCGCCACCTCTGCGGCGCCGGCCTGGCATTCAAGCTGGCGCAGGCCGTGCTGCGGCGTAGTGGGCGCGAGGAACCGCTGGCGGCTCTGCTGCGGATCGCGTGCCTGGGCACGATTGCGGACGTGGTTCCTCTGGTGGGCGAGAACCGCGTCATCGCGGCGCTCGGCCTGCAGGCGCTGGCGAAAGCCCGGTCGCCCGGGCTGCGTGCGCTGATGCGGGTCGCCCGGATCGATGGCCCGGTGTCGTCGACGGAAGTCGCGTTTCGGCTGGGACCGAGGCTGAATGCCGCCGGCCGGCTGGCCAGCGCCGACCTGGCGCTCCGTCTGCTCCTGACGCGGGACGCGGCCCAGGCGGACCGCCTCGCGGGGGAACTCGATTCCCTGAACCGCGCGCGGCAGGCAGAAGAACGGCGCGTGGTGGAGGAGGCCGGCGAGGCGTTCTCGTCCGAGGGTCCGAGGCCCGGGATACTCGTGGCCTGGAGTGAGGACTGGCATCGAGGCGTGGTCGGAATCGCCGCCGGGCGCCTTGCCCGCGAGTTCCATCGTCCCGTCGTCCTGCTGGGTGTCGAAGCGGAGACGGGCACGGGCTCGGGTCGCAGCATTCCCGGTGTCGACCTGCATTCCTTCATGACCGGTTTCGAGGCGCGGATGGTGCGGTTCGGGGGGCATCCCCAGGCCATCGGCCTGTCGGTCCGCGTGTCCGAACTGCCGGCTCTCAGGGCCGAGATGGAGAGGGCGGCGGACTGGCCACCCGAACTGCTGGTCCGGCGCCGTGAGTATGAACTGGACCTCGCTCCGGACCAGGTGGCGCCGGAGCTGTTCCGTGAGCTCGCACGGCTGGAGCCGCATGGTGAGGGGAATCGCCGGCCGCTGATCCGGCTCCGCGCCCTCGAGCGCAGCGGTGGGGTTCGGGAGTTCGGCACGAACCACGTCAAGCTGCGGGCCAGGGAGGCCGGTAGCGGGAGTCGCATGTCGAGGCGGAACGTGCATTTGCTTGGATGGGGCTGGCGCGACCGGCTCGCCGACCTGGATGGGCGGTTCGAGGTGCTCGGGGCGTTGGAATGGGACAACTACGCTGGTGGTCCCGTGATCAGGATCGAGGACGCCAGACCTCTTCGGGGGAACGGCGCCGCCGCGGCCAAGTAGACTCCGCGCGTGAGCACCGAGACGCCCCCCGGGTCCGACGAGCCGCCGGGTCCGGAGTCCGTCTACCGCCCGGACGGCCGGAGGGACGCGCAGTTCGGACGGCGCCGGCAACGCCGCACGCGGATTCTGAGGGTGTCCCTGCTGGCCCTCCTGGTTGCCGGCGTCGGCGGGCTCGTCTCGGTCTTCCTGAGCGAACGGCAGGAGCGTGTCTCGGTCGTCGCGGAGGAAGAAGGCGGGCAAGAGGTGGCCGCGAACGCGGCCACGGTGCCTGATCCGGAGACGGCCCAGCTCAGCGCGAAGCAGTTCGAATCAACGCTCGAGCGTGAAGGCGTCGAGGTGTTCCGGATTCGCGGCGCCCGGACGAGTTCCGACGATCAGGGCAACGTGGTGCTGAAGGAGGTTGAGGTTAACTATCCCCGCGGCGACGACCACTACCGCCTGCACGCCAACGGAGCGACGTACAACGAGGTCACGAACGCGACTCACCTGGAGGGTGACGTGTCGCTAGAGGGAACGGACGGTCTCGGCGTTGCTACGGACTGGATGGACCTGGCAGAAGGCGGCATGGTCCTTACGTGTGCGGACGGCAGCAGGATCACGTTCGAGGGCCTCACCGCCATTGGCGACGGGCTTCGGGTCGATTTTCGTCAGGAGATGGCGAACTTCAGGGGCGGTGCCACGGTGACGGGAACCGCGGCGACCGGCGAGATCGACGAGGAGCCGCGGCCGGTGTCTCTGAGCGCCGGGACGCTGGAGTACAGGTGGCGTGAAGGGCGGATGAGGGCGACCGGGGACGCGGTGATGGAGTTCGGAGCGTCAGGGGAGCCGCTGAGGCTGGCGGCTCCTTCCCTGGAGTATCGGTGGGGGGAGGGCATCCTGACCGCGAGAGGCGGAACGACGACGCGGCTCGGCGATCTGCACCTGACCGCCCGATCTCTGCAGCTCGCCCTGGACGGGGAATCCGGAGATGCGCTGGCGGCGCTGGAGGCCCGCGGTGACGTCGTGCTGCAGGCGCCGGGCGGAAGCGGCGGACCCGGGACCCCGGACCGCGAGGCGGGGAGCGACGAGTCGGTGTTGTTTCTGATCGGCGACGCTCTGGATGTCGGCTTCGACTCCGCTCAACTCCCGAGCCGGCTTCTGTTGAGCGGTTCGAACCGGGGAGGTCCAGGCGTGCTGCGCTTCGACTACGGGGACGGCTCCAGACGACGCCTTCGCGGTCAGATCGTTGCCTTCACGTTTCTCGACGGAGTGCCGGTGGAGTTCGAGTCGACGGGGAGCGTCGTGCTCGACGAGCAGGTTCCAGAGCGGAGTCAGCCGCTGCGGTGGTCCTCGAGCGGCGTCGCCACCGGCCGCTTCGACAGCGACGGCGTACTGACGGGGCTGGAACTCGAAGACAACGTGGAACTCACGGATACGAGCCGGGAACCGGTCCGCGCGCTTGCGCACCGGGCCGTGATCGATCCCTCGACCGGGAGAGTCGAGTTCTCCGGACAACCGGGGAAGCTGCTGCTGGCTGAAGGGGAACTCGAGGCGCCGCGCATCGTGTTCGACCAGACGGCGGCGTGCTCCGAGGCGAGCGGCGGCGTCACGATCACTCTCAGCGGCACGGACGAAGACGGCAGAGGCGCGCTACCCCTGGCCGGCGTCGATCCGGCGGGCGGCCCGTCGACGATCACATCGCAGGAGGCCGTGCTCTGTGAGGAAGACGGAAGCCTGTTTCGCGAGGATGTCGAGACCTTCGTCGGTGAGTACCACCTGGTCGCCGCGCAACTCCGGGTCAGCGGGGACCGCAAACGTCTCCTGGCAAGCGGCGGCGTCCGGACGCGTTGGCGCGAGGCGTCGGCGATCGTGCCGGCAGAGACCGGGGCGCCGGACGTCGACGTCGCCGCGGAGGAGTGGCGCGTGGCTTCGGAGCGGTTGAGTTTCTCGGAGGACGACGGCGAGTTGCGCTACAGCGGAGGCGCGTCGGCCGCCATGGGAGATCAGCGCCTGAGCTGCGACGAGCTGACGGTCGAGACGGTTGCCGCGGACGGCGATTCGGAGGATGTCCAGACGCGTGCGCTGTACTGCCTGGGCGACGCCCGACTCGAGGACCTCGCCCAGGACCTCTCGGCCGGCGCGGATCGGGTGGTCTACGTTCCGGCGGAACGAATGATCCAGCTCAGCGGCGATGTCGTCGTTCGCACGGGCGAGGATCGGCTGGCAGGAACGCGCCTGATCTACTGGCTCGACGATGGCCGCTACGAAATGGGGCCGTCCGGCAGCGCGGCTGCCGGAGCCGGCGACCCGTGACCGAACGGCCCGCCGCCAGCCATCGCATCCGCACACAGGACGTGCGGAAGGTCTATCGGGGACGGCCCGTCGTCCAGGACGTGTCGATCGATGTCGGCCAGGGCGAAGTCGTCGGTCTGCTGGGTCCGAACGGCGCCGGCAAGACGAC
>JAAXHG010000036.1 GCA_012270995.1 Vicinamibacteraceae bacterium | reverse complement strand
GCCGAAGGCCCGCGGTTGCCGGCGGATTCTGATTCGAGCGTCCCGGCGACTGAGGAACCCGAACCCGACGAGCCCCGACCCGACCAAGCCCGACGCGAACAGCCCGAACCCGAACAGCTCCAACCCCAGCCCGAGGAACCGGCTGGAAGCGGCGAACAGCTCTCGGACGATGGGCTTCGCGAATCCGTCGACGAGCACGCGGAGGTCGGCGAAGGGTCGCCCCCTGGCCGGGTGTGGATTGTCGATGAAGCCGAGTACGCGGCAACGTCGGCCGCCGCCGCCGATCAGACGGACGTGTTTGTGGTGGCCGCCAGCGGCGATCTGAGAGCATTGCCTCGGGCCGCACGCGAGGCGATTGCGGCGGCCTCGGCGGTGGAAGTCCTCTCGGACCTGGGCGAAGACGCAGCCTGGCAACTGGAGGTGGTCCGCCGCGGCGAGGAACTGCCTGGCGGCGGCCTGCTGTTGTTCGAGCCGGGTGACGAGGATCCGGATCGCCGCCTAGTGGCTGCATACGGCCACCCGTCGACCACGGGGCTCGGCGTGTTGGGCGAGCAAGGCCCCGAGGACACGGTGCAGCGCCTTCAATCCATGGCCGAGGGCTACAGGGCGGACGGATCAGCGGTTCTGCCCACCTTCGAGATCATCGCCACCGTCGCCTCCGCCTCCGCCGGCGCCGACGGGAACTACTCGCGCAGGACCGATCTCGAAGTGATCCGGCCCTGGATCGAGGCGGCCGCAGCCAACGGCGTGTACGTGGTACTGGATCTTCAGCCGGGACGATCGGATTTCCTTTCCCAGGCCAAGCACTACGGGGAGTTCCTGCGCCTGCCCCACGTGGGACTCGCCCTCGACCCGGAGTGGAGGCTCAAGCCAGACCAGGTCCACCTGGCTCAGATCGGCACAGTGGACGCGGCAGAGATCAACGAGGTGGTGGATTGGCTGGCCGGGATCGTCAGGGAAGAGGCCCTTCCCCAGAAGCTGCTGATCGTCCACCAGTTCCGGTTCTCCATGATCACCAACCGCGAACAGATCGAGACACCTCCGGAGTTGGC
>JAAXHG010000089.1 GCA_012270995.1 Vicinamibacteraceae bacterium | reverse complement strand
CTTGGGGTCCGCGCAAAAATAACTTCTCAGAAACGGCTGTAGTGTCGCAGTAGAACACGGCGCTCCGTGCGCGCTCGTTCCCGGCACGCAGTCCGGAATCGACACAGCTTGTGCCGCTCTGGGGGTGCAATCCGACCTCAGGTTGTGGCACCATTGCGGAATCTGGAATCCGTAATGGTGCCACAATGAGACCAGCCCAGTTCTCCGCCGACACCGTCGCCGCCCTCCTCCGCGAGCAGACCGTGGCCTCGCTCCACGACGTGATGACCGCCCTCGGCCGCGTCAGCAGGCGCACCGCGTTCCGCAAGCTCAAGGACATCGACGCCCGCACCAGCTACTCCCACCGGGGCGGCTACTACACCCTCGACGAACTCGCCGACTTCGACGAACGGGGCCTGTGGGCGTTCGCCGGCGTCCGCTTCTCCCGCGCCGGCACCCTCGTCGCGACCGCCGAGGCGTTCGTCAACCACGCCGAAACCGGACACTTCGTCGACGAGTTGGACAACCTGCTCGGCGTCGGCACCCAGGACGCCCTGCGCAAGCTCGTCGGCGACGGGCGCCTGACCCGGCACAAGCTCGCCGGCCAGTTCCTCTACTGCGCCGCCGACCACCCACACCGGACGCGCCAACTGCGCGCCCGACGCCTGGTGATGGCCACCCCCGGGCTCGGACGGGCGCTGCCCGACGCCGACCTCATGCCCGAAGAGCTGCGCGCCGCCATCGTGTTGTTCGCCAGCCTCCTCGACGAGCGCCAGCGCCGGCTGTTCGCCGGACTCGAATCGCTCAAGTGCGGGTGGGGCGGCGACCGCCGCATCGCCAGCCTCCTCGGCATCGACCCGTCCACCGTCGCCGCCGGCCGGCGGCAGCTCGTCGAGCGCGATGTCGAGGTCGACCGGGTGCGCCGCGCGGGCGGGGGTCGGAAACGGACGGAAAAAAAACGCCCGAAGTCATCGCCCGCATCGAAGCCCTGATGGCCCACGAGACGGCCGGCGACCCCGTCAGCGGCCTGAAGTGGACACGACGCACGACCGTCAAGGTCGCCGAGGAACTGTGCAAGCTCGGCATCAACGTCTGCCCGCAGACGGTCGCCCGACTCCTCAAGGCGATGGGCTATTCGCTGCGCGTCAACCACAAGAAGCTCGCCGGCGCCTCGAATCCGAACCGCGACGAGCAGTTCCGCCACATCACCGAATTGCGCGAGCGGTGCGCCGCCGACAACGTCCCCCTCATCAGCGTCGATACCAAGAAGAAGGAGCTCGTCGGCACCTTCCGCAACCCCGGCGCCAAGTGGGACCGCAGCCCCGAACTCGTCAACGACCACGACTTCCGCTCCGACGCCGAGGCCCTCGCCGTGCCCTACGGCATCTACGACCCGCGCGCCAACGCCGGCACCGTCTTCGTCGGCAGAACCGCCGACACCCCGGCGTTCGCCGTCGACTGCATCGAGAAATGGTGGCGCACCGAGGGCTGCAAGCGCTATCCCGACGCCGAGGCCCTGCAGATCCTGGCCGACGGCGGCGGCAGCAACAGTTGCACCGCGCGCGCCTGGAAGTTCAACCTGCAACATCGTCTCTGCAACCGGCACGGCCTGCGGGTGACGGTAGCCCACTACCCGCCGGCTACGTCGAAGTGGAATCCCATCGAACACCGCCTGTTCTGCGAGATCAGCAAGAACTGGGCCGGCCGCCCCCTCGACAGCTTCGAGACCATGCTGAAGTACGTGCGCACCACCCGCACCTCCACCGGACTGCGGGTGCGCGCGCACCTGGTGCGGAAGACCTACGAAACCGGCGTCAAGGTCACGGACGCCCAAATGCGAGAGCTGCACATCACACCGAACAGCGATCTGCCCAAATGGAACTACACGATCGAACCCATGTAACAAAAACCGAATCTATTTTTGCGCCGACCCTAA
>JAAXHG010000049.1 GCA_012270995.1 Vicinamibacteraceae bacterium | reverse complement strand
TACAGCTCCCTCACTCGCTCGACAGCTTCACGGCAGGCCGCCCGACCACGGTCCAGGGCGGATGCTCCAGTGAGCCAGCCGGTAGCACGCCGGACCGCTTGCTGTCGATTTCGCGCCGCTCGACGCTCCCCATCGTCGTCTGGAGCATGGCCAAGGTCCGGCAGGCCTGCTTGATGTTCTCGTTGAGAACCGCCGGAGTCCGGAGCCGGGTCTCGATGCTCGTCGACGACCATCGCATCGTCCCCCAACCGCCGCCGCAGGTAGCCGCAGATCGACTCGGACTCGTCGTGCCGGTCGGGAGCCGCGCGCGCATCGGCAGGGTCTGCATCCGCCCGGTCCTCGCCTGCATATCGGCTCCGATGGAACGCTGCGCGCTCCTCGCAGCGCTGCTCAAGCTCTCGCCAAGCTGCCGCGGCTCCGCCGTGCCGCTCTGCCCGATCTCCCTGCGGCCGGTCTCCCGCTTCTGCCGCAGCCTCGCGGCTGAATCGCTCCGGGCTGAAGTCCTGCTCGTACAACGCTCCCTTCAGCCGCCACCGCTCCCCGGACTCCGGGTCGTGGGCGGNNGGCGGCCACGTGGTCGGGATCGCCGCGGCGGACCTCGACGCCGTCGCGCGGCTGGCCGGCCGCGTCCCGCTCGCCGAGCAGGTAGTCGACCGCCGCCTTGGCCGAGCCGGTCCCGCGGGCGATGAACTTAACGTGCATCGTCCGCGTCGCGGCCGACTCGGGCGACCTTGTCGAGCGTCCGCGCGATGTGCAGGAGGTAGGCGATCATCTCGATGGCATCCATCGGCGAAGCGTGCGTGTTGGCCCAGCGGGCGATCTGGTTCAGGTTGTTGCCGACGCGGGCGATCTGGCGGGTGCGCTCGCGCTCGACCTCGGCGGCGGCAGCGGTCCAGGTGCGGGTTCGGGCCATGGCCTGCCGCAGCAGCCGGGAGGGCGACACGCCGGCCGCCTCGGCCTTGGCCTGCCACGCGGCATGCTCCTCGGGCGTGACGCGGGCGGCGACCATGACGGTGCGGCGGCGGTCAGCCACGGCGCACCGCCAAGGGGGTACCGGGGGCGCAGTCCCCGAACGGCCGGGGGTTCGAAGGGGGGCGCAGCCTCCCCTCGCCAGCCTCAATGTTCAACATTGAGTATGCTGGCTCCCGCCATCTACATGACGGGAGCCAGCCTTTCCCGTGCGCCGTTTCCGTCGTCCGAGAGCTGGTCATTTCGGATCTGCTGAACGGGTCCAGATCCTCAAGTGCGGCCGGGTTTCCGACTTGAGGTTCCCGCGTCGTCGTCTGCCCCGGTCGTCCTGGTCTCGTTCGATGGGGCGGCTCTGGTCCGGCGGATCGATGTGGTCCTGGCTTCGTGGGTCTCTGGGTTCTGGTGCCAGGGGATCGACGTTGCGCCGCTCCGCACCGCGCTGGTCGAGTGTAGCACGGAGTCCATGTAAACTATTGATTATAAATACTTTAATGAAACGTACCCTTCTGGACGATACGAGCGCAAACCGGACCGCACAGGGCATCCGGTACGACCTCTCTGCACCGTGAATCAGTCCGGCAGTTCTTCTGGAGGGAGCGTCTGAGCGGGCATCGTCGTCTAAGGGCCAATCTGGACGAGCGTGCGCGGAGCCGGCGTCAAGGGCGTAGCCCCGCGGAGCGGGGGCGGAGCGCAGCGGAGCCCCTTGACGCCGGGGAGCACACGCTCACGCTATCCGGCCCGACGATGCCGGCGGCTGCTGCGCTATAGTGGCAGAAGTCCTGAAGCCGCGCCGCGTCTCCCGCAACGAGGACGCACTCTGACGACGATGCCGACGGACTGCAGGGCCGGTGCGGTTGGGGTCTGTGAGCCAGTCGCCGCCTCTCTTGCGCACTCTCCGTTGTGAGCACGCTGCCGTGCTCGGAAGCAGACGTGGAGGGCGTGATGAGCATGACGTGGCATCGTGAGATCGGCCTATCAGCATTAGTCTTGTCGCTCCTGCCGGCGGTAGTCGCGGCGCAGGATGAAGCGCGGTCACTGGACGAGTTGCTGCGTTCGGGAAGTCTGCGGCTCGGCGACGGCGTCTACGTTACCGACGCCACGGGCGACCGCCGCAAGGGCACCATAACGGACCTGTCGATAGC
>JAAXHG010000004.1 GCA_012270995.1 Vicinamibacteraceae bacterium | reverse complement strand
TTCCACCGCTACACCATGCGTCAGGCGATCGAAGAGGGGTTCATCCTCGACGTGCTCGCCAGCTACGCCACCTACAAGGCGTACTGGCGCCTGCTGAAGACGATCGAGGACGACCCGCGATACGACAAGCGCAAGGCCGAGCACCTGCTGAAGTCGTTCGTCGACCTGCACCCGCACGCCATCGGCGAGAAGGTCGCCGTCTGCGTGGAGCACTTCGCCGCGCAGGTCGCGACCGCGATCGGCGGGCGCGCCAAGGCCATGATCGTCACGCGCTCGCGCCTGCACGCCGTACGCACGAAGATCGCGCTGGACGGCTACCTCGCCGAGCAGGGCCATCCCTGGAAGGCGCTCGTCGCCTTCTCCGGCACCGTGAAGGACGGCGGCGAGTCCTACACGGAGTCGGGCATGAACTCGGCGGGGCAGGAGCTGACCATCGGCGACCGGCAGACGGCGGCCGAGTTCGAGAAGCCCGAGTACCGCTTCCTGGTGGTCGCCAGCAAGTTCCAGACCGGCTTCGACCAGCCGCTGCTGCACACGATGTACGTGGACAAGAAGCTGGGCGGCGTCAACGCCGTGCAGACGCTCTCGCGCCTGAACCGTACGCACCCCGATAAGCGGGGCACGATGGTGCTCGACTTCGCCAACGAGGCCGACGAGATCAAGAAGGCCTTCGAGCCGTACTACGAAACCACCCTGCTCTCGGAGGAGACCGACCCCAACCTGATCTACGAGGTCCAGGGCCGGCTGCTCGACTTCGGCGTGTTCGCGGCGGCCGACGTCGAGGCCTTCGCACGCGTCTACTTCGACCCCAAGGCGAACCAGGATCGGCTCTACGCGGCGCTGGAACCGGCGCGCCAGCGCTTCGTCGACCTCGACGCCGACGAAGCGGGCGACTTCCGCGGCCAGCTCACCGACTACGTGCGCCTGTACTCGTTCCTCTCCCAGGTGCTGACGTTCGCCGACCCCGACCTGGAGAAGCTTTATGTCTTCGCCCGGCACCTACGGCGCCTGCTGCCGGCCGACACGGACGAGCTGCCGCGAGAGGTCCAGCAGAACATCGACATGGAGTCGTTCCGCATCCAGCGGACCAGCCGCGGCGGCATCAAGCTGGAACGACACGGTGCGTCGCTCGAACCCGCCGGGAGCAAACCGCGCACCGGCGGCGCCACAGAGGAGCTGGAGGCGCTCTCGCGGATCATCGAGGCGCTCAACGAGCGCTTCGGGCTGAACCTCGGCCCCGAGCACCGCGTCACGCTCGAGCAGATCCGCGCCGCTCTCGAAAAGGACGCCGGCCTCGACGCCAGCGCCAAGGTGAACACCCGCGAGAACGTGCGCCTGACCTTCGACCCCAAGGTCGAGGACAAGATCCAGGAGATCGTCGAGACCAACTTCGACCTCTACAAGCGCATCACCGACGACCCGGACTTCGGCCAGGCGCTGAAGAACTTCCTGTTCGACGACTACATGCGGCGGCACCGGCGCGCCGAGGAGCTGCTGAAGCTCCAGGAGTCGAAGACGCTGGAGTTCAAATCGAGCCTGCGCTGGAACCTGCAGGAGGACCGGAAGGACGACAAGCATGTGACCCACGCGGCGCTCAAGACCATCGCCGCGTTCCTCAACACCGAGGGGGGCGACCTGCTGATCGGCGTCGACGACGACCGCAAGGTGCTCGGCATCGAGCACGACCGCCTGGACAACGACGACAAGTTCATGCGCCACCTCGCCCAAGCCGTGCGCAATGGTCTCGGCGACCGCGCCGGGACTTGCATCGACCCGAAGACGCAGATCGTCGAGGGCAGGACCCTGTGCCTCGTAAGCTGCGAGCGGAGCCCCGAGCCGGTGTACCTGCGCTGGAAGGGCGTTGAGAGAATCGATGGCGGCGACCTCTACGTCCGGACTGGACCCGGTTCGGTGCGGCTCGGTGAAGAGGATGCCAAGAAGTACGTCGCCACGAGGTTCGAGACGAAGTGAGTTCCGCGCGGCGGCTCCTCCAGCCGATTGCGGAGCACCGGAATGTCCTCGGCGTCGGGCGAGGCGGACGGCACTCAGGACTCGTTCCGCGGGCTGCTACGGACTTTCCGGCAGTGCGAACACCCACATGACCCCGCCGCCGTCGGAAATCCTCGTGTCCGTCAACCGCGCATAGAACCTGGTGTTGCCGATGCGGCCGCCCGCGCCCACGGCCAGGTACTGCCGCCCGTCGACCTCGAAGGTCACCGGGGCGCCCGAGATGTCGCCGTTCAGCCGCGTCTCCCAGAGCAGGTCGCCGTTGTCGGCGTCGAGCGCGAAGAAGCGCCGCTCGGCGTCGCCGCCGAACACCAGCCCGCCCGCCGTCGACAGCGCCGCCGCGCTCATCGCCGCGCCGCCGGGAAAGCGACGCTCCCACGCCCGTTGTCCGGTGATTGGATCGAACGCGACGAACTCGCCGACGTAGTCGTAGCCCGGCACGGCCTTTACCCGCGCGGCAATGCCGCCATAGCGCCGGCCCGGCCGGTACTCCTCGGAAACGTACGTGAGATCCATGCAACTGTTGTTGATGCCCACGTAGTAGAGCCCCGTCACCGGGCTGTAGCTGGGCGAGTTCAGGTTGCGCGTGCCGACATAGAACGGGCAGACCTCGAACACCCGGCCCGAGTCGACGTCGTCCATGGTCGGGATGAGCGCGGGGTTGTAGATCGGTATCCCGATGTCGGTCCAGCCGGTGATGAGATTGTCGAATCCGGTGCGGAACGCGCCGAGGAACTGGCCGGTGACACGATCGAGCATGATGCCCCAGCCGATCTTGCTGGTCTCGACGAGCACCTTGCGCTCGACGCCGCCGATGACCAGATCGATCAGCATGCTCTCGTGGGTCGCGTCCAGATCCCAGTTGTCCGCCGGCACGACCTGGAAGTGCCACTGCAGCTCGCCGGTGTCGATGTCGATTGCCAGGATCGAGTTCGTGTAGAGCGCATCGCCCGGTCCTCGCAGGGTCGAGGACCAGGGGGTGGGCTGTCC
>JAAXHG010000168.1 GCA_012270995.1 Vicinamibacteraceae bacterium | reverse complement strand
CCGCCAACTTGGTAAACATGGGCTAGATCACCTTCCGCCGCCGCAAGACTCCCGGATGCCAACCGGTATCGCCCCAAGTCGCTCGTCGCCAATGTCCACAACCCCGCGCGGTGCGACCAGACTCGCCGCCACCTGACAGTGGCGGAGATCCTATTCGAGAAGTGCCTTGAACACCCCGTCCGCCGGATCGCTGTAGAACTCGACGTTGATCTTCGTCCACAGGTCGTCCGGCAGCTCGTTCAGGGCCCGCCGGGCCGCGACCGGCATCAGCAACGTGGCGGCCTGCTTGTCCACCGCCAGTTCGGCAACCGCGACCGGGTTGGGAATCCTCTCTATCGACCCGCCGAGGTTCAGGGGTCCGACGATGATGGTCCCGCCGCGTGTGCTGCGCTCGAGCAGCCCACCCACGCAGGCCACGAGGACGGGCAACCCGAGGCCCGCGCCGGACGTGTCCGCGTCGAAGGGCCGGAGCTGGATGGTGTACTCGTGGGCTCGCGCGTCCCGGTCGCCAATCAGCTCCTTGGCGCGCGCGTAGAGGTTCTGCTCGCCCACCTTGACGCTCTCGCGGAACGCGGGCGGCACGGGGTGGTTCAGCACCTTGGCGCCGTTGCCGGGGCCGGCCGCGATCTCGATGCGGTAGAGCCCCGCACCGGTCTCGCCGTGGCCGGGACCGATGGCCCAGACCTGACCGGGAGGCAGCGGATCGCCGTCGATGGCCTCGTCGCTGTGCAGCTCGGGGGTCGAGACGAACTGCTCGACCCCTTCGACGCCGAGGGTGAAGGAGAAGTGCGTGTTGCGGAACTCGCTCTTCAGGCACCGCTTCTGCTGCTCCTTCACGCGCCGGCGCGACTCCAGGGCCAGCCGCACGACCCACTCCAGGTCGTCGTCCGACACCGGCGCATCCGGGTCGGGAAAGAGCAGCTTCACGAGCCCCGAGCAGGTCTTGTGCACGGCCTCCACGTCGCGTCCGCTCAGCGCCCCGCCCCAGAACACGCGGTTCTGGAGCGCCGAGACCCGGCTCGTCTGCCGCAGGCTGGTCCAGCACTCGCTGAGGAAGTCGCTCACGAGCCCGAAGTGGTTGGTGAGGTGATCGGCGGGGTTGAGCTTCGGGAAGTTCCAGCCCGGGGCATAGGCGTGGATGCGGTCGTGGAAAGCGGTGTCGTCGCGCATCTCCCTCGGCAGCGGACTGAGAAGATGGCCGATGCGCTGCTGCTGCTCGACGTCGACCTCGAAGTTGCCGACCATGACGATGCCGCCCTCGGCGCGGATGCTCTCCTTGCCGCGGCTGAACTCGCCCGAGGCCATGTAGCCCTTCATGATGTTGACGCCGTCCTTCTGGTCGAAGGAGATGCCGGCGACCTCGTCGAAGCAGACGACGTCGTACTGGCAGACGAGCCCGCGCTGCCCGTTGGCCATGTTCACGAACATCTTGGCGACGGTGGCCTTGCCGCCCGACAGCAGGTGCGAGTACGGAGAGAGCTGCTGGTAGATGTGGCTCTTCCCGGTCCCGCGCGGCCCCAGCTCGACGAGGTTGTAGTTGCGCTCGACGAACGGCGCCATGCGGAGGAGGACGACACGCTTGGCCGCGTCGTCCAGGCTCGTCGGCTCCAGGCCCGCGGACCGAACGAGGAAGTCGCGCCAATGCTCGGTCGTGAATGCGCGGCGGCCCCTGGCCAGCACGTCGAGCACGTCCGGCTTCGACATCTGGATGGGGCGCAACTGCGCGAGGCGGAACGGGCGGCCCGAGGCGTCCTGCGACTCCACCGGGTCGTAGCCGAGGGTCACCTCGGCGTAGAACCCGTCGCCGAGCATGCGCTCGTTGTCCTTGACGAGGGCGTCCGACACCTGCACGTCGTTCAGGTTCAGGCTGGGCAGCTCGGCCACGTAGCAGTCGTTCTTCGCGTCGAGCCGGGCGCGAACGACGTCGATCAGCTTGACCGAGCCGTTCTCGCGGGCGCGCGACTTGAAGACCTCCCGCTCGCTGGTCCGCACCGTCCGGCCCTGGAGCTGCCGCTCGACGATGGCCAGCCCCTCCGCTATCTCGTGTTCGTCGACGCTCGCGCAGTAGCGCCCCAGCAGGAACTCGACCACGTAGGTCGGCACCGGGTACTGGCGCGCGTAGCGCCGCACCAGGTCCTTGCGCACCAGGTAGCCCGGAAAGGCGTTCGCGGCGAGGGTATCCAGGGGATCCATCTCGACGACCTCGCTCATGCGTTCACCCCCACCACGTTGCCGCGCACCAGGCAGCCGGAAAAGCGCCCGCGGCCACTGCTCGCCGTCCATCCATGGCGTCCGACCGGCTCATGCGTCCACTCCCACGCGGACGGGCCGATGGGCTAGCACGCGGCCCATGTCGTCCGTCAGGACCAGCGCCAGCGCCGCCGCCTCGTGCTCGTCGTCGGCCAGCACCAGACTGACGGCCCCCTCGGCGTCGACCGCCTTCACAGCCGCGACCACCGACTCGCCGCTGGGCCGCCCCAGCCGCAGGTCGGCCGTCACCGGACCGCCGCGGACCTCCGCCTCGACGAAGCAGCGGAGGCCGCGCCACGTGACCGACGTGATGCTGCCGGCGGTTTCGGCTCCTTCGACGCGCGTCACGACGAGATCGGGAATCAGGCACTCCTGGATGCTCAGTCCGCCGTGCGCGTACTCCTCCGACCGGTTGAAGCAGGCGATGCCGGGCGGCGTCGCGAACCACTGCGCACCGTTCCAGTACCAGGGAGCCCTGACGACGTCGGGCGTCGACTCTCCGGCGACAGCCGCGCAACGGGCCCAGCGGCTCTCCGTCATGTGCTTCGGCAGGTCCACCCTCGGCAGCCCCCCGGGCAGCAGAAGCCATCCGTGGTCGGTCACCACGCGCACCGACGCCCAGCCGGCGTCGAGCACGCGCTCTATCCGTTGCGCCACGCGCTCCAGCTCGCCTTCGAGATGACGCGCGAGCTGGGCGCCGCGCTGGTGGCCGAGGGTGTCGAACTCGCCGGTCTCCAGCCACCCATGCGCCGGATGGGCGCGGGGAGCGTCGGCGCCGTCGCCGACGAGAATCTGGTAGCCGCGGACCGCCATCGCGTCGCGCAGCGCCGGCGCATCGGCCGGCTTGCCGGCGGCCTTCAGCCGCGCGCCGAACGCCTTGCCGAGGGCGTCGCCCTCGATCTCTCCCGCCACCGGCGTCACCGCGGGTTTCCCCGTCCCGGTCACCGCCGGCAGCGCGGCCCACCGCCGGCCCAGGTCCACGCGGAACCCGCGGCCTTCGAGCCGTTCCGCCAGACGTTGCGCGAGGTCGAAGCGCAGGCCGTCCACGAAGACGAGGCAACCGTCGTCCTCCGCGTTCACCGGCGGTTGCTCGCCGGCCCCCGGCAGAGGCCTGCGTTCCACCGCCGCCTGAAACGCCCGCGCCGACTCCTCCAGCCAGGGCTGCAGCAGGTGTCGCACCGCCGCCGCCACGCACGCCTCGTCGGACACCGGCGCCGCCGCCACCGCCTGCCAGGCGCCGAGATCGGCCTGCCAGCCGCGCTCGACGTAGGCGCCCGCCACGTCCGCGGGCTCGGTTCCCCCCAGGACCTGCCGCGCCGCCGTCGCCAGGCTCGCGAGCGGCTTCAGCAGCTCGGCCATCGGGGCCAGCCCCAGGCGCGCCCATACCCAGTTGCGCCGTTCGCCATGGCTTCTCTCGAAAGCGGTCACCGCCACGCACGCCTCGTCGTGCGGGAGCTTCGGGAGCCCTTCGAGCGCGTCGCGCACCGCTCTCTCGTCCTCGTCGTTCAGGTCCGGCCACCGCTCCCGTTCCTCGAACCGCAAGGCGCCTGCCGGCGCGCTTCGCCGCAGGAGACCCACAACGTCGCCGTAGGCGCCCGGCGCCTCGCCGAACCGCTCCCAGACCTTCGCCCACCCCTCCTCGCCCCTGGCCATGCGCTCGCCGGCGACGACGTCCGCCTCCTGCGCCGGACTGAACCCCAGCTCGTCCTGACAACGGTTGCAGAACGCGTGCCAGCCGTTGTCGCCCAGACGCGCGCGGGTCGTTTCGGGGTCGCCCATCCACCGCAGCAGATCCCGGATGACGTCGCCGGCCAGCATGCGGTCGAAGTCTTCCGCCTCGAGGCGGCGTCCCTCCAGTTGCGCCACCGGCGCCAGCGCGACCTCAGGCAGTGCCCGCAGCAGGGCCTCCGCGGTGGTGCGGTCGCCGGCGACATCCAGACCGAGCGTCTTCCGCGACGTCAGGAAGGCGTTCACGGTCCAGTCGCTTCCGTTCGCCTGGTGCCACAATGCGCCCCGAAACAGCAGCTCCACCAGCGGCCTCAGTTCGTCGGGGCACTCCTGGCCAGCGCGGAGATCCTGACGCGCCACGCCGGGCAGATAGACAATCGGTGAGCGACCCTCGGGAAGAGCGGGCTCGTCGAGCGTCCCGTCGACGACGCAGCGCAGCCAGACGGCGGGACCAGTGCGGCGCTCGGGGTCGTAGTCGCCCAGCACGAGGTACTCCTGGACGTGCTGCAGCAACAGGTCGACAAGAGGCCTCCATTCCCCCTTCGGGTCGGTCCAGACGACCGCATCCGGCCGCGCCTCACCGTCGAGCGGCGCGTCCTTCGTCCGCAGACTGGCGACCAGCCGGTCGAGGACGGAGTCGGCCATCAGCGGGCGCCCGCCTGCCGCCACGCGTCGATCTGCTCAGCGACCTCGTCGAGGAAGTCGTTCTCCACCTGCATCCTCGCCCGCAGCGAGTTCCAGGTCTTTCTCAACGATGCGTCAACGATCGACATGCTGAGGTGTCTCCAGCGGATGGTCTGCCTGGTCCGCTGCGTCGAGTCGCCAACGGCGGGATCGACCGCGCAGCCGCGCCGCGTCAGGTTCATGCGATGACTGTCCAAAGATGGGTCGGGTCGGCGATGGGGGTCGTCCCCCGGAGCGGCGCTCTCCTGTCGTGCGCGCGGCGGTCGTCAGACGCTTCCTCGTCGGGGTCGGCCTCTGACATCACTCGGCGCCCGCTCCATGCATCGTCAACACGAGCTCCGCCTCGTCCACGAGTCGATACTCGGGCGTCCTGCCCGCCAGTCGCTCTCCGTTGTCCAGGATGATCCGCACACCTTCACCGCGCTTGTCCATCAGGGTGACCCGATCCGTCCGGAGCCACGGAATCTCGGCCGGCACCGGGCACTTGGCCAGCAGACTGGTGACGACCTCGTTTCGCGCGGACTGCAGGTGCGCAAGGCCCTCGACGGTCATCGCATTAGGAATCCCGCCCGGCGAGTACAGCTCCAGCCGGTCGTCGAAGAGGCGCAACCGAATCTTGGATCCGTGAATCGAGTAGTCCCGATGGGCGACCGCGTTGACGACCGCCTCGAAAACGGCCTCCATGTCGAACTGCGGCCGGTCGGCCCGCCCCAGGTGCTTGAACGCCGCGACCTTCATGTTCCTCGCGACGAAACGGCACGCCAGCCCGACCTGGGCATCCAACGGGCCCGCGATGTCGGCGGCGTCGAGCTGGTACGGATCTCCCGACTGATCGGGTTGAATCCGGGTCCCCCGATAGGCGACAGCCTGGATGAACGCATTGGGCAGCCACCGCCGCGGATCATCCGTCGCCATCAGCGTGCCTGCGACCGTCGGCCGGAGGATTCCCAGCTCGTCCGCGCCCGCCAGTCCCAGCTTGGTCAGGAGCCCGTCGCGCGCGTCTCCGGTGCGAGAAGTGCGAAAGCGCTCCCACAGCCCCGCCGCAAGATCATCGATCGTCGCGCCCGCCACCGTCTGTTCGTCGAACCGAACGATGCCCGTCCGGCGGCGCTGCTCGAACAACCGTCCGAGATACTCGGACGACATCACGCGCTTGGCGTCACCGACGCGGTGCAGGAATCCCCCCGGGCTCCGGTGCACGAACAGGCTGCGCGGCACGTCGATCTTGACGACGGCGAGCTCTTCGCCGCTCGTCGCCGGCAACCACAGCGGATCGATGACCGGCACGAGCGGCGGATCGATGGAGTCGGTGCAGATCTCCCGGACGAAGACGACCACGGCCTCCAGACGGTCGACGGGAATGCCCACGATCTCGCGCGGCCTGTCCGCCACGCCCAAGAGGCATACCCCACCCCGACCGTTCGCGAACGCCGCCAACTCGTCGGCCAGCTCGTCGCGTCCGGGCCCCTTCACCTTGCCGCCCGCGAAGCGCACCTCCTTCAGCTCCAGGAACGCGGCCTCGCCGAGCCGTATGCGGTCCAGCAGCTCCTTGCGACTGTTGAACATGCATCAACTCCGCCCGAGACGCCGGTAACGACTGGCGAACGCCTCGCGCCCGCCTTCGACCACGCGGCAGACCTCCTCGCGCAGCTCCTTGTCCTGCAGCGACCCCGACTTGCCGACCACGCACTGCCCGCGACGGAAATCGAGCACGTGGAGCATCTCCGCGTCGCCGTTCACGACCACGTTCGGGTTGTGCGTCACCACGATGATCTGCCGCCTCGCCTTGTTCTCCCTGATCTGGCGCACCACCAGGTCGTAGATGAGGTGATTGTCGAGGTCGTCTTCGGGTTGATCCAGCACCAGTGGCTCCTCGCCGTGCGCGAGCAGAAAGGCCAGCATGGCCGCCGAACGCTGCCCCGCCGAGGCCTGCCCGATGGGCCGGAAATCCGTGCCATCTCCGCTACGGCTGTACTCGACGTCCAACCCGTCTTCCGGAAACCAGGTAAGCAGCTTGTCGAGCAGCTCGGGACTCTTGCCGCACTCGCGTTCGAAGTAGTTGTTGAGGTGCCCGCCGAAGTCACCGTTCCCGGCCGCCGCCGCGACCATGCGCTCCTTCAACCGCTCGATGCGCTGCTCGATCGCTTCGCGGCGCCGGTGCGGATCTTCCGGGAGGCCCGCGAGCAGCTTGGCCACCTCGCCCTTCCGAGCTCGATCCCCCTCCACGACCAGGATGTCCTCGCCGAAACGGTCGTCGGGGACGCCCAGCGCGTCGCGAAGCGACCTCTCGACCACCTGCGGATCGCCCCCGTACAGGCGGCTTCGAATGCGCACGAAACGGTTCCGGGCCAGTGCGTTCTCAAGAAACGCGACGCGGGCGTCGCTCACCGCCCGGCGCGCCGCCCCGACCGCCTGCAGCCGCGATCGTGATCGCTCAATCAGCCGGTCGCGCTCTTCCCGCAACGAGTCCAGCCGTTCGATCTCGGCATCGAGCCGCTGGCGCTCCTGCATCAGGCGCCCGTACTCGCTCGGGTCGTCGACGCCCTCCGCGCGCAAGGCTCCGACCAGTTTCTCGTAGTCTGCGCGCGCGTCACTCACCGCCGCGTGCCAAGCGCTCTTCTCCAACGCCGCACGCTGAGTCTCGATGGCGTCGCGCAGACCTTCCGCGGCGGTCCGTAACCGACCCGCCGCCTGATCTACGCTGGCGGCGAGACGGCCGACGACATTGAGGACCTCCGGCGCGTCCGCCGAATCGGGAACGAACAGGCCGTCCGGTAGGTCATCGGCCACCAGCTCGCCGGCCAGAACCTCGATGCGTGCGGGCATCGACGCCGCCGCTTCGAACTGCCGGTCCAGCTCCCGCCGCTGCCGGTTGCGCTGCCGGTAGGCCGACAGGACGTCCCGGTGCCCGGCGTCCTCGAAGCGGGCCAGCTTGCGCCCGACATCCTGCTGCTCGACCACGAGGCCGTCACGACGAGCAAGCTGGCCATCGACTTCCCGGATCCTCGCCTGCGCCGCGTAGAACGCTTGGCACGCCTCCGTGAGTTCTCTCCGCAGCTCGGTCACATCGGCCGCGTCGTCGATCACTTGCAACAGTGGCTGCTGGTTCTCGCCCGCCAGCGCCGCGATCTGCCCCTGCCCGAACATCCGCAGGGGAAACCGCGTCGGCGTCACCGCCTGGACCGGCGACGCCCTCCATTTCGAGTCTCCCGCGTCCTCCTGCACGCTGATGGTGTTGCCCTGCCGCCGCCAGGTCACCCGATGCCGAACGCCATCGCGCATGACGATCCACCGAATCACCGTCTTCTCGGTCAGCCCCCCCTTGCTACGGCGGTCGGCCGGAACGCGGTTGAAGCGCTCGAACGTCACGCGTGGGTCGCTGGTCTTGTCGAGATTCTGCAGTTCTCTTTCCCTGCCGGACGCGATCCGCAGTGCGTGAACGACCGTCGACTTGCCGGTGCCGCGCCCGCCCACGAGGACATTGAACGCCGGATGGAACTCGAGCCTCGACGGCTTGCCGCGTCCCATGTACCGCGCCTCGCCGATCTCGATGGCTTCGACGAAATGCTTGGGCCTCCCGAAGGGGTCCAGAGCTTCCGCCTCGTCGCTGCGGCGAATCGAGAAGCCGCCGCCGTCGAGCAGTGCCAGGCGCAACCCTTCGAGCGACGGACGGGCCATCTTGACCCACGTGTAGTGAGATCCCGGGAAGCGCGCCCCACTCGCGCCCGACGGGTGGTGAGAGTCGGAGCCGAGCACCTCCGCCCAGGCAGGTCGGTTCGTCTGGTACGCTCCGGGTATCTCACGGTCGGTGTCCACCACCTCCACGGCGAGCAGCCCCTCCACGTCCCGCAACGGCTTCAATGTGTTGCCCGGCAATGCCCCAGCTCCCGAGGGGCCGTCGACGTGCGCGAGAATCGGTATGCCTCCCGCGTCCAGGATGGCCTCCACCACTTCGATGGGCGCCTTGCTCGCGGCGACGTCACTGCATCCGGGCTTGCCGCCATACCTCGCGGCCCCTAGCAAGGTCGCGACGTCGCTCGTCCCCTTGCCGAGATCGAGCACCGCCAGCACGTGTATCCCACCGTTGGCGGTTATCTCGACCCCCGGAAACAGATGCAGCGGCCGGTAGTCCGACGATGCCTCGAGTTCCAGCGCCGCCAGAGCCGCCTTCAGTTCGTCGATCCACTCCCCGGAGTTGTGATCCGTCACCGCCACGCAGTCCACGCCTGCGCGCATGTAGTCCAGGAGCCAGTCTCTCGGCGACGTCCCCGTCGACCCTCTGCCGTAGTCGACCGAGGCCGGCGTATGCGTGTGCAGATCGAACTTCCACCAGCGTGCGCCGGGGTACGGCCATCGTGAGTCCCGATCAGCAGGCATCGCCTTCCCTCCGCCCCGCTTCGACCTCCCTTCGCGCCCGTGCGGCCCGCTTCACAGCGTTCGTGTAGTGCAGGTCGTTCCAGCGGTTGCCGTCGAAGTCCGGTCCGCCGGGGAAGTCGGTACGTTCGACGCCCGACCCGTCCCCGGGGCAGCCCCAGAACCACGGGTAGCCCTCCCTCGGCCGAAGCTCCCGCTCTTCGTCAATGTCGGCATCACCGTCGAGGTTCTCTTCCGGCCACGGCGGCTTCCAGCGCTTGCGCGGATTGAGCGCCTCCTTGCCTCGGTCCTTGTTCCAGACGATCTTCGGCTTGACGCGGAGGACGCCGGCGCCCGCGCGACCGCCCTGCGCGAGCTCGGCCAACATGAACGGGCGGATGTTGAGCCGGACCCCGTCGTTGATGTCCGGCTCCCAGCCGATTGGCTGCTGATCGAGCGGCTTCCAGCGGACGAACACGTCGCACCGAGGCTCGCCGGCGATGATCTTTTCGAGTTGATTCCGGAGGTCCTGCGCGGCCGCGAGTCGCCCGTCCGCTCCGTCGATTCCCTGGTTGCGATCTGCGGCTTGCCGCGCGATCCAGTCTCCGAGGTGGCTGTACGTCAGCGCTTCGAGGGTACGCCGGCCGTCGCCGTCCGCACCGGCGAGGCGGTGGTAGTTGACAAGCGCATGGAAACCGTCGCGGCGGCCGTCCCAGATGTGCCAGACGAAGGGACGCTGAAGAAACTGCTGGCAGTGTTCTTCGAAGAAGCGGTCGCGCAGCCACGTCTCAATGGAATCGACCGGCTCGGATTTTCCGGCCGCGGCAACGAGGAGTTGCCGCTCGGTCGCCAGCGTCCAGTCGGCGCCGTACGCGGCGACAAGCAGTTGGCGCAGACGGTCCGCCGCTGCGAACGCACCACCAACCGAAGGCAGACAGACAATGCCGTCGGCGTCGGCGAACTCGGCGAGTTTCCAGCACCGCTCCATCCATTCCCGTGCTTCGGCCGCCAACCGAAGGTCCGGATCCTGCTCGGCGGGCCAGCGGTACCCGAGGAGCCGCGCGACGGCCACCTGAAGAACAGTTGCGTCGATCCGTTGGGGCCCGTGCATGACTCGTTTCGTGTCCTCGTCCCACGCGACACTCCCGCACGGGTGGCCGTGGAAGATCCACTGCGTCGGATCGTCGGAATACGGCTCGGGAAGGCCATTCGGATACTTCTCGGCAGCCACCTCCTGCCAGTGCGAGAGGTCGAAGGGTATTTTCCCGAAGTACCCGTTGTCGACGCTGATGCTAGGGTTGAGAGCGCGCAGAGCGTTCTCCAGCTCGCCGCTCTCACAGAAGCAACAGACGGCGGGCAGGTGAGCTTGGTCGTGAGGAACCACCACGGGAACGACGTTCGAGAAATGCTCGCCCGTATACCTCGTCGGCACCAGTTGCCCGATTCGAGACACGGCCATACCCTCGTGCCGCCATGCCTTCCGCCCGCGCACGGTCGAAGTGGTGTTTTCGGAGTCCAGAACAGTACGCCGCAGCAGATGTGCTCTTCCCGAAAATGGGACAGCTTCGCCCGACGCCGCTTGCAGGTGAGTCCAGCCTTCGCCCACACGCGGTAATTCCCAATGCGCGAGGACGGCCGCGCAGTTGTCGCCGGTGGACGTCCCCTGGTACGCCAAGGCGACCCTGGAGAGGTGTTCACTGCCGGCGCTGCCGCGAAACGCGAGCATCGAATCCGGATTGCCGAGCTGTGCGCGTTGACGAACCGCCCGCATCGCGCCGTTGGACGTGCGGCGCGCGGCCGCGGGATCGTCGCTTCCTCCTCGCAGAAGCGCGGCCCTCTCGTCCGCACGGAACGGCCGTTCGCCCCGCACCGCCGACACGTCGATGCCGGCCATCTGCCATTCTCGCTTCGGCTTCTCCGCGCAGAGCACGTTCAACGCCACGTTCACCACGTGCCCGCCAATCGTCTCGAACGCCCCCGGCCCCAGCCGCGCGACCAAGTTCCACGTCGCCGCTTTCAGCAGCCTCTCCCGGAGCTTCCTGTAGCTCGTCAGGAACAGCCAGTTCTGCGGTGTGACCACCGCCTGGACGCCGTGTTCGTCGAGCCAGTCGAAGCCCCGCGAGACGAACAGCGTGGCCAAGTCACCCTTCGCTGCCGGGTGCCGGTCCTGGGCGAACTGCTTCAGCGCATCGCTTTGCTTGCCGCGGGCGAGGTAGGGCACGTTGGTGATGACCAAGTGGTAGCGGCCGGCCAGCAGCTCCGCGGCGCGCGCCATGCCCTGGGCGGCCACAGCGCGCTCAGTCTGTTCGTCGTTCGCGCCCTCCCGGTCAAGCAGGGCGCAGAGCAGCTCGCTCGCCGACTCGTAGTCGTGCTGGAAGAGGTCGGCCTGCACCGCGCGGGGGTCGATGAGCGAGCCGAGAACGGGCGCCTGGACGAACAGGTCGTGCAGGGCGCCCAGGCTGTAGCGAAGCGGCGCCGACATCAGCGAGTCGTCGACACCGAGCAAGTCGCACCGCGCCGGCAGCCCGCCGGCGTCGGCCGCCGCCTCCGCCATGGCGGTCCAGTCGTCCCGGCTCCCATTCGGGGCGAGGCCGCTGCACGCCAGATTCAGCGCCGGCAGGGGGCGATGCCCCCCGGCGCCGGGCCACGTCCAGGCGGCCAGGGCTAGGTTGAACGCGGCGATCTGGGTGCAGCGCGGGTCGATCTCCAGGCCGAACAGGTTGTCGCGCAGCACCGCCTCGACGGCGGCGCCCGGGGCGAGCCGCTCCTCCTCCATGCGCAGGCGGACCAGCAGGTCGAGGCATTCGACCAGGAAGTGACCGCTGCCACAGCATGGGTCGAGCACGTGCAGGTCCGCGGCCGACCGCGGCCAGCCCGCGAAGATCCCCGTTGCCGGCCGCCAGGGGCCGGTGGGGTGCTCCTCTTCGTCGTCTTCGCGCGGCTCGCGGACAAATCGAAGGTACGAGCAGTCGTAGCCGCCGGCCGCCTCCAGCCGTACCGCCCGGCGCAGCTCGTCCTCGCTCGCGGCGGTCGCGGCCAGCTCCGGCTGCGCGGCCAGGACCCGGCCCGCACGCCAAGCGCCGACGGTGTTGTGCAGCAGGAACAGCACCATGTAGCGCTCGGTGAAGAGCTGCGTCACCGCCGGCAGCTCGTCGGCGCCGATCTTGACGCCGCTCTTGTTGACGACCTCCTTCCGCTCGGCCTGCCAGAACTGGTAGGTCCAGCCCAGCGAGTCGCGCGCCAAGAAAACTGCGGGCGGCAGAGACTCAAGCAGCCGCTCCAACTCTTGCCGGGTCTCGGGCGCCAGGGGGACGGCGAGGGCGGGGTCGTCGCTGCGGAAGATGCCGGGCAGCATCCGCTCCGCGAAGCGCCCGGCCACGGACCAGCAGTCCTGTCCCCGCTCGCGGGCCAGCTCCTCGCAATCGGTCAGCGAAACGGTGACGCCCGAGTCGGGCTCGATCAGCAGGTCGTTCTCGGCCAGGAAGCGGGCGAAGAGCATCCGGTGCCAGTGCTCGTAGGCGACCTCGTGGACGAGGCGCTCGACTTGCTGCACGCCGGTCTCCACGTCGAGGCGGTCGCCCAGTTGACGCCCGTGCGCGCGGAGCCGCCGCCGCAGATCCTGCTGGTCCGGCGACAGCGACGGATGCGCCCGACCATCGCCGACGGCCAGCACGCCCAGGGCGCTGCGCGCGCCGGCCTCGCCGGTCCGCCGAGCGGCCTTGACTGCCGCCGCGAGCTGGTTGCGAAGTTCGCCGGACAACGACTGCATCTCAATCACCGTGCAGGAAGTCCGCGGGCGTCACGATCCGCGTGCCGCATCCGCGTGCCGCGAAGACGGATCCATGGCGAGCACATCGGCACCGCCGGTGATGACGAAATCTGCATACCCGCGGTACGCGTCCGCGACGTCGGCGTCTACGGATACCCTGATTCGATGGTCCATTCCGCACGCCTCCAAGAGTCGGTGTCCCCAGCGCTCGGAGCGCTCCGCCGCCGGACTGTTGTGGCGAAACAGCGGGCCTTGCTGCCATGCCGCACGGCAGGTCCCTCCCTGTTCACTCGCCCGGGCCAAAAACCGAGAACGCCAGGAGCGCGAAGAAGAGCGCGAAGAAGAGGCATGGAAGGCCGATTTCCACCACTGTCAACCGCCAGTAGCGCCTTCTGTCTTCGCCTTCGCCCAGCAAGTCCCATTCGCGCCGGAAGAACGGGTAGGCCAGCTTGCTCTCCAGTTCGCGCAGGGCCAGGAACTTGCCGGTGTTGAGCTGGCGGTACGACCGGAGGACGACGTACCAGGACACGCACAGCAGGGTGCCGACGAGACCGACCAGAACCAGGACGACTCGCACGGGGAGATCGCCGACACCGAACCGGAGCAGGACGGCCAGAAACGCCGCGAGTCCGGCCAGAAGACCGACGTATAGCCGGTTGGCGCCCTCGCGGCGCTGGCTCACCCGGTCGGCGAGCTCGGCGTGGAGCTTGTAGAGCTCCAGCAGTTCGTGGCGCTCCGAGTCGTTCGTCATGACAGCTCCCTGATCGCGCCCACGATGCTCTCGGTGTTCCAACCCACAGCGCGATCTGCCGCAGCCTTCACTCGAGTGGAAGTGCGCTGACTGCCCCAAGGCTCAATCGCGATTATGGGCTTCGGCTCGCTGAACCCATTTCTCGCCAGGTCGATCTCCTTGTCGATCCATTTGCTGTACGTGGCGTAGATGCCGGCCAGAATGAGAACGACACCGCACGGAGCCATCTGTCGCCGGATAGCCTCTCGCAACTGGACGTCCGTTCCCGTACCATGAATGGGATCGTGGCGAGGTACGGAATAGTCCCTGAAGTGGAAGTAGCTTCTGCTCCTCAGCAGAGCAATCAACCTTTCGTATTGACCTGAGTAACTCCACGAGTGGCTGACGAACAACTGATGCGTCCGCATGGCTCCCCTTCGTCGCCGGGCATCGGTGACTCTTCTAGCGGACGATCACGGGCCCAGTCCGGATCGCCTCCATGAGTTTGGCCTCCTGCTCGCGCAACCACCGGCGCACCGCCGCCTCGTCGGGCAGCGTACCACGGCGCACGCGGAGGGTCGTCGTGCGGGGAGGCGTCGGCGGGCTCGTGCCGTCCGGCGCCCTTCCACCGCCGAGCGGCTTGTCGGCATCGATCCGCTTCGCCGCCTNNAGCGTGCGCAGCAGATTGTCGTCCGTCGCCACCGCCAGCGGCGGGGGCGCGTCGAGACCGAGTCGCCGGCGAACCGCTCCCTGATCCGCGGTGTCCAGCCTCGACCACGTGGCGTCTCCCGCGAGGGTGGCGCAGGCCGCCTCGATCGCTTCAGTCAGTTCGCGGTGCTTGTCGGCGAGCGCTTCGCGCAACCCGGCGGCCAGCATAGCGACGATCGGTCTGACCGGGTCGGTCTCCGCCAGCAACGAACGCTGCTCGACGATGGCGTCGATGTCCGCGCCGATGGGGGCGGCCGCCGGCAGCCCCTCGGCGTCACGCCGGAGCGCGACGGCGAGGCGCCAGTCCCGAATCCGGGCTTCGGCGCGATCCGCGAGGACGGTCCACGCCTCGATCCACCGCTCCAGTACGTCCTTCCGGGCGTGGATCTCAGCGAGCTGCTCCGCGCCAGCGAGCCGCTTCATGTCGTCAAGGGTCACCGTGTCGGGAGCCGCCGGCAACGGCGCCGGACCGCCCGCGCGGTCGGCGAGGACCTCGAGCGCCCCGAGGAACTCCGGCGCGCGACTCTCCTCCTCCCCGCTCTTCGCGTTGATGTCCAGCTTCCCGAAGAGCCCGCGCAGGGCGATGCGCTGGCTGGTGGTCAGCCGGACCTTCTCGGGACGGAACTCCGCCGTCTTCACCCCGGCCTGGTCGAGCGCGCCCGCGGTAACCGGCCGCCCGTTCCGGGTGGCGCGCAGATGACCGGCGCGGTGCAGGGCGATAAGCACGGCGTCGACGGCGTCCTGCGGCCAGCCGTAGGGGGCGGTCTTCAGGGCCTTGTGGAGCGCGGTGCCACGGGCGCCGGCGCCCACCGCGCCGAGCACCTCCTTGGCCACCGGGTGGGCGTCGGTGGCGCCGTCCCAGCCGACCACCTTGAGCGGCTGGTCCGACCCCTGGCGGGCGCGGGTCACCGCCCCCTCCCAACCGCGGTGGTCGCCGTCGTCGAAGCGGGGAAAGAGGCGGGCGAGGGAAGCGCCGGCGCCGGTCTTGAGCTTCTCGGTCAGGCTGTCGCCGAAGACCTCGGTGCCGCCGCCCTGGAGAACCGTCGCGGCGCGCAACACCTCGCGAACGATAGCGTCGCGCTCCTGTGCGGCGCGCGCCCGCCGGCTCTCCATGCTCTCGCGGGCCTCCTGCCCCTCGGGCGAAGCGGGCACGCCGTAGTGGTCGAGCACCTGCCGGGCCGCCTCGGCGTCGAGGACGTGGCCCCGGAGGACGTCGGCGCTTCTCTGCGGCAGATGGACGTGCAGCGTCGGGTCGTCGCCCCCCAGCCGTCGCGCCTCGTTGTCGACCTCTTTCCGCCCGCACGACCAGCCGTCGCGCAGCCAGACGCTGACCACGTCGCCGTTTGCGGCCGGCGGCTCGGTCCCGTGGTGCAGCGCGAGCTTGCGGCGTAGCTTGGCCTGACCGTGCTGGAGCCTGATTCTGCCGAGCGCCTCCTGGACGGTCTGCGCGAACAGGTGCTCGCGGCGGGTGGCGATCTCCACGTCGGTCAGGGCCTGCCGGCGCTCGCGGAGCGCGCGGTCCCACTCGGCGCCCTCGGTGGTCTGCAGCCGGTACTCGTCGCCGACCTTCATGAGCACGCCGTCCCCGGCCAGCGCCTCCAGCGTGGCGGCGATGGCGTGACGCCGGGGACCGGAATCGGTCGTGATGTCGTCGATCAGGAGGTCGGCCAGCGTGTTCGCGTTGGCGCGGGCGCCGAGATCGGTGCCTTCCTGGCGCGGCAGCTTCCCGATCAGGAAAACCAGCCCGCACAGGTCGCGCCGCAGTCGCCCCTGCTCGCCGTCGTCATCCAGCTTCTGGATGCGGGTGTTGAGCTCGTTCAGCAGCACGCCGGTGCTGACCAGGCTCGGCGCCAGCGCGTCGAAGAGATCGCTGGCCGGAATGGTCGCCCCGAGCGGGCGGTCCGCCACGTTCGCGAGCGAGTCGTGCAGGATGCGCAGTTGCGACCGGAGCTGGCTGTGACTGCCGGCGGCGTCGACGGCCTGGAAGCACGCCTCCCAGAAGCGCCGCCGCGTGCAGAGCAACGGATAGTCGGCAACCCGGTCGCCCGCGTCCTCGGGCCGCGACGCCACCCGGGTACCCTGCAGGTGACGGGCGACCTCGCCGGCATGCGCGTCGAACATCCCGTCGATCTCGGGACCCGCGCTCGGTCGCTTGTGCAGGAGCACCTTGCGGGTCACCGCCTCGACGTCGGCGTCGGTCAGCTCGACCGCGATGCGGAAGCGGTCGCGGAGCCACAGCAGCGCCGGCGTGCCGGCCGAGAGCGCCGACTGCCCGGCGCCCACGAGCATGACGCGGCTGTCGAACTGGGTCTGCACCGCCTCGGCCACCTCCGTCAGAGCGGCCGAGCGATCCTGAGCCTCGTTGATGTACTGCTGCACCTC
>JAAXHG010000173.1 GCA_012270995.1 Vicinamibacteraceae bacterium | reverse complement strand
GCACGCTTTCGATGTACATGGCTTCTCATCATACACGAAAGCCTCCTGCCTTTCAACAGTCAAACACATCATTACATGGCTACAAATGGCAGAAACGGAGCAGCGCCTGACAACCAAAAGACCAACTGGAACAACGCCCGAAGCGCCGACCCAAGGCCCCGGAGCGCCCAGAACTTCGGTCTAGAGATGGGCGGCAAGGACAGACTCAAGGAGGTTCTCGACCTGGTCCTTCAGGATGCGAGAAGGATCGGCGGACTTCAGGCCATCGGCGTCGTGCGTGACGCAGACGACCAGCCGCCGAGCGCCTTTCAGAGCGTCCGTGACGCGCTGCAGTCGAAAGGGCTCAATCCGCCGAACGAGCACAGTGAGTACTCGGAACGCGACCGGCCGGCGGTGGGCGTCTTCATCACACCGGACGGAAGCTCACCGGGCTCGCTGGAGTCCCTCTGTGTCAGCTCCGTCCGGGAGGCACCGGAGGCTCGCTGCACCGAGGAGTACCTCCAGTGCGTGGCGAAGGTCCGGCACGCGGAATGGAACACCGCAAGACGTGCCAAGGCCTTCGCCTACGCGTATCAGGCCGCAAGCACCGACCCAGGGAACAGGCTCAGTGTCGGCGTCGCGCAGGGGACCTGGAACAGGGACTCGCCCACGTTCGGTCCGCTCAGAGCCTTCGTGAAGCAGTTGGCGACGGTTGGCGGATCAGCCGACGGGATAGGTTCCTGAACGGAGCGCTACACCGAAATGTCGGCACTGACTCCCAGTTGCCGACACTTTGACACGCTGGCATACCCCGGCCTATGCTCCCGTCATGGCCGTCGACAACAGCAGGCAGACATCCGCAGTTGCCGACGTTTCCAACCGCGCTCCTCGACTCGCCGCTACCGCGAGGCAGAGCCTCGGCAACCGGGCCTTCTTCCGGCAGCGCGACGCAGCCGAACTGGGGATCCACTCTCGCCAACTGAGGCGACTCGTGGACGCCGGGTCGGTCGAGAAAGTCGCCCGCGGTCTCTACCGACTCACCGACATCGAACCCACTGAGCACTACACCCTCGGCGCGGTCTGCGCGCGGGTGCCGGGCGGGATTGTGTGCCTGCTGTCCGCGCTGAGTGTCCACGGCCTTGGAACCCAGCTCCCGTGGCAGGAGTGGATCGCCATTCCGCACAAAGCCCGAGCCCCTCAACTTGGCGAACTACCGGTCAAGATCGTTCGCTTCTCAGGCGCCTCGCTCCACTACGGGGTCGTAGGGGCAACCTTCGAGGGGGTTCCGACTCGGATCACGAGCCCGGCCCGCACGGTCGTGGACTGCTTTCGATTCCGCAGGCTGGTCGGAAAAGACGTGGCGCTGGAGGCGCTTCGCGATGCCCTGCGTGACCACCAAGCAACCGCCGACGAGGTCTGGCGCGCGGCGGAAGTCTGCCGCGCCAAGTCGTTGGTCGGTCCGGTGCTGGAAGCTCTGTCGGCATGACCCGCAAGAGGGAGCTCCGCAACGTCCCCGCGTCCATTCACCGGCGCCTGCTGAGCCTCGCCCACCGCCAGGGGATCCGCTTCAATCTCGTGCTCCAGCGCTACGCGATGGAGCGCTTCCTGTACCGTCTCGCCGCCTCCCCTGAAGTGGATCGATTCACCCTGAAGGGCGCCGCACTCTTCCGGGTATGGACCCGGACAGGAACTGCGACCCACCCGTGACATCGACTTGCTCGCCTCTGCACCCGAAGACCATGCGGCACTGCGGGCCTCGTTTGAAGCGATCTGCGCCGTACCATGCCCCCAAGATGGCGTCATCTTCCATCCGACAACGATCCGGATGCGCGACATCCGCGACGAACAGCCCGACGGCGGCGTACGGGCGCGAATCGAGGGCCGCCTCGGCCGGGCGCGACTACCCCTGCAGGTTGACATCGGCTTCGGCGACGTCGTCACGCCCGAACGCGAAGAGCGCGACTACCCGACCCTCCTTGACCTGCCAGCGCCGCGTCTTTGGACCTACCCGCGGGAGACGCTCGTCGCCGAGAAGTTCGATGCGATGGTGAGCCGGGGCATGACGAACACTCGCGTGAAGGACCTGTGGGACATCGCCTGCCTCGCCCGC
The DNA here is from genome assembly GCA_012270995.1 of Vicinamibacteraceae bacterium. GTDB lineage: Bacteria > Acidobacteriota > Thermoanaerobaculia > Multivoradales > Multivoraceae > Multivorans. The sequence continues at coordinate 6,271 of JAAXHG010000173.1, read as the reverse complement.
CGGTTCCGGTTCGACGGCGAAACGCTCCGCACCGCGATCGAGGAGACGCTTCGGAGACGGCAAACCCCGCTCGCGGGCGAGAGGCCCGCGGCGCTGACGCCCGGCTACTACCTGGACGCCACGCGCGCGCAACGGTGGCGGGTCCTGCAGCAGCAGATCGGCGCGTCGGCCGACGGGCCCGCCCTGCTGGCGGACGCGGGAGAAGAGCTGCTGCGCTTCCTGGGGCCGGTATGCGACAGCCTCATCGGAGGCGGTTCGTTCAGGCAGGGCTGGTCCGCCGCTGGGCCTTGGCGGCTGGGAACTGGGCCGCCAGGAGGAGGCGGAGGAGCGTGACCGGCGAGGCTGATCGGCTAGGGCTACACCCACTGAGGCGCTTTGCTCCCTACGCTGCGTACAAGGACACCGGCGTCCAGTGGCTGGGAGCGATTCCGGTCCACTGGGAGGTGAAGCCGCTCAAGACAGCCCTTATCCGCAACGATAGCGGCGTTTGGGGCGACGACTTCGACGAGGACGGCAGCATTGTCCTCAGGTCGACCGAGCAAACGGCGGACGGCCGATGGAAGATCGCCGAGCCCGCCCGTAGACGGCTCAGTGCTCGCGACGCAGCGTCGGCGAGGCTGTCCGTCGGCGACCTGATCGTCACTAAGTCAAGCGGAAGTGCGGATCACATCGGAAAGACGACCATCGTAGACACGCGAATCGCAGCCATGAAGTGTTGCTACTCGAACTTCATGCAACGCCTGCGGGTGTCGGCCGACCACGTCCCACGGTTCTTCTGGTACTTCATGAACTCTCGGGCGGGCCGGGAGCAGCTGGTGATGTCCTCCTCGACGACCACGGGACTCGGTAATCTGAACGGTTCGATCCTTGCCAGCACTAACTTCCCGTTAGCACCGCCAGCCGAGCAGCGCGCCGTCGCCAACTTCCTCGACCGCGAGACGGCGAAGATCGACGCGCTGGTGGCGAAGAAGGAGCGGTTGATCGAGCTGCTCCGGGAGAAACGCACCGCCCTCATCACGCGCGCCGTCACCCGGGGTCTCGACCCGAACGTCCCCATGAAGGACTCCGGCGTCGAGTGGCTGGGCGATATTCCGGCGCATTGGGAAGTCAAGAAGACGAAGTTCGCAGCAGCGCTTCGGTCGGGTCACACGCCCAGCCGACAGAAGGCCGAGTACTGGAAGGACTGCACCATCCCCTGGTTTGGTCTCGCAGACGTTTGGCAGATACGCGATGGGCACGTCGAAGAAGTACACGAGACAGCAGAGAAGATCAGCGAGATCGGACTGGTGAACTCCGCTGCAAACCTCCTCCCCATGGGGACCGTGATTCTGTCTCGAACAGCGTCAGTCGGATTCTCGGCAGTTCTCGGAGTCGACATGGCGACCACACAGGACTTCGTAAACTGGACCTGCGGACCGACCCTGCAGCCCACGTACCTTCTCTACGTCTTTCGCGCCATGAGACCCGAGCTCCGGCGTCTCACGATGGGTTCAACACACCAGACGATCTACATGCCCGACGTGGCACGTTTCTCGACGCCTGTGCCACCGCTCCTCGAGCAAGATCGGATCGTTGGGTTCATCCGGAAGGAGACGACCGCGATCGACACTCTCCTCACCAAGATTGGCCAGGCCATCGACCTCCTCAACGAACTCCGCACCGCTCTGATCTCCGCCGCGGTCACCGGCAAGATCGACGTACGGCAGGCAACGACGGTTCGAGGAACCGCCCGGACGCGGCCAGGAGCCCCGCGTTCCCGAAGTGCCCCGCAATGAGCTTCAAGCCGCGCTTCACCGTCTCCCACGGGATCACCGCCGACCTCACGCGGATCGAGCGGGCGCGCGGGTTCCTGGAGGCTGCGACGCTCTCGGAGGACTGGATCCGCCGGATGAGCGCCCAGGCCCTCGTCCTGGAGGCCCACCATACGACGCACATCGAAGGCACGCGGCTCACCTTGCCTGAGTCCAAACGCCTCCTCGCCGGCGAGACCGTGCCCGGCGCGGACCCGGACGATGTCCGCGAGCTGTTGAACTACCGTGACGCCTTCGAGTTCGTCTCCGGGTGGCTGGGGGGCGGGGAGCCCATCACCGAGGGGCTGATCCGCGAGATTCACAGGCGCCTGGTCGAAGGCGTTCGCGGCGGCTCGGCCGCGCCGGGAGAGTACCGGCGGATCCAGAACCACGTGGTGAACAGCGCCACCGGCGAGATCGGCTACACGCCGCCGCCGGCGTACGACGTACCGATCCTGATGCGGGAACTGGTCGACTGGCTGCGGGAGGAGGATGCCGCGCATCCGGTGCTGGTCAGCGGCATCGGCCAGTTCCAGCTCGTCCATATCCATCCCTTCCTGGACGGCAATGGCCGAACCTCGCGTCTGCTCTCGACCCTCTGTCTCTACAGGAGCGGCTACGACTTCAAGCGGCTCTTCACCATCAGCGAGTACTACGACCGGGACCGGACGGCCTTCTACCGGGCGCTCCAGGAGGTGCGCGAGCGGGAAATGGATCTCACCGGCTGGCTGGAGTTCTTCACGGCGGGGCTGGCCACCCAGTTGGACGAGGTCAAGGCCCGCGGCGAGCGGACGATTCGCCTGGATTTGCTGGCGCGGCAGCATGCCTTGTCGACCCGGCAGCAAGCCGCGCTGAGTCACGTCGTCGAGCATGGACGCCTCACGATTCAGGACTTTGAAGCACTCTGCCCGGAAGCGAACCGCCGAACTCTCCAGCGGGATCTGAAGGCGCTCGTAGGGAAGGGCCTGTTCACCGAAGCCGGCGCCGCGCGGACGGATCCAACGCGGCACTACGAGCTCGCGGCCGGCCTGATCGGCTGATCGGGCGCAACCGCGACGAGCTGCGACGCCGAGCTGTGACGAGCTATGACATCGAGCTGTGACATGCCGCGCTGGAGGCGAGGAGAGCTCCGACGGTTCCCAGCAAGCGCGACCTGAAGCCCAGGTCACATGACCGGACCACCGGACCATCAACCCAACGAGCCGGTCGAGCTCGGCGAGGCCTGTGGGCCTGCGGCTGGAGGGAGGGGATGAGTTCGAAGCCCGCGGTTCTCCGACTCTCGTCAACGCCGGGCCTCAGGATGGACAGCTGCTGTCAAGAGATCTTGCGGTTGACACTTGGAGCGCCCGGAGCCTAGGGTCTCCAGCAGAAGAGAGTCGATGATGCAGGAATCGAAGAAGCCCGCCAAGCCACCTGAGGGCACGTCTCGCATAGGTGGCGAAGGCGGTTCCACCCGGCCGCTTCGCGGTAGTCAGGGCAAGACCGAGAGGACGTTGAGCAGCGGAGACTCCGCGCCGCCGACCGTCAAGGACGTTCTCAAACCCCGAGGCGGCGACGACAAGAAGGAGAAGAAGTAGGCGATGGCCGTGGGCTACAACGAGTTGCTGTTCAGCGTCCGCCTCTCCGTTCGCTATCACGAGCGCCGGCAACGCTTCATGGCCAACGTCTTGAACTTCACTCTGTGGTGGAGTCTGGTCATGGGGTCCGCCTCGACCGCGGCGATCCTCGGGGCCGTTTCCGACCTGTGGAAGGTGCTCCCGGTTCTCTTGCTGACCGTCCTCTCGGCCGGCTGCCTGGCCTACGGCGTCCGAGCCAGAGCGGCCCTGCACGACGACTTGCGACGGCGATTCATCGCCTTGGAAGCGGAGCTCCGAGAAAAGGGCGAATCCCACGAGACGGCCCAGCAGGGGGAGATCGATCGGTTGCGGATCGAACTCGATGAACCGCCGATCCTCCGGGTTCTTGCTTGCATCTGCCACAACGCGGAGTCCCGGTCGATGGGGATCCCCTCGGGAGAGTGGGCCAGGATCTCGCCGGTCCAGAGATTTCTCTCGCCCTTCTTCGACTGGAGACCCAACACGATCAAGCTGCCGGAGGCAAGCGAAGCAGAGGCGGCAGCCTAAGCCTACGAGAGCTGACGCGCGGCGGACGGATCCAACGCGGCACTACGAACTCGAGGCCCGCGCAGGTGGTCAGGGCGCCGCAGCAAGGGGGAGCCGCTGCATGGCTGCGTCGAAGGTGTAGACCCCGTCCAGCGGTTCGCCGGCGCTCGCCGCGGTCTGGAGCGCCTTGAACACGATCAGCGCGTCGGCGAATCCGACGCTTCCGGCCGACGCTGTCTCGCCCGCCGCCCCGCTGCCGCGGTAGGCGTGGAGAGCTCGCCACACGACCTGGTCGTCCTCGAAACGGATGTCCGGCTCGCTGAACAGCCGTTCGAGTACGGCCACCAGTTGAGCCTTCGGCAGTCCGTACTTCCTGCCGGACAGCGTCCAGATGGTCTCCACCAAGACGACATCGGTGACGAGGACGGGCTCGCCGGCGGCGAAGACGGCGTCCGCAAGAGCCGCCTGCGCCTCGTCGTCCTGGAGCAGGTAGCGGAGCAGGACGCTCGTGTCGACCGCGATCAAGGCCCCGACGCGTCGAGTGCGCTCTGAAGCGACTCGTCGTCGCTGATCGCCGGGTCGGCGGGGACGTGCCGCAGGAAGCCCTTCGCCGCGCCGGCCTCCTCGCGCACGATGGTGATCCGGCCGTCGGCAACGAAGCAACGGTACTCGTCGCCAGGCTCGATGCCGGCTTCCCGGCATTGAGCGATGGGGAGCGTGATCTGGCGTTTGGAACTGACTCGTGGCATAACGTCGTCTCTTCTCGGATGGCCGATGCAGGGTGAAGCCTAGTCGTGTTCTTTACCATAAGTCAAGAAGTAAAGAACCTGGCTGCAGCACTCGGAACTGACGCCGGTGCCGCTCGACTGTCAGTGCTGTGACAAGCTGCGACACCGAGCTGTGACGCTCTGTGGCGCCGCGTTTGTGTCGCAGCAGTTGACGCGCACGACTTGTGTCGGTACGTTTGCCTCGCCCATGACGCGGGGAGAGACCATGGACGAGAGCAGAAGGGTGCAGGTGACGCTCGACGCTCGCGGGTACGCCGCTGTTGCGCGGCGCGCTCGACGCGAGGGCAAGAAGCTCGCGGCGGTCGTTCGCGAAGCGGTCGAGCAGCACTGCGTCGTGCCGGAGGCGCGGCGGCGCCGGCGGGAAGCGATCGAGAAGCTGCTGTCGGTGGAGGGGCTTCCGGCGCCCCGGTCGCTGCCGGAGTGGGAACGGGAATACAGCCGCCTGAAAGTCGGCGCCGCGACCGGCTGTCCGGACGACGGCGAGGGCGCCGGGGCTGAGGGTCAGGAGGGCTGAACGCACCGTGTCCGACGCACTGTTCGTCGACACGAACGTGTTCATGTATCTGGCGGGCGGGGACGCGGACCACCGCGAGGCATGTCGGCGGGCGCTGCTGGCCGCCGACGCGCGCGGGGATCGCCTGATCACGAGCGCCGAGGTGCTGCAGGAGCTCCTCCACCGCTACGGCGGCGCGTCCCGGGCGGAACAAGCCCGAAACGTCTACTCGGCGGCGGTCGCCATCTGCGACGAGATACTGCCGATCACGGAACGCGAAACGGCTCGGGCGCTCGAGCTCCTCGAGGCGCACCCGGGTCTGCCGGCAAGGGACGCCTTGCATGTCGCTTCGATGGAGTCGCGCGGCATCGCCCGGCTGCTCTCGGCGGACCGCCGCTTCGATCAGGTCGAGGCCGTCCAGCGAATGGACCCGCGCGCGTGACCGCCGATTGGCCGCGACGGGGATGTCTGGAGTCAGTGAAGCCTCCAGACGAAGGCAGCCAGAGTGACTCCTGAGATCTCCGAGCGCGCCTTCGAGGAGGCGATCGAGCGAACCCTGCTCAAAGGCGGACCAGACGCACGGTCCGACGAGGCGACCAGCGGCGCGAACGACGAGGCCGGCGAGATCCGCGACCGGGCCACCTCGACCGAGTCATACGGCGACCACCCGCTGCCCGGCGGCTTCCACAAGCGTCGACCGGACGACTACGACCGCGACCTCTGCCTGCTCCCCGCCGACGTGCTCGACTTCCTGCTGGCCACCCAGCCCAGGGAGTGGGAGAGGCTCAGGCAGCACTATGGCGCCGACGTGAAGCCGCGCTTCCTGGGCCGTCTCTCGCGCGAGATCGCCCGGCGGGGCGCGCTCGACGTGCTGCGGAACGGCGTCAGGGACTCGGGCTGCAAGTTCCGGCTCGCCTACTTCCAGCCGGCGAGCGGGCTCAACGAGGAATTGCGGCGCCTGCACGGGGCGAACATCTTCTCCGTCGTCCGCCAGCTTCGCTTCGGCGAGCAGGACGAACCAGCGACTGGACGCGGCGCGGCGAGCCAGAGCGTCGACCTGGTCCTGTTCCTGAACGGCATCCCCATCTTCACGGCCGA
>JAAXHG010000121.1:9835-11542 GCA_012270995.1 Vicinamibacteraceae bacterium | reverse complement strand
ACATCGGTGCAATTTGCGGGCTAGCCCGACGATCCACGGCCGACGCCGTGCGCTACGGCGCGGGGACGGGCAAGCGCCGAATCGTCGTCTCCAGCTGCGCGCTGCTGCGGAAGGTCGGCTGGAAGCGCCCCCCGGTGGAGCCGCCGGGCCTCCCGGACGAGGGAAGGGGCTCCAGCTGCCGGCCGCCCGGCCCGACCGGCGTCCCGACCTGGATCGCGCCACTCCTCCCCGAAGCAGGGCTTGCCGACGGGGCCGGAGCGCCCACGGGGACCCTGGTGACACCGCCGGAGGCAAGTGTGCGGCTCCGAAGGTCGTCCCGGGTGAAGACTCGCGGTGCCCGCTCGGCGACGGTGTCGTCGGCGCTGGTCGAGCTGGCCGGGATGCTCGCCCTCTCATCTTCCAGCGAGGACGCTGGGAGAGCGGAAGGGGCCGGTGCCGAAGGCTCGAGCCCTTCCGTCTCCTCCCTCTCCGTTACGGCCGGAACGCGGGACCTGTTCATCCTGTCGCTTCCGCGGCGAACCGACCCGCTCGTCTCCGTCACTTCGGCGGCCTCGGTCGTCTCATCGACCGCCAACTCCGGATCCCGCGTCGCCGCCGCCGGTATGAGCAGGCCGCTGATCCGGCCGGGTTCCGAGTACGTCCTCGGCGGCAGCGCCCTGACGTTCGTACGGTCCGCCCGGAGCAGGATCTCGGTGGCGTAGCGGTTCACCGCGAAGTGAGGATTCACGTCGTCGAAAGCCAGGCGCGAGTCGAGGCTCACGGCCCGCACGTAATGCCTGACCGCCTTCCCGGTCTCGTCGGCATCGTCCGCGATCCGGCCGAGCNNGCGATCGCCGCGCGGTAGGACTCGAGGGCCGCCGCCACGTCGCCCCGCAACTCCAGCAGATTGGCGAGATCGTTGAGAGCCGTCGCGCGGGCGGCCGGGCGGTTCTGACTCTCCACCAGCCTGCGCTGCTCCGCAATCGCCCGTTCCAGGTTGGGATCCGCCTTCGGCACGGCACCGCCGATCTGGGCCTCGAGCGCCGAGTCGCCGCTGTGGAGCGCCGCGTAGAGTGCCGCGCCGCCAAGCAGAAGCAGGCAGGGGACGAGCGCTTTCGCTATCGAGGGTGTGTTCTTGGCGTTCATGGCTCTCCGCACCGTGGTTGCGAGGAATAGGATCAGCGGGACGTGAGTCAACTGCGACGACTACCTGCCGTGGGACGTCTGCTGCAGGAGAGCCCGCTTGCCGAACTCACAGGATTATACGGAAGGCAAGCGACGAGGGTCCAAGCGGCGAGAGTCCTCGACCGGCTTCGCGGCGAGATCCGGACGGGTATCGACGACGACGACCTGGGCGACCTCATCCGCCGGATCCCCGAGCTCGTCCGCACCGCCCTGGAAGCCGAAGCGCCGCCGCTTCGGCGGGTGCTCAACGCGACGGGCATCTTCCTCCACACGAATCTGGGCCGGGCGCCGCTTCCCCGATCTGTAGCCCACGACCTCGAGACCCGGCTCGATGCCTACTGCGACCTGGAGATGGATCTTGAGACCGGACATCGCACCGACCGCAGTCTTCGCGTCGAGAGTCTCCTCCAGACCCTGACCGGCGCCGAGGCGGCCCTGGTCGTCAACAACAACGCGGCCGCGCTGCTGCTGGCGCTCTCGACCCTGGCTTCCGGACGCGAAGTCCTTCTTTCCCGGAGCGAGCTGGTCGAGATCGGCGGCTCG
>JAAXHG010000121.1:0-9827 GCA_012270995.1 Vicinamibacteraceae bacterium | reverse complement strand
GAGGTCGGCACCACGAACCGGACGCGGCTCGCCGACTTCGAGCGGGCGGTTCGGCCGGCCGCGGCCCTGGTCCTGAAGGTCTTCCCGAGCAACTTCCGCATCCGCGGGTTCACGGAGGATGTCTCCGCAGCCGAACTCGCGGCCTTCGCGCACCGACACGAGCTGCCCCTCCTGATCGACGAGGGCAGCGGCGTCGTCGAATCGCGAACGGCGCCGCCGCTTTGCACGCACGAGAGTTTCCGTGACCTGATCGAAGCTGGCTGCGACCTGGTTTGCGGCAGCGGCGACAAGGTCCTCGGGGGGCCGCAGGCCGGATTGATCGCGGGTCGCCGATCGATCGTGGACCGACTCCGGCAATCGCCGCTCTACCGCGCGCTCCGTCCGGGCCGGCTGATCCTCACCGCACTGGACGCGGTGCTCCGGCGGCGCCTCACGGAGCAGAGCATGCCGATCGAGGCTCTCTGGAGCGACACCGGAGAAGCCCGCGCCCGGGTCGAACGGATGGCGGCCAGACTGGGGGGATCGGTCGTGCGGGGCGACGCCTACCTGGGTGGCGGCTCCGCGCCGGACGAAGCGATCGAAGGCTGGGTCCTCGCTCTGGACGCCCCCGCGGAGACGGCCCGCCGTCTTCGGACCGGCAAGCCGCCGGTCGTTGGCTACCAGCGCGACGGGCGCCTCATCCTCGATCTGAGGACCGTGGATCCAGCCGACGACGAGGAGCTGGCCATGGCGGTCGAGCGTGCCGTCGGCGAAGGCTCCTAGCCCGCAAATTTCACCGAGGNNCATCGGTGCAATTTGCGGGCTAGAGCCCGCCTTCGGTCCAGTCCGCCTCGATCCGGCAAATCGGGAGAACCGCCAGCCGGATCGGCGAGCCGTCCGGGCCGGACCCGATGAGTCGAACGCGGCTGCCATCGAACCGGCATCGTTCCGGCATCTGAGCGCGTAGGGCCTGGAGCATCGCCAGCTCGTCGGACGAAAGCACTGGTGCGGCCGCACTTCCCGCATGGTCGATCTCGATCCGGGTCGGCGATCCGAGGACGGACGCCGGCGGCAAGGCGCTGCGGCCGACAAGCCGTCCACGGGCACCGGCGCCCGCGGCGTCGCCGGAGACGAGCTGAAGCGCGTACCTGCGGATCTCTCCGCCGTCCGGCCCGGTCGGGCGCAGGGTGAAGAAGGTCAGAAGCCCGCCGACGACCAGGGGCGCCGACGCGGGACGCTCCCTGGCGCCGAGTGCCAGGGACCACCCCCGCTCCCCGGGAGACAGGGTCGGAGAAAGTCGATCGGCACCGCCGAGTGGATTCGCCCGGTCGAGCCGAGGCAACTCGTCCGCCCCGCCGGCACCGCCCGAGCCACCTTCCACGAACACCTGGAACCGGCCTGCTGCCGCTTCTTCCGACCCGGTGCCTGGATGGGCGCCGCCGCCGGCGCCCAGGGCGAGAGCACGAGCACCGAGCCCAGGCACCGGGATCACCGCCGGCGGATGATGGATCGGCAGGCCCCCGGTGTCGAACACCCGTCGTGGGTTCCAGACACCGGGTGGAACGCGGCCACCCTCGAGCTCCACCGCGGGCGCCAGGTCGACCCGGTAGAGACTGCCCGCGGTCGTCCCGACGTAGATCCGGTCCGCCAGTCCGTCGCCCTCGGTGTCCACCGCGGCCGGCGCGGCGACGACAGGCCCATCCAGCGCCCGCTTGTACAGCACTTCCCCGCCATCGAGCGTCACGAAGTACAGCCAGTTCCCCACGTCGCCCGGCAGCGCGGGGTCGAAGCCGCCGCCGAACATGGCAACCGGGCGGACGCCCGCCCCGAACGCCACCACCACGACCGTCGGCTTCGACACCGTGTAGCCGAGATCGGCGCCGCCGTTGCCGTCTTCGTCCCGGTTGTCGGCAAACCGCCACAGAGGCCGGGGCTCCGGCGCCAGCTCGAAGGCGTAGAAAAGGCGACCGGCCCGGCCGAGCCCCCCGACCGTCACCGTCCGCGGCGGATCGATGTCCCGGCCGGCGAGCCTCTTCACCGTCAACGGAGCATCCTCGTCATAGGCGCCGACCTCGGTCAAGGCGGCATCCCGTACCGTTTCTCGTGCCGTCTGCGCAGTTCCTTCGAAGTCCCAACCGTCGCTCGCGCCCACCGGCCACGGCATCAGATCGACCAACACGGTCAGCTCTCGTGTGGGAGGCGGCAGGCCATCCAGGCGAGGTGGAGCCACAGCGGCGGCTCCGGCGACGTGACTGACGCGTCGCAGACCGCCAAGCGAACTCAACGCGCCGTCCAGATTCGCCATGCACAGGTGGCAGGGGCCGTCGGCCACGGGAAGGAAGCCCGTGACCTCGACCGTGATCCCCGCTCCAGGCCCGGTAGTGACCAGGGGGTGGTTGTAGGGCTCGGCGGCGCCGGCGACTCCGCGCGCGATCGCTAGCTGAAGGCCGCCCTCGGCGGCTACGAGCAGACGCGCCTGGAGTTTCTGCCCGTAGGCGATCAGCATCTGCGTCTGCGTCGCCACGAGAAGCGCGAGGCACGATCCGCTAAGCAGCAGGAGGATCAGGGTGACCAGCAGGGTGGAGCTGCCGTGCACCACAGCCGGCGGCCTGCCGGGATCGGGGTTCGCCCACTTCGTGGAGCCGCCTGGCACTGCCGCCGCCTGCCTTCCAGGCTTCGGTTTCACCGGAGGTTCCTCGTTCGAATCACGCTCGCCGCCGACTGCTCCACGCGCAGCGCTCCCGCGGCGGGTTCACCGATCCGGGCGGTACTTGTGACGGTCACGCTACGTTCACCGTCCTCGCCCTTGTCCTGGACCGTGACCTCGAGATCGGAAATACCGTCCGCGATCACCTGGGTCAGGTTCGCGCTCCGGCGCCGCCAGGCCACTGCCGAGCCCGGGTAGAGGCGCGCCATCGCCAGTTGCGATCCCCGCAGGGACTCCGGATCCGGCGGCCGGATGTAGAACCGCCACTCCTCCAGCACTCCGACCCGGTCGACCCGGCTCATGTGGCCCACCGGCCAGCTCCCGCCGCTCGACATCGAAAGAAAGTCGGCCGTGAGCGGACCCCGGGAAGCATCGGCGTGGAACTCGACCCGCAGTCGGCGCTGGCGGCCGCGGCCGCTCGCGGCTACGTCGACGATGGGAACCACGGCGTGGACCCCGGAGGTGTCACCCGAAACCAGGAGCAGGGCGTCGTCGCCTGCCTCGCCGGCCTCCCGAAGCATCTGGAGCGACTGGGAAGAGCCGTATGGAGTCCGCGCGTACACCACGACCCAGCCGCGCCTCGAGGCCGGGTCGAACCCGTACTCGTCAACCCAGTAGAGCGGACCGTTGATCACGCCGCGGATCACAAGCACGTCGGTTCCCTCGGCTGCCGTCCTGGAACCGACAGCGTGGCCCGACCGCACCTGCTTCTGGACTTCGAGCGCGACTTCGAGGCGCGGCGTCTGGCCAGGCAACTGGTGAACCAGACCGCCGCGGCCGGCTGCCCGCAATGCTCGCCGCAGTTCGAGGTGCGCCGCCTGCTGCGCCTGCAACAGCGACGCCGTGTCGAGTTGCGCCCGCGCCAGTCGCTGATGAAGAACGAACAGGAAGAGGGCGGCCGCCGAGACCGCCACGGTCAAGGAGAACGCGACCAGCGTCTCGATCAGGCTGGCCCCGCAATCCGGCCGCGCCGCCAGACCCCGCCGGATGTCGCCGTTCACCGCACCTCCTTCGTACGGAACGTGACGAAACGGATCGTCCGCTCCCCTGCCGCACGGCCTGCCTGCAGCGCGGTTACCTCGACCGTCACCTCCTCCACCTCCACGGACTCTCCGCGACGGGCCGGCACCGCCGCCGGCGCCGTGCGGACCGAGCGCCGGAACTGCGGCGCCTCCGTCCCGCAGTCCTCCCGCCAGGCCGGGATCGAGGGACACCAGACCTGTTCGAGGTTCGACGCGGGACCGATGTCCTCCAGGGACGAACGCGCCATGGTCGCCAGGCCGGCGGCCCGGGACGCTTCGAGGTTGTTCAGACCGGACCGAACCAGGAGCGACATCACCGTCGCGGCGGCAAGCCCGAGCAAGGCGCAGGACACCAGCACCTCGACGAGGGTGAAGCCGCCGCAGTCTGTTCCACCGCTGCCTGGACCGCGCAACACACGCATACCGACCAGGACGAATCCGGGGCTCGGGTCTTCGCGATGGCTCTAGAGCAGGGACGAGTAGGCGGCGATCAGGCGCGGCCCGAAGAAGAGCGCCACGACCGCACCGATCGACAGAAAAACACCGAACGGCAGGCGCGAACCCCAGCCCAGCCGCCCGCGGACCATGAGCAGAAGCCCGAACACCGCGCCGAACAGGCAGGCCAGAAAGAGCGTGAGCAGCATCCCGTAGGGGCCCAGAAACGCGCCCACACCGGCCAGCATCTTCACGTCGCCCAGACCCATGCCCCGAACTCGCCGCAGCAGGTACCAGACCCCGATCAGGAGGAGCAGCGCCGCGGCGCCGCCGGCGGCGCCGAGAACCGACCCCAGCGGCGTCGTCCACGTGACCCCGAAGGAGGCAGCCAGACCGAGGCCCAGAGTCAGATACGTCAACTGATCCGGAAGCAGGTAATGGGCCGCGTCGATCGCCGCCAGCACCAGAAGGAGGCTCGAGAAGAGTGCGGCCGCCAGACCGTCAACGGTCGGCCCGAACGCGAGCCAGGAGGCCAACCAGAGGAGTCCGGCGGTGGCCTCGACCGCCGGGTACCGCCACGCGATCCGGGCGCCGCACATCCGGCAGCGGCCGCCGAGCAGAGCGAAGCTCAGGAGCGGCAGGTTGTCCCGGCCTGCGATCCTCCCGCCGCAGTCCGGGCAGCGGGAACGCGGCCGGACCACCGACTCGCCCCGCGGCAGGCGGTAGGCGACGACATTCAGAAAACTGCCCACGCACAGGCCGATAGCGGCCGAGTACACCGCACCGAAGATCGCCATCGCCGGAGCTTCTTCGAACATCATCGCTCGCCGGAACCCCCTCCGCGGGGGCTGCGCGGCAGGGAGTCGTCCTCGACGAGGACGAGAGCGGCGACGACCCGCTTCATCGTCTCGCAACCGCGGAGGAAGCCATCGACGGGTATCCGCTCGTCGGCGGCGTGGATGCCGCCCGCATCCTCGGCGGAGAGCGTGAAGGGCGAGAAGCCGTAGGCGTCCACGCCGCGGCGGCGGAAGAAGCGCGAGTCCGTTGCTCCGGCAATCATCGTCGGCGCCACCGGCGCCTGCACACCGAGAACTCCTTCCAGCGTCCGGTAGACGTCGCTGCTCGTGCTGGACGCGGGACTGCTTCCGGAACGCAGCAACTCCTCGACATGGATGCCGCTGCCCAGCACCGTTTCCACGCGGCGGCGGAACCGGTCGACATCCGTGTCCGGCAGCAGGCGCGCGTCGATCAGCGCACTCGCCTCGCCCGGCGCCACGTTCACCGGGCCGGCGCCGTTGTCGATACGGGTGATCTGAACCGTGTCGCGAAAACTCGCCGACATGCCCGGCAGGAGAATCCGGTCCAGTGTCCCGTCCCGGATCCGCCGGTCGAGTTCAGCCTGTACGACATCCAGGGGCTGATCGAAGACCTCGGCGAACTCGCCCTGACGGAGCCCGGCCAGGGCGCGGTAGGCCTGGTGGGCCGCGGCCGTGACCCGCCAGGGATGCTCGAGGTCGAGCACGCGGTTCAGAGCCCTCAGCAACCGATGCGTAGGGCTCGCGGGGTTGAATCCCGAGCCGTGGCCGCCCCGGCCGGCCGCGGTGACTCGCAACCACAGCACCTGTTTCTGGGCCGTCTCGATTCCCCACCACAGCAGCCGGTCGCCGGTCATCCGGTTGACGCCTGCTTCGTTCAGCACCGCCTCGGCGTCGCTGAACAGTTCCGGGTGCTCGTCCAGCAGCCAGGCGACACCCTCTTCGCCACCCGCTTCCTCATCGGCGCTGGCCACGAGAACCAGGTCCCGGCGCCGGGGGCGATCGCTCTCGAGGAGGTGGAGCATGGCAACCAGATGCGCGACGCCGAGGCTCTTCGCGTCCAGCGCACCGCGACCCCAGATCCGCCCGCGGTGCAGCTCACCGCCGAACGGCGGCCGGCTCCAACCCTCCCCAGCGGGCACGACGTCGATGTGGTGCAGCAGAACCAGGCTGCGACCGGTCGCCTCGACCGCGTTGGCCGGCAACCGGGCGTAGAGGTTCGCGCGTNNGGCGCTCGCCGCCGGGAGGGTTGCTCGTATCGAAGGCAACGTAGCGCCCCAGCCAACCCACGGGGTCGTCCGGTGCCGGCAGGTTCGCGGCCAGGGCGGCGGGGTCGTCCGGCGGCGGGGACGCGTCGAGCAGATCGCCTACGACCTGCGCGTACAACTCCACGCCTTCGACGAAGGCGGGCAGAGCGATCTTCTCGTTCGGNNGCGGAGACGAGCCGGAAGGGAGTGAAGCCGTAGGCGGCAATGCCCTCGCCACGGAAGAACCGCGCGTCGTTGGCATAGCGGGTGAGCAGGTAGGGACCGACGCGGTCGGGTTCGACGCCGGTCCGCCAGAGCAGCGAGTCGATCAACTGAACGTAAGCCCGGTGGTCGAGCGGACTTCCCCGCACAGCACCCCGGCGCTCGTGAATCCCGATGTCGATTCCGTCGAGGAGACGGTCCGGCAGCAGCTCGGCGGCCGCCGCGTCGGCATCGAGCCCGGGCAGTACGTGGAGCACGATCCGCAGCCGGTAGCCGCCGGCTGGCGATGGTTCGACGGCGAACGGGTGTGCTTCGTTGCGGAACAGGGCCTTGAGCAGAGCCGGTAGACGCTCGAACAGCCCGGGTTCGCTCAGGACGCGCTCGGGCTCGGCCAGCGCGGCACGGTAGTCCGGAAGATGACGCGAGGGTGCGTAGGCGGCGGCGAACGTCCTCACCTCCGGCACCAGGGCGGTCGGCGGCGCTGAGCGAAGCGCCTCGAACAGCGCCGCCCGGAGCTGCTCCAGCCGCTCCGCCGACGCGCTGGTTGCCGTCACCTCGAGGAACTGCTTCTGCGCGAACGAAGTGCCCCAGTACTTGATTTCACCGGCGGAGGGCGCTTCCAGCACCCCACCCTCCGTGAGCACGGCCCAGAACCGGCGGGTCAGCTCCGGTCGGGTCGCCAGGATGTGGCGCGTACCGAGGTCGCTCCCGGTCTCCTCGCTGCTGGTCGCGAGGAAGATCAGCGACCGGCGCGGACGCCGGCCCGTCTCGTCCATCCGCTCCTTCGCCGCCAGCATCGCGGCGAGCTGGGCAACGGTGACGCTCTTCATGTCGAAGACGCCTCGCCCGATGATCCAGGGCGGATCGAGCCGGGCCTCGAAGGGGGGCACGACCCAGTCTTCCGGACGGCGTATCGGGTCGACGTCGAGGTGGTTGTGAAGGACCAGCGCCTCTTCGCTCTCGCCTTCGAGGATCGCCCACAGGTTCGCCTTGGCGTCCGGGTGCTCTTCGATCTCGACCGTGAGGCCGGCACCCTCCAGGATCCCCGCCAGGTAACGGGCGGCGTCGATCTCCCGGCCCGTGTGCGGCGTGGTGTCGATCCGAACCAGGGCCTGAAGTCGCCGGACGTCCTCGTTCGCCTCGTAGTCGACCTCCGACCAGGCCGTCCCTGTGACCGGCGCCGGGGCACGCGGCAGTGACAGGTAGCCCACGACCACCACCACGAGCAGGGTCCCGTAGAGCGCGATGCGGGACGCCACGGGGTGGCGCTCGTGCAGTTTCGCGCTACTCGACATCAATGGAATCAGCTTAACGGTTCCACGGTGAACCGCACTCCCGGCGGCCTCTTGTCCTGTACGGCCGCGAACCTGCTACCGTCCATGCCGCCTCCCGTGCCGGTCTCCCGCCACTCTCCGAGCACCGCCGACCCGACACAGCCGTTCCGCGGTATCGGGAGGGGTCTTCTCATCCTCCTCCTGCTCGGCATCGTGACCTTCGCGGCGCTTGGCTTCGTCGGCGACTTCGACCAGATCCGCGATCTCATCGGGGGCTTCGACGGCGGCGTGCTGACTCTCGTGCTGCTCCTGTCCGCGGTCAACTACGGACTGCGCTTCCTCCGCTGGCAGTACTACCTCCATCGCCTCGATGTCCGACTCGCCATGGGTCGGAGCCTGGCGATCTTCCTCACGGGGTTCCTGCTGGCGGTGACGCCGGGCAAGGCGGGCGAACTGGCGAAGGCCTGGATGGCGCGCGAGTTCGGCGCTCACCGGGCCCGCCCCGTCGTCGCCGTCGTGGTCACCGAACGGCTTCTCGACGTGATCGCCGTCCTGCTGCTGCTGGCGTCCTCGGTCGTGGTCTTCGCCGGACAGCAGTCATTCACCGCGACGGTCGTTCTCGTGGCGGCCGCCGCGGTGATCGCCCTGATCTACCGACCCCTCACGGACCGCGTCATGCCGATGCTGGCGAAGACACGGCTGGGCGCGGGGCGCGGGGCGGTGCTGATCGACATCCACCAGGCGTTCAACCGCCTCGTCGAACCACGGACGTTCCTTGTCGGCCTCGTGCTCTCCACAACCGCCTGGGCGGCCGAGGGAATCGGCTGCGCGCTGGTCGTCCGGCACTACGAACCCGCGGTCCCGATGCTCGCTTCGGTGTTCGACTACGCCGCTTCCAGCATCGCCGGCGCCGCCTCCATGCTCCCCGGAGGTCTGCTGGCCGCCGAGGGGTCCCTGGTCCTGTTGCTGGAGCGCCAGGGAGTCGCTCTCGACGCCGCCATGGCGTCGACCGTCATCGTCCGCGCGGCGACCCTCTGGTTCGCCGTCATCGTCGGCTTGCTGGCGCTGCCCTGGGTAGCGGTTCTACTCCGCCGGGCCGCTGACGTACAGGATCAGGAGCACGGTCAGGCTGTAGAGCCCGATGTTGACCAGGAACGGGACGTCGAACAGCAGTAACTCGGTCGGATTGCGCTGCTTCGGGTTCTCAGCCTGGTGGATGAGGTAGAGGTAGCGGAAGATGCCGAACAGCACGAAGGGAACCGTCCAGACCAGGCTGTAGGCGCCGAAGCGGGCGACCGTCTCGTCGGCCGTCGTGTAGAGGGCATACGACAGGAGCGTCGAGGCGGTCACGACGTTCATCATCTGATCCAGGAAGGTCGGGCTGTAGTGGGTGAGGACCGCACGTTGCTCGCCCGCCTCGTCGGTGAGCAGCACGAGCTCGTGCCGCCGCTTGGAAAAGCCCATGAACAGCGCCAGAAAGACCGTACAGAGAATCAGCCAGGCGGACACCGCGGCGCCGACGGCGGCAGCGCCGGCCAGCACCCGGATCACGTAGCCGCTCGACAGCACCATCACGTCGAGGATGACGATCTCCTTCAACCACACGGTGTACAGGAGATTGACCGCAAGATAGACGAAAACGAGCAACGTCGTCTGGCCGTTCAGCGTCCACGCGGCGCCGCAGGCCACCAGGGCCAGAATCGCGGCGGCCACCGAAGCAGGCACCACGCCCAGGGCGCCGGAAGCCACCGGACGCAACTTCTTCCTGGGATGCCGCCGGTCTCGTTCGCGGTCGACCAGGTCGTTGAACAGATACACGGCGCTGGCGGCAGCGCAGAACGCCACCGCCGCCACCACCGCCGCGGCCAACGTCGACGGCTCCGTCAGACCGCCCGCGAACGTCGCCGGAGCGAGAACGAACACGTTCTTGCTCCACTGGGCGGGTCGAAGCGATCTGAAGAGCGGCGCGAACACTACGTCCTGGTGGGCACCGGGATTCCGTACTCCCGGAGTGTCCCCTCCAGGGTCGGCCGGCCCAGCCTGATCCGATTGTCCGTCAGCAGGTAGCAGAACAGGAAGCCGCCGCCCAGCATCAGGATGCCGACCAGGAAGCAGTACATGACCGC
>JAAXHG010000113.1 GCA_012270995.1 Vicinamibacteraceae bacterium | reverse complement strand
GTCTACGCGTCCGTCTACATGCCGGACGTGCCGCTGGCTGCAATCGGCGGCGGTACCGGTCTTGACACCCAGCGCGAGGCGCTCGAAGTGATGGGCGTACGGCCCGATCCGGACCGGCCAGGAGCTGCCGTGCGGCGACTGGCCGAGATCGTCGGCGCTGTCGTCCTGGCCGGCGAACTGTCCTTGACCGCGGCGTTCACGTCGCGCGACCTGGCGCGCGCCCACGAGCGGCTCGGTCGCTCGAGCGCGGCGAGCGCCGGCTGAGCGCCGCCCATGGCCGACACCGGATCGGTGCGGCTGAGCGTGCCCGGCAAGGTGATCCTGATGGGCGAGCACGCCGCCGTGTACGGCCGGCCGGCGGTGGTGGCTGCGGTCGATCTGCGGCTCGAAGTGGAAGCGTCTCTGGGAGAGAGGATTCGACCCCTGGGCCGCGGCCGGGTGACTCTCGACCTTGCCGACATCGACGTGCTGGAGGAGAGTACGTGGCAAGAGGTGGAGGCGTTCACCGACGACGCGCGTCGGCGGTGGCGGGCGTACGAGGCGGGCTGCGAGCCCTTTCGGTCGGATCGCGAGCAGGCTTCGTTGGTCCGGATCGCGGTCGGGGAGGCATTGGCGTCGCTGACACCAGCGGCGTCGGCCCGGTTGCGGGAGTGGTCGCTCGACCTGCGGCTGCGATCGGCGATTCCGGTTGGAGCGGGTCTGGGCAGTTCGGCTGCTGCCGCGGTCGGCGTCGTCGCCGCCGTGCGTGCGGTTTCGGGCGGCATCGATTCCGCGGACCAGGAACTGGCGGCAGTCGAGAACGTTGCCCTGGAGGTGGAGCGGCGGCAGCATGGCTTCCCGTCCGGCATCGACACAGGGACGGTGCTGCGCGGCGGTGTCGTCCTGGTGCGCCGCACGGGCGGTGCCCTGCGGTTCGACGACTTGCCGCGACCGGACTGGCTTCGCCTTGAGATCGGGATCGTGGACAGTGGCGCTCCCGACCAGACCACAGGCGCCGTTGTGACGATCGTACGCCGGCGGTACGAGGAGGATTCCGAGCGGGTTGGCGCGGTACTCGACCGGATCGCCGCGGCCGTCGAGTCCTTCCGGGTTGCGGTCGTCACGGACCAGCCGCCGGTTGCGGTGACGTCGGTGGCCGCGGCGCACCGCGCCTTGGTCGATCTTGGTGTTGTGCCGCCCGCCGTCGCGGAGCGCATAGCGCGCGTCGAAGCGGCCGGCGGAGTTGCCAAGATCTCCGGCGCCGGTGCTCTCGACGGCGAATCGGCGGGCGCGCTGGTGTGCATGCTTGGGGGACGGGACGCCCGGACGGTCGAAGGCCTGTCGGACCTGGTGGCGGTCGATGCACCCATCGGCGGCGACGGGCTGCGGTTCGAGGACTGATCCGTCTGCGTTCCAGGACGGTTGGACGGCGGCTGTAGGCTCAGCAGCACATCATGGAATCCCCCATCGAACCGGTGCGCGAGCCGGGTCCGGTGACCGCGGAGGCGCCGTCGAATATCGCCTTCATCAAGTACTGGGGTGCCCGCGATCTCGAGGAGCCGGTGCCCTTCAACCGATCGTTATCGATGACCCTCGATGCGTGCCGATCGGTCTGTTCTGCATCGCCGCTCGGCGAAGGCGAGGAGGACGAGATCTGGTGGCTGGACAAGCCGGCCGGTGGGCGGCCGGGCCGACCGGCCGCGCCGCCCCCGGCATTCGTCGAGCGCACGAAGCGCCATCTCGACCGGCTGCGGGATTGGTCTCGGCGGACGGCCGCACCCTACTCGGGCGGCTTCCGCATCGCGACGTACAACACGTTCCCGACGGCTGCGGGGATCGCTTCGTCGGCCTCCGGTTTCACCGCGCTGACGCTCGCCGCCACGGCCTGCATGGGGTTCGACTTGGCGCCGCGCACGCTCTCCGCCCTGTCGCGGAGCAGCGGTTCGGGGTCGGCCGCCCGCTCCGCCTGGGGCGGCTATGTCGAGTGGCCGGACGGGGACGCCAACGCGGCAGTTCAGATCCTGGACGAGCGGGCGTGGGAACTCTGCGACCTGATCGCGGTCGTCGAAACAGGCGCAAAGAAGGTGTCGTCGCGAGACGGACACCGGCGGGCCGAGAGCAGTCCGTACTTCGCGCCTCGCCTCGCCGCACTCGACGGGAGGCTCGAGCGTGTCCGCGCCGCGCTCCATGCCCGCGATTTCAAGGGGCTCGGCGACGCGGTCGAGGAGGAGGGGATCGACCTGCACCTCATCGCGATGTCTTCCCGGCCGCCGGTCTACTACTGGACGCCTGGGACGATCGAGGTGCTGGCGGCGGTCCGTTGCTTGCGGTCCGACGGCGTGGCCGCCTACGCGACGATGGACGCGGGTGCCAACGTTCACGTGATCTGCCAGCCGGCGGACGCGGAGAAGGTGGCTGACCGCCTGGAGGCGCAGGGCAGCGTGAAGTACGTCGTGCGCGACCGGACCGGGGGCCCTCCCGTGTGGCGTGGCGGCGCCGAACTCTGATCATGGTCCGACGATCGCAGCCGGAGACGAGCGGCAGCCGCGGTCGGTTGAACGTGACCCTGGTCAAACTCGGCGGCAGCCTGATCACCGACAAGACCAGACCGCGGTCGGTCGAGAGGCGGCGTCTGGAGCGACTGGCTGCCGAGATCGCGGCCGGCCGGCCCCGTGGCGGGCTGATCGTCGGTCACGGCAGCGGCTCCTTCGGTCACCCGGAGGCGCGCGCCGCGGGCCTGGTGGGAGGCGCTGGCGGCCGGCGGCTAGAGACCCCGGCCGATCGGATGGGCATCGCCCGCACGCAGGCCGCGGCGCAGGCCCTGCACCGAGTCGTCGTCTCCAGTCTGATCGATGCCGGCGTGCCCGCGTACTCCCAGCCGCCGTCGGGCTTCCTGGTCGCCGAGGATGGAGAGCCGTGCGGCGATCCCCCCGCGCCCCTGGCAGAAGCCCTGCGGCTCGGCCTGGTGCCGGTGACGATGGGCGACGTGGTGATCGACCGCAGGCGCGGCGCGGCGATCGTCTCGACGGAGACGGTGTTCGAGTTCCTCGCGGGCAGCCTGCCCGCGCTTGGGATCGACGTTCGGCGCGCAGTGTGGCTGGGTGCTACGGCCGGCGTTCTGGACGGCGGAGGACGGCTGATTCCACGCATCGACGCGACGAACATCGGGGCGGCGTCAGCGTCGGTAGGCGGTTCGGCGGCCATCGACGTGACGGGTGGCATGGAGCATCGGCTGGTGACGGCCTGGCGTCTGGCCCGGGGCGACGTCGAGTCGCTGATCATCGACGGCCGCGAGCCGGGTCTGCTGGAATCCGTGCTCCGGCACCCGGGACGGGCGGCGGAATGCGCCGGTACACTCGTCTGCTCCGATCCACGATGACCATGCGCGCCAGCAGCACCGTCGAGGACTACCTGAAGTGCATCTTCCGGGCCGAGCAGGAGGCGCGGCAGGCCGGTAGGGACCTCGTGCCCATGGGCCGCATCGCGGCCCTGCTCGAGGTGGCGCCGGCCTCGGTTACCGCGATGATGAAGACGCTGGCCGAGTCCGGGCTGATCGCCTACGAACCCTACAGCGGTGTACGGCTGGAGCCCGCGGGCCGCAAGCTTGCGGCGCACGTGCTCAGGCGGCATCGGCTGGTCGAGCTGTTTCTGGTTAGCGTGATGGGATTCGACTGGAGCGAGGTCCACTCCGAAGCCGAACTGCTGGAACACGCGGTCTCGGAGCGGATGATCGAACGGATGGACGAGATGCTGGGCCGTCCGTCGGTCGACCCGCATGGCGATCCCATCCCCAGCGCCGACGGCCACATCGAGATCGTGGATCATCCCAGCCTGCTGAAGTGCCCGCTGAACTGCACGGTCGAGGTGGTGCGGGTCACCGATCAGGACGCCGAGTTCCTCCGCTTCGCCGAGCGTGAGGGTCTGGCGCCGGGCAAGTCGGTCGAGGTTGCTGCGCGCGACGAGACCGCCGGCAGCGTCGCGGTGGTTGCGGGGTCCCGACAGCTCAGCCTGGGCTTTCCGGCCGCGTCCAAGGTCCTCGTACGGGAGGCGCCGTGAAAGTCGGGGGCCTGGGCCCCTGTCTCTGGCGTGGGGCCGGTTTCGCGCTGCCGACCGTGACGCTCGTGTCGGCTCTTCATCTTGCCGAGCAACCGACGGCCGCCGAAGCCGCGGATGGGCTGGTTTCGGGCCTGTGGTTCGCGGCGCTGTTCCTGCTGGCCACCATGGTGCGGCCGCGGCTCGGACTCGCCCCGGCACCGGCGACCGGGACGCCGCCGGTCTGGGAGTTCCTGCTCGGCTCGCTGGCCGCCGTCGTCACGTGGAGTCTGCTGTGGCTGTTCTGGACCTACGCGCCGGTTTCGGCTGGCGCCGAAAGCGTGGCCCGAATCCTGAATGCGACCGTGATCTTCGTCAGCGGTCTTGCCGCTCCGGTCCTCGGCGGCGCGACCCCTAGCTAGGTCGGGGTGACCACGAACAGTGGATCGCCGCCGTCGACGGTCTGGCCGACTTCGACCAGGAGCCTCTCCAGGCGGCCGTCGATCTCCGACTGGATCTCGTTCTCCATCTTCATCGCCTCGAGCACGAGGACGCCCTGGCCGGCGGCTACGTCCTCGCCTTCGGCGGCAAGCACCGAGGTCACGCGGCCGGGCATGTAGGCCGTGGCCTCGAACGCGCCGTCCTCGGCCTGCTGCGCAGCGGCGGCGAAGCCCCGCGACCGGGGGTCGATCACGCGCAGTTCAGCCCCGTCGACGACATAGACGCCGTCGCCGAGTGAACGGACGCTCGCGGTCGTCTGCCGCCCGTCGACGATGATGCTCAGCACGTCCGGCCGGCCGACGGTTGCCGCGTCGACCCGGTACTCGCGACCGTCGATGGCGATCGTCCAGTGGCCGTTTTCCAGAGCCTGGGCTTCGACTTTGAATTGACGCTGCGCGCTGGCGACGATCAGTTCCACGTCGTTCCCCTCCGGCCTTCGCGGCGTGCGGCGAGCTGCCAGTTGGAGCGGGCCGTGGCACCGATGGATGTCCCGGCGACGCCGTTCGAGGAAGTGCGCCCGAGGTGGGCGAGGACGGCCGCCACAACCGGCAGATCCGCTTCCAGCGTGTCTTCGCGAGGGGCGGATGTCTGGAGGTCCCCGTTCTCCAGCTTGCGGTCGAGCATCGAGATGTCCATGTTGCCGGCGATGAAGTCCTCGTCCTCGAGCAGCAGCTC
>JAAXHG010000072.1 GCA_012270995.1 Vicinamibacteraceae bacterium | reverse complement strand
TGTCGGCGCCGAGGGCCAGCGCCTTCGCCGCGTCGACGCCGGAGCGGATGCCGCCGCTACCGATGACCTGGACGCCCGGGACCGCCGCCAACTGGCGGATCGACTCCGGCGTCGGCAGCCCCCAGTCGGCGAAGCGTTCGCCGAGAGCCACCTCGTCGGCCCGGGCCGCCTCGATCCGGGCCCAGCTCGTGCCGCCGACGCCGGCCGTGTCCAGGATCCGGACACCGACGTTGGCGAGCTCGCGGCCAACAGCGGCCGAGATGCCGCAACCGATCTCCTTGACCACGACCGGCACGTCCAGCGCCTCCACCACACGCGCGATCTTCGGCAGCAACCCCCGGAAGTTCAGTTGCCCCTCCGGCTGCAGCGCCTCCTGCAGCGCGTTCAGGTGCAGCACCAGGGCGTCCGCCTCGACCATGTCGACCGCCACACGGCACTCGTCGACGCCGTACCCGTAGTTCAGTTGCACCGCGCCCAGGTTGGCCAGGATCGGCACGCCGGGTGCGAACTCCCGCACCCGGAACGTCGCCGCGGTTTCGGGATCGTCAATCGCCTTGCGCTGCGAGCCGACCCCGAGAGCGACCCGCTCCGCCTCCGCCGCCTCGGCCAGGCGCCGGTTGATCCGCTCCGCAACCCCGGTGCCCCCCGTCATGCACGAGATGAGCAGCGGCGCCTGCAACTCCCGACCCAGGAACTCGGCGCCGATCCGCACGTCGTCGAAGTCGATCTCCGGCAGCGCCCTGTGCTCGAACCGGTAGTCGTCGAAGTAGCTGCGCTCGACCTGCATCCGCCGATCCAGCGCCAGCCGGATGTGCTCGGCCTTGCGGTCCCGCTCACCCTCCGCCGCCGCCTGCAGCGGACGGGTACTCACGCGACCACCCCGATCCTGCGGCTACACATGCGCGGCACTGTACCGGAACTCGCGTAAGTGAAGCGTTCACGGTCGGATGCGGCTACGGCTACGGCCGCCTGCAGTGGGTCCGGGGGGAGGGTTCCAAACGGACGCTCGCGCTTTCTGAGTGAATGGAGGGTCGGCGCTCGCTGCGGTCGGCTGCGCTCNNTGCCGACAGCCTCGCTGGGACCCTCCTCCCGGACCCACTGCAGGCTAGACATCGTCCCCGGCAGGCGGGTGCGTCCGACGACCCTCCGCCGCCGCGCAGGCGACGTTTCAGCCGCCGATGCGGAACATCTCGACGCGTTCGGGGGCAGGCCGCAGGCCGGCGCGGAGGCGTTCGGCACGGACTTCGGAGTAACGGTCCTCGCGCTGGCGCCAGTGGGCTGCGAGGAAGGCGAGCAGGTCGTTGTCCGTGGCGCCGGCGCGGAGGCGGTCGCGGAGGGAGGGACCGGTGTCGGCGAAGAGGCAGGTGTAGAGCCGGCCGTCGGACGAGAGACGGGCCCGGGCGCAGTCGCCGCAGAAGGGGCGGCTGATCGAGGGGATGACGCCGAACTCCACGCCGTCGTCGAGATAGCGGAAGCGTTCGGCGACGTCGCTGGGCTGGGCGCGGTCGACCGGTTCGAAGGGCCAGCGCTCAGCGATGCGCTCGGCGATCTCGGAGGCGGTGACGACCTGGTCGAGGCTCCAGTCGTTCACCGTGCCGACGTCCATGAACTCGATGAAGCGGACGATGTGGCCTCGCTCCTTGAAGTAGCCGGCGATGTCGGCGATCTCGTCCTCGTTGGTGCCCTTCATGACAACCGTGTTGATCTTGACCGGGCCGAGGCCGGCGGCGGCGGCGGCGGCGATGCCTTCGAGCACCTGGCGGACGCCGTGGCCCAGTCCCGTGACCCGGCCGAAGACGTCGTCGTGCAGGGACTCGACGCTGACCGTGACCCGGTCGAGGCCGGCGTCCGCGAGCGCCTTCGCCTTCTTCGCCAGCAGGGCGCCGTTCGTCGTCAGCGCGAGGTCCTCGACTCCCGGCACCGCGGCCAGAATGCGGACCAGGTCTTCAATGTCCCGCCTCAGCAGCGGTTCACCGCCGGTCAGCCGCAGCTTGCGGACGCCGAGCTGCACGAACAGCCGGACCAGGCGCTCGATCTCCTCGAACGTCATCAACTGCTGCCTCGGCAGGAACCTGTATTCCCGGTCCGCCGGCATGCAGAAGGTGCAGCGGAAGTTGCAGCGGTCG
>JAAXHG010000081.1 GCA_012270995.1 Vicinamibacteraceae bacterium | reverse complement strand
GACGAAGCGGAGTAGGTCATCTCGTCCTGTTCGGGATCCTGGAAGTGCAGCGACAGGTCCACGGTCTCCGACCGCCCGCCGACGGTCAGGGTCATGTCGTCGATGGCAAGGGCGACGACCGGCGCCGTGTTGGCCGGCGTCACCGTAATCGTCTGGCTCGTCGTGGTCGCACCGAACGCGGCGCCGTTCTGCTCCATTTGCCACTGGAAGGCATGGTCGCCGGCGGTCGCCGGCGCCGTGATCGTGAGGGCGAACGAACGGTACGCCTTCGGGGGAATGCTCACGCCGTCGGGAAGCGTCGCCTGGCTGACGCCCCAGAGATCGGAGGGCGTGGTCCGCGAAACGAGCTTGTAGCCTCCGTCGCCGGTCCACGAAGCCGTGCCCGTGTTCTGCATGGTGACGCCGACGCTCGCCGTCTCGCCGGCGGTCATCGACGCCGGCAGGCCGCGGTAGGAGGCGAACGCCGCGTCGTTCGGCGGCGGCGTCACCGTGATCGTCTTGCTCGGCGTCTTGCCGCCGAAGCGGGTCCCGTCATGGACCATTTGCCACTGGAAGGCGTGTTCGCCGGCGGTCGATGGTGCCGTGATGGCGAAGCTGAAGGTGTAGGCCGCCTCGGGCTCGACGGCCACCGCGTCGTCGATCTCCACGCGCGAGAGGCCCCAGGTCGTGTTGTCGCTCGGGTCTTCAGAGCCGAGTTCGAAGCCTTCGGTCCGGGTCCAGGTCGAGTCGCCGGCGTTCCGCATGAGGATGGTCACGGTCCGGGTCTCCCCGGTCGTCATCGTCTTGGGAACGCTGCCGAAGAAGGAGACGAACGCCGCGTCGTCTCCAGCGGTGGCGACTCCGGGGACCAGCGCCAGGAAGAAAAGGGCGCAACGAACCGCGTTGCCATACTGCATTGTGGAGGGCCTCCGGTTGTGGAGGGCCTCCGGTTGTGGAGGGCCTCCGGTTGTGGAGGGCCTCCGGCGTGGACGGCGGCAAGTTTATCAGGTTGGTCAAGGCCGTCAATCCGGACTTTCCGCAACGAAGCGGTGAGCATCCGCTTGCGGCAACGACGAGTTGAGGCAACACGCTTTCGGGGACGGACGCGGCGCTGTTCGGGTCGATTCGTCGCGCGGCCAGATTTGGGTGCTGTCGTCAAGAGGACCGTTTCGCGGTCGAGTCCCGCGCATGGGAGGCTGTTGGTGTTTCCGGCGGCGCGGAGTGCGGTACGCTAGCCCTCAAACAAGCGCGATTCGCGGGTGAAGGTAGCGGGAAGTACCGGAAAGGCTTATCCTGATTGGAGTTACACGAATCCGGCGCTGGTCGTCGGATTCCAACAGGAGGGCCTTTCCGGTGAACGGACTATCTCACGAACAGAGTCGCAAGAACAGTGCTCGGCGGAAGCGGAAGGTGCGGGGCCGGCAGGCCAGGGCGGCGAGTTGGGCGCTCGGGTCGCAGCCGATGTTCGGTGCTGGCAAGGTCCAGTACGAGATCGGTGCGCGGGTCAACGGGATGAGCTACGGCGGCATCGGCGTGGTGCAGGGTCTGGTGTCGGAGTTGGGGCTGAACCGGGAGATCGACGGCCGTCTGAGGTTGCTGAAGCGGCATCTGCCGTACCACGAGTCGGACCATGTGTTGAACATCGCCTACAACCTGCTGTGCGCGGGCACGCGTCTGGAGGACCTGGCCATGCTGCGCGACAACGCGGGCTACATGGACGCCGTGGGGGCGGAGATGATTCCGAGTCCGACGGCGGCTGGTGACTTCACGCGGCGCTTTTCGGAAGCGGACGTGATCGAGCTGATGGAGTGCATCAACGCGGTGCGTCCGCAACTGTGGAGGGGCCGCGGTCGCGACCTGATGGGCGAGACGACGTACATCGACGTGGACGGCACGCTGGCGCCGACGCTGGGCGAGAAGAAGATCGGCATGGACATTTCCTACAAGGGGGTGTGGGGTTACCATCCGCTGATCGTCTCCTTGGCCAACACGGGCGAGGTGCTGTACTTGGTGAACCGTCCGGGCAACGTGGCGAGCCACCGGGGCTCGGCGGAGTGGATCGACCGGTCGATCGACTTGGTGGCGCCCCACGCGCGACGGGTGTGCGTGCGCGGGGACACGGACTTTTCGCTGACGGCTCACTTCGACCGCTGGAGCGAGAAGGCGGACTTCATTTTCGGCTTCGACGCCCAGCCGGCGATCGTGGCTCGGGCGGAGGCGCTGCCGGAGGCGGCCTGGGAGCATCTGGAGCGCCGTCCTCGGTACACGACCAGGACGGAGAAGCGTCGTCGTCGTCGGGAGAAGGTGAAGGCGCGGGTCGTGCGGGAGCGGGGTTTCGTCAACTACCGGCTGAACTTCGAGGACGTGGCCGAGTACGACTACCGGCCGAGGAAGTGCCGCGAGACCTACCGGATGGTGGTGGTGCGCAAGAACATCAGCAAGTCGAGGGGCGATCAGGCCTTGTTCGACGAGATCCGCTACTTCTTCTACATCACCAACCGGCGGGACTTGAGCGCGTCCGAGGTGGTCCGTCTGGCCAACGCCCGCTGCGACCAGGAAAACGTGGTGGCGCAGTTGAAGGGTGGCGTGAACGCGCTGCGCGTTCCGGTCTACGACCTCTTGAGCAACTGGGCCTACATGGTGATGGCGGCCCTGGCGTGGAACCTCAAGAGCTGGTTCGCCATGATGATGCACCTCACGGCCGACCGCCGGAAGTAAGTCGCCATGGAGTTTCGCCGCTTCATCCGCGAGATGATCCTGCTGCCCTGCCAGGTCATCCGCCGGGCTCGCGGCACGACGCTGCGGATCATCGGCTGGCAGCCCACCACCGACCGGCTGTTCAGCGTCTGGCGCACCATCGAACGAACCGCGTTCCCCTCTGGACACGGCTGACGCCGGACAGCGCCAAAGCCCCGGGCAAGCGACGTCCACGCCGCGGGGACCGGTGTCTCTGGCGGTCGAAATCGCGCGAAAACCGCCGGCAACGGAGACCCCACAACCGCCCCGAAGACCCCGTTCAGTCCCTCGCAACCTCTCGAAACGGCCCGCGGGGCTTCCAGCTCCGACCCATGCCGCCTCGAGCAGCCGAAACTCACCCGCTGCGCGCTACTCGCTTGTTTTGGGGCTAGTGGAGCGATGAGCACGACGATCTTCGACTCGCTGGCGACCGCCGTGCTCTGCAACAGGCCGGCATGGACCCGGCACACGCGGAAGCGGTGACGGAAGCGATCGGTGGCGCGGTCGGCGGCGCGGACGCGGTGACCCGATCCGACCTGGACGCTGCAGTGGCCGCGCTACGATCCGACCTGGACGCTGGAATGGTCGCGCTACGGGCCAACTTGGACGTGCTGCGATCCGATCAGGACGCTGCGATGGCCGCGCTACGGGCCGAGGTCCGCGCCGACATCGCCGAGGTGCGGACCGACCTTGCCGCGCAACGGGCCGAAACGAGGGCCGACCTTGCCGCGCTGGAAGTGCGCCTGATCCGCTGGGCGATCGGCAGCGGGTTGGCAACGGCGGCGCTGACGGTCGCCACCGTCGGCCTGCTGTTCCGGTTGCTCGGCTGACGACGCCAGGGACGCCAGGGCCGTCAGAAGACGCGCGGTTCGAAGTCCGGCGCGTTGAGGAGGCTGGCGCCGTTCCCGGTGGCGCGGATCACGAACAAGCCCTGTCGTTCGGCGTGTTTCGCGACCGAGGCGTCGGCCCGGAGGTACGCCAGCGCGCCGTACACGGGACGGCCTTCGGACCACGGAAACCAGTCGGCCAGACGGCGCAGCTTGTCGAGGAACCGCTTGACGTCCCTGGGCCGCAGCGTCGTCTTCACCTCGACCACGACGATCTCCGCGCCGTTCCTGGCGACGATGTCGAGCTCGCAATGCGAGCCGTTCCGAACCGCGGTCAGGCACTGCGCCGTCTCGGTGACGTCGATGTCTCGCTGCCTCAACAGGGGAACGAGGTCGCCCTCGACCAGACTCTCGACCAACCTGCCCCACTGCGTCGTGAACAGATCCTCCGCCTTCTTGAGGCGGCGGTCGGTCTCCTTCGTCTGGCGGTCGGTCTCCTTCATCCGCCGGTCGGTCTCCTTCATCTCCCGGGCGATTTCTTCTTGCCGCAGGGCGACTCTCTCCAGAATGGCCCAGATCTTCTCAAAGGTCGGTGCGGTCTCGCCCGTGCCGGGTACGTTCGTGCTCGTCATTCAATCTCCTTCCCGCCGAGGTCGCTCGAAGGAAGCGAAGCGTTCCGGTTGGCAAGGGACCGGTTTCGCGTTGGGAACGCCGCCCCGCGCTCGTTCCCGCAGGCCCGGATGCTACCGCACTCCGCCTGCCCAAAGCTCCATCGTCGACGCGGCGGGAGACGGGAAGACGGTCTACGGGCTGGCGGGCGTGGCGCTCGTCGTCGCGACGCCGTTACCCGCGTTGCCCGCGGCCCGCAGCTCCACCGTGTAGGTCGTGCCGTTCGTCAGCCCCGTCACAGTGTGGCGGCGCTTCGACGAACAGGGAACGACCGCCCAGTCGTTGAAGGTCCCTGCGGCCGAACGCCAGCGCAGTTCGTACGCCACGGCCGAGCCCGACGGAGCGCGCCAGGTCAGCGCCAGTTCGCCGTCGTCCGGGGCCGCGCTCAGGCCCTGCGGCGCGCCGAGCACGTCCGAGGGCGTCTCCGAGACGAGCACGGTGACTCCCCGATCCCGCAGCGCGGTGACGTCGTTGGCGAGCGTCTGCGCGTCGAGGGGATTCCACTCGAGGGAAACGTGGTCGCCGTCGCCCTTGTTTCTCAG
Source organism: Vicinamibacteraceae bacterium (assembly GCA_012270995.1). Taxonomy (GTDB): domain Bacteria; phylum Acidobacteriota; class Thermoanaerobaculia; order Multivoradales; family Multivoraceae; genus Multivorans. The sequence continues at coordinate 18,824 of JAAXHG010000081.1, read as the reverse complement.
CCACAACGCCGTCACGGACGTAACGCCGCTCTCGGGACTCACCGAGACCACGATCACGGACGTGTCTCCGCTGGCGGGCCTTACCAAGCTCACGACGCTGCGTCGCGAGTCCCGCGCAGTGAAGGCTGGCGATGTTCCCGGCGGCCCGGAGTGCGGTACGCTAGTGGAGCAATGAGCATGACGGCCTTCGACACGCACGCTGCCTTCCGAGCGTTGGAGAAGGCCGGCATGGAGCCGGCGCACGCGGAAGCGGTGACGGAAGCGATCGGCGGCGCGGTAGGCGGCGCGGACGCGGTGACCCGCGGCGACCTGGACGCCGCAATGGCCGCGCTGCGGGCCGACGTGCGCGCCGACATCGCCGAAGTGCGGACCGACCTTGTCGCTACCCGAACCGACCTGGACGCCGCAATGGCCGCGCTGCGGGCCGACGTGCGGGCCGACATCGCCGAAGTGCGGACCGACCTTGCCGGGACCCGAACCGACCTGGACGCTGGAATGGCCGCGCTACGGGCCGAAGTGCGGGCCGATCTTGCCGGGACCCGAACCGACCTGGATGCTGGAATGGCCGCGCTACGGGCCGACCTGGACGTGCTGCGATCCGATCAGGACGCTGCGATGGCCGCGCTACGGGCCGACGTACGCGCCGACATCGCCGAAACGCGGGCCGACCTTGCTACGCTGGAAGTGCGCCTGATCCGCTGGGCCATCGGCAGCGTATTGGCAACGGCGGCGCTGACGGTCGCCGGCGTCGGCCTGCTGTTCCGGTTGCTCGGCTCAAGCTGACGCCAACGGTCCTTGTCGGCCGATCTCCCCGGGATCCACCCTTCATTCAACGAGATGGATCGAGAGGGAGACGGACCCCAGAGTGGAGTAGGCTACTGCCTTCAGCAAACGGCGTCGAGTGAGGAGAGTCGGATCGGAGCCAGTCGAGACTCCGGCCGATCAGCGTTGATGTCTACGGAGGTCCGACCGATGACGGCGAAGAACTGGACTGACGCCCCCCCAACCCCCGCGTTCCGGCCCCCGAACTCCGTGGCGGCGGAGAGGCTCGACCGCCGACGCCGCGTCGTCGCGTGCCTCACGGCGGCCGCGGCGATCGCGCTGACTCTTTTCCCGCTCTCGGGCGCCGAAGCGCAGTCGGACACCGAAGTCTGGTCGGGAACGCTGACGCCGGACGACAACTGGCTGCCGCCCTATCGGTTCGCCGGCTGGACGGAGTTGACGCCGCAGTACCTGACGGGCTCCTCGCTGGGCAAGAAAACGTTCACTCACGGAGGCACGACCTACGAGCTGGGAGCGATCATCACGGTCGACGAGGATGGAGCTCCACTCGCGCTCGTCGTCGCTTTCAGAGGCGAGTTCGAGACCGCTGTCCTGGACGCGCTGAGCCTCACCGTCGGTACGAGTTCCTACAACATGAGCTCGGCGATCACCGCGGATCTTTCGGCCGCGTCGGAGTTGCTGGGCGGTTCGGTGACGGTCTACGCCTTCCTGGGTCCGCCGACCTTGACCGATGGCGCGACGGTCAGCGTTGGGTTCGAGGCGACGGGTGGGTCTTCCCTCCTGTCGACGTCGATGGTCGTTGACGAACAGACCACGCCGGAAGTGGAACGGTACGGCTTCACTACGCTGGGGCAGTACGCCGCCGGGGAACTCTCGCCCGCGAACTTCGCGTTCGACGGCGTGACCTACGACATCGTGGAGGTCCTGAACCTGATCGACGAGGATCAGCTGGTCTTCGTCACCTCTTCCGGGCCGTTCGCCGGGGGGCTGGATTCGTTGGTCCTGGTGATCGACGACGAGACGGCACTTCGTCTGGGAGGCCGCGGGGCCTACGGGGCGCAGAGGTCGCTGTTCCGGTGGCCTTACGTTCCTGATTGGGACATCGACGCGCCCACTCCGGTGGAACTGTCGCTCGTCCACAGGCCGCTTCCCCCCGGCGACGAGGACGAGGCGCCGTTCTTCCCCGTCACGGCGACGATCGACGATCTGGATCTGACGGTGGGAGATTCGGTCCGGGTCGAGCTGCCGGAAGCCGAGGGCGGGGATCCGCCCGTGACCTACAGGCTCAGGCCCACGTTGCCTCCGGGCCTCGCTTTCGACGCGGAAACGCGGGTGATCTCGGGCGTCGCCGCCGAGCGGCGCGCCGGGAGGATCTTCACCTATACGGCGACGGACGAGGACGGGGACAGCGCCGATCTGGAGTTCACGGTCGCGGTGGCCGCCGCCGAGGAGCCGCCGGACGAAGAGCCGCCGCCCGACGGGCCGCCGACCTTCGGCGACGCGATGGTGGCCGACCAGGTCTTCACCGTCGGCATGGCCGTGCGTCTGGCGCTTCCAGCCGCCAGCGGAGGCGGGGGCGAACTGCGCTACGAGCTGACGCCGGGTCCGTCTCCGGGGCTCTCCTTCGACGCGAAGAACAGGGTGCTGTGGGGCACGCCGATCACGGCTGTCGGGAAGAGGACGTACGCCTACTCGGCGACCGGCGGCGACGCATCGGCGCCGGAGAGCGCCAGCCTGACGTTCGCGGTCACCGTGCAGCCGGCGCCGGCGCTCGAGGACGAGCCCGAGCTGATGGCCGCGCCGGCGGGCGAGACGAGCGTGGCGCTGATTCCCGGGGGCGACTGGGCGGCGCTCGACCGAAGCGAGTTCGTGGTGGAAGTGCGGGGTCAGAAGCACGGCTGGACCGCGTGGCCGGCCTCCGCCGCGGAAGCGGCGGGCCCGGGAGGCTTCCTGGTCGAGGGGCTCGACGCGGAGTCGCCCTACACGTTCCGTCTGCGCGCCGAGACGTCCGCGGGCGAAGCGGTCTACTCGGAGGAGCGGAGCGCGACGACCGGAGCCCTCGGCAGCCCATGCCGCCCGGGACCGGGCTTCCTGTGTCTCCGGAACGATCGGTTCGAGGTTCAGGCGCACTGGACGAATCCGGACCGGGAGAACGACTACGGCATCGGCACGGGGCGCCCGGCCGGCGCTTCGGGCGAGTCCGGGCTGTACTGGTTCTTCAACGAGGCGAACATCGAGCTGGTCGTCAAGGTGCTCGACGGCCGGGCGCTCAACGGTCACTTCTGGGTGTTCTACGGGGCGCTCTCGGACGTCGAGTACTGGGTGACGGTGAACGACACGGTGGCGGGCGGAACGCGGACGTACCACAACCGGCCCAAGGAGGTTTGCGGCCAGAACGACACGCGTGCCTTCGGAGAGCAGTCGTCTGGGGCCTCCGGGGCGCTGATCGCGACCGAAGGGCCGCGATCCCGGCCGCGTTCCGGTCGTTCCTGGCGAAGCGTACCCGGCATCTTCGGCGTCGATCTGCTGGAAATGAACGCGGCGCCGGTCGAAGAGGCCGCGGCCTCCGTTCCGTCGGCGCAGCAGGCGGGCGCGTGCGACTCGTCGGCGGAGAGACTCTGCCTGCTCGACGATCGTTTCGCGGTCGAGGTTCGCCTGGTGGATCCGAACGTCGCCGATCCGGAATCCCGGGAACGGGCCGCCCAGGTGCTCTCGTCGCTGACCACGCGCGAGACCGGTTTCTTCTGGTTCTTCAACGAGGAGAACATCGAGCTGGCGGTCAAGATGCTCGACGGGAGGGCGATCAACGGGAGATTCTGGTTCCTCTACGGCGGTCTCTCCGACGTCGAGTACGCGATCACCGTTACCGACGCATGGACTGGTCTCAGCCAGACCTACCGCAACGAGGCGGGGAGCATCTGCGGCGGCGTCGACACGGGGGTGTTCGAGTAAAGGGGGCCGGTCTATTCGCTCGTCGCCGTCTCCGGCGGCCAGCCGAACGGCAGATCCTCCGGCACGACCTTGATCTCGGTCGAGAACAGGAACGGCGCTTCGCCGGGGCCGGGGAACTCGAACTCGAGGTAGAAGGCGGTCCAGCCGCGTTCCGGCGCGTCGATGGCGCCGACCCACGCGCCGTCCTCGCCCGGCTCGACCGCGGTGCTGGTCCAGGTCCGACCGATCGTGTCGACACGGAAGTCGCGCGTCTCCGGATTCGAGGCCCGCCAGAGGAGGACCTGGCTGGGCTCGGCGCCGTTGGCGACCCAGGCGGAGATCGCCGCGCCGCCCGCGTCGTCGGTCTCGATCGTCCAGTCGACGTCGGGGCGCTCAACGCCATCCAGGATGGCTTGGTAGAAGGCTAGGAAACCGACCGCCGCGTCGCTGCCGCCGAGGGAGTGTTCGGTGTTCGGCACGTAGCGCAGGTGCTTCTCGCCCAGGAGGTCGTCGAAGTAGAACTGGGCCGAGTCGGGCAGGAAGAACTGGTCGCCGGTCGCGTTGATCAGGTACTTCGGCATCGTGAGCTTGTCCAGGTGGTGGTAGGGCTCGACGATCTTCTGGAGCTCCAGGTACTCGGGAGTTCCGAACCAGTCCGTGATCCCCTCGTGGACGTAGTCGCCGATCGCCGGCGCCCAGAAGCCGTAGGCCTTCCAGTGGTGCTCGAAGGAAGGCTCCAGGTTCAGGAGGTCGATCACGATCGGCGCGATCGCGGTCACCCGGTCGTCGACCATCGCCGTGGTCCAGGTGGTCCAGCCGCGCTTGGAGCCGCCGGCGACGACGAAGCGGTTCACGTCGTTCCCGCCGCCGTCCTCGGAGGCCGCGAAGGCGGTCATCGCGTCCATCGCCCGCACCGCGGCCTTCGTCATCGGCAGACGGGCGAGCCAGATCGCATCCTCGCCCCGCAGGAACTTGTCCCAGCCGTAGGCGATCAGCTCGTCCTCGACCCGTTCGCCGTAGTCGTCGCCGACGAAGTTGAGCGGCTGGTTCGGCACCATTCTCAGTTCAGCGGTGAAGGAGCCCGTGGCCAAAGCCGGCTGGAGGGTGAGCGGATTGGCCTGTTCCGGCGGGTCGCCGCCGTTCTGGCCGCCCGAGATGTAGAGGAAGGCGTGGTCGCTCCGGATCTCGTCGGGCTCGACCACCATCAGCCAGTGTGTCCACGCCGGCCGGTCGACCTCCGCCTCGGTGAGCCAGGTCTGGCTCGTCATCTCGATCGCGTGCAGGGTGTAGCCGTCGGCGGGCTGGCTGTTCACCAGGGTCCAGCGGTAGGCCGGATCGGGTGTATCGACGTAGTCCTGGAGGACCGCGTTTGAGGCTGTACCGGCGTCGGCAGCCGGCTCGGCACCGCTGTACTCGGCGGCGCGGCCGCAGCCCAGGAGCAGCAACGAAGCGACAAGGAGGAGGGCTGCGAGCCCGGCAGAGAATCGCGGCGGCGCCGGCACCATAGCCGCGCGTGTGCGGATCCGCCATGCGCGCGCCCGCCGGCGGGCGTCCGCATGGTTGGCGGCCGGCGCTCGGAAGCCGCCAGCCGGGTTGTGGTCCGCGTCGCGCGCGGTGGAGAAGAGTGCTCTCAACATCGTGTCTCCCGTCTCGCTGATGGTCTCAGATCGCTCCCGCCGACCGCATGGCGTCGATTCTCTCGCTGGCGAAGCCCCAGTCGGCGAGGACGGCGTCGCTGTGCTCTCCGGCCTTTGGCGGTGGACCCTGCACGGAGACGGGCGTACGGCTGAAGCGTGGGGCCGGCGCGGGCTGGGCCACGCCGTCGACCTCGACGAAGGTCTGCCGGGCCCGGTTGTGCGGGTGCTCGATCGCTTCGCCGATGCGCAGCACCGGGGCGAAGCAGATGTCGCTGCCCTCCATGATCTCGCACCACTCGTCGCGCGTCTTCGTGCGGAACACCTCGGCCAGCTTCGCCTTGAGCTCCGGCCAGCGGTCCCGGTTCTGGAGATGCCCCTCCCACTCGGCGCCACAGACGCCGGTCTTCTCGAGCAGCAGCGCGTAGAACTGGGGCTCGATCGATCCGATGGAGACATACTCGCCGTCCGCGCACTCGTACGTGTCGTAGAAGTGGGCGCCGCTGTCCAGCATGTTCGAGCCGCGGTCGTCCTTCCACGCACCGGCGCCGTGCATGCCGACGACGGCGGCCAGCAGCAGGGCCGAGCCGTCGGTCATCGCGGCGTCGACGACCTGGCCCTTGCCCGACTTCTGCGCCTCCAGCAGGCCGGCCACCACGCCGAGGGCGAGCAGCATGCCGCCGCCGCCGAAATCGCCGACCAGGTTGAGTGGCGGCACCGGCCGGCCGCCGTTGTTGCCGATCGAATGCAGTACGCCCGACAAGGCGATGTAGTTGATGTCGTGGCCGGCGGCATGGGCGATCGTGCCGCTCTGGCCCCACCCGGTCATGCGTCCGAAGACGAGCTTCGGGTTTCGCTCCAGGCACACTTCGGGCCCGAGTCCGAGCCGCTCCATGACGCCAGGGCGAAAGCCCTCGATCAGGCCGTCGGCCTTCTCCACCATGTCGAGGACGGCGCTCACCGCCTCGGGGCGCTTGAGATCCATCGCCAGGGAGCGGCGGCCGCGGTTCAGGACGTCGAACTTCGAGCCCCGGCCGGCGTACGCCTTCCGGTCGATGCGCACGACCTCGGCGCCAAGGTCGGACAGCACCATCGCGCAGAACGGGCCCGGTCCGATGCCGGCGATCTCGAGAATGCGGTAGCCGTCGAGTGGTCCCATGGTCGGTATCTCCAAGTGCGGGTTGGCTCGGGAGCGGGCCGGTCAGTATAGGAGACGCGGCGGCTTGCACCTGCCGTACAATCCGGGCGCTTCAGACCCGCGGATTCAGCCGGACGCGGCCCCAGGGGACGCGCCATGGGAGAGCCTCCAACCATGCAGCGATACGGAATGACGATCCCGTTCGGTCTACCGCTGGCCGAGCAGGAGGACCTGATCAAGGAGATGGTCGACCTCGGCTACACGGACTTTTGGTCGTCCGAATCGAACGGCTCGGACGGCTTCACGCCGCTCGTCCAAGCCTCGATCTGGGCAAAGACGGCGCGGCTCGGGATCGCGATCATTCCCGCCTACACCCGCGGGCCGGCGTTGATGGCGATGACCGTCGGCGCCATGGCGGAGGCGGCTCCCGGCCGTTTCGTCATGGGTGTCGGCACCTCGTCGAACGTGATCGTCGAGCAGTGGAACGACATCCCGTTCGAGCGGCCCTACTACAAGACCCGGGACATGGTGCGCTTCCTCAAGAAGGCGCTCGGCGGCGACCGGATCGACGAGGACTTCGGCACGTTCAAGGTCCGCGGCTTCCGCATGGGCCGGCCGCTCAAGGAATGCCCGCCGATCCTGGTGGCGGCGCTCCGCCAGGGCATGCTGCGAATGGCCGGCCGCGAGGGCGACGGCGCGATCCTGAACTGGCTGTCGCCCGACGACGTGAAGACGGTCGTGCCCTACGTGCACGAGGCCGGCCCCGGCAAGGAGATCGCGGCCCGGATCTTCGTCCTGCCCACCGAGGACAAGGGCGTGATCGATTTCGTCGGCCGGCGCGCGATGGCGGCCTACCTGAACGTGCCCGTCTACGCCGCGTTCCACGACTGGCTCGGCCGGCGGGACGTCCTCGGCCCGATGTGGGACGCCTGGGCCGCCGGCGACCGCAAGAAGGCGCTCGAAGTCATCCCGGAGGAGGCGTTGCGCGACATCCTGATCATCGGCTCGCCGGGGAAGTGCCGCGAACGAATCCAGGAGTACATCGAGGCGGGCGTTCACACGCCGGCGCTCCAGATCATGCATCCGGGGGACGATCTGCGCGAGACGATCCGCGCGCTGGCGCCCGGCTAGGTCAACCCAGGTTCTCGGCGTTGACGTAAGCTCGCCGCCGCCCCGCGGCCGGACGGATTGCATTGTCATTCCCTTGCCGATCTGACTCAAGGAGAACACCCATGGCACTCAGCACGTATCTGACCTTCGGCGGCAACTGCCGCGAGGCGTTCGACTTCTATCGGTCCGTCTTCGGTGGCGAGTTCTCGGACCTCACCACCTTCGGCGAAGGGCCCGAGGGGCTGCCGCTGGCCGAGGGCCAGGAAGACCAGATCATGCACGTGTCCCTGTCGGTCGGAAACAGCGTGCTGATGGGGAGCGACAGCACGGCCTTCGGACCGCCGCTCGAGGTCGGCAACAACTTCTCAATCTCGGTCGAGGCCGAGAGCCGGGAACACGCGGATGAACTGCAGACGAAACTGTCGGATGGCGGTGCGGTGACGCTGCCGATGGAGGACCAGTTCTGGGGCGCCTACTTCGGCATGTGCGTCGATCGCTACGGCATCAACTGGATGCTGGTGTACGCACCGCCGCAGGAGTAGCGAGGAAGCAGGGCTTCCACTGCCAGGGGGCCACAAGGAGCCATCACGATGACCGCCATCTCTCCGCACGACGGCCCGGTTGCCGTCACGGGTGTCTCCGGCTTCACCGGCGGCCACATGGCGCGTGAACTCGTACTTCACGGGTACGAGGTGCGAGCATGCCTGCGCGACGCGACATCCTGGCGGGGACGGGACTGCGTCTCGTACCTGAACCGGCTGCCGAACGTGGAGATCGTGGACGACTGCGACCTGTTCGTGCCCGGGTCGTACGACGAGGCGTTCGCGGGATGCTCGGGCGTGTTCCACGTCGCCGCGGTGCTCGGCAACTCGGCCGACGGCAAGTCCCAGCCGCTCGGTTCCGGCAACGTCTCGACGGACGTGTACGAGGGCGGCATGGCCGGCACCCGGAACGTGATCGACGCGGTGAACCGTAGCGGCAGCGTGAAACGCGTCATCTACACGAGTTCCCTGGCGGCGGTCGCGGGCCTGGGGGCGCCGGCGATGCCTCCGGGCTACGCGTGGACGGAGACGGACTGGGCTTCCAGCAACTTCCCGGAGGAGGTCTGGAACCACCCGCGGATGTCCTATGCCCGCAGCAAGGTGGACACGGAGCGGCTGCTGAACCAGGCCGCGGACGACAGCGGCGGTCGCTGGGACGTGGTCACGCTGAACCCGGCGATGATCTGCGGCCCGATCCTGTTCAAGGCCCAGGTCGGCCAGTGGATCGAGCAGATCGGTCGGCTGGCCGCGGGACGGGCAACGTCGTGGCCGACGCCCTACGACATGTACTACAACATCATCGACGTACGTGACCTGGTGAAGGCGGAGCGCCTGGCGGCGAAGTCGGACGTCGATCACCGGGCGACCCATGGCGGCAGCCGCTACCTCCTCCACGGCAGCGGCGGGCGTTCCGCTCTCCGGCTCGGCACGGAAGTTCGCCGGATCATCCAGGAGCTCTTCCCGGCGTTCACCGTCGGCGAGCCGGAAGTGCCGGAAGGTGGTCCGGCGCCTCCGGCGGCGATCAACGACAGCAAGAAGGCGAAGGCGGTGCTGGGGGCCACCCTCCGGCCGGTGGAGGACACGATCGAGGCCGTGGTGGAGACGTCGGTCGAGCTGGGAGTGATCGAGCCACGGTTGAGGGACGCCTGAGTCGCCTCTGCCGAAGCGGTCCATGAGGACGGTCCTCGCCGTTTCACTGCTCGCCTCACTGGCCGGGGTGCTGCAGGCACACGATGCGAATCCGGGGCGCAACCGCGTAGCGACGGCGGAGAACCTGCCTTCGACCTGGGATGCCGCGTCGGGCGAGGGCGTCCTGTGGTCGGCCGAACTCGGCACGGTGACCTACGGCGGGCCGACGATCGCGGGCGACCTGATCGTCGTCGGCACGAACAACGAGCGGCCCCGGGATCCGGAGGTGATCGGCGATCGCGGGGTCGTCATGGCCTTCGACCGCCGGGACGGCACCTTCCGATGGCAGATCACCCACGAGAAGCTCGCGACGGGGGAGGCGAACGACTGGCCATTGCAGGGCGTCTGCTCGACGCCCTCGTTCGACGGCGAGCGCCTCTACTACGTCTCCAACCGCGCCGAGCTGCTGGCGGTCGATCTCGACGGAAACACGGTCTGGTCGCTCGACATGCTGGCCGAGTGGGGGGTGTTCCCGAAGCACATGGCGGCCTCGACGCCTCTCGTCGTGGGCGACTTCGTGTTCGTCTCCACGAGCAACGGCGTGACGGACGATGGCCGCGTGCCCGCTCCCGAGGCGTCCAGCTTCGCGGCGGTCGACCGAGTGAGCGGGCTTCCCCGGTGGAGCGCCGCGAGCCCGGGAGCGGATCTGATCGACGGTCAGTGGGGAAGCCCGTCGTACGGCCTGCCGGGCGAGCGGGAGCAGGTCGTCTTCCCGGGTGGGGACGGTTGGCTCTACGTCTTCCATCCGGCCACCGGCCGGGACCTTTGGCGCTTCGACGGGAACTCGGCTCTCGTTGGTGGCGACGTCCGGGATTCCGCGAATCGCCACGCGATCGTGGCGACGCCTGTCTTTCACGACGGTACGGTCTACGCGGCGATGGGCCGCGATCCGGAGGTGTCCCTCAGACCCGGCGCGCTGTGGGCCGTCGACGCTGGCGGCAGCGGCGACGTGACGGCGAGCGGGGCGCGGTGGCGGTTCGAGGATCCCGACTTCGGCCGCGCGATCGCCACGGTGGCGGTGGACGGCGGCATCGTCTACGCGGCGGACCTGAACGGTTTCGTGTTCGCCCTCGATGCGGACACCGGCGAGAAGCTCTGGGTCTACGACGCCCTGGCGCCGTTCTGGAGTTCGCCTCTGGTCGCCGACGGAAAGGTCTACGCCGCCGACACGGAGGGCGACGTGGCCGTGCTCAGGAGCGGCCGGACCCTCGACGTGCTTGCCGAGAACGTGATGCCCCGGCCTGTCTACGCCTCGCCGGTAGCGGCCGGCGCCGTGCTGTACCTGGCCACCAGCGAGACGCTCCATGCGCTCGGCGTCCAGTAGCGGCGCCAAACCCGTCGCGGACTTCATGATCGACGCCGGTTCCGGCCTCCCGAGCACGGTCCAGGCCCTTTGATACCGTTTCCGGCCTTCGGCCGCGGGGCCGCGGCGAGCGCTCGCCGCGAAGCGAAATCTCCTGCTCTTCGTTGGCGGAAGTCCACACGCTCACTCGACCAGGGGACTGGATCACCATGAAGTCTCGACTCTCTCTTCCTTCGGCGTTCCTTCTGGCGGCCGCTTCGACGGCGCCGGGCATGGCGGCGGACCCGGAGCCGCCGGCGATGTTCGGCAACACACCGGCGCGGAACATGGTTTCCGACGCGAAGGGCCTGCCGACCCAGTGGGACGTGAGAAGCGGAGAGAACATCATCTGGCGAGCCAAGGTCGGCTCCCAGACCTATGCCGGCCCGGTCTTCCGTGACGGGCGGGTGTTCGTCGGCACGAACAACGAGGGTCTTCGCCGTCCCGGCATCGAAGGCGACAAGGGGGTCGTCATCGCCCTCGACAAGGACACCGGCAGCCTTCTCTGGCAGGCCACCCACGACAAGCTGGGCGCCGGCCGCGTCAACGACTGGCCGCTCCAGGGTGTGTGCTCGACGCCCTACGTCGACGAGGAGCGGGTCTACTACGTCTCGAACCGCGCGACGATCGTGGCCGTGGATGTCGACGGCTTCAGGGACGGCGTGAACGACGGCATGACGGACGAGCAGTACAGGGAGGAACTCGACGCCGACATCGTGTGGGAGTACGACATGATCGCCGAACTCGACGTGTTCCCCCACAACCTGGCCGCCGGATCGCCACTGGTCGTCGGTGACCTGCTGTTCACGGTGACCGGCGCCGGCGTCGACGAGGGCCATATCAACCTCCCCTCACCGGCCTCGCCGGCCTTCGTCGCGATGAACAAGAACACCGGCGAACTCGTCTGGGAGAGCATCGACAGCAGCGATGCGGTCCTGCATGGCTCGTGGTCGAACCCGGCCTACGGCGTGGTCTCTGGCCAGCCCCAGATCGCCTTTCCGGGTGGCGATGGGTGGCTCTATACCTACGAGCCGGCGACCGGGAAGCTCCTGTGGAAGTTCGATCTGAACCCCAAGGACTCGGTCTGGGAGCTTGGAGGCGCGGGCACCCGGAACAACATCATCTCGACGCCGGTCTTCTACAACAACCGCTTCTATCTGGGCGTCGGCCAGGATCCGGAACACGGCGAGGGACCGGGCCACCTCTACGCGCTGGATGCGGACGTCGAGGGCGACGCGACGGACCGTGCGGCCTTCTGGCACTTCGGCGGCGAGGACTTCAACCGTACGATCTCGACGGCGGCGATCGCGGACGGGCGGCTCTACATCACCGACCTGAGCGGCTTCCTCTACGTGCTGGACGTCGAAACCGGAGAGCATCTCTGGACCCACGACACGTTCGCGGCGGTGTGGGGTTCGCCCTTCGTCGCGGACGGCAAGGTCTACCTGGGCGACGAGGACGGCGACATCGTGATCCTGGAAGCCGGTCCCGCCGAGAAGGTCATCGCGGAGCACAACATGGGCTCGGCGGTGTACACGACGCCGGTTGCCGAGGACGGCCGGATTTACGTGGCCACCCGCTCCGACGTCTTCGCGATCGGATCCGACTGAGGGGGCCGCGCCAGACCGCTCGTGGGACTCAAGCGAGGGCAGCGACCGCTCGAAACGGAGGACTCCTGGAGCGTCGACACGGCGCCGGGTCGGGTTGTCTTCGGCGCGGGCGTGATCGACCTCATCGGTGACCTCGTGCAGGAGCTTGGCGGCGGCCGCGTCCTCGTGGTCACGGACCCGGGTGTGACCGCGGCCGGCCATGTCCACCGGGCTTCCGTTTCGCTGCGGCGCGCCGGTCTGGAAGTGGCCGTCTTCTCCGAGGTCAGGGAAAACCCCGGCGAACGCGACGTGGCGGAGGCGGCCGCTGCCGCGAAGGCTCATGGCGCCACGTTCCTCGTCGGCCTGGGCGGCGGCTCGGCCATGGACTGCGCCAAGGGCGCGAACTTCGTGTTCACGAACGGCGGCCGGATGGAGGACTACTGGGGCTTCGGCAAGGCCAGTCGGCCGATGCTGCCTTCGGTCGGGGCGCCATGCACGGCCGGGACCGGCAGCGAGGCGCAGTCGTTCGCCGTGATCTCACGCGAGGACGACCATCGAAAGATGGCCTGCGGCGACCCGAAGGCGCGGTTTCTGGCCACCCTCCTCGATCCGGAACTCGCACGGACGGCCCCGCCGCACGTCATGGCCGCCACCGGTCTGGACGCGTTCTCCCATGCGATGGAGAGCTTTGTCGCGACGGCGGCCAATCCGTACTCCCGGATGTTCGCCTCGGAGGGGTTCAGGCGCCTGCTGCGGGGTTTCGAGATCGTCGTGGAAGCTCAGCGTGCCGACTCCCAGGCGCGCTCGGACCAGAAGTCGGAGGAGGAGATCAACGAGCTCTGGGGTGAAATGCTGCTGGGCGCCAATCTTGCCGGCGCCGCGATCGAGGCGTCGATGCTGGGCGCGGCGCACGGACTGGCGAATCCGCTGACCGCCCGCTACGACATCACGCATGGCGTGGCCGTTGCCGTCATGCTGGATCACGTCGTCCGGTACAACGGCGACACGGGCTACAAGGGCCTCGTCCGCCTGCTCGACGGATCCGGAGCCGGCGACCCGCCCGCGAGCACGCGGCTTGCCGATTCCTGGACCGGTCTTCGCCGCAGCGCCGGGGTGGCCGGGCGGTTGAGGGATCTGGGCGTCCGGGAGGCCGATCTGAAGGAGCTGGCGACCCAGGCGTCCAAGCAGTGGACGGCTCAGTTCAACCCGCGCGCCGTGACCGCCTCCGATATGCTGAGCCTTTACCAGGCGGCGTTTTGACAGGTACGGAACCGCGTCGCCTCGAACCACCGATCACTGTCCCGCTAACTGTCATGTTCGAGTTCGCTCAACCTCGACACCGCCGGCGCCGCGGCGCGCCGAAACGGGCGTTTCCGCGCCCGTTGAAGATCCCCGCCGCGGTCGCGGTCCTGCTGCTCGGCGGACTCGTCGCCGCCGGAACCGTGGCGACTGCGGGAGATGGCGGAAATCCGGATCCGGCAGCGAAGAACGACCTGTTCCGTCCGGCCGCCGATGCTTGGCCGGTGTTCCGAGGCAACCTGCTGGGCACTGGCGTCGCCGGCACGACGCTGCCGGAGAATCCGAAGCTGCTGTGGACGTTCGACACCCAGAGCGAGATCGAGAGCACGGCCGCGATCGCGGACGGCGTCGTCTTCTTCGGAGATTACGAGGGCCGGGTCTATGCCCTGACCCTGGAAGACGGAAAGGAACTCTGGCGCTTCGATGCGGAGACGCCGATCAAGGCGCCCCTGTCGGTCTTCGACGGGGTCGTCTACATCGGCGACGAGTACGGTCTGATCCACGCGCTGGACGCTGCGACCGGTGAAGAGAGGTGGCAGTTCGAGACGCTGGGTGAGATCTACGCCGGCGTGTCTCTCTACGGAGACCGGCTGCTCGTCGGTTCCTACGACAACTCGCTCTACTGCCTGGACCGGGCGAACGGCGAGAAGCTGTGGCAGGTGGAGACGGAAGGCTACGTCCATGGCACGCCGGCGGTCGCCGACGGGCTGACCACGGTTTCCGGCTGCGACGGCTTCATGTGGCTGATCGACATCGAGACCGGCGAGACGATTCACAAGATCGACCTGCGGGGACAGGCGGCCTCGAGCCCGGCGGTGATCGGCAACATGGCTTACGTCGCTACCTACGAGAACGAGGTGCTGGGGATCGACCTCGAGAAACGGCAGGTCGCCTGGGCCTACGAGCACGAGATCCGGAAGTTCCCCTTCTACGCCTCCGCCGCGGCCGACGATGAGATCGTCGTCATCGGCGGGCGGGACAAGATCGTCCACGCCCTCGATCCCGCGACCGGCGAGCGGAAGTGGGAGTGGAACAGCGGGGCGCGGCTCGACTCCTCGCCGGTGATCGTGGGCGATCGGGTCTTTCTGGGTTCGAAGCGCGGACCCGTTCTCGCCCTGGACAAGGCGACGGGGGAGCCGGTCTGGGAGTTCGACACCGGTTCGGCGATCATGGCGTCGCCGGCCGTGGCCTCGGAACGCCTGGTCATCGGCAGCCTGGACGGCATTCTGTACTGCTTCGGGTAGGGGGCTCTTCCGAAGATGCACGAGGCGGCCTCGCGGAGCCCGGTCAGGCCTGAGCCGGCGACCGGTCTGCTCGATCTCGAAGCGACGGACATCGGTTCCGTCTTCGTGTCGAACTACCCGCCGTACTCGGCGTGGAACGAGGCCGCGGTCCAGGAGGCCTTTGCCGCGCTCGACCGGGCGCCCGCCGCCGACACCTCGCTCGGTCTCTACATCCACATTCCGTTCTGCCGGAAGCGCTGCAAGTTCTGCTACTTCCGCGTCTACATCGACAAGAACCACGAGCAGATCGGCCGCTACCTGGACGCCCTGGGCGTCGAACTGGAGCGTTACGCCGAGCGGGCGGCCGTGCGGGGCCGGAACCTCGACTTCGTCTACTTCGGTGGCGGCACGCCCTCCTACGTCGCCGCCAAGCAGTTGATTCCGCTTGCCGAGCGGCTCCAGGGCGTGATGTCCTGGGAGGGTGCCGAGGAGGTGGCCTTCGAGTGCGAGCCGGGAACGCTGACGCAGTCGAAGCTGGAGGCGATCCGGAGCATCGGGGTCACCCGCCTGAGTCTCGGGGTGGAGAACTTCGACGACGACATCCTGCAGGAGAACGGCCGCGCACACGTGTCGAAGGAGATCTACCGCGTGCGCGACTGGATCCGCGCCCAGGAGTTCCGGCAACTGAACGTCGACCTGATCGCCGGCATGGTCGGCGAAACCTGGGAAAGCTGGAAGCGGACGGTCGACCTGACGATCGAGTACGACCCGGATTCGATCACTCTCTACCAGATGGAACTGCCCTTCAACACGGTGTACTCGAAAGCCAGGCTGCGTGGCGACGAGGACGTGCCGGCGTTCGCGGACTGGCGCACGAAGCGCGAGTGGCACGCCTACGCCTTCGAGCAGTTCGAGCGGGCCGGCTTCGAACGCTGGAGCGCCTACACGATGATGAGGCGTGATCGGGGCTGCAAGTTCGTCTACGCGCGCGAGGTGTGGAGCGGGGCCGACATGGTCCCGATCGGCGTGTCGTCGTTCGGCCACATGGGCGGCGTCCACATGCAGAACCACGATCGCTGGGACGGCTACCTGGCTGCGATCGACGCGGGCGGTCTTGCCACGCGCCGGGCCCTGGTCACGACGGCGCGCGAGCGGCTGACTCGCGAAGTCATCCTGCAGTTGAAGCAGGGCTGGCTGGAACGGGGCGCCTTCGAGCGGAAGTTCGGAGTCGACGTTGTAGAGGACTACGCCGAGGCCTTCGGCAGCCTGACCGAGCAGGGGTTGGCCACGGTCGGCCCGGACCGGGTGGAGCTCAGCGAGGGCGGCCTTCTGCGCGTCGACCAGTTGTTGCCGCGCTTCTACGACGAACGGTACCGCGGCGCCCGCTACACGTGATCCTGCCGGTGCGCCGGGACTTCCGGCTGCATGCCCTTCCCTCCGATGCCAGGCCGCGTTGGAATCAGAAGTCGAAGCCGAGCTGGACGCCGACCTCTCGCGGCGGCGCCCAGACGCGCAGGGAACCCGTGTAGGTGGTGAAGAACTCGGTCAGGCGGTACTCCTCATCGCCGAGATTGCGTCCGTACAGGCCGACGAACAGCTGCGAGTTCGGCGCCGTCCAGCGCAGTTGGGCGTGCAGCAGGCCGCGGGAGGGCTGGACGAAGTTCTCGAAGGGGTCGAACGCCAGGTCGTCGGTGTACTGATACTCGGCGCGCGCGAGCAGGGAACCGGCGGCGCCCAGGTCGAAGGCGTAGCGGATCGCGACGGCGGCGGAGAAGTCGGGCGCGCGCGGCAGTCCCTTGCCGCTCTGGTCCGTGGGCTCGATCAGGTAGCCCGCTCCCAACAGAGCCCCCACGTCCAGCGTGCCGGCCTCCAGAAAGCGGTCCTGAAGCGAGGCGATGTCGGTCGGGTTCTGGGAGGTGAACTCGCGGAACTCGTCGTCCAGGAGCTCGAAGGACAGGTCGAAGCCGAAGCGCGGGTTCGGCCGCAGCAGCAGTTCGACGTCCAGGCCCTGGATGCGGGCGCTCGCCGCGTTCTCGACGGTGGAGCGGTCAGGGAAAAGGACGGCGACCTGAAGGTCGTCGTAGTCGTAGCTGAAGGCCGATGCGTTGAAGGTGACGCCGCGCGAGGGACGGGACTTGACCCCGACCTCGTAGCTGGCGATCGTCTCCTCCTCGAAGGACGGCTGGAGCGAGATGGAGTTGAAGCCGCCGCTCTTGTAGCCGGTGGTGACCGCGCCGTAGACCATCATGTCGTCGCGGGGGCGGAACTCCAGGCCGAGCTTGGGCGTCAAGGCGCTCCAGGAGTCCTCCAGCGTCTCGTTCGCGGGCTGCAGGGTGACGAAGTCGATCGTCGTCTGGCTGTGTTCCTTCGTGTCGCTGGTGTAGCGGAGGCCCGTGGTGAGAGTGGTGCGCTCGCCGAGACGCCAGTCGACCTGGCCGTAACCGGCCCAGGACGAACTGTCGAGCACGGTGTTGAACACGTTGGCGGAAGCCACCGTGCCGGGCAGGGGCAGGCCGAGGAAGGGGGCCACGGCGCCGTAGTAGGCCGGTCCGCAGAGGGTCGGCGGGGCAAAGATGCCGAGCGAGCAGAAGTCGGCGGGATTGAACAGGAAGATGCCCGGGTTGTTGGCGAACAGCCAAACCCCGAAGAGGGCGGAATCCGTGCGCGTGTCGGTCGCCGTGTGCCCCTCCTCCCCGAACGCGTAGAGACCGGCGATCCAGCGCGCCCGGTCGCGGTCGCCGCTCACCTGGAACTCCTGCGACCACCACTCGGATTCGTAGTCCCCGACGTTCTCGACGAAGTCGACCGGCATCGCGTCCACGTCGGCCCGGCGGCTGGAGGAGAAGTCCCGCCAACTGCTGATCGAGGTCAGGTTCGCCACGCCGCCGCTCAGCACCTTGTCCACATGGAGCGAAAACCCGTTCTCCTCGTAAGGGGACAGCGGCGCGATGTTGGCCGCGATCCGGTGGACGTCGAGCGGGTTCTCGAAGCCGTAGAACCGGCTGAGCGTGCCGACCAGGCTCAGCGGCGAGACGTCGCCGGGCTTCAGGTGGAAGTTGCCGTGGCTGTCGTCGTCCGTGCCGTCCGCCCGCAGCGTGAACGTCAGCGTGTCGGAGGGCAGGAACGTCAAACCGGCCCGGAAGGAGAGCCCGTCGTTCGCGTCGCTGCCCTGGCCGAGATGTTCGTTCCAGGTCGCGTCCTCGATCGTCGTCGCGGAGGCGGATGCCCGCGCCCAGACCTTTTCGGTCAGCGGCCCGGTCAGCGACAGGCCGTAGCGCTGGCCGGAGGCGTTCTCGGGCGCCGCGAAGTCGCTCGCCGAGGCGAAGAGACGGCCCTTGAACTGGCCCTCCGGGGCGCGGGTGACGAGATTGATCGCGCCGCCTGTCGAGTTGCGGCCCCACAACGTGCCTTGCGGACCGCGCAGGATCTCCACCCGCTCGAGGTCGAGGAAGGGGTTGACGAAGCCCTGTGGTCGCGGCAGGTAGGCGCCGTCGATGTAGTAGCCGACCGTCGACTCCGTGCCCAGCCCGAACGTGTTCGAGCCGATCCCGCGGATGACCAGGGAGACTTCGCCGGTTGTCGAACTCTGGCTCGAAACGACGACGCCCGGGGCGGCGTCGGCCAGGCCCTGAACGTCGAGGATCGCCTGCTGTTCCAGTTCCTCGCCGGAGACGGCGACCACGGAGATGGGCACCTCCTGCAACGACTCCTCGATCCGCTGCGCGGTGACGGTGATCTCGTCGGCCACTTCGGCGGCCGGATCGTCGGCGTTCTGGGCCGCCCCGGCCCCGGCGATCAGCGCCAGCACGGGGAGCGCGGCGAACGGAACGAAACGGCTTCGGCTCATCGGGAACATCCTCTCGTGATCGGGTGCCAGGTCCGGTACTCCGCCGTTTGCGGCGAAGAGGCGGCGCGAGGCTACATCAACCGGGGTTACGCGCCGCGGGCGGCCGGGGTTTCGCGTTGCTCGCACTCAGGAGGGCGCTGCGAGGCCGCGCGCACCGACGAGTCGCTGGTGTAGAGTCCAATCCAATACAGAGATGAT
>JAAXHG010000073.1 GCA_012270995.1 Vicinamibacteraceae bacterium | reverse complement strand
TCTGAGCGGCGGTGCTTCTTGGGCGCCTCGCGGGCGATCACCCGCGCATGAGAGAGGTTCACCTCGCCGGCCCGCATGGCCTCCACGGTGTCGCTGTAGTCGTTGTTCTTGAGGTCCAACGCCAGGCGGGCGTCACCCCGCGCGGCCACCGAGGGCATGCGGTTCATCTCCCGCAACAGATGCGCGGCGCCCTGGGCGCCGTCGCGGGACGCCAACTCACCCAACGCGGCCAGATACTCGCCCTCCAGGCGCGCCCTGGCCTGGGCCAAATCCACCACCCGGTCCTTCAACTCGCCGCTCGGCAACTTGGCGGGATCCCTCCGGGAAACCCGCACCAACGCGCCGCAATCCCCACAGTCGACCTTGTTGGTGCCCGAACCCCACTCGTGCTGCTTCAAGAACGTCGTGGCGGTGCCGGTCGGGGTGACCTCCGCGCGCCGTTCCGCGGGCAGACCGCCGGCCCGGTAGCGCACCGTGAAACGGCGACGCTCGGGGTCCGGCACCAGCGTGTCACCCTCGGCGAGGTTGCGGCGCTGCCACGCCACCTCGTCCCAGAACCGCTCCAAACTCACCGGCTCAGGCCGCTGCGGCTCGAAACTCACATGCCTCCCGCCGTTCACAAACTCCATACCTGTAAGACTACCAACACCTGTACGCTAAATCAACCTAAATTAGGGAAGATAGCTAAATCCACAGAAAATCCACATGCTAGGACTCGCAGACCTCGGAACCGGCCAACGAGTGCTGCGTCCACAAACGTTCGCGGGCATGCATCAGGGTCTCGTGTGTCGATCGTGCCCCCCGCCGGCCATTCTCGGATCGATCCGGGCGGTTACGCCAGTTGATGAGTTCGGTGGTGATGAGTAGGGCGAAGCCGAGTTGAGGGTCTGTCCCCCCCCCCACCTATCCGCTCACGCTCTCACGCTGTCCACTAACTGTGATGACCGGAGACGCATGTCCCATGCTCAGCTAGGGTTTGGATAGCGACCTGAGAAGGGGGGATCTCATGAGATCGTCGAGAAAGTTCGCGTGCGTCGTCGCGATTCTGGGTGTGTTCGCCTTGATGGCGGCCGCGTGCGGGGAAGACGAATCCGCGGGCGAGCAGCCCGCCGCCCAGCCGGCACCTGCACCCGAGCCGGCGCCCGCACCCGTACCGGAACCCGCACCTCCACCCGAGCCGGCGCCCGCACCGGAACCCGCATCCGCTGACGAGCCCGCGGCCCCACCCGAGCCGCCGCCTCCACCGGAACCGGCGCCTGAGCCGGAGCCCGAACCCGAGCCGGAACCCGATCCGCTGGCGCAGTGTGTTGCAGACGCCGAGGCCGCGGTGGCGGCCGGCCAGCAGCCGATTCCCGTCAAGGGCCCGTCGACGCCGCTGGACATGTCGGCGCTCGCGGGGAAGAGCATCTGGAACATCCTCATCTTCACGAACGAGTTCACCGGTGCGGTCACCGCCGGCCTCGAGGAGGCCGCCGCCGAAGCCGGGATCGACGTCACCATCTTCGACGGCCAAGGCGATCCGAACGAGTGGAACCTCGGTGTGGAGCAGGCCATTGCGCAGGGCGCGGATGCGATCATCCTGCAGGCGGTCGCCCCCGGTGCTGTGTCCGCGCCGCTGGCGGATGCCGCCGCGGCCGGCATCGCCGTGGTCGACATCTTCAACGGCAGCTTCGATCAGCCGCTCCCGCCGGGCGTGTTCGCCCACGTCGCGCCCGACTTCCGGGCGAGCGGCGAGTTGATGGCCAACTGGATGCTGGCCGACTCGGGCTGCGACGTGCGCGCCGCCATCTTCGGCATCCGCGCTCTGCCGCTGCACGACGACATGATGGTGGCGGCAGAGGCCACGATCGAGGCGGCCTGCGACTGCAAGGCCGTGCTCGAGGACGTCGACCCGACCACGATCGGGAGCGATTTCGCCCCCAACGTCAGCGCCGTGCTCGGACGTGAGGGCGACATCAACTACCTGTTCCCGGTCTGGGACGGGTTGATGCCGCTGGCCAAGACGGCCGCCGAGGGATTCGATGTCACGTTCCTCGGCCACGACGGTGTCTCGTCGAACCTCGACGACATCCGCGCCGGCGGCCCGGGCGCGCAGTCCGCCACGGGAGCCTTCCCGCCGAACGAGTGGATCGGCTGGGCGCTGCTCGACCAGGTCGGCCGGGCGCTGGCCGGGGAGGAGCCGCTCGACTGGGTCGTGCCGCACGCCGCGATCGACAGCGGCAACGTCGGCCCGAGCAACGATCAACTTGGACCGTACGCAGAATGGGCAAATTACCGGGACGCCTTCCGCGAGGCCTGGGGTCTCTCCTAGGAGTGTTCAGAGCAAGCCGTCGGACCTGGAGGCGGGCCGCTGGACAGTGGATTCCGGCCCCGCCGGAATGACGAGAATGCCGATTCGCAGCATTTCTCGGCGGTCTCCCAGGGCCAACGCCTCGGCCGGAGGGCCGACGTGGTGACGTCGGCGCCGCAAGAGGCGGGCGCGCCGTCCGACCCCCTCGAGCGCGACGGCGAGGACCGAGGCCGCCGGTGGGCCGACGCGCTGGCCCGCTACGGCGGTCGCTACGCGCTGCTGTTCGTGCTGGCGGCGTTCATCGCCACGTTCGCCATCTGGCTACCCGACAAGTTCTGGACGGAGGCCAACTTCCGGGCGATGGTCAACTCGCAGGCGATCGTCCTGCTGCTGGCCCTCGCGGCGACGATCGTCCTGCGGACCGGGGACTTCGACCTATCCATCGCCTCGGTGATGACGCTCACCGCAGCGACGGCGTCGGTGATCGTCGAGGACGGACGCTCGCTGGGCCTCGTCCTCGTCGTGGCCATCGCCGTCGGCGTCGTCGTGGGACTGATCAACGGATTCCTGATCGTCAAGATCGGCGTGAGTTCGTTCATCACGACCCTCGGGATGATGACGGCGCTGACCGGAGCCGCGATCGCCGTCACCAACTCACGCCAGATCTACAATCTCGAAGGGCCGATGCTCGCCATCGCCCGGCACAAGATCCTGGACTTCCCGCTGCGCACCTGGTACGGATGGTTACTCGTCCTCGTTCTCTGGTACGTCTACGAGCGGACGCCGGTCGGTCGCTACCTGCTCTTCATCGGCGGCAGCCGGGACGCGGCTCGGCTCGCCGGCCTGAACGTCGACGCCATCAGGATCGGAACCTTCCTGGCGTCGTCGATCGTGGCGGCGCTGACCGGCATCGTGCTCGCCGGCTTCCTCGGCGGTATCGACCCCAACATCGGCCCGGGCTTCCTGCTCCAGCCGTTCGCCGCGGCGTTCCTGGGGGCGACCGCGTTGCACGTCGGTCGGTTCAACGCCGTGGGCACGCTGATCGCCATCTACCTCCTCGTCGTCGGGATCACCGGGCTGACACTCCTGGGCGCCGAGCGATGGGTGAACGAGGTCTTCAACGGCGGTGCGCTCGTTCTGGCGGTGATGTTCGCCCGCCTCGTCGGGCGCCGGAGGTGATGAGGCGATGACCCCTCCGCCGATGTCGCCCGATCTCGCTCTCGACGTTCGCGCGGTCGGCAAGCGCTTCGGCGGCGTGCAGGCGCTCGTCGACGTCGATCTGCAACTCCGGCGCGGCGAGATCCTCGGTCTGATCGGGGAGAACGGATCGGGCAAGTCGACGCTCGTCAAGATCCTGAGCGGCTACCACACACCGGAGCGGGGCGCCTCGGGCGAGGTGTTCGGCCGGCCGCTGTCCTTCCCGGTTCACAATCCCGGCGAACTGGGGATCGCGGTCATTCACCAGGATCTGGCGCTGGTCGACGAGATGACCGTCGTCGAGAACCTCGGGGTCTCCTCGGGGTATGCATCGGCGGGGCTGCGCCCGGTGAGTTGGCGCCGGGAGCGGGCGCGCAGTATCGAACTCCTCGAACGGTTCGGCGTCGACGTGGATCCCGGCGCCCGGGTGGGCGACCTCGCACCTGCCGAACGCGCCAGCGTGGCGATCGTCCGGGCGACACGTGCGCTGTCCGACCACGGTCACGAGCACGTTCTCATTCTCGACGAACCGACCTCCTACCTGACCGGTTCCGAGGCCGAGCGGGTGATGCGGGTGATGCGCACTGTCGCCGACGGTGGCTCGAGCGTCATCTTCATCAGCCATCATCTCCACGAAGTCGTCGACGTGGCCGACCGCGTCGTGGTGCTCCGCGACGGGCGGGTCGTCGCCGATGTCGAGACGGCAACAACCACCGAAGCCCAACTCATCGCCCACATGCTCGGTCGCGAACTGGGTGATTTCTACCCGGCACGGCTGGATCCGGCCCGCACCGGCGAATTCGCCCTGGTCGCCGAGCACATGACCGGCGAGATCGTCGACGATCTCTCGTTCGAGTTGCGCCACGGTGAGATTCTGGGGGTCACCGGCCTCGCCGGCATGGGCCAGCAGGAATTGCCGTATCTCCTGGCCGGCGTGCGGACTCCCCGGGCAGGGATCGCTCGGCGGGGCGACGGGCGGATCCTGGGAAGATCGCCGGCCGCCACGCTCCGAGCCGGTGTCGTGCTCGTACCCGGCAACCGGCAGCGGGACGGCGTGTGGCTCGATGCGACCGCGGCCGAGAACATCTCGCTGCCGGTGCTCGGGGACTACTACCGCAACGGCTGGCTGAACGGGCGTGAGGAATCGACGAGGGCGAAGCGGCTCATGCAGACGTTCCGTGTCCGGCCGCCGTTCGCTGACCAGAGGGTCGCCGACTTCAGCGGCGGCAACCAGCAGAAGATCGTGCTCGCCAAGTGGCTCCAGGGCGAGCCCGACGTGCTCCTGCTCGACGAGCCGACGCAGGGGGTCGACGCCGGTGCTCGCAAGGAGATCCTCGAGATCGTCCGGGCCGCCACCGAGGCCGGAGCCGGTGTGGCCATCTTCTCCTCGGATCTCGAGCAGTTGGCCAACGTCTGCACGCGCGTGATCGTTCTCTGGCGAGGGCGCGCCGCCGCCGAACTCATCGGCGACGAGATCACGGAGGACGCGCTCCTGAGGGCGTGTCAGGGCGAACCGGCGTTGGTTGCGTGATGCGGTCCGCTGCCGCCGGCGTCGGGTTCGAGGTCCAGGAGCGGGCCTCCCCTCGAAGGAGGGTTGCGTGATGCGGCGCGCCGCCAGCGACGTCGGTGGGACGTTCACCGACCTCGTCCTGCAGGATTCGGGGACGGGTCACGTCACGATCGCCAAGGTGCTGTCGACGTCGCCCGATCCGAGCACCGGTGCGATCAGCGGATTCGAGGCGTTGGTCGCTGCGGCGGGCGTCGAGGCGGGTTCCATCGACTATCTCGCCCATGCCTCGACGGTTGCCTCCAACCTCGTGATCGAGCGCAGCGGGCCGCGCACGGCACTCCTCACAACCGAGGGGTTCCGGGACGTCCTGCATCTCCAGCGCCAGAAGCGAGCGGTGTCACACGATCTCTTCTACGACAAGCCCGACCCGCTCGTCGCCCGCCGGGACATTCTCGAGTTGCCGGAGCGAATCGCAGCCGACGGATCCGTGCTGGTGGCTCTGGATGAGCAACGAACGGCGGATCTGATCGTCGAGATCGTCGATCGCGGCATCGAATCGGTCGCCGTGGTGCTGCTGCACGCCTACGTCAACCCGGACCACGAGCACCGGGTTCGGGAGATCGCCGGCGACGTGGCGCCGGAACTTCTGGTCTCGCTGTCGAGCGATGTGAGCCCGAAGTGGCGGGAGTACGAGCGCTCGAGCACCACCGTCATCAATGCCTACGTGAAGCCGCGAGTGAGCCGGTACCTCGACGGTATGCAGGCGTCACTGGGCAACCTCGGCGTCTCGCGGCCCCTGCACGTCATGCAGTGCAGCGGTGGACTGGCGACCGTCGAGGCGCTCAAACGTCATCCCGTGACGCTCGTGGAATCCGGCCCCGCAGCAGGTGCGCTCATGGCCGGCATCATCGGGCGGGCCTCGGGCCGCGACCGGATCATCGCCTTCGACATGGGTGGAACGACTGCCAAGGTCTCGATTCTGCAGGGGGGCGAACCCCAGATGGTCGAGGATTTCGAGGTGGCGCCGACCACGAAGCTCCGCCCCGGCAGCGGACTGCCGATCACGACGCCTGCGGTGGACCTGATCGAGGTGGGCACCGGCGGCGGCAGCATCGCGCATCTCGAACTCGGCGTTCTGGCGGTCGGCCCCGAGAGTGCCGGCGCCGCCCCGGGTCCCGCCTGCTACGGGTACGGGGGTGATGCGCCAACGGTGACCGACGCCAACCTGGTGCTGGGCTACCTCGATGCGGACTACTTCTTGGGGGGCGACCTCGTCCTCGACACGGATGCGGCCCGGCGCGTCATCCAACGGGACATCTGCGATCGGCTCGGTCTGTCCCTCGAGGAGGGTGCCTACGCCATCCATGCGGTCGCCAACGCCCGCATGGCCAACGCCATGCGGGCCATGACGATCCAGCGAGGCTTCGATCCCCGAGACTTCGGCGTCGTGGCGTTCGGAGGCGCCGGACCGGCCCACGCGGTGAGCATCGCCACCGAACTGGGCAGCCGGGAGATCGTCGTTCCCACCAACGCAGGTGTCATCAGCGCCATGGGTTTGCTCTTCGCCCCAGTCAAGTTCGAGTTCGTGCGCACGCTCGTCACCCGGCTCGAGACCGGCAGCCTCGAGCGGATGAACGAAGTGTTCGCCGAACTCGAGGAGAGGGGTGCAGCCGGTCTGGCCGAGGCCGATGCAGGCGCCGGCACCTCGTTCGTACGAAACGCCCTGATGCGGTACGTCGGTCAGGGTTACGAAGTCGCCATCGGCATGCCGGCAGGGCGTCTCGCCACCGCCGACGTGGACGCCACCAGAACCCGATTCCTCGAGACGTACGAGCGCCTCTACGGCTACGCGGAGCCGCACGGCGACCTGGAAATCGTCGACTACCGCGTCACGGCCTCCGCGCCACCGGTGCCGTTCGAGTTGCCACGGATCGGGCGCGACGAGGCGTCGGGCGACGCCGCCGTCGGCAGCCGGGAGTGCTACTTCGGGGACATCGGCTTCGTCGAGAGCACGGTGTGGGATCGCTACCGCCTGAGGGGCGGGATGAGCGTCGGCGGGCCGGCGATCGTGCAGGAACGCGAGTCCACGACGGTCGTCCCGCCGGGAGCGGTGGCGGTGGTGGACGAGTGGCAGAACCTCGTGGTGTCGGTGGGGACGACGCCGTGACGGTCGATCCTCTCACTCTGGCCGTCGTGTCCGGTGGGGTCGTGGCGATCGCCGAGGAGATGGGCTGGGCGTTGCGCCGCACCTCCTTCTCCGAAGCCGTGCGCGAGGGCGAGGATTGCTCGGCGTCGGTGTTCGACGCGGACGGGGAGATGATCGGCGCCGGTAACTACGCGCCGGGGCATCTCGGCACCAGTCCGACAGCGGTGGCCGGCGTGCTCGAGGCCTACCCGCGCACCGAGATGCGACCGGGCGACGCATTCCTGGTCAACGACCCGACCATGAACTCGGGCCACTTCCCGGACATCTTCTCCGTCGCGCCGGTCTTCTACGGTGACGAGATCGTCGGCTTCACCGTGGTGACGGCCCACCACGTCGACGTGGGCGGAGCGGCCCCCGGCAGCCAGGCGATCATCGGCATCGTCGACATCCATCAGGAGGGCATCCGGATCCTGCCGGTCAAGTACTTCTCCGAGGGCAGGCCGATCCGCCAAGTGCTCGACTTGATCGCCGCCAACGTCCGCATCCCCGATCAGGTCGTCGGCGATCTGCGTGGTCAGTTCAACGCCAACATGGTGGGTGCCGCGAAGATCTGCGAGCTCATCGATCGGTTCGGTCCGGAAACCTACCGGGCGGCGACCGCCGAGGCGCTCCGGCGCTCGAACGAGGCCATGCGCGAGCACATCGCCACGGTTCCCTCCGGACGCTACGAGTTCATCGATCACATCGACGACTTCGGACCCGACACCGAGCCGATCAGGATGCAACTGGCCATTACCGTCGGCGACGGCAGGATCGTCGCCGACTACACCGGATCGAGCTCGGTGACCCGCTCCGGCGTGAACTCGTACCTGGCGTTCACGACGGCGTACACGCTGCACGCCGTTCTGTCGGTCGTGGCCCCTCGCCTGCCGCTGAACTCGGGAACGATGCGACCCGTCGAGGTGACCGCGCCGGCGCACTGCTTCTTCAATGCGCGCTACCCGTCGCCCACCGGCGGTCGTGCGATCGTGGCGCGGTATCTCGTCGACGGTGTGCAGGGCGCCCTGGCCCAGGCCGTTCCGGATCAGGTCGCCGCGTCGTCCTCGCAGCTGGCCAACTCCACGATCGGCGGCGTCGATCTCGAAGCGGAGCGTCCGTGGGTGTACTACGACCTCACGTTCGGCAGCACCGGCGCCCGGCCCAACAAGGACGGCTGCGACGGGCTCGTCTCGGGGTTCAACACCGGCAACATTCCCATCGAGATCCACGAGGCGAAGTGGCCCGTGAGGATCGACCGCTTCGGTTTCATCCCCGACAGCGCAGGTCCCGGTACGTACCGGGGCGGACTGGCCGTACGTCGCGACGTGCGGAACCTCGCCGATCTGGCGCGCCTCACCAACCTCCACGATCGTCACGTTTATCCCCCCTGGGGTCTCTTCGGCGGCGGCGGCGGATCTCTCGGCCGCATCGTGCTGAACCCCGATCGAGCCGACGAGACGGATCTGCACTCGAAGTCCATCGTCGACATCGGCCCCGACGACGTCATCAGCTTCCGGACGTGCGGATCGGGTGGCTACGGCGATCCGTTCCGGCGCGATCCGGATGCCGTCCTCGGTGACGTCGCAGAGGGGTGGGTTACAGTCGAAGGTGCGCGCCGCGACTACGGCGTCGTCATCGAGGGCGACCGGGTGAACGAGGCGGCGACCGCAGCGCTGAGGGGGATGCGATGAGCGGCGACGTGTCGAACGAGCGGATGCTCGAGTTGTTGTTGCAGATGGCCCGGATCCGCACGTTCGAGGAGACGATCGAGCGCCTGAACCGCGAGGGTCGCATTCCGGGATTCCTGCACACCTCGATCGGCCAGGAAGCGTGCGCAGTGGGGACCTGCGAGGCGCTCGAGGGGGGTGACTACGTGACCTCCACGCACCGGGGCCACGGCCACTGCATCGCCAAGGGGGCGGACCTGCGGGCGACGATGTGCGAGCTCTACGGCAAAGCCGCGGGTCAGAACGGGGGCCGTGGCGGGTCGATGCACGTCTCGGACTTCGGCGTCAACATGCTGGGCGCCAATGCCATCGTCGGAGCGGGCCTCGGGATCGCCCTGGGTGCCGCCCTTTCCTCCAAGTTCCACGAGTCCGGACGGATCTCGGTGGCGTTCTTCGGCGAGGGCGCTTCGACCAACGGGGCGTTCCACGAGAACCTCAACCTGGCGTCGTCCATCGGCGTGCCGGTCCTCTTCGTGTGCGAGAACAACGGCTACGCGCACGAAGCACCGGTACAGAAGATCCTCAGCGTGCCCAACGTCGCCGATTTCCACACCGGTTACGGCATACCGGGCCACATCGTCGACGGCAACGACGTGCTGGCGGTCCTCGAGGTGATGACCGAGGTCGCCGGGATGGTTCGAGCGACCGGGCGGCCGGCCCTCGTCGAGGCCAAGACCTACCGCCAGCGCGGTCATCACGGCGGCGACTCCGGCCGCCACTACCGGTCGGCCGACGAGATCGAGGCGTGGCTGGCGAAGGATCCGATCCTGCGGCTGAGCCGGAGGCTCATCGAGTCGGGCGTCGAGCGGGAGGCGATCGACGCGGTGCTCGCCGACGCCACCCGGGAGGTCGAGGACGCCGTCGATTTCGCCGAGGCGGCTCCGCTTCCCGACCCCGAATCCGCCCTCCTCGAGGTGTACGGGGGTGATTCCGGTGAGTAGGGAGATCACATTCGGTGAGGCGACGTTGGAGGCGGTGCGCGAGGAGATGCGACGCGACGACCGCGTGTTCGCCATCGGTGAGGATTCCGGCGTGCGCGGGGGCAGCTTCCCGATCTTCAGGGGCATCGCCGAGGAGTTCGGTGACGCACGGCTCATCGGTACACCGATCTGCGAGGGAGCGACCACCAACACCGCTCTCGGCGCGGCGATGACCGGCATGCGGCCGATCGTGGGGCTGCACTTCGCCGACTTCATGCTGCGCGCCATGGACGAGATCGGCGACCAGGTGGCCCGGGCGCGCTACACCTTCGGCGGTCAGTGCGACGTCCCGATGGTGATACGCGCTTACGACGGCGTGGTGAACTCGGCAGCCACACAGCACTCGGGCGCTTACGAGGCGATCTTCGCCCACTTCCCCGGACTCAAGGTCGTCATGCCGTCGACGCCGGCGGACGCCAAGGGGTTGTTGAAGACGGCCATCCGTGACGACAACCCGGTGATCTTCCTGGAGCACAAGCGGCTGCTCCGCACGCGCGGGCCGGTGCCCGACGGCGAGCATCTCACGCCCTTCGGTCACGCCGCCGTCCGGCGGGCGGGTGCCGACGTATCGATCGTCGGCTACGGCATCATGATGTCCCAGGCGCTCGCCGCCGCCGAGCGTCTCGCCGGCGACGGCATCGATGCCGAGGTGATCGACCTCCGCACGCTCGTGCCGCTCGATGAGGACACCGTGCTGGCCTCGGTGGCCAGGACCGGTCGTCTCGTCGTGACCCACGAATCGTGGCGCCGCAGCGGGTTCGGGGCCGAGGTGGCGGCGGTCGTCGCCGAGAAAGGCTTCGCCGATCTCCGGGCACCGGTGATGCGCGTGGCCGGCGAGGACGTGCCGGTGCCTTTCAGCCCGGTTCTCGAGCAGCGTGTGATTCCGAACGCCGAGGGGATCGTCGACGCGGCCAAGAGCGCGTGCGGCCATGGCTGAGCAGCGGTATGTCTGCGCAATCGACACCGGCGGAACGTTCACCGACTGTGTCGTCCTCGATGACCGCGGCAGGCTGACGCAGACCAAGTCGCATTCAACGCCGGCCGAACTGTCGCGCGGGGTGTTCGACGCCATGAGCGGGGCAGCCGAGGCACTGGGACGGGATCTCCGGGATCTGCTCGCCGCCACCAGCCACCTCATCGTCGGCAGCACGATCGGCACGAACGCGGTGCTCCAACAGCGCGGTGCGCGGGTCGGCATGATCGTCACTCGGGGCCACCGCGACGTTGTGGCGATCATGCGTGGGCACGGCCGCAACGCCGGCCGTCCCGTGGCCGAAGCCCTCGCCGTGCACCTCACCGACAAACCCACCCCGATCG
The DNA here is from genome assembly GCA_012270995.1 of Vicinamibacteraceae bacterium. Taxonomy (GTDB): domain Bacteria; phylum Acidobacteriota; class Thermoanaerobaculia; order Multivoradales; family Multivoraceae; genus Multivorans. The sequence continues at coordinate 7,821 of JAAXHG010000073.1, read as the reverse complement.
TGGCACGGTCGAGGATCATCGAGGTCGACGAGCGGGTCGACTGTTTCGGCGACGTCGTGGTGGGGCTCGACCGCGAGCAGGTCGCTGCCGCTGCGGAACGGCTCGTAGCGGCCGGAATCGAGGCAATCGCCGTCTGCTTCCTGTGGTCCTTCCTCAACGACCGCCACGAGCGCAAGGCGAAGGAGATCGTGCAGGCGGCCGCGCCCGGACTGTTCGTCACGACATCCAGCGAAGTGGCGTCGCGCTGGGGTGAGTACGAGCGGTGGATGGCTGCGGTGATCAACGCATCGCTCGGCGGCCTGACCGCGCGCTTCGTCGAGGGCATCGAGGACCAGTTGGGTGATCTCGACTACGCCGGGCAGTTTCTCCTGATGACCTGCAGCGGTGGCTGCGTCCCCGCGCCGGAGGCGAAGCGACTGCCGGTGCTGCTCCTGGACTCGGGTCCGGTCGGCGGGATCACCGGAACGCGCCATCTGGCTCGGATGCTCGGGCACCCGAACGTGATCGCCACCGACATGGGCGGGACGAGTTTCGACGTGGGGCTCGTCCGCGGCTTCGAGCCGGTGCGCTCGGGCGACAGGACCATCGGGCAGCTGAAGTTCTACGTTCCCAACATCGACGTCCGCTCGATCGGGAGCGGGGGAGGCTCCATCGCTTGGGTCGACGAGAACCGGAATCTCCATGTCGGCCCCCGGAGCGTCGGTGCCGATCCCGGACCGGCGTGCTACGGCCGAGGGGGAACGACACCGTCGGTCACCGACGCGCACGTCGTCCTCGGCGGGATCAGCCCCGACTTCTTCCTCGGTGGGGAACTCCCGCTGGATGCGGCGGCAGCGGAGTCGGCGCTGGCGGGCATCGCTGAGCCGCTCGGAATGGACACCCCGACCGCCGCGGCCGGCGTGCTCCGGATCACCGAGGCGCTGATGGCCGACCTGCTGCGGCGCGTGACCATCGAGAAGGGCTTCGACCCCTCGGACTTCGTGCTCTACAGCTACGGGGGCGCGGGAGGACTCCACGCCGCCGCGTTCGCCCGCGAGCTCGGCATCGGCACGGTCGTCGTGCCCCTCGCGGAGGCCGCCTCCGTGTGGTCGGCCTTCGGAATCGCCGCTTCGGACGTCCTCCATGTGTACGAGGCGGCCGAGTTGATGATCGCGCCCATCGACGCGGCGGCTGTGGAGGTCAACGTGAAGGCTCTGGAGCAGCGAGCCCGCCGGCAACTCGAGGCGGAGGGTGTGGCGCCCGCGGATATCACCCTGCGACGTTTCGCGGCCATCCGCTACGGGCTGCAGGTGCACGAACTCACCGTGCCGCTCGCCGACGGCTGGATCGGCGACCGTGAGATCGCCGCCGCCGTCGAGGCGTTCGAGCGGGCTTACGAGGATCGCTACGGGGCGGGGTCGGGGTATTCGGAGGCGGGATTCGAGTTCGTGTCGGTGTCGGTCGAAGCCGTGGGCACGATCAACAAGCCGGCTCTGGCATCCGACGCCGTCGGGGTGGGCGAACCGGCGCGCACCGACAGGAGCCGAAGCAAGCACTGGCCCGAACTGGACGGTTTCGTCGACACGCCGGTCTTCCGGCGCGACGATCTGGGGCCGGGCCGCACGATCACCGGTCCGGCGATCGTGGAGCTGGCCACCACCACCGTGGCGGTCGGTCCGGGAGACGTCTGCCGCCAGGACGCACTCGGCAACCTGGTGTTGGAGGTGGCTCGCGATGGCGCTTGACGTCGGGTTCTACGTACCTCCCGACGAGATCGCCATCGATCCGGAACTGAGACTCTCCTCGGGTTTCGACGAGGAGATCGACCCGATCACCTACGAGGTGATCCGTCACAACCTCTGGAACATCAACGAGGAGCACGGGCTGACGCTGGCGAACGTCTCCGGGTCGCCGGTCGCCGTGTACGCCCACGACTTCAACCCGTCGATCCTCACCGAGCGGGGCGAGTTCGTGTACTTCGGTCCGTACATCCAGTTCTTCTCCGGCATGACCGATCTCGTGGTGAAGTGGGTGCTGGAGAACCGCAGCGCCAATCCCGGTATCCGCCACGGCGACATGTTCCTGTCGAACGATCCGATGATCGGCACCCATCACCAGAGCGACGTCTTCGTGCTGTGTCCGGTGTTCTGGGAGGGCGAACTGTTCGCATGGACGGCCAACGCCCTGCACCAGTACGACATCGGCGGCAACACCCCGGGGAGTTTTTGCGTCGACGCCACCGATGTCTTCGACGAGCCCACGCCGATACCTCCGATCAAGGTGGTGGAGGGCGGGGAGCTGCGTGCCGACATCGTCGACATGTACTTGCGGCACAGCCGCCTTCCCCGGATCATGGGCCTCGATCTGCGCGCCCAGATCGCCGGCAACAACGTGGCCCGTGAAGGGCTGTACCGGCTCATCTCCCGCTACGGCCCCGGAGTCGTGAAGGGGGTCATGCGCAAGATCCTCGACGACGCCGAGCGCGCCTTTCTGGCCAAGCTGGACGTCATCCCCGACGGCACCTGGAAGGCCCGGGGTTATCTCGAGACCGCCCACCCGGGCGACCGCGACGTCTACGAGGCCCGCATGCGCATCCGCAAGCAGGGCCACGTGCTCACGTTCGACAACGAAGGCACGGACCGCCAGACCGGGTCGCTGAACACCAGCTTCGCGGGATGGCGGGGTGGAATCCTGGCGGTGCTCAACTCGTTCTTGTGCTTCGACGTGCTCTTCGCGGTCGGCGGCGCGTTGCGCCACATCCGGTTCGAACCCACCGCCGGCACCATCCTGTCGGTCGAGCACCCGGGCGCCACGAGTTGCGCGCCGGCCTTCGGAACGCAGATGGCCATCGATCTGGCGCACGAATGCATGGTGAAGATGGTGAGCGCCGCACCGTCGTTGCGAGGCGGGGTCGTTGCGCCCGGAGGCCACTCCCAGACCGCGCTCGTCACGCTCCACGGGATCGATCAACGGGGCGCCAACTTCGGCACCATCCTGACCGACCACCTGCTGGGATCGGTCGGCGCCTTCTCCACGCGTGACGGGGTGTCGACCGGTGGTCTCTACTGGGATCCGTTCTCCGTGGCGCCGAACGTCGAGTTCAACGAGCAGAGCTACCCGATCCTCACCCTGTATCGCCGGGAGACCCCCGACAGCGGCGGCGCCGGCGCCCACCGGGGAGGCAACGCCGCCTCGATGGCGTTCATCCCGCACCGCACCGAGAGGGTCAATCACGTATTGATCGGGGCAGGTGTGGCGGTGCCCAGTGCCCCCGGTCTCGGCGGCGGGCTTCCGGGCGCCACGAGTTGGTACCGCTACCGGGACGGCACCGACATCGCAGCGATGCTCGGCGGGGGGCGAATCCCGGCGAGCCTCGACGAGCTCAGCGGCGGCGACACCGCGCCCCCGCCCAAGACCGAGCTCGTTCAGTCGGGGGTCGACGTCTTCGAGATCGGCTTCACGGCATCCGGCGGCTACGGCGATCCCATCGAACGGCTGCCGGAGGACATCGCAGCCGACATCGAGAGCGGTGCGGTCAGCAAGAGTGTCGCCCGGACGGTGTACCTGGTGGTACCCGGCGATCCGGCGGAAACGGAACGCCTGCGGGCGGCCGAACGCGAGCGCCGCCTGGCACTCGGGTCACCGAACGGCGCCGCCCCGACGGCAGGGCCGACCGTGCTGGATCTCTCCGAGCACCTGGCGATCGTCGACACGCCCGACGGTGCCAGGATCGTCTGTGCCGGATGCCGGGCCGGTCTCGCCCCCGCCGGCGACGACTACAAGTCCGGGTGCATTCGCGAGGACCTGCCTCTGACGAACGCCGGGCCACGGGTCGGGAACACCGAGGATTTCATCGAATCGCCCATGCAGTTCCGGTGCTTCTACTGCCCGTCGTGCGCACGCCGCCTCGCCACCGAGATCGCCCGCGCCGCCGACGACGTGCTCGACGATGTCCGTCCGGTGATGTCATGAAGCGGATCGTGATGCCACGGCTGGGACTCACCCAGGAGACCGGAACCGTCATCGAGTGGCGCAGGGGCGTCGGCGACCGAATCAGCAAGGGTGAGATCGTGCTCATCATCGAGACCGACAAGGTGGAGACCGAGGTGATGGCCGAGTACGACGGGATCATCACCGAGGTCCTCGTCGAAGCAGGTCTGGAGGTGCCGGTGTTCACACCCCTGGCGGTGCTGAGCGAGGACTGATCGGTGGACTTCGCCATCCCCGACGAGTTGGCGATGCTCGTCGACAGCGTCCGCATGTTCCGCGAGCGCGAGCTGATGCCGCTCGAGCAGCAGTTCCTCCTGAACGGCTGTTTGACGCCCGAGACCCGCACGGCGCTCGAACTGCGCGCCCGCGACCAGGGGTTCTGGGCGCTCGGGGTTCCCGAGCAGTACGGCGGCGGCGGGCTGAGCCAGCTCGGAACGGCTCTCGTCGCCGAGGAGCTGTACAAGCACCCGGCCATGTTCGATTTCGGCGGTGAGCCCGAGCCGGCCCTGTATCACTGCACCGACGAGCAGAAGCAGAAATGGTTCCACCCGATCATCGAGGGCGACAAGCGCTGCGCCTACGCCTTCACCGAGGCCGGCACCGGTTCCGACATCGCCGGGCTGGCGACCACGGCGCGGCGTCACGGCGACGGCTGGATCATCAACGGGTCGAAGCTGTTCATCTCGTTCGTGCCGCGTGCCGACTTCATCATTCTCTTCGCCACGGTGGACCGTGCCGCCGGTGCCCGGGGAGTCACGTGCTTCCTGGTGGAGAAGGGGAACCCCGGGTTCGAGGTGGCCCGGTCCATCCCCACGATGGGCGATGACTGGGAGCCGCACGAACTGGTCTTCACCGATTGCGTGGTGCCCGACGACCAGAGGGTCGGAGAGGTCGGCGGCGGCTGGAAGATCGTGTACGACCAGTTGACCCACGGGCGCGTCAAGATTGCCGCCTACCAACTCGGCATTGCCCAACGATCCATCGACATCGCCGTCGAGTGGGCCCGGGAGCGCAGCACGTGGGGTAAGAAAATCGCATCCCGCCAGGCCATCCAGTGGATGATCGCCGACTCGCTCGTCGAGCTCGAGGCCGCCCGGATGCTGACCTACCGCGCCGCGGTGGCGCACGACAACGGGGAGCCGGACCGGACGCACGCGTTCATGGCCAAGCTCTACGCCACCGAGATGGCGCAGCGGGTGACCGACCGGTGCATGCAGATCCTCGGAGGCCTCGGCTACAGCAGGGAGCTCCCCGTGCAGAGCTTCTACCGGCAGGTCCGCGTTTGGCGAATCGGTCACGGGACCTCGGAGATCCACCGCTGGATGATCGCCCGGGACGCACTCGGCTCGGCCGCCAAGGATTGAGAGGATCGGGGCATGAGCGACAGGGTCGGGAATCGCACGCTGCGGGACCTGCTCGATGAGCGAACGGCCCGGCGAGCGGACCACCCGTTTCTGGTTTTCGAGGACGCAGTCGGAGCCGTCGAGGAGTTCAGCTACGCCGAGTTCACCGCGGCCGTCGACGCCGCCGCCACCGGACTCGCCGAGTTGGGGGTGGTGCCGGGCACCAAGGTCACGCTCCACCTGCGAAACCGCCCGGAGTTCCTGTTCGCCTGGTTCGGTCTGGCGACCATCGGCGGGGTTGCGGTGCCGTCGAACGTGGCCAACACGGCCACCGAACTGCGCCACGTGCTGGACTACTCCGACTCGGAGATCCTGATCACCGAGCCACAACTGGCTGACACCGCGCAGGCCGCGGCGGAGGGTCTCGGGGCGGTGCGCCACGTGCTCGGTACCGACGAGCCCGAGACGTGGATGCCGGCCACCGGAGAGCCGCCCCGTCCCCGCCTCGGCTCGGAGGATCCGGTTCAGATCCTGTTCACCTCCGGAACGACGTCGCGGCCCAAGGGGGTGGTGCTCACCCACGCCAACTGCCTGTGGTCCGGCGAGCGGGTCGCCGCTGCGATGACGCTCGGTGACGAAGCCCGTTGCCTCACCGCGCTGCCGGCTTTCCACGTGAACGCCCAGTCGGTCACGGTGTTGGCAGCGCTCACCGCCGCCGGGACGTGCATCCTGCTGCAGAACTTCAGCGCCGGCCGCTTCTGGGGACAGGTGCGCGCCCACCGGGCGACCCAGACGAGCCTCGTTGCGATGCAACTGCGCACGCTGCTGGCACAGCCGCCCGCAGAGACCGACAGCGACCACTCGCTGCGGCGGGTCTTCTACGCCATCAACGTCACCGACGACGAGAAGAAGCAGTTCGAGGAGCGCTTCGGTGTCGAGTTGCTGAACGGCTACGGGCTCTCGGAGGCCATGACCCTCGTGACCATGGCCCCGGTCTTCGGCGAGGCGCGCTGGCCCTCGATCGGCCTGCCGCTGTACGACCGGTCGGTGCGCATTCTCGATGACAGGGGCGCAGCGCTGTCGGCCGGCGAGATCGGTGAGATCGCGGTGGGCGGCATCCCCGGGCGGACACTGTTCAAGGAGTACTACAAGGATCCCGGCGCCACGGCCGCGGCGCTGGTCGACGGCTGGCTGCACACCGGCGACAACGGCTGGCTCGACGACGGCGGCTACGTGTTCTTCCTCGACCGGAAGAAGGACGTGATCAAGCGGGCGGGTGAGAACATCTCCGCAAGCGAGGTCGAGCGGGTCCTCATGCAGCACCCGGCCATCGAGGAGGCGGCGATCATCGGCGTACCCGATCCGATCCGGGACGAGGCGGTGAAGGCGTTCGTCGTCCTGCGCGCCGGAGAGTCCGCTTCGCCCGACGATCTCACCGCGTTCTGCGTGACACACCTGGCCCCCTTCAAGGTGCCGACCGTCTACGAGTTCCGGGACTCACTGCCCAAGACATCGGTCGGCAAGATCGAGAAGAAGGCGCTGAGGGGATGATCCCGGAGCTGTACGAGAAGTGCCGGTCGCTGGTCGGCGTTTCGACGACCGAGTATCTGGGCCGCATCGAGCTACTTGCGACGCAGCGCTTCGCCGTCGCCGCCGGGGCTGTGCAGTGCCCCGGTCCCCACCCTCTCTTCCTGTCGTCGGTCATGGGCTGGCGCGCCGGACCCCCCGAGAGCGAGTTGTACCCCGACGGCACCGCCGACGGTTTCGTTCCGGGCCTGCCGCTGTCGGGCGTCCGCCTGATGGGCGCCGGCCAGGACCTCGAGTTCCACGAGCCGCCCCGCGTGGGGGCCGATGTGACCCTCGAGACGACCGTCAGCGACGTCGAGTTGAAGACGGGGCGGTCGGGTGACCTGCTGTTCATCCACCTCCGGCGCCGCTACACGAGCGCCGACGGCACATTGCTCACGACGTGTCGCGAGACCTTCATCGCCCGATGAACGATCCTTCGCCTCTCGTCTTCGAGCCGACGACCCTGCAGTTGTTCCGCTTCAGCGCGGCCACCTGGAACCCGCACCTCATCCATTACGACCGCGCCTACGCCCGGATGGAGGGCTATCCGGACGTACTCGTGCAGAGCCACCTGCACGGCTGCTTCCTGGTGGAGGTGGTGAGGCGCTGGGCCGACGGGCGGGGCGAGTTGCGCCGCTTCAGTTGGCGGAACCGCCACTTCGCCACGCCGGGCGACGTGCTCACCTGCACCGGTCACATCGTCGAGGTGGACGGCGATCTCGTCACGCTGGAGCTCGAGGAGCGCAACCAGGACGACCGGCTCTGCGTCACCGGCTCGGCGGTGGTCGCCCTGACGTCGAACGGGGAGGACGGCCGATGACCGACGCCGACGCGCACTATGCCCGACAACTCGGCGGTGTGCCCAAACCGATCAGCGGCCTGCGAACGCATGCGCCCGAGTTCTTCGCCGGCATGGCCGCGGCACGGGCGTCGATCATGG
>JAAXHG010000085.1:1791-3713 GCA_012270995.1 Vicinamibacteraceae bacterium | reverse complement strand
CGGAGGCGATGAACGGCGCCATGATGGAAATCGCGCCGGCAGCGCTGAAGAACGGTCTCATGGGACTCTCCTGTCACACGGTTTCGGAGCCATCACAGCACACAAACCTCGTGAAGTCGAGCCGATACAGACCACCACCGGCGCCACAGTGGCGAGGGCAGCCGGAGGCCGCGATTGGCTTTGGCTGCAGCGCGGCCTACAATCCGACCGGAGCGGTCGAGAGGGAGGGCGCAATGAGCGGATGCCGGGTTGTGATTGGCGTGCTCGCCTGGGCTGCGATGGCACTCCCGACAGGCGGTAGCGGCGCCGCCCGGCAGGTTGCTGCGATCGACGAACAGATCGAGCGGCAGGTCAGCGCCGCCTTGTCGGGCGAGGAGGCGCTGCGCGGTGTGACCGCGGCGGTCCGGGCGCAGGTCGTGACTCTCATCGGCGACGTGCCGAGCATCTGGGCTCGGGAGGCGGCGGCGGCGCGCGCGCTCGAGGTCGAAGGGGTGCGGTCGGTCGTCGACGAGATGACCATCGCGTTGGTAGTCGACGATGCGGTTATCGGTGCGCGCGTGGCGGAGCAGGTCCGACGCTACGCGAGGTTCACCATCTTCGATCACGCCGACATCGGGGTGTACCGCGGCGTGGTCACCCTGTTCGGGAAGGTGACCGACTCCGTCAAGGCGACGGAACTCACCCGCCGCGCCTCACGCGTCCCCGGCGTCCGAGAAGTGACGAGCCGGATCGAGACGCTGCCGGCTTCGACCAGCGACGACGCCCTGCGGCTAGAGCTGGCCGAGCGGATCTACCGGCACCCGTTCCTGGAGCGGTACGGCCGCCTGCGGCAGCCGTCCATCCACATCATCGTGGAGCGCGGCCACGTGACTCTTACGGGTGCCGTCAGCGCGGCGGGCGACAAGCAGACGGCCGGCTCCATCGTCAACGGGACGTTCGGTGTCTTGTCGGTCGAGAACGACCTGCTCGTGACTGCACGCTGATTCCGCTTCCGCCGCGCCGGCGCCCGCCTCCGGCGGCGGGCGCCCCATGCCGTTTCCGGCCATCCCTACCGCCCCGGGCAGGCCATGTCAGAAGCGGTAATCGAAGCTCACCCGGGCGATCCGCGGCGCGAGGATTTCGTCGACCTCGTAGAACGTGGCGCCGGAGCGATAGTCCCGCCTGACGGCCGCGTTCGAGTTGAACAGGTTGAAGACATCGAAGTTGACGGCCGCCTGTCCATACCCCAGGTTGAACGCCTTGCTCAGGCGGACGCTGATGACGTTCATCGTCTGGCTCCGCGTCTCGCCGTTGACGCCGCCGTACGGCTCGACCGGGACGTCGATGCTGCTGAGGCCGACCAGGCCGTGCGTGCGCGTGAACCGCGCGGTCCGCTGGCCATAGACACCGGAGCGGCTCTGCAGGCTCAGTGACGCCGTCGTGTCGGCCGGCAGGTTGTACACGACGCTGGCGGTTGCGTTCCAGCTCGTCGTCTGGTTGCGGTTGAACAGATCCCGCAGGTTCGGGTTCGTCGGCGGCCGGCTGAGCAGCGCGTCGGTCCAGGTGTACCAGAACGACCCGACCGCGCTCCACCGGGACGAGGCCCGCCGCGTGAGCGTTACCTCGAACGTGTGGAACTTGTCGGCCTCCGTGGAGTTCATCCGAAGCTGTCTGGTGAGGGCGCGGGCCTCGGCGGGGTAGTCCCAGATCCGGAGCATGTCGCCGTCGTCGCCGGTTCCCGGGAGGCCGTCGATGCCCGGATCCTGCACCGTAATCTGACGGTCGTAGGCAGCGAACTGATCCACCCGCACGTTGTTGAAGAAGCCCTGGAAGTTCTTGTAGACGTACTGGAACCGCGCTGCCAGGCCGGGCACCAGCTCCCGCTCCAGAGCGAGGGTCGACTCGTAGATCTTCGGCTGCTCCAGATCGGGGTTGACCTGGTT
>JAAXHG010000085.1:0-1748 GCA_012270995.1 Vicinamibacteraceae bacterium | reverse complement strand
TCGCCTCGCCCGGGTCGAACATGTTGTCTCTGTTCAGGTCGTTCCAGGCGAACCGGGCCCTCGACAGCGAGTTGGCGTTGTACGCGCCGGCGAACGATTCGCCGATCGTGTAGTTGAAGATGCCGAACGTCCCCTTCAGGACGGTCTGGCCGTCGCCGGACAGGTCGTACGCGAAGCCGACCCGCGGCACCATGCGCGTCCACTGGTTGATGTCCTGAGCCGGGAACTCCAGGCGCGGGAACACCTCGGGGTAGTACGGCGACCCCGGGTAGGTCTGCGCCTGCAGGAACGAGCGCTGCCGGTCCCACCGGACGCCCAGGTTCGCAGTGAGCCGGTCCGACATCCGCCAACTGTCCTTGAAGTACACCGACTGTGTCCGCGACAAGTTGTCCGGGTCGACTGGGTTGTTCCACACCTCGATCTCGTCCGGCCTGCAGTTGCTCATGTCCGGCAGGATGCCGGGGCCGTCGCAGCCGTCATACCAGAGGACGTAGTTGCCGCTCGGATTGTCGAGGATGCCGGTCGAGTGCTTTTCCCAGTAGAAGGTGACGCCCAGCTTCATCTCGTGCGACCCGGCGGCGTTCGGCGGCAGGAAGGTCAGCGACGAGTCCGACTGGAGCCGGCCGCGCGGCCGCTGGTCCGACCGCTCGTACGGGCCGGTCCGGAGGCGGGTGGCCTGATCGTAGCGGCTGATCTTGGTGGCCGTGTCTCTCGCCGGCTCGGGGCTGCGCCCGGCGTCGTAGTTGGCGAAGTAGCCGCCCCAACCGTAGTTCGATTCGAAGATGACGCGGCTGTTGGGCACGTTCTGGTAGCCCACCTTCCACAGCTTCGTCTCGTCGCGGTAGTCGCGCGTCGCCTCGAGCGGGCGAAGCCGTCCGCCGCCGTTCTGCGGCTGCAGCTTGTCGCCCGACTGGTACAGGGCGCTCACCCGGCTGGCCGTGCTGAGCTGGCCCGTCAGCTTCAGCGTGAACGTGTTCAACTCGGCGTTGTAGTCGCCCTGCACGTCGTCCGCGGTCCGGTAGAAGCCGTCCGGTCCGGTCGACTCGGCGAACCCGAACCGGTTGTCGACGCGGATCTGCCGGTCCATGCCGGTGTAGAACCAGACCCGGTCTCGCGTGACCCGGCCGCCCAGGTCGAAGCCGTACTCCTCGTACCGCCGGAGCGGAGCGCTGTCGGCGATTCCCTGCGCGGCCAGCTCCGCGTCGATGTTGTTCGCCTGGAACCCGGGCCGCTGGAACCCGAAGTTGCCCGACCCGCTGAAGTCGTTCCCGCCCGACTTGATGACGGCGGTCATCGCGATGCCGGGCGTCATCACCTCGGCGTCGTTGCCGGACGCGCGCACCTCGAGCTCCTCGTAGGAGAGGAAGCTGACGTACACGCCGGAGTTCGCGTCGGGGCCGGTCGTGATGTTGATCCCCTCGACCATCAGCTTCGGCTGCCCGGCGACTCCGTAGTTGATTATCGCTTTCCGCGCGGCGAAGTTGCTGTCGCCCACCTGGGGCGCGCCCGACGTGATCACCCCTGGGGTCATGATGTAGGCGTCCATGAGGCCGCGACCACGGGGCACCGCCTCGAGCACCTCCTGGGTGAGCGCGATGCTCGTCGCAGTCTGCTCGATGTCGACGACCGGGCTCTCCCCGGTCACCGTTACTGTTTCCTCGATAGCGCTGACGCCCATCGTGACATCGATCTCGGCCGTGAAGCCGACGGTGAGACGCTGCGCTTCCCGCACCACCGTCTGGAATCCG
>JAAXHG010000052.1 GCA_012270995.1 Vicinamibacteraceae bacterium | reverse complement strand
CTGCCCTCGGGCGCCCTCCTTCCCTCGGCCGCGCTGCATCCCCGCCCGGCGGAAGGAGACGGCCTGGCGCAGATGTTCGGCGACGTCTGGGAGTGGACCTCCAGCGCCTACAGCCCCTATCCCGGTTTCGCGCCCGCACCCGGTGCCGTCGGTGAGTACAACGGCAAGTTCATGGTCAACCAGATGGTGCTGCGGGGCGGCTGCTGTGTCACCCCTGCGGGCCACGTGCGAGCCACCTACCGCAATTTCTTCGGCCCGGGCACGCGCTGGCACTTCTCGGGCCTGCGCCTGGCCCGGGACAGTCGCTGACTCAACGCCGCCGTGGCTTCGGGATCCCCCCCTGACGCGACCGTCGCGTCCGGTGCCCCCGCCGGCTATGAGATCAGCGTCTGCACCGGCGAGGGCGCTCGCTACAGGGCGCTCGCCGGCGACGTGTCCGCAGGGCTCCGGTCGGTTCCGAAGGAACTTCCCCCGAAGTTGTTCTACGACGACGAGGGCTGCCGGCTGTTCGGGGCGATCACCCGGCTCGACGAGTACTACCTGACGCGCCGCGAACACGAGATCCTGCGACGGGTCGCTCCTGAGATCGTGGCGCTCTCGGGAGCCGGGACGCTGGTCGAACTCGGTTCGGGCTTCTCGGACAAGACCCGCCTGCTGCTCGACGCCATGGCCGCGGCCGGCACGCTCGAGGGGTTCGTTCCCTTCGACGTGAACGAGACCGCCCTGCGTGCAGCCGCCGCGGCAGCCGCCGAGGCCTATCCCGGCGCGGCCACCCACGGCGTCGTGGGCGAGTTCGGTGCGGACCTGCGGTCGATCCCCCGAGTCGATCGGCGGCTGGTGGCCCTGCTGGGTGGCACCATCGGCAACTTCTCGGGCCCCGAACGCCGGAAGTTCCTCGCCGAGATCGCCGGTCTGTCCTCGGTGGGCGAGACGTTCCTGCTCGGAGCCGATCTCGTGAAGGACCGCAGCCGCCTGCTCGCCGCCTACGACGACGCCGCCGGGGTCACCGCGGCGTTCAACCGCAACATCCTGCGGGTCATCAACCGGCGCCTCGACGCCGACTTCGAACCGCTGCGGTTCACGCACGTGGCCACCTATGACGACGACACGCAGTGGATCGAGATGTGGCTCCGGTCCGAAGGTGCCCAGGAGGTGCATGTGCGGCGTCTCGACCTGCGTGTCTCGTTCGACGACGGCGAGGCCATGCGCACCGAGATCTCCGCCAAGTTCCGACCCCACCAGATCAGCGACGAGTTGGCGGCGGCCGGCTTTGCGGTCCTGGGGCAGTGGCTGGACGGCGCCGGCGACTTCTCGCTCACGCTGGCACGGCGCGCCGACAGGTCGCCACCGTAGGCTGGTTCCGGCCGTCCGCTCACGAGGGAGGGTGTTGTGGGAGCAACCGTGGTGGTTGGCACCCAGTGGGGCGACGAGGGCAAGGGCAAGCTCACCGATCTGCTGGCGGCCGAGATGGAGATGGTCGTGCGCTACCAGGGGGGGCACAACGCTGGCCACACCATCGTCGTCGGCGAGGAGTCCTTCGCGCTGCAGTTGGTCCCTTCGGGGGTGCTCTACGAGCACATCACGCCGGTCATCGGCAACGGTGTCGTCGTGGACCCGTTCGTGCTGGTCGACGAGTTGGCGATGCTCGAAGCACGTGGCATCAGCACCCGGAGGCTGCAGTTGTCGGGCAACGCCCACCTCATCCTCCCGTACCACCAGCAGTTGGACGTGCTGAGCGAGCGCCGCCTGGGGTCCAACAAGCTGGGTACGACCAAGAGGGGGATCGGGCCGGCCTACGCCGACAAGGCGACCCGCATCGGCCTGCGCGTGCAGGACCTCTTCGACGCGGGAATCTTCCGGGAGAAGTTGGAGGCCGCCCTGCGGGAGAAGAACCCGCTGCTCGCAAAGGTCTACAACCGGCTGGGCTACGACCCCGAGGTCCTCGCCGACAAGTATCTGCAGGAGATCGGCCCCGCTCTGGAGCCGTACGTCACCGACACCGTGGCAACGGTGCACGAGGCGCTGGAAGCGGGCCGCGAGGTGCTCTTCGAAGGCGCCCAGGCCACGTTCCTGGACCTCGACCACGGGACGTATCCGTTCGTGACGTCCTCGAATCCGGTCGCCGGGGGAGCCTGCGTGGGCGCGGGCGTGGGGCCGCGGCACATCGACCGGGTCATCGGGATCACCAAGGCGTACACGACACGGGTCGGGTCGGGTCCGTTCCCGGCGGAGCTGCACGGTGAGGTGGCGGACCGGCTCGTGACCGACGGTGCCGAGTTCGGCACCAACACCGGCCGGCGCCGCCGCGTGGGTTGGCTCGATCTGGTGATGGTGCGCCACGCGATCCGCTTGAACTCGCTCTCGGAACTGGCGATCACCAAGCTGGACGTCCTCGACTCGCTGGAGGTCGTCAAGGTGTGTGTGGGCTACGAGATCGACGGCCGGCGCAGCGAGCACATGCCCTACCACCAGTCCGACGTGCATCGGGCGTCTCCGGTGTTCGAGGAGTTCCCGGGCTGGCGCACCTCGCTGGCCGAGGTCACCGCAACGGAGGACCTTCCCGCCGAAGCCGCCGGCTACCTTCGCTTCGTGGAGGAGCGGGCAGGCGTGCCGATCAAGCTCGTCGGCGTCGGCCCGCGCCGCCGGCAGCTCGTACACCTGCAGCCCACGTTGTCGTGACCGTTCCGAACCTGCTGGCCGAGCGCTACGCCGGCGAGGCGATGCGCGCCGTCTGGTCGCCGCACGCGAAGGTCCGCCGGGAGCGAGAGTTCTGGGTGGCGGTCCTCGAGGGGCAGATCGAGTTGGGGCTGGAGGTTCCCGCCGGCGCGCCGGCGGCGTACCGGGCCGTCATCGACGAGATCGACCTGGCCTCCATTGCCCGCCGGGAGCGACGGCTCCGCCACGACGTGATGGCCCGGCTGGAGGAGTTCTGCGCGCTGGCGGGATGCGAATACCTTCATTGGGGTCTCACCTCCCGCGACGTCACCGAGAACGTCGAGCAGACCCAGATTCGCGACGCAATGCGTCTGGTTCTGACCAAGGCGGCTGCGGCGGTCGATCGCCTGGCGCGCCGGGCCGGCGAACTGGCCACGGTGGCGGTCGTGGCGCGGACGCACAACGTGCCGGCGCAGGTCACGACGTTCGGACGCCGCTTCGCCACCGCGGGGGAGGAGTTGATCGGGGCGATCCGGCGCCTCGAGGCGCAGATCGAGGATTACCCGCTGCGCGGGCTGAAGGGCCCCGTCGGCACGCAGGCCGACCTCCTGGCGCTGTTCGGCGGGGACCCCTCGAAGGTCGACGCGCTGGAAGCGGCGCTGGCTGAGCGGCTCGGGTTCGACCGCACGCTCGGCACGGTCGGTCAGGTGTATCCCCGATCGCTGGACTTCGAGGTTGTGTCGTGCCTGTTCGGGATCGCCGCCGGGCCCGCCAACCTGGCGACGACGATCCGTCTGATGGCCGGCCAAGAACTCGTCACTGAAGGGTTCGGTTCCGAGCAAGTGGGATCGTCCGCCATGCCGCACAAGACCAATGCCCGCTCCTGTGAACGCATCGATGGCCTTGCCACCATCTTGCGCGGCCATCTCACCATGGCCGCCGACCTCGCAGGGGTTCAGTGGAACGAAGGTGACGTCAGTTGCTCGGTCGTTCGCCGGGTCGTGTTGCCGGACGCGTTCTTCGCAATCGACGGCCTATTGGAGACATTCCTCACCGTCATGCAGGAACTGGAGCCCTTCCCCGCTGTGGCGGCGGAGGAGTTGCGCGGGTGCGCACCACTCCTGGCGAGTTCGGCTCTACTGGTCGCCGCGGCCGATGCAGGAGCCGATCGCTCTCACGCTCATGCGGTACTGAAACGTCACAGCGCGGCCGCGGCCGCGGCTCGCCGGGCCGGCCGGACCTATGCCCTCGTCGAGGCTCTGGGCGACGACGGGGACTTCCCTCTGACAAGAGATGGCGTGGAGGCGGTACTGAAAGAGGCCGTCGAACCCGGGCGAGCCGAAACCCAGGTGGCTGCATTCGTCGAGACGGCGGCCGAACTGGTGGACCGCTATCCCGACACGAGAGAGGTTGCTCCGGGACCGCTCCTGTAACGGAGGCCTCCGGTGGGCCCGGCCGGCGTCAGCGAATACCGGCCGCGTGGAGCACCTTTGGAGAGACACCGACCTCTCGCCACGCCTGGTATGAAATACCCTTGCGTTCGCTGTAGGAGGCGGCTATGTCGATGAAAGCGCTCTCGAGTTCGTTGATGTCAACGCTCTGCTCGGCGGCCTCGATTGCCTTCTGCAGATCGATTCTCTCCTGAGTCAGATGCAGTCGTCCCACAGGGTCCGCTGATTCCAATTCTTGTTCCACCCCAGCCAGCTTCTTCTGAAGCGTTTCCTTGGAACGGCGTCTTCCACCGGATTTCCTGACCCCGTCCAGCACCTCGAGATAGTGACGCACGACACGAGTCTCCGTACGCCCTTGGATCATCGCCGCCTTGTGCTCGGGGGTGACCTCTCGGGTCTTTTGTTCGGTGTCTGCGTCGCCTTGGCTCATATGAATTGCTCCTTTCAGCGGTTTCTCGTCACGATTAGACACATAATCGTACGTATGAAGTCTAACCGGTTTCAGTCCAGGCGGCACAACTCCGGCGGGCATTCGGTGTTGGGGAGGTCATTGGCGAGTTCGCCTTCGAAGAGCCGGTTTATTCGAGTCAGGCGTCTCTTGCAGTTGTACGAATCGGTGTTCACGGGTGTCCTGTTTCGGACGGAACCCACGGCGGCGGCACGCAGCTTTTGGACTGTTGGGTCCGCTGACTTGTAGACGGTAAGTTTGAATTGTGGAACCTCCATCGGTGGGTCTGTTGAAACAGCATCTGTTGAATCACTCGATCCGTACGGGTGAGTTTGTGTTGAAGTCGGGAAGGCGAAGCGACTGGTTCTGTGACGCCAAGCAGACCGCCTGCCGGGCGGACGGGATCCTGCTGATCGCCGACGCGGTACTGGCTGTGATGCCGACCGACATCGACGCCATCGGCGGGCTCGCAGCCGGCGCGGATCCGATTGCGTTCGGTGTCGCGGGCGTCGCCGCGGCGCGAGGACGGGCGCTGCGTGCCTTCAGTATTCGCAAGGAGGCAAAGGACCACGGGGTGGAAGGCCGTCTGGCAGGCGCGCTCGAGGCGGGGGACCGGGTGCTCATCGTCGAGGACACCGTCACGAGGGGCCGGTCACCGCTGGAGGCGGCGCGGGTGGTCCGCGCGCTCGGCGCCGAGCCACAGATGGTCCTGGCTGTGGTCGACAGGGGAGGCACGTGTGCAGCGGCAGCGGCTGCCGAAGGGCTGGACTTCCGGGCCCTCGTGACGGCGCCTGAACTCGGCTTCGCCTACGAGTCCGCCGGAGATGCCTGAATCCCACCTGAGACCTTCGCCAACCGGA
>JAAXHG010000103.1:969-5727 GCA_012270995.1 Vicinamibacteraceae bacterium | reverse complement strand
TGCGTTGTCCGGGGGATCTTGAACGCCGAATCCAGCCGAAGGTGAACGCTCGATCCGCGAAGTTGAACACGGGATCCGCGATCGTGAACGCCGGATCCGCGAAGATGAACACGGAATCCGGCGAAGTTGAACGCCGATTCCGCTCATCGTGAACGCTCGTCGGTAGCCCTGATGGCCGCACGCTTCGCCCTTCCGAAGGGAGGGCGAGGCGATGCCGGCAGCGAGGCTATCGATGAGGAAGATACGCGAGGTTCTCCGCCTCAAGCACGAGCAGGGCTTGTCGCACCGCGCGATAGCCCAGGCCTGCGCGATCGGCCTGGGCACGGTCACCCTGTATCTGCGGAGGACGGGGCAAAGCGGGCTCGGCTGGCCGTTGCCGGTCGAGCTGGACGATGCCGCGCTCGAGGCCCGGCTGTACCCCCGCAGCACGGCGCTGCGCAACCTCAAGGTCCGGCCTGACTGCGCGTACATCCACCGCGAGCTGAGGCGCGACAGCGTCACGCTGCAACTGCTCTGGGAGGAGTACGCCCAGGCTCACCCGAACGGCTACGGTCGCACCCGGTTCTGCGCGATCTACCGGCAGTGGGCGCGGCGGCTGCGGCCATCGATGCGGCAGGTGCACCGCGCCGGCGAGAAGACCTTCGTCGACTTCTCCGGCAAGCGGCCGACGCTGGTCGACCGGCGCACGGGTGAGCTGCGGCGCATGGAGCTGTTCGTCACGGTTTCTCGGCGCGAGCAGCTTCACTTACGCCGAGGCGACCGCGACCCAGCAGTTGGCGGACTGGGTGGGCGCCCACACCCGGATGGTCGAGTACTTCGGGGGCGCGACCGCCCTGTGGGTCCCCGATCAGCTCAAGAGCGCCATCACGCGCCCCTGCCGCTACGAGCCCGACGTCAATCGGACCTACGAGGACCTGGCCACCCACTACGGCGCCGTCGTCGTCCCGGCGCGGCCGAGGAAACCCCGCGACAAGGCACTCGTCGAGACCAGCGTGCTCGTGGCCCAGCGGTGGATACTGGCCCGGCTCCGCGACCAGACCTTCTTCGAGCTCGGCGCGCTGAACCGGGCGATCCGCGTCCTGCTCGACGAGCTCAACGACCGCCCGCTGAGGAAGCTCGGCGTCAGCCGCCGCGCCCTCCACGAGCAGCTCGACCGTCCGGCGCTACGCCCCCTGCCGGCCACCCGCTACGTGCTGGCCCACTGGAAACGGTGCAGCGTCAACATCGACTATCACGTCCTCGTCGAGCGCCACGCCTACAGCGTGCCGTTCCAGCTGCTCCGCGAGCCGGTCGAGGTCCGCTACACCACGACGACCGTCGAGGTCTTCTTCAAGGGCCGGCGCGTGACGTCGCACCCGCGACGCTACGACGGACGGCCGTCCACCGTGGCCGAGCACATGCCCAGCGCCCATCGCGCGCACGCCGAGTGGACGCCGTCGCGCCTGATTCGCTGGGCCGCGAAGGTCGGCCCCGCGACCGCGCGGCTCGTCACCCGCATCCTCGAGAGCCGCCCCCACCCCGAGCAGGGCTACCGCGCCGTGCTCGGGATCATGCGCCTGGGCCGACAGCACGGCAACGTCCGGCTCGACGCCGCCTGTGCCCGCGCGGTGGCCCTCGGCTCGTACCGCTACCGCACCGTCAAGAACATCCTCGCCAGCGGCCAGGACCGGCTGCCCCTCGAGCCGCCAGCCGAGACGAACCCGACGCCCGCGCACACCAACTTACGCGGGAGCGCGTACTACGCCGCAGCCACCAGAGAGGAGGACTGATGCTGATCGAACAGACCCTCGACAAGCTCAACGCCATGAAGCTCGGCGCGATGGCCGACGCCTGGCGCCAGCAGATCCAGACCGACGAGGCCGCCGCGCTCAGCTTCGACGAGCGGCTCGGCCTGCTCGTCGACGCCGAGTGGACGGCCCGCGAGCAGCGCAAGCTCGAACGGCGCCTCCGGACGGCCAAACTGCGCTACCCGGCAACACTCGAGGCCGTCGACTTCACCCACCCGCGCCGGCTCAATCGCCAGCAGATCCTCACGCTCGGCGCCTGCGCCTGGGTCACCGAGCGCCACAACTTGATCGTCACCGGACCGACCGGCATCGGCAAGAGCTTCCTCTCGTGCGCCTTCGTCGAACGCGCCTGCCGCCGCGGCTTCACCGCCCGCTACGTCCGCATGCCGCGCCTGCTGCACGAGCTGGCCGTCGGCCGCGGCGACGGCTCCTACACCCGGCTGCTCGCCCGCCTGGCCAAGCTCGACCTGCTCGCCATCGACGACTGGATGCTCGCGCCGCTGCGCGACCCCGAGCGGCGCGACCTGACCGAGGTCATCGAGGACCGCGCCGAACGCGCCTCGACGCTCATCGCCAGCCAACTGCCCGTCACCGACTGGCATGCCGTCATTGGCGACCCCAACCAGGCCGACGCCATCTGCGACCGCCTGCTTCACGACGCCCATCGCATCGAGCTCAAGGGCCGCTCAATGCGACGCACACACGACGCCCCGAAGACGCCGTCGACATGAGCATCATCCTGCGAACCGGCGGCCCGACCGAACAGCCCGTCGGTCCCGACCGGCCTGTGGATCGAGCCGCGGCATGGAAAACGCGCGAGGGGCGTCCGGCACAACGCCACCGTCGCCTGCGCGCGTTTCCCACACCGCTTGGACGCCGCGCGCGGCGCCCACACGCTCCACAGGCACTCTCGTCGATGCGCTCGAACACCATGCCACGAGTAGAATCTCGGCGATCCGTTGCGATCCCGATGGGAGGAACCTGAGCCCACACCGTCGCTACGCTCCGACGAGCGTTCACCTTCGATGGAATCCGCGTTCAACTTCAGCGGATTCGGTGTTCACCTTCAGCGACATACGCACGGTCCATCCGTTCAGCGCCTTGGCGAGCTCCTCGAGGGTCAGTTCTTTCAGCTGATTCCAGGTGGCTGAAGAGTAGGCCACGACAACTCCAGGGACTTCAGTACCGCGGTGGCCGGGATGGGCACGCGCTCGTTCGCCGTGGCGGCTCTGCACTCGGATCCCACTGGGATGGGCTCCCCATGGGCCACCATGCTCTGAAGGTACGCGAGTGCGGCTATGCGCGCTCCTTCGACGGCTTCCTCCTCGGTTTCGCCCGCAGCGTGTAGCCCCTTCAAGGCCGGGCAGTACGCGTGGTACCCATCGCCGTCGGGCTCGATGACAACCGCCACCCGTAGCCTCAGTCGTCCACTCATTTTCTTGCAGTCCTCTCGGCGCCGATCATCGCATGCTGCGCGTGCGACGCGCGGGGGAACCACCTCAAGGATCCACGAATGGATCAGGAATCAGACCGCGACGACCCCGGCATGACCGCCGGCCAACGACCGGTAGCGAGAGCGCCCTCCAGCAGCACCCGCACGGTGTGGCTGCCCGACGAGTGGGCCGTCTACATCGCGAACGGCGACGACCCGGAGCGCGCCGACTGGCCGATCGAGCTGTGCGACGAGGAGCTCCGGCGCCTGCGGCTCGAAGGGTTCGACGTCGTGACGTGCACGGACCGGACCCGAGAGCTCGTCGAGTATCGCGGGATCGCGGGCACCATGCGAGCGTACGAAGCGCTGCGCACCGGCGGGAGCGACACCGTCGTCCGGCGCGTCACGCTGGTGCCAGAACACTTGCGGCTGCCGGCCGGAGAGAGCACCCGCCAGGTCCTGCTCGACGTGAAACTCGAGTTGACGCGGACCGAGAGCCAGCCGCTCGAACGGCTCGTCGCCCGGGCGTGGCGCGCCGGCCATGGCGCCCACCGGCGGGTCGCGCTGGCATGCGGACACGTCGGCGACGCCGGCCTCGAGCGGGCCTGGGCCCACATCGACATCGACCCCGCCGCCAGACCGCTCGTGCGCAGCGCATGGACCGACGGCGCCGCGGTCAGGACGAGCATCGACGCGAGGAACTGCGTCGGCCAGGTCGTGCTGAAACAGGCGCACGCCGTGATTGCCGAGACCGCGTTGCCCGCGCCGTACCGGGTAACGGCGTTCTACGACGACGAGGGTCAGGAGCGCTGCGTCCGGTGCAACCGCCTCAAGCGCATGACCGTCCCTAGCAGCGAGCCGCCCTTGCGGCTGGGCGGCCCGCTCGAATGCCCGAACTGCGAACGGCCGTGGTCCCGCCAGCCGCTCCCCCGCCGCTAGCCACTCCCCGCCAGCATCCCAGCCGGCCCGCACGCCGCCGGCCCCACGTCCTCCCCGAAAGGAGACAACTACACATGCTGAGAAGCCTGTCGAGGGCGCACCGCGCCCTCGCATCGAGCCTGCTCGCCCGGAAGCCCAGCGAGCCGCCCGCGAAGTGGAGCGCCCGGTCGGAGCGCCGGCGCGGGCAGCGCCGGGCCGCCTACCGGACCGACCGCCGCGGCGCCACCCGCCGCACGCGCCCGAAGGCCCGACGATGATCCTGAACCGCCGCACCGACCGGCCGAGGCCGCGCCAGGTCTACATCGGCCGGCCCTCGAAGTGGGGGAACCCCTTCAAGCTGACAGCCGGCGCCAGCCGGATCCGCGTCATCGCCCTGTACCGCGCGGACCTCGTCCACAGGCTGCGCACCGGCAGCGTGACCCGCGCCGAGCTCGCGGAACTCGACGGCCGCCCGCTGGTGTGCTGGTGCGCCCCGCTCGCGTGCCACGGCCACGTGCTGCGCGCGGCCGCCGCCTGGGCCGCGACGGAGCCCGACGTCGGCCTGGAAACCGCCACGTGGACAAGAGAGCCCATGGAGCGCCTCGTCCGGCGCACGACGCG
>JAAXHG010000103.1:519-923 GCA_012270995.1 Vicinamibacteraceae bacterium | reverse complement strand
GACTGCCTGAGAAGACACACCGACCCTGCCCGCGGCGGCGACCCCGAGTGGCAGGGCGCGGTCAAGGAGCGGGCGCGGCACGCCGTGGGGCGCTTCGCCGCACCCGCCGACGCCGCCGCACCACGAACCGCGGACGCGGGCGCCGCGGAGGCCGCGCTACGGGCCGCCGTCTAACAGGCGGAACGGGCGCTGTCCGACGACGAAGGCTGCTACTCGGTCTCCCGGACGCACGACGCCGCCCTCGAGCTCACCGAAGCCGCGAGGGCCTTGCTGAACGAACTCGAAACGAGGCATACGGAATGATGAAACTCACGAACCGGAACATCCCCCTGAGCCGGCTGACGCTGTCAGCCGCCAACGTGCGCACGGCGCGCGCCGACCCCGAGGACGACAAGGAGCTGCAG
>JAAXHG010000103.1:0-499 GCA_012270995.1 Vicinamibacteraceae bacterium | reverse complement strand
GGCTGGCCGCCCTGCAGCAGCTCGCCGAGGCCGGCAAGATCCCCGCCGACTACGTCGCGCCGTGCCGCGTCCTTGGCGGCGACGCCGACCCCGCCGAGGTGTCGCTCCACGAAAACGAGAAGCGCGCCCCGATGCACCCCGCCGACCAGTACGAGGCGTACGCCCGGCTGCGCGCCAAGGGCATGACGGCGGCCGAGATCGCGTCGCGCGCCGGCGTCAGCGAGCGGCAGGTCACGAAGATGATGCGGCTGGGGACGGTGGCCCCGGAGCTGCTGGCCGCCTTCCGCAACGGCGAGATGAACCTCCAGACGCTGATGGCCTTCTCTGTCACCGACGACCGCCAGGCGCAGCTCGACGTCTGGGCGAAGGCCCGCAGCGGCGGGGCGACGTGGCCCGAGCACATCCGCGACCAGCTCACGGAGGGTGCGGTGATCGGGACCAGCGGACTCGCCTCGTTCGTCGGGCTCGAGGCGTACGAGAAGGCCGGCGGCCGCGTGCA
>JAAXHG010000109.1 GCA_012270995.1 Vicinamibacteraceae bacterium | reverse complement strand
CTGCCCGCTGACTGACGCCCGGACTGGTTCACGCGTGGCGCGAAACGCGCCACGCGGGTACCATCCGAGCGCGCGATGATAGCGACCGCCGGCTACGCTGCCGGAGTAGCGGCCGGAACGCTCGGATCGGCCGGGAATCCGCGCGTCCCGGCCATCGGGCTCACCCGTCGACGCCGCACGAAAAGGCCTCGAGATCGAACTGCGTCTCGAAGGGTGAACCTTCCGGGTTCCGGTACGTTCTCACGGCGCCGGACGCGCTGTCCGTGACCCTGACCCCGACGCCGACATCGGTCAACCCGCCCATCAGCACCCATCGATGCCCGTTCAGGCGGCAACCGTCCAGGACCTTGACCACGAGCTCGATGTTGTCCGGGCTGAAGAACCAGAACATGCCCGTGTCGGGCGTGCGGGGAAGGGCCGTGCCGACGCCTCCTTGCTCGCCGGCCCGCCAGTTCGCGCGGACTTCGAATCGTGAGTCCTGGAGGCAGAGCG
This sequence comes from Vicinamibacteraceae bacterium, assembly GCA_012270995.1. Classification (GTDB taxonomy): domain Bacteria; phylum Acidobacteriota; class Thermoanaerobaculia; order Multivoradales; family Multivoraceae; genus Multivorans. Next base: position 6,520 of record JAAXHG010000109.1, on the reverse strand, counting down.
ACGTCTCGCCGGCGGCGCAGGTCGTGCTTGCGAGGAACGGCCCGCCGACCGGGCGCGTCGGTCGCAAGGACGGCACAGCCTGGGCGGTCGGTTTCCCGTCCCGGAGCGCCGGTCGGCCCTGGCTCGCCGTACCGGATTCAAGGTCGCAGGTGTCGAACGCCTCGGTGTCCCCTATCGGTTCGAAGAGAGTTCCCAGAAGGTTCGTCCACGTCTTCCACGCCCCGTTCCTCCGATCGCGAACCGTCGTCGTCACCTCCACGTCCGTGAGACCGGCGGCGAAGACCCAGTAACGGCCGTTGATCGCACAGCCGTCCAGCACCTTGACGACCATCTCGATGTTCGCGGGCTCGAAGAACCAGAAGTCCCCGCTCTCCGCGGTCAACTTGTGGGCCACGCCGCGACCGGTCCCGCCGTCGGACGCGCGCCAGTCGACCTGGACGTCGAAGTGCCCAACACACAGAACATCGTCGTTGCTGCACTCGGCTACGTCCGGCGGCTCGGGGTCCGGGTCCGGCTCGGGATCGGGATCGGGATCAGGGTCGGGGTCGGGGTCGGGATCCGGCTCGGGCGCCGCGGCCTCGCACGGCGACGGATTCGCCGGCGGTTTGGCGTTCGGCGTCAGGTACACGACCAGGCCGTCGTGGTCCGCCGCGAAGAGCGCGTTCGTTGCATCGTTCTCATCGTTCTCCGCGGCGTCCGCGTTGCCGCGCGCGAACTGCATGTCCACGACGTGCCGTTCCAACGATTGGTTCACCAGCGCGTGGTCCAGGGCCTGGGCGTTGCCGTCAAAGATGAACGAGTACTTCTCCGAGTCCGGCACGCGGTCGATCAGGTTGCACAGGTCCCTGCTGACGAGGTCCGGACCCGGCATCAGGTTGTCGCCCGGCGTGATCCGTCCCCTGATCTGGCCCACGACGTCGACGTAGCCGTCGGTGAACTGGTACCCGTTGAAGTCGCCCACGACGATCGCGTTCGCGTCCTGAAGCGACTCGACGAGGCGAGCCACGGATTGCGCCTGCTCCAGGCGCTTGGTGCGGACCCACTCCCCCCGGGCCGGGTCGTCGACATCGATCAGCGAGCGGTTGTGGATGGCCACCACCGAGAACGCCAGGCCGCCCACCGTCGCCTCGAGCAGGAGGGGCGGCCGGTCGTGAAGCCGGTCGACGGAGCCGTCCCGGGGGTCCACGAAGGTCTCGCTTCGGCCGTGCTCGGTCACCCGGCCCACCGTCACGCCGGAGCGCACGAGGAAACCCACGGACGGGGAACTGCTCGACGCCTCGACGTGGGCCGTGTAGCGCACGGTCGAGTCGTCGCCGCGGATGCGGTCGGCCAGGTTCTCGAGCGCGGTCCGGCCGTAGACCTCCTGCACGGCGAGGACGTCGGGTGAACGCAGGACCTCCCGGATCAGGCGCGACAACTTGCCCAGCTTGGCCGAGCCGGCGTTCTCCCGCAGGTTCAACAGGTTCTGCGACGCCACCGTGATCTCGCCCGGGGCCTTCGCGCGCACCGCGCGCGGCAGCGCCGCGGCCCGGGACCGAACCGCTAGCTCGGTCGGCCAGATTTCGTAGCCTCCGAACTCGTAGCCGAGCACGCCGGTCGCCGTGAACGTCGTGCCCGGCGCCCAGGACACGTTCGGCAAGCCGAGCTTGTCGGGGTCGAGTTCGAACACCTCGGGATTCCCGTCCCAGACCGGAAGATGTGGCCGGCCCGGATACTCGATGCCGGGCTCGCGGAAGCCCCGCGAAGAAGTCGGCGTGACGTACATCTCGGCGACCGGGTCCGAGCTGAAGTGCTGACTGCCGCTGGACACCGTTCCGGTCGCGACCCGGATGCGCATGCCCTCGTAGCACTCGTACTCCCTGGCGCAACTGGGTCTCGCGGGGTTTGGAGACGGTCGAGAGACGTCGAACTCCACCGCCGCGGGCAACGGCTGGTTGCCGGCGTCGACGCTGACCGAGGCCCCGGCGACGGTCGCGTCGATGCGGGTGAAGCCGAAGTACTCCTCGACCTCACCGGTGACGTCAACCCGATCGCCGACGTTGACCGGGGGGGCGCCGCCGTGGAGGACAAACACGCCGTCGGACGTGTCGACATCGCGGTCGCCGCGCGCGGACGGAGTCTGGATGAAGAAGCCGCCGGCGCCGACGGCGGTGACGACGTTGTCGTTCGTCGTGACCGTCACCCCCTCCCGGGGGCTGGACGGGCCGCGGCCCTGGATCTCATGGATCTCAAGAACCACGCCCTGTCCGAGCGTTTCCGCCGGAAAGGCCGACGCCACCAGGAGGCCGACCGCCAGCCACCGCGACTCACTCTCCCGCATCGCAGGCAAAGGCCGTCACGTCGAACATCGGTGGAAACGGCGTCCCCTCGAGACGTCGGTAGATCCTTGCCTTGCCCGACTCGCCGTCGGTCACGACGACCTCCACGCCAACGTCGGTCAAGCCGCCCATGAGCACCCATCGGTAGCCGTTCTCCCGGCAGCCGTCAAGCACCTTGACCACGAGTTCGACGTTGTCCGGGCTGAAGAACCAGAACATCCCGGTGTCCGCGGTGCGCGGAGTGGCGGCGGCGGCCCCGGTTCGCCCGCCGGCTTCCCAGTCGGCCCGCACGTGGAAGCGAGAACCCAGCAGACAGATTGCCGCATCGTCCGCGGCACAGGCGCCGCTGGCCGAGTCGATCGGGTCGGCGGCGCTCAAGGCGGCCGCGTAGAGTTCCCCCGCCCGGTCGCGCGGGGCGCCGCTCAGCACGACCCGGCCCTGGCTGTTCACCCTCGTCCCATCGCCGCACGTGGCGAACGCCTCGGAGTCCGTAATCGGCTGGAACCGCGTGCCGACAGGGTTCGTCCAGATCTTCTCGACGCCGCTACGCAGGTCCCGCACCGTCATCGACACGCCGACATCCGTCAGACCGGCGGCGTAGACCCAGTAGCGGTCGTTGATCGCGCAGCCGTCCAGCACCTTGACCACCAACTCGATGTTCGTCGGTTGGAAGAACCAGAAGTCTCCGGCGTCGGCTGTCAGGCGCTCGGCAAAACCCCCGCCCATCCGGCCCTTGCCGTCGTTCCACTCGACCTCCACCTGGAAGGCGCCGATGCAAAGGGCATCGTCTTCGCCGCAGCGGGCCGCGTCCACAACCCATGTCGTCGCCTCGGCCTTCGGCGTACGCTCCGACCGAAGTTCCCCGTTCCGCGCCTCCACGGCAAAGCCGTACGCGATGCTCGGTACGAGTTCGTTGACGACCATGGAGGTCGTATCCGCCGGCGCCGTACCGATCAACCGCAGCTTCGAGTCGCCCGGTCCCTGGAGGAAGACGGCGAATCCGGTCTCCCGGTCCGAGTTGTCCCGCCAGCGGAGTTCGACTTCCGTCTCGCTGAGCGCCGTCGCTTCGAGGCCTGACGGCGCCGCGGGGCGACCAAGGACCAGCGTCGCCTCAACGGAGTCGTCTCCGGCGCTCTCGTCCGCCGCATCGCTCTCGACCGTGCCCGTGTAGGTCAGCGAGTTCGCGCTTGCCGCGTCGATCTCGACGTCGATCGTGAACGACTCCGACTCGCCCGCCTCGATGTGCCCCCGACTGCATTCAGGCACTCCGTCCGGATCCTCGCGGCAGCCAGAGGTCGAAGTTCCAGACGATCGGTCCGCCGCAGTCAGGGAACTCGTCACGACGACGTTCGGAGCATCGCCCGGACCGTCGTTGCGGACGCTGACGACGAAACGAACGAGGTCCTCCGAGAGGATCTCGCTCGACGCGCTGAGGCTCAGTTGCGCTCCGGGCTCGGGTTCCGGCTCGGGCTCGACCGGGCCGCCGATATCGGTCCGCCCCGGCGCCGACAAGTAGACCACGAAGCCGTCGTGGTCGGAAGCCCGAAGGGGAGAGTCGATGTCGTTGGCTTCCGGGGTTCGCGCGTCCACGTTGCCGCGTGCGTACTGGATGTCCACCACGCTCCCGGCCATCTCCTCGTTCACGAGCGCGTGGTCGAGCACCTGGGCGTTGTTCTGGTAGGAATAGGAGTATCGTTGAGCCTCCGGCACCCTCTCGATCAGGTTGACGAGGTCGGGGTCGACCAGGTCCGGACCGGACAGCAGGTTCTCGCTCTCGGTCACGTTGCCGGCGATCTGGCCCATGACGTCCACGTAGCCGTCCGTGAACTGGAACGCGTTGAAGTCGCCGACGATGATCAGTTTGCGGTCCTGGAGCGACTGCGCCAGACGAGCCACGGACTGGGCCTGCGCCAGGCGCTTCGCCTGGACCCGCTCCGTGTCGACGTCGATGAGCGACCGGTTATGCACGACCACGACCGAGAACTCGAGTCCTGGAACCGCTGCATCGAGCAGCAGAGGGGGCCGGTCGTGCAGAAGGTCGTTCATGTTGGTTGCGGGGTTCAGATAGGTCTCGCTCTTGCCGTGCTGCGTGATGGACCGCACGCTGACCCCGGAGCGCACGAGGAACCCGACGTTGATGCCGGGAACGCGATTTCCAACTGCCAGATAAGGGGTGTAGCTCACGCTCGGATCGTCCCGGCGAATCTCGGCGGCCAGCCCCTGGAGCGCCTTGAGGGAGTACACCTCCTGCACGCCGACGACGTCCGGCGAACGGAGCACGTAGCGGATGTAGAGCGACAGCTTGTTGCGTTTGGTGCCGTAGCCGGAGTGGGCGTCGTCCAGGTTCAACATGTTGATCGATGCAACCGAAACCTCTCCCGCGCGCCGCGGCCGGGCGGGATGCGGAAGCGGGGGCGCCACCGTCAAGGCCGTCAGCTCCTTGGGCCAGATCTCGTAGCCGCTGAACTCGTAGCCGAGAACGCCGACAGCGGCGAACGTGGTCCCAGGAACCCACGACACGTTGTCGAGGCCCAGCTTGTCGGGGTCGAGCTCGAACAGCTCCGGATTCCCGTCCCACACCGGAACGCCGGGGTTCGACGCAAGGCCCGGATACTCCACGCCCTTCTCGCGGAACGCGCGCCCCGCCGTCGGAGTGATGTACATCTCGGCGACCGGGTCGCTGCCGAAACTCTGGCTCGGGCCGCTCACCGTGCCCGTCGCGATACGGATCAGCATGCCCTCGTAGCACTCGAACTCGATCGCGCAACTCGGACTCGCGGGATCCGGCGACGGCCGCGTCGCGCCGAACTCGATCGGCGCCGGCAGCGGCTGGTTGCTGGCGTCGATCGACACCGAGCCGGAGTCGACCGTCGCGTCGATCCGCGTGTAACCGAAGAACTCCTCGACCGTGCCGGTCACGTCGACCTGATCGCCGACCACGACCGCCGGCGTGCCGCCGTGCAACACGAAGAGACCGTCGGACGTGTCCGCGTCGTTGTCGCTGTCCGCGGTCGGCGTCTGGATGAAGAAGCCGCCGGCCCCGACCGCCGTGACGACGTTGTCCTCCGTCGTCGCCAGCGCATTCAGCTGGGGACTCGCGGCGCCGCTGCCCTGGATCTCGTAGATCTCGCCGGTGAACGTAGTCGGGCCCGTGGTGCAGTCGTTGGCCGCGCCGGGGGTGCCCTTGTCGCCCGCGCTGCCGCTCCACGCGTTCTTCGACAGGCACCAATTCGAGGCTACGTTGTTGTCGCCGGTACCGAGATCACTCTCGGCCAGCGCGAGCGCGATCGAAGCGCCACTCGCGACGGGAAACGGGTCGCTGCCGGTCTCGGAGTACGAAACCGTGTCGACCACGGTCGTGCCGTTCTTCAACCGGATGGAGTCGGAGGAATTGCTAAGGGCCCAACTACCGTACGCATACACTGCGGTCACGCCGCCGTTCGTCGCGGTCGTGCCGTTCCTCGCAAGCACCGCATAGGTGCCGGCGGCGATGTTCAATGCGCCGCCATTATCGATCGTGTGACTCGGGCTGCCGTCGGCCTCCTCGATGCTCCAGCCGTTGATGTTCACCGCCGAAGCGCCCGCGTTGTAGATCTCGAACCACTCACCATTCGCGTCCGTCACGGCGCTCGGGTCATACATGATCTCGGTGATCACGATCTGACCGAAGCCGACCCCCGCCCCCCCCCCGAGAAGGATGAACCCCAACACAACTCTGACGATTCGAACGGTTTCCTGTCTCATGCTTCCCCCGTTGTCACTTCAACCGTCTCGCCCGCGGTCATCAAACTCGGCAAGCCTCGGTAGGTCGCGAAGGGGACGTCGTCCGTCGCCGATGCGACGCCGGCCGCGAAGGTCGCGAGCAGCCCCGCTACGACGAAAGCCCTGCGTGCAGCGAGGGAAACCAGCGGCCCCAACGCCCGCGCGCCGTCAACTCGCCCGCCCGGCGGCGACTTCGCTGAGTCGCTCAACGACGACGGCGACATAACCCCCACCCGACCGGCTCTTTTCACCCGATTCCCCTCTCTTCGGCCTCGCCAAGCAACCTTGACCGGGGCGCGCCAAGGGCAACGCGGCGACACGAGTTCGTCAGACGAGCTTGACACAGGCCCGCACCTCAGTCCAGAGGAAGAGCTGTCCACTGGAAGATGAGCCTGAGAGGCGGTCGTAATCCAAGGGAGATGAGCCTGAAGTTCGGCGAC
>JAAXHG010000091.1 GCA_012270995.1 Vicinamibacteraceae bacterium | reverse complement strand
CAGGGGGTTGACGAGGGTTGACAATCTAGGTCTCGCGCTGGCGGCGTTCATCTCCGGAGGGACAGTTGCAGTCATTGCGCTGCCGGTCGGCGCGTTACTGGCCGTCGGCGGTCTCCTGCTCGGTGGCGTAGGGAAGATAAGGACATGGTGCTCCAGCATCTTCGCGCCTTGGTACGCCCTCAACTTCGGAGGAGGATAAGGTAGGGAAATGGGATTACTCCTCGTGGTTTGCTTGGCTTCCGGCGTTCTTGGGATTCTGGCGCTGATGGCCCTTTGGTCGCTTGTCGGCAAAGGGTCTGCCCTAGGGTGGACGATCCGAACCGCGTTCCAGCGCAACAAACAACACGGACAACAGCAGCCCTAGTAAAGCCACGGGTCACCTCCGCACTTCCGATTCAGCCGATCGCGGATTTCGCCGAGGCTCGACCACTCCTGGAGCGCGATGGGCAACGCGATACTCGACTCCACGAACTCCCAGAAATAGCTGAGAATCGCGAAGATCGCGCCCGCCGTGATCATCGGGATCGTCGCGGAGATCCACGCGTTGCCGAGGACGAAGGCGAACATGGCGGCGAAGATCCCGGGCCATGCGCTGACAGTCGTCGAAGGTTCCCGCGCCGTAGAGGACGGCCTCCGTGTCCGACAGCCGGACTTCGCTCCGGCGCGGCTTCCTCAGGTGCCCAACGAGCGACTCCAGGCGGCGCTGCTCCAGGATGGGGACCTGAAGCTCGGTCTGCGCGTTCAGCAAGGCCCAGAGGACGTTCTCGAGCAGCACGAGGAACCATGTAACGAGAACGCGGCCGCTGAAGTTGCGGAACAGGAGACCAACGCTGAGAGCACCTTCCATCTGTCTTCTCCCGGAGTGCGAAACCGCTAGTGTCGCGAGGCTACCGGGACTCCCCGCAGCCAGCGCCGGTCATGAAGCCACTCCACGTCGAGACGCCGCTCTTCGAGTCGCGGCCGCTGTCCATCCAGTCCGGCCGCGGCGTCTGGCTGAAGCTCGACGCGCTGCAGCCGCCCGGTTCGTTCAAGATCCGCGGCATCGGTTTCGCCTGCCAGGAGTACGTCCGACGGGGCGCGAAACGCCTGATCTCCTCGTCCGGCGGCAACGCCGGCATCGCGGTCGCTTACGCCGGGCGGCATCTCTCGGTGCCCGTCCTCATCGTGGTTCCCGAAACAACGTCCGAGCTGGCCAGGGCCCTGATCCGGCGCGAAGGCGCCGAAGTCGTCGTCCACGGCGATTCCTGGCAGGAAGCGAACGAACTGGCCGAGTCGACGGTCGGTGAGTCCGCCGTGCTGATTCATCCGTTCGACGATCCGCTCGTCTGGCAGGGCCACTCCACTCTGATCGACGAGGTCGCGGGATCGGGGGTCAAGCCCGGCGCCGTGGTCGTCTCTGTCGGCGGCGGCGGATTGCTATGTGGTCTCGTCGAGGGGATGAGACAGAACGGCTGGTCCGACGTCCCGGTGATCGCGGTGGAAACGGAAGGCGCCGACTCCCTGGCGCAGTCCGTGCGAGCCGGCCACCGGGTCGAGCTACCCGCCATCACCAGCCTCGCCATCACGCTGGGGGCCAAGAAGATCTGCCAACGGGCGTTCGACTGCACCACGGATCATCCGCTTCGGAGCGTCGTGGTCTCGGATCGGTCCGCCGTCGCCGCATGTCAGCGGTTCCTCGCCGACCACCGGGTAGTCGTCGAGCCGGCGTGCGGCGCATCGCTCGCCGCCGTGTACGACGGCGCGCCGGAGCTGGATGACTTCGAGTCCGTCCTGGTGATCGTCTGCGGCGGCGCGACGACGACGCTCGAACAGTTGGAAGAATGGGCGGATGGCGATGCGTGACGAAGTCCTGCCGGTTGTCCTCGTGCTCGCCGCCGCTTGCGCCGGCTCAGGGGAGCCTCCCGCCGGCGTGGAGACCGGCGCCGACAATCCGGCCATCGACGCGATCTTCGCCTCCTGGGACAAGCCCGATTCGCCCGGATGCGCGCTCGCCGTGGCGCGGGACGGCGAGTTCGTCTACACGCGCGGCTACGGCTACGCCAACCTCGACTACGGCATTCCGGTCACGCCGCAGACGGTCTTCGACGTCGCCTCCGTGACCAAGCAGTTCGTCGCCGCCGTCGCCAACCTGCTGGCGCTGGACGGCACGGTCTCGCTCGACGACGGGGTCCGCGAGTGGCTTCCGGAACTCCCCGAGTACGCGTCGCCGATCACGCCGCGGCACCTGATCCACCACACGGGCGGCCTGCGCGACTATCTGAACCTGTTCCCGCTCGCCGGCGCCGGCGACTACTACTCGGTCTCCCGCGAGCAGCTCCTGGCGATGATCTCCCGACAGCGTGCGCCGGCGTTCGCTCCGGGCGAGCGCTACCAGTACAGCAACACCGGCTACATGCTGCTGGCGCACGCGCTCGAACGCGCCACCGGCAAGTCGCTGGGCGAACTGGCCCATGAGCGGATCTTCGAGCCGCTCGGGATGGACGGCAGCCTGATGTACGAGAACCGCGAGGAGATCATTCCGCGGCGAGCCACCGGCTACCACCGGGACGCCGACGGCCGGCTCCGGATCGTGCATAACTACGACTTCGAGATCGCGGGCGACGGACAGCTCTACACCACGGTCGAGGACCTGCTGCGCTGGGACGACTACCTGCACGGCGCCGACAGGCCGGCGATCCACGAGTCGATGCTGACCGAGGGAACGCTCAACCGCGGCGACCCGATCGGCTACGCCCACGGGATCACCTTCGCTGAGTATCGAGGCCTGCGCACCGTCGGGCACGGCGGCCATTCCTGGGGCTTCCTGACGGAGCTCAGGCGGTACGTGGACTCCGGTCTGTCGATCGCCGTCTCCTGCAACGCCGAGTACGGATCTCCCGGGGAGTTGGCGCGGCGGGTCGCCGATCACTACCTCGCGGATCAGCTCGGGCCCGAAGAAAGCGACGAAGAGGAGGACGACGACAACGGAGAGGACGAGGACTCGCCTCCTGCTCCATCGCTGTCCCCCGCCGAGCTGGCCCGGTTCGCGGGCAGCTTCTTCTCCTCCGAACTGGACGCCACGTACCGGTTCGCTGTCGTCGATGGCGGACTCACGCTGCGCATCGAGCAACAGCCCGCGCTCGAAGTGAAGCCGGTCGCCGAGGACGCGTTCCGGGTGGAGTTCGAAAGCCGCGGATGGGCGGCATCGCCGGCGCGGCTGGAGTTCGAGCGCGACGCCACGGGCGCGGTCACCGGGTTCAGCCTGAGTTCTGGGTCGGAGCGGGGGCTCGTGTTCGAGAAGCTGCAAGCGCTGGAGGTTCGATGAGGAGGAGAAAGCGGAGCGAGGCCTGCGGCCTCGCGCGTTTCTTCACAAGCCGGCGGGAACCCGGGTGGCGCGATCTCGCGCCACACGCGAACCAGTCCGTGCGCCCGTCATCGGGCGCACGGATGGCACCCCGGCGCACCCAGTGTGTGGCGATGTTGCTCGGCGTCGGACTCGCCTCGACGGCCTGCACTCCCGGCGACTCGACGCCCGCCGGTACGGTGATCGTCAACGCCCGCGTCATCGACGGCAGCGGGGCTCAATCTCGGGACGCCAACGTGCGGATCGTCGACGACCGTATCGCCGCCATCGGAGGCTTCGAACCATCGGCCGAGGACTCCGTCGTCGACGCGGACGGCCTGGTTCTGGCGCCCGGCTTCATCGATGTCCACAGTCACCACGACTACAGGCTGTTCGAGCTGCCGGAGGCCCTGGCGGCGGTCAACCAGGGCATCACGACGATCGTGGCCGGGCAGGACGGAGGTCACCAGTACCCACTCGCCGAGTTCTTCGCCCAGCTCGACGACTCGCCGGCCGCCGTCAACGTCGCGTCCTTCGCCGGCTTCGGGACGCTGCGAGGCGAGGTCATGGGCGAGGACTACCAGCGCCATGCAACCCCGGCCGAGGTGGCCGCGATGAAGGATCTGCTGCAGAGCGAGCTGGAAGCCGGCGCACTCGGGCTCTCATCCGGCCTCGAGTACGACCCAGGGTCCTTCTCCGCGACCGAGGAGGTCGTCGAACTCGCCCGTGTGGCGGCAGCTCGCGGCGGGCGCTACATCAGCCACATCCGCAGCGAAGACCAGTACTTCTGGGAAGCGATCGAGGAGATCATCCGGATCGGCATCGAAGCCCGACTGTCGGTTCAGGTGACCCACATCAAGCTCGCCATGAACCGCTGGTGGGGCCAGGCGGAGCGGCTCCTCACCAGACTGGACGAAGCCCGCTCGTCAGGCGTCGACATCACGGCGGACATCTACCCCTACCGCGCCTGGAGCACCTCCTTCACCTGGCTCACGACCGTGTTTCCCGATCGGGATCTGGACCGGCGGGACGGCGCGGAGTACATCCTCCGCGACCTGCTGCCGCCCGACGACGTCCTCCTCCCTGAGTTCCTGCCGGAACCGGCCTACAGCGGCCTGACGCTGGCCGAAATCGCGGAGATCCGCGGCGCCGACGCCGAGACGACCCTGATGGAGCTGCTCAAGGCCGACACCGAGATGGGCGGCGAATCCCCCATGATCGGTTTCGCCATGGACGAGCCCGACATCGAGGCCATCATGGCCTGGCCGCATACGGTCATCTGCACCGACGGCGGACTTGCCGGTTCCCATCCCCGCGGCTTCGGCGCCTTCACCCGGTTCCTCGGCCACTACGTTCGCGATCGAAACGTCGTCAGCCTCGAAGAAGGCATCCGGAAGATGACCTCCCTTTCCGCTCAACACCTGGGCGTCACCGAACGCGGCTCGATCCAGGAGGGGTACTACGCCGACCTGGTGCTGTTCGACCCGGACACCGTGATCGACCGCTCCACCTACGAGGACCCGCAGGCGCCGTCCGAGGGTGTCGAGAAGGTCTGGGTCAACGGTCGGCTCGTGTTCGACGGCGGCCGGACCACCGGGAACCGGCCCGGGCGCCCGATTCTACGCGCACCGTCGACGTCCCAAAGGCGGCAGCCCTCGGCCCGTTCGAAGTACTGCGGGTAGCGCGGCGGCAAGAGCCGGCACGTGGACATGTGCCCGTACATGCCGCCGGGGATCACCCGCTCGCCCCGACGCTTGAGCGCCTCGTTCTGCTCGAGCTTCAACGGCGCTCCATCAGGCGAGGTCGAACCGGTCCAGGTTCATCACCTTGTTCCAGGCGGCCACGAAGTCCCGCACGAACATCTCCAGCGAATCGTCGCAGGCGTAGACCTCCGCGATCGCCCGGAGCTGGGAGTTTGAGCCGAAGACGAGGTCGACGGGGGTTCCGGTCCACCTGGCCTCCTTCGTTTCGCGGTCGCGTCCCTCGAACACGCTCTCGTGCCAGGAACATTGCTCCCACATGATCCCCATGTCGAGCAGGTTGACGAAGAAGTCGTTCGTCAGCGCCCCGGGCCGCTCGGTCAAGACGCCGTGCCCGGACTGTCCCGCGTTCGCGTCCAGGACGCGCAGGCCGCCAACGAGAACCGTCATTTCCGGCGCCGTCAGCGTCAGCATCTGCGCCCGGTCCACGAGCAGCGCCTCCGCCGGGCGCTGGTGACCGTTCGCCATGTAGTTGCGAAAGCCGTCCGCGGTCGGTTCGAGCACCGCGAAGGACTCGACATCCGTCTGCTCCTGCAGCGCGTCCGTTCGACCCGGCGAGAAGGGAACCTCCATCTCGTGCCCGGCGTTCAACGCCGCCTGCTCGACGGCCGCACACCCGCCCAGCACGATCAGGTCGGCGAGCGAGACCCGCTTGCCGCCGGATTGCGAACTGTTGAAGTCCGCCTGGATCGCCTCCAGGGTCCCAAGGACGTCGCCGAGCTGTTCCGGATCGTTGACTCCCCAGTCCTTCTGGGGCGCGAGGCGAATCCGCGCCCCGTTCGCCCCGCCGCGCTTGTCCGTGCCGCGGAACGTCGCCGCGGACGCCCAGGCGGTCGAGACCAACTGGGAGATGGACAGCCCGGATGCGAGCAGACTGGCCTTGAGCGCCGCGACGTCCCGGCCGTCGATCAGATCGTGGTCGACGTCGGGGACCGGGTCCTGCCAGAGCTGGGGCTCCGCCGGAACCCATGAGCCGACGCAGCGGCTGCGCGGTCCCATGTCGCGATGGGTCAGCTTGTACCACGCCCTGGCGAAGGCGTCCGCGAATTCGTCGGGGTTCTCGTAGAAGCGTCGCGCGATGGGCTCATAGATCGGGTCGACCTTCAGGGAGAGGTCCGTCGTCAACATCATCGGGGCGTGCCGCTTCGACGGATCGTGAGCGTCCGGCACCGTACCGGCCGCCGCATCGTCCTTCGGGGTCCACTGGTAGGCGCCGCCCGGCCCCTTCGTGAGCTCCCAGTCGTAGCCGAACAGGTTCTCGAAGAAGTTGTTGTCCCACTCCGCGGGCGACGTGGTCCAGGCGCCTTCCAGGCCGCTCGTGATCGTGTCGCCGCCCTTGCCGGTTCCGAACGTGTTCCTCCAGCCGAGGCCCTGCTCCTCGAGGGCGGCGCCCTCGGGCTCGACGCCCACGTAGCGGCCCGCGTCGGCGGCGCCGTGAGCCTTGCCGAAGGTGTGTCCGCCCGCGATCAGGGCCACCGTCTCCTCGTCGTTCATCGCCATGCGGCGGAACGTCTCGCGAATGTCCCGGGCCGCGGCCACCGGATCGGGAGTGGCGTTCGGACCCTCCGGATTCACGTAGATCAAACCCATCTGCACCGCGCCGAGCGGATTCTCGAGCTCCCGGTCGCCCGTGTAGCGCTCGTCACCGAGCCACGTCGTCTCGGACCCCCAGTAGATGTCCTCCTCGGGCTCCCAGACGTCCTCGCGCCCGCCGGCGAAACCGAGCGTTCTGAAACCCATCGACTCCAGCGCGCAGTTGCCCGTGAAGATCATCAGATCCGCCCACGACAGCTTGCGGCCATACTTCTGCTTGACCGGCCACAGGAGCCGCCGCGCCTTGTCCAGGCTCACGTTGTCGGGCCAACTGTTGAGCGGCGCGAAGCGGAGCGTCCCGGAGGCGCCGCCGCCCCGGCCGTCGCCGATCCGGTACGTCCCGGCGGAATGCCACGCCATGCGGATGAAGAGCGGCCCGTAGTGGCTGTAGTCGGCCGGCCACCACTCCTGCGAGGTCGTCATCACCTCTTCGATGTCCTGCTTCAGTTCGTCCAGGTCGACCTTCGCGAACTCCTCGGCGTAGTTGAAGTCCTCGCCCATCGGATCCGAGAGCGAGGAGTTCTGGTGGAGAACCTTCAGGTTCAACTGGTTCGGCCACCAGCGCTTGTTCGCGATCGTTCCCATCGCCGAGTGTCTGTCCGCCCCGGCCAGAACCGGGCACTTGCCTGCGCTCGTCGTGTCGTCCATGCGGTGCTCTCCCCGTCGTGTTCGTTCGCTCTCGCTCGCCGCCCCTGCTGTATACAGGGATCGGGAGCCGTTGAAAAGTCCTGCGGCGCGAGCTGGCTCCGGGCCGATAGACACCGGCCCGGTGTCCGGTCCCCTCAGAACGTGAGACGCAGGGTCGCGCCGGCGGTTCGCGGCGCCTCGAGGAACGTGCTGCGGCTGCCGACGCGAAGAGGCGTGTTGAACGTCACGTTCTTCGTCTGCTCGTCCGTCACGTTGTTGCTCCAGAGCTCCACCGCCCACCGGCCGGAGTAGCTGCCGAGCCCGACGCGTACGTTCGCCTTCGTGTTCGCCTCCTGAATGTCGAAGGCGAGGTTGGGCTGCGTACTGGTCCGCCGCTCGTCCTCCCAACGCCCGTTCACCGACGCGAACACCAGGAACCGGTCGCCGACCGTGTCGTCCCAGTTGGCGCCGAACGAGACGCGTTCTCGGGCGCGTTCGTCAGCTTCGCACCGCACAGCGACCGGACGGAGGCTGCGTCGAGGGTGCCGGCGCAGTCGTCCGGGTACGCCGAGTCGGCGAAGGTGTAGCCGAAGTTCAGCGTGATGTGCTGCCCCGCGACGGCCGACATCTCGAACTCGGCGCCGCGTCTCTGCGCCTTCGGCACGTTGAAGGTCCTGAACTGAACGCCCGTGAACTCGAGCACCTGGAAGTCCTCGATGTCGTAGTCGAACAGCGTGGCGTTCACGCGTACGCGCCGGTTGGCGAACTCCGACTTCACTCCCAGCTCGAGAGCGTCGATCTTCTCCGAGTCGAACCGCTGACGGTAGACGTTGTTCGCGAAGGCCCCGCCGACCGGAATGCCGCCGGAGAAGGCGAGCGCCTGATTGTCAGCAGCCAGGACGTCTCCGAACGTTCCCCCCGTGGCCAAGGGCACGCCGCCGAGCAGTTGCGCCGGGGCGAGCGCCGGAGCCAGGGCGTAGTTCCAGAGTACGGCATCGACGAAGGACGAGAAGTCCCCCAGGAGGCCGAGGCCGATGTGCTCGAGAATGTCCTCGCCCGAGGCGAAGCCGCCGACCAGCCAACTCACGTGCTCGGTGTCGCCAGCGAGCCGGAACTCCTGGGTCCAGGACTCGATGTCGTCGAACGTGCCGAAGCCGTTGGCGGCCTCCGGAGAGACACCGTAGACGTCGATCCCGACGAAGTCGTCCTGGATCGACGAGGCGAAGAAGTCGCGCCAGGAACCGAGGTACGTCAGGGAAACGTTGTCGGTCAGGTTGTAGTTGAGCTCGGCCGAGAGTCCGTTCTGATCGAAGGGGTTGACGAACGGTCGTTCGAGCGCCTGGCGTCGAAGGCCTGCGGGCCGACGACGGAGACGCCGCCGTCGGCCGGGAGCCCGATGTTGTTCCCCGTCGTGCCGACGCCTCGAATGCGCAGCGTCGTTCCCTGCGACTCCGTCTGCGACGAGTTCATGTTGAAGCTCGACGCCAGCGTCGGCAGGTCGCGCATGTCCAGCATGCCGGCGCGCTCGATCTGGAGCGGCGTGATCGCCGTCACCGCGATCGGCACGTCCTGCAGCGACTCCTCGCGCTTCGTCGCGGTCACCGCGATCTCTTCGACGAACAGTCCCTCGATCGCCTCCGGATCCTAACGGTGTCGTCCTGCGCCCACGCTGAGCCTGCGGTCAGGACCAGCGGGACGAACGTATACAGAAACAGTCTTCTCAGCTTCACTGTGTCCCCTTCGGTTCAGTCGATTGCGGAGGGGCCGCCGCAACGAGTGTCTTCCGGCCAACCTCCAGGAGGGCGCGACTATTCCGCCGATCCTCCACCCGCTACCATCCGACGCTCCGCCACCCACGAGTCCCCATGAGCGTTTCCATCTGCATCAGCTTCGACTTCGACGGCATCTCGTCCTGGTCCGGCGGCGCCCGGATGCTGATGCTCGAACGGCTCCTCGACCACATGGCGAACGCCAAGGGTGTCGTGTTCCGCACGATGGAGGACGTTGCGGCCGAGTTCAGGGCGCGAGCGATGGATCAAAAGCGATGACAAAGGGATTCACCGACCGCGACGTACCCGACCAGTCGGGGCGGACGTTTCTCGTCACCGGAGCGAACACCGGCATCGGCTACGAGACGGCGAAGGTGCTGGCGAGGCAGGGCGCCCGCGTCCTGCTCGGGTGTCGCTCCGAGGAGCGAGCCGCCGGCGCGATCGCCACGATCCACGCCGAATCCCCGGAGGCCGACCTCGAGTTCCTGCCGCTCGACCAGGCCGATCTGGCCAGTGTGCAAGCGACCGCCCAGCGGGCCGCCGCGGAGCCCCGGCTCGACGTGCTCATCAACAACGCGGGCATCATGGGGGTGCCGCGCGCGCTGACCGTCGACGGCTTCGAGGCGCAGTTCGGCGTCAATCACCTGGGCACGTTCGCGCTCACCGGGCGGCTGCTGCCGAAGCTGGAGCAAACCGAGGGCAGCCGGGTCGTCATCACGGCCAGCCTCGCCCACCGCGGCGGCCGGATCCACTGGGAGGACATCGACGGCGCGAAGCTCTATTCGCGCCAGACGCGCTACCGGCAGAGCAAGCTGGCCAACCTGATGTACATGTACGAGCTTGACCGGCGGCTCAAGGCCCGCGGGTCCCGGACGATCGCCGTCGCCTGTCATCCCGGCCTGGCGCAGACCGA
Organism: Vicinamibacteraceae bacterium; assembly: GCA_012270995.1. Taxonomy (GTDB): domain Bacteria; phylum Acidobacteriota; class Thermoanaerobaculia; order Multivoradales; family Multivoraceae; genus Multivorans. Next base: position 52,180 of record JAAXHG010000091.1, on the reverse strand, counting down.
GATCGGCCGGAACGTTCCCCTCATCCAGGCGGCTACGCCGCTGATGCGCATCTTCTTCAATACCCAGGCGATGGGCGCCTGGCCGACTCTCATGGCGGCGACCGCGCCCGGACTCACCGGCGGCGACTACTACGGGCCGCGGAACTGGGAAGTCAGCGGTCCGGCCGGCGGGGCCTGGTCCTCGCCGGCGAGCCGCGACCCGGACCTGGGCAGGCGGCTGTGGGAGCTGTCGGTGGATATGACGGGAGTGGATCCTGGAATCTGAATGCATCGAAACGCAGGTGCTGATCGTCGGCGGCGGTCCGATCGGCCTGATGGGATCGCTGCTCCTGTCCCGGCTGGGCGTCAGGTCGCTAGTCGTCGACCTGCGGGGCCGCACCAGCACGCACCCGCGGTCCCGGCTGCTGGACGCGCCGTCGGTCGAGTTGATGCGGGAGGTCGGCGTCGAGCAGCAGGTGATCGACACCGGCCTCGGCCCCGACTGGACCAAGTACAACCGCTGGTTCGACTGCCTGGCGGGCAGGGAGATCTGCCGCGTCCCCACGCCGTCGTTTCACTCGGTCCGGACCGACCGCAGTTCCTCCATGCCCGTGATGACGGCGCAGGACTACGTCGAGGCGATCCTCTTCGACAAGGCCGCGTCGGACCCGAACGTCGACCTCCGCTTCGACACGACCGCGAGCGGACTGACTCAGGACGACGCCGGCGTCTCCTGCACCATCCGCGACAACCGCGCCGACCGGGCAATCCCCGTCGCCGCCGGGTTCGCCATCGGCGCCGACGGCCTCCGGAGTTCGACGCGCGCCGCCATCGGCACGACGCTGGAGGCCGACTTCATGGACGTCTTCTTCCAGGACGTCATCTTCGAAGCGGACTTCTCCCAGCACACCAGCGACCGTCAGGGCGGCCTGCTCTTCATCGCCCACCCGATGGGGGCCGCCGTCTTCCAGCCGCTCCGGCTGCGTGGCCCGGGGTGGAGAAGCGGAACGTCTGACGCGGATGCTGCCGATCGCAGAGTGAGTCGGAGCGAGGCCTGCGGCCTCGCGCGTGTTCCTTGCCGCCTTCGGCGGCAGCCGGCGGAGGCGCCGGCGCACCCAGTGTGGGGCAGATCAGGCGTCGCCTAGCAGCGTTCGCAGCCGTCAGGCTGCGCTGTCGCGCAGGGAACAGTAGTTCCATGCAAGGCTTGCCCGCACTTCCCTCTTCATGATCTTCCCCACCGCGTTCTTCGGCAGCTCCGCCTGAGCCACGAAGCGGCTCGGGATCTTGAACCGGGTCACGAAGCCCGCGGTGTGGGCGCGAAGTTCGTCCTCGCCGGCGGCGGCGCCGGGCTTGAACACAACCACCGCTTCGATGGCAAGTTGAGCTGCGTTCATCCGGGAGGGGCCCTCTCGTGGAATCGAGGCGTAAACTGGAGAGCCTACGTTCATAAGACCACCGTTACGAGCAAGGAGGCCCGTCATGCGCCGAGCCCCACGAATCAGCACTCTCCCCTTGCTTGCCATCATGGCCGTCGCCGCCGCGAGCCACGCCCAGGAGTCCAGTCTGACGAACCACGCCCTCGCCAGCGAGCTGGTGCCCGGCGAGCCGCGGTTCGACCTCCTGCTGCCGCCGGCCTATGACCCGGAACGCACCGAGCCGTACCCGCTCCTGCTCTGGCTTCACGGCGGCTCCAGCGGCGAGGGCAACCTGGAACGTCGTCTTCGCCCCCATCTCGAACGTGCCTGGGACGAGGGAACGATCGAGCACATCGTGGTCGTCACTCCGATCACGGGCGGCTCCTACTACATCGACTGGAAGGGCGGAGGGAAGAGCTGGGAGACCTTCATCCTCCAGGAGCTGCTGCCCCATGTCCGAAGCCACTACAACGTGTCCCAGGACCGGGCCGGCACCGTGCTCGGCGGCGGCTCCGCGGGAGGTCAGGGCACGCTCCGGATCGGCCTCCGCAACCCCGAGACGTTCGCGGCCGCGGCGGCCCTCGAACCGGGATTCCCTCCGGTCGCCTCCTTCGCCGACCTCGACCTCACGCCCTACGGTCCCGGCGCGATGCAGTTCCTGCACGAGCGTTTCGGCAACCCCTTCGACATCGAGTACTGGCGGGCGCGTCACCCGCCGACGATCGTGATCGACAACGCCGACCGGCTCCGTGCCTCCGGCCTGAAGCTCCTGGTCGAGGCCGGTGACGAGGACGCCAACCTGACGTACCTCAGCGCTGAACTCGTCCACCGGCTGCTCTTCGACGCCGCGATCCCACACGAGTACCACCTGATCCAGGGGGCCGCCCACACCGGGCGCTCGATCCCGCGCCGGCTTGGGAACGTGCTCGCCTTCTTCCAGCGCGCGCTGCGTCCAGAGGGGCCCGACCCGCAGGCCGAGAACCACCTGGCCGGAGCTAAGCAGAGCGGACGCTACGCACCGCGCGTGCCCAATCAACTCGACTACGAGACCGTCGACTTCCGAAACGCGCCGCCGTGAGGATCGATCGCCTCGAGCTGTACCACGTCGCTTCTCCGCTGCCGGCGCCTCTTCACATCGCCGCGCAACCCGGCCACGGGCAGACGCACAACGAGTTGACCTTCGTCCGCATGACGACGGACGAAGGCGTCGTCGGCGAATCGGCGGGGATGACCCTGGGCCGGTTTCACGCCGGCCTCGGGGACGCCCTGGGACCGTTCATTCTCGGCCGTGACCCGCTCGACATCGAGGGCTTCGGCAGCGTCCTCGGCGCCGGAGAGGCACTGGGTATCCGCCTGGCCTGGCTCGAACCGGCGCTGTGGGACATCGCCGGCAAGGTGAAGGGCAGGCCCGTCTACGAACTGCTGGGAGGCGGCCCGGACAAGCTGAGGGCCTACGCTTCGACCGCCGAGCTTCGATCGCCCGAAGAGCGGGCCGAGAACCTGATCGAACTGAAGGAGCAGGGCTTTTCGGCAGTCAAACTCCGCGCCCACTACCCGGACTGGCACGACGACGTGGCGGTCATCGAGCGGGCGCGCCAGGCAGCCGGACCTGACTTCGCGCTGATGGTCGACGCGAACCAGGGCTTCCACTTCTCGCTCCTTCCCGGCGCGCCGCCGAAGTGGGACGTGGACATCGCGGCCGCGTTCGCAGGAGCGATCGAGCCCTGCGGCATGACCTGGATCGAAGAGCCCCTCGACCGCAACGACTACGCGGCGCTCGCCGAGCTTCGCCAGCGAACCTCGATTCCGCTAGCCGGCGGCGAGCTGAACTGGCGGCTCAACGAGTACGGACTCCTGGTCGAGAAGCAGTCCCTCGACATCCTCCAGGCCGACGCCATGTTCTTCGGCGGCATTTCGGGCGGCCGCAAGGTGGCCGCGCTCGGCGAGGCGAACGGCCTGGCCTTCGCGGCCCACACCTGGAACAACGGCTTCGCCCTGCTCGCCAACCTCCACCTGATGGCCGCCAGCCCCAACTGCGAGTGGTGCGAGTTCCCGTACGAACCGCCGGGCTGGACCACCGGAGGCCGCGACGCGCTCCTCGCCGAAACCACCGAGATCGACGGGGACGGCTTCGTCCACCTGCCGCAACGGCCCGGCCTCGGCGTCGTGATCGACGAGGACAAGCTGGAGAGCTTCGGAGAACGGTTCTACGACGAGCGCGCGTGAAGCGCCGTAACCGCTGGCCGGTCGACATCGTCAGTCTTGCAGAGGTGCCTCCGCCCCTGGTTTGGAGAGAATGTTCCGCCAATGACCAGAGCCAGGATCGCTGGCGGCACTGCCGCGCTCTTGCTGTTCGCCCTCCTCGTGGCTCTTGGCCTCGTCGCGGCCCGTTTGCTGCGAAACCTGAACGTCGACGCTGACGCCGCTACCGCGCCCGCGACTCCCCGCTCACCCGCGACGTCGGCGAAGGCCCACCAGGGCTTCCTCTACGGCCGCGTCACCACCAGGAACGGCGCCGCCTACGAAGGGCGGCTTCGCTTCGGCGGCGACGAGGAGGCATTCTGGGGCGACTACTTCAACGGCTTCAAGGAAGAGAACCCCTGGGCCGTGGACGTGCCGCCCGAGCGGCTGACGGAGAGTCGGCCCTTCACCGTCCTCGGCGTCGAGATCGCCCGGCGGGAGCGCCGGCTCGACCTGGGCCGGCCGTTCATGGCGCGCTTCGGCGACATCCGGCGCGTCGAACCGAGCGGGCGCGAACTCCTGGTGACGCTCAAGAGCGGGACCGGGTTCGTCCTCAACCGCTTCGATGCCGACGACTTCGCCGACGGCGTCCGCGTGTGGGACGACCGCCACGGCGTCGTCGACCTCGGCGAACGCCGGATCCGCGCCATCGAACTCCTCCCGACAGCCGACCTTGGAACCACTCCGGACCGGCTGCACGGCACGGTGCGCACACCGCGGGGAACCTTCACCGGCTTCGTCCAGTGGGACCGGCGGTCGAGCGTCGGCGCCGACGAGCTTCAGGGTCGGACCGCCGACGGGGAGCTCAGCCTGCGGTTCGACGCCATCCGCGCGATCGCGCGCGACTCGGCCGACAGCGCGCTGGTGACGCTGCTCGACGGCGGCGAGGTCATGCTGTCCGGCACACGCGCCGTCGGCCGCGGCAATCGCGGGGTCTACGTCGACGACCCGCGCTACGGCCGGGTGCTCGTCGCGTGGGAGGCTTTCGAACGCCTCGACTTCAGCGCGCCCGACGGCAGCGGCCCCGCCTACGACGACTTTCCCCCGGGGCGGTCGCTCTCAGGTTCCGTCACCACCCGAACGGGCAGCACCCTCGCCGGCCGGCTGGTCTTCGACCTCGACGAGAGCGAAACGACCGAGACCCTCGACGCGCCCGCCGGCGGCGTGGACTACACGATCCCCTTCGGCCTGGTCGCGTCCATCGCGCTTCCGGTCCGGGAGGGCTGCGGCGACGGCCGGCACGCCGGCGTGACGCTCCAGGGCGGCGAGACCCTGACACTCGAGTGCGCCGGGGACCTCGGCGAAGGGAATGCCGGCGTCCTGATTCTCGAAGGCGGCGGCGAGAGCGCCGAGTACGTACCGTGGGTCGACGTGGAGCGGATCGACTTCGACCGTCCGGTGCCCAGTGTCAGAAGATGAGTTCGATCGCCTCGTCGTCGACCATGCCCGCGGTGCCCCGGTTGCTCCACCATCGAGGCTCGACGAGTTCGCTCTCCCAGGCGTCGAGGGCGCGCCGGAGTTCGTCGAGTACGTCCGGCTCGTCGTCGGCGAGCGGAATCCGCTCGCCGAGGTCGTTCTCCAGGTCGTGCAGCCGGTTCAACTGGCCGAGCGGCGACCCGTGGGGCGCTTCCCAGTCCGGGAACAGCATGCCTAGCAGCGGGAGCGAGGCGGCCTGCTCCTTCGAGGCGCGGTTGACCTGCCAGAGCTTCCAGTCGCCGCGGCGGACGGCGCGGTTCGGGCCGGCTCGCCAGAACAGGGCCTCGTGGGGAACACCGTCGATCTCGCCGCGCAGGTAGGGAAGGAGATCGACGCCGTCGAGCGGCTTCTCGCGAAGTGAAGCGCTGGCGGCCGCCGCCATCGTGGGCAACAGATCGAGCGACGACACCGCCGGCCGGTAGACCTGGCCCGGATCCACCCCGGCCGGCCAGTTCAGCAGGAAGGGCACGCGGATGCCGCCCTCGAAGAACCAGCGCTTGCCGCCGCTGAGCGGACCGTTGGTGCACCCGCCCTGGAGGTAGAAGGCGCAGCCGTTGTCGGAGAGGAACACGATCAAGGTGTCGTCCTCGACGCCGTGCTCCCGCAGCCGGGCCCGGACCTCGCCGACGCTGTCGTCGACCGCCGAGACCATGGCCGCGAAGATGCGCACCCTCGGATCCTCGATGTGCCGGTAGCGGTCGAGGTACTTCGCCGTCGCCTGCAGCGGGGTGTGCGGAGCGTAGTGGGCGAGGTAGAGAAAGAAGGGCCGGTCGTGGTGCCGGTCGATGAAGTCGAGCGCCTCGCGGGTGAAGACCTCCGTCAGGTACTCGGTCTCCTCGACGACCTCCCGGCCGCGGAAGATCGGACGAGCGCGCACCTCGGGAAGCGACAGCGGACTCCAGTTCTCCACGCCTTCGGTCGACGGCTCGATGTAGATCGAGCCGCTCTGCATGCCGAAGAACTCGTCGAAGCCACGGTCGAGCGGGTGCTTGCCGTCGCCCCAGCCCAGTTGCCACTTGCCGACGGCGCCGGTCGCGTAACCGGCGGAGCGCATGACCTCGGCCAGCGTCGTCTCGTCCAGGTTCAGGCCGTAGTCCCGGCCCGACGGGTTGAACTCGTAGCCCTGCCGCTGCGGGTAGCGGCCGGTCATCAGGCCGGCCCGGGACGGGCTGCAGACGGCCGCGGTGACGTAGCCGGCCTCGAACCGGACGCCGCCGCGGGCCAGGTCGTCGATGTTCGGGGTGTCAATGATCTCGCTGCCGTAGATGCCGACGTCGCCGTAGCCGAGGTCGTCGGCGAGGATGAAGACGACGTTGGGCGGCCGCTGCGCCGGCTCGGCGGTGGGGTCGGGTGCGCAGCCGAGTGCGGCGCCGAGGGCCGCCGCCACGATGAGGAGTCGCGTCATGGGTCTCTCAGGCAACACGGTACTGCTCGGGATCGATCCGTGACACGGCCTCCAGCACTGCCCGGTTGCCCGGCAGCAGCTTGTGACGCCATACCGGCAGGTAGTCCTTCATGCCGGCGAGCAGCTCGTCGATCGTGAAGTGGCCGGCAATGAGATTGTACAGGCCAAGCATGCCCATGTTGGCCAGGCCCGGCGCGCCGCCGTCGCGGGCCAACTGGAACACCGGCACGCCGTACGAGCGGACGCCTTCGAGCGGCGGCGGGTTCCTGACCCGCGAGCTGTCCCACAGGATGAGCCCGCCGGGCTCGACACCGGGGCCGTAGGACAGGTAGCCGACGTGGTCGAATGCCATCACCGCCGTGTACGACTCGATCACCGCGTTGTCGATCGGTTCGTCGCTCGAGAGGACGACCGTCCCCTCCACCAGGCCGCCGCGGGTCTCCGGGTTGTAGTCGGAGGTGTAGGCCATGTGCCAGCCCTTGGCGGCGGCCGTGTAGCCTTGCAGTTGCCGAGGCAGTCGATCACCTTCATGCCCTTGATGCCGGCGAGGTGAATCTCGAACGCGCGCCGGATCATCCGGCTCGCCTCCCGATAGCGGACGCCCGACGTCAGTGCTGCAACGCCCCGCGTAGACGACGCCGGCGAAGTGCGCCAGCGTCCTGATGATGTCCATCGGATAGCCCATGACCTCCTCGTCGCGGCCGCCCTGGAAGGTCGTCGTCGGCACCTCCTTGGTCGTCGTCGGGCCCATCTGGCCGCCGGTCATGCCTAGGCGTTGTTGTTGTGATGAACCGGGTCTCCCAGTGCTCAGGAAAACCGCGCGATCCGGTCCCGCGGACCCGGCGGCACCAGGCAGATGACCTTGCTGCCACGGTTTCCATGCACTTCCATGGGTAGACTCCGCATTCTACCCCCAACTACGTTAGGGAGACGCAGCCATGAGACGGGTACCCCTTCGAGTCCTCGCCTTCCTTCTCCCGGCACTGGTCGCCGGCTGCGGCGGGTCGGCCGGCGACGCCGCCGGTGAAGGCGGCGACCCCGACCCCACCGAGCGCCCGGCTCCGAATCCCCTGCGCAACGCCTACTTCGGCGACCTGCACGTCCACACCCGCTTCTCGATGGACGCCTACATCTTCGACGTGCGGGCCACCCCGGACGACGCCTACCGCTACGCCCGCGGCGAGCCCCTCGTCCACCCCGCCGGTCACACGATGCAGCTCCGGCGTCCGCTGGACTTTCAGGCGGTCACCGACCACGGCATCCTGCTCGGCGTGCTGCCGGCGATGGACGACCCGGACAACCCCCTGTACGACGTCCCGCTGGCCAGGGAACTGCGCGAACTCGGGCCCGCCGAGGGATTCCAGCGCGGACTCCGGGCCTACCGCGGCGGCGAGTTCCACGAAATCGACGGCAGCGAGGCGAACCGCTCCGCCTGGCGGCGCATCGTCGAGTCGGCCGAGCGGCACAACGACCCCGGCGCCTTCACCACCTTCATCGGCTACGAGTACACCACCACCGCCGCCGACCAGGGCAACCTCCACCGCAACGTGATCTTCCGCGGCAGCGAGGCCCCGGAGGTGCCGTTCACGGCGATGGACTCGGGCAACCCCGAGGATCTGTGGGCCTGGCTCGACGGTCTCCGATCCGAAGGCGTCGAAGCGCTTGCCATCCCCCACAACTCGAACGGCAGCAACGGCCATATGTTCAGCCTGTTGACCTTCGGCGGCGACCCGCTCAACGCCGAGTACGCCGAGACCCGGATGCGCAACGAACCCATCGTCGAGGTGACCCAGGTCAAGGGCACGTCCGAAGTCCATCCGCTGCTGTCGCCGAACGACGAGTGGGCGGACTTCGAGATCATGCCCCACCGCATTTCCACCACGCTCTACAGCGAGCCCCGGGGGAGCTACGTGCGCACGGCGTATCTCGACGGGTTGCTGCTCGAAGAAACCGAGGGCTTCAATCCCTTCCGCTTCGGCATGGTCGGCGCCACCGACACCCACAACGCCGGCGGCACGCCGGACGAGGACGATTTCCACGGCAAGGTCGGCAACCGGGACGCCACGCCGCAACTGCGCGGCTCGGTGCCGCTCGACGAGCCCAACGAGGACGGTTCCCCGGCCTACGCCCAGACCTACTTCCACAACTGGGGCGCCGCCGGTCTGACCGGCGCCTGGGCCGAAGACAACACCCGCGACTCGATCTACGACGCGTTCCGCCGCAAGGAGACGTTCGCGACGACGGGCCCGCGGATCCAGGTACGGTTCTTCGCCGGCTACGACTTCGATGAGGGTCTGGCCGACGACCCCGAGATGATCACGAAGGCCTACGAGCAGGGCGTGGCGATGGGCGGCGACCTGCTCGCCGACGGCGACCGCGCTCCGAAACTGCTGCTCTGGGCGTCGGGCGACCCGGAGAGCGCCGGCCTGCAGCGCCTGCAGCTCGTCAAGGGCTGGGTCGCGGACGGCGAGGCGCACGAGAAGCTCCTTGACGTCGCGTGCTCCGATGGCGGCACGCCCACCGGCGATCCTCCGCGCTGCCCCGACAACGGCGCCATGGTCGACCTGTCCGACTGCAGCATCTCCGAGGGCCTCGGCGCGGCCGAACTTCGCGCCGTGTTCGAGGACCCGGAGTTCGACCCCGGCCAGCGGGCGGTCTACTACCTGCGGGTGCTCGAGAACCCGACCTGCCGCTGGTCGACCTGGGACGCGATCCGGGCAGGCGTCGAGCCTCGGGCCGACCTGCAGCCGACGATCCAGGAACGCGCCTGGTCCTCGCCGATCTGGTACCGGCCGTGAGAACGGTATCTCTCATCGCTGCCGTTGCCATGGCGCTGCCGGCCTGCCGGACCGCGGAGCCGCCCGCCTCGAACCTCGTCGCCGACACACCCACCCGCGCGCAGTCTTCCGATGGCCAGTGGATCTCCTGGCGCGAGCACATCATCGACGACGTGGCTACCTCTGGCGTGCCAATCCGCGGCGGCGACGGACTCGAGATGGGCGACCTCGACGGCGACGGCCACATCGACATCGTCTCCGTCCACGAAGCGGATACCGAGTACGGCAGCGTCGGCCAGGGCCACGTCCGGCTGGCCTTCGGCGGCCCCGACCCGGACACGTGGCATCTGGCCACCCTCGCCGAAGGCAACGAGGCCGCGGCCGCCGAGGACGTCGCGATCTCCGACTTCGACGGCGACGGCGATCTCGACGTCGTCGCTGCCTGCGAGCTGGCCCACCTGATCTACTTCGAGAATCCAGGTACGGCGACGGCAGAGGCGGCCGCCGCCCTGCGCAGCGGGAGCTGGCCGAGGGTGATCCCGTCCGCGACGAAGGACCGGGGTTCCTACATCCGCGTGTTCACCGGCGACCTCGACGGCGACGGCCGGCCGGAGGTCGTCGCCCCGAACAAGGGCGCCCAGAACCCGGATCGGCAGACCACGGCCAAGCATGCGATCTCCTGGTTCGACACCACGTCCGACCCGCTCTCCGGAGAGTGGATCGAGCACGAGATCGTCCGCGTGATCTGGCCGATCAACTCCCAGACCGTCGATCTCGACGGGGACGGTGATGTCGATGTCGTGGGCGGATCGACCGGCGAGGGGCGGATCTTCTGGTTCGAGAACCGGAGCGCGGGCGACGGCGGCGTCGCGCTCGTGGAGCACCCGATCCGGATCGAAGGCACGACGACCACGGCCGATACCGTCCGGCCGCCCGACGCGCCAACGACAGGCGCCCTGCTCAACGGCTTCAACATGGCCTTCCTCGATCTCTCCGGCGACGGCCGCCTGGACCTGGCGACGGTCGAGTTCGGCGGCGTGCTGGTTTGGCTGGAGCAACCGGCCGACCCTGGCGACACCTGGCAGTTGCGGCCGATCGGGCACCTGACCCCGGACAACCTGGTCGGCTTCGCCTTCGCCGACATCGACGGAGACGGCGATCCGGACGTCATGACCGGGGCCTACAGCCGCAGCGGCCGGGCCGCCGACCAGGAAGTCCAGCCGCATACGCCGCTGGGAAGGCTCGCCTGGTTCGAGAACACGGGCGACCTGGGCGGCGAGTGGCCCCGGCACGACATCTCGCGGCGCAAGCGCGGCATGTTCGACAGCCTCGTCGCCCGCGACATGGACGGCGACGGCGACGTCGACTTCGCCGGCACGCGCGGCAACAGCGCCGAGTTCGACGGCGTCTTCTGGCTCGAGCAGGTCCGCACCGACGAACAGGTCGCCGCTTTCGACCAGGCGCGCGAGGTCGAAAGCGAGCAGATGCCGCTGCCGTGACGACTGACGACCGCCAGTCTGTCGAGGCGCTCGCCCAGAGTCTCTCGATCGACCTCGTCGGATTCGCTTCGACCTCCGACCTCGAGCGCCGGCTCGACGAACGACACCGGCCCTCCACGCTGAGCGAAGAGGCCCGTACCCTCCTCGTGCTCGGCAAGCGCACGCTGCGCGGCGTGCTGTGGGCGAAGCACCTGCCGAGCAAGCAGCTCGCCGGCCGGCGGAGCCTGCGGGCCCTCGAGTTCGCCGCCGAGCGGATCGCGTTGGGCCTCGAACGCCGCGGCGCGCTCGCACTGCCCGTCTCCCCGGCTTCGCTCGACTTCGCTAAGAGGACGCCGGGGGACGTTCTTCCGGCCGGTCAGGGCTCGCCTCTGCTGCGCGAGGGCGCGGTGCTCGCCGGTCTCGGGACGCTCGGCCTGAACCGGATGGTCCTGACGCCGGACTACGGCCCCCGGGTCTTCTTCGCGGGCGTCTTGACCTCCGCCGAGATCGAGCCGGGCACCGGACTCGACGGGGAACTCTGCCTCGGCCTCGAGGAGTGCGGCACGCCGAGGCGATCAGGGCGCGGGCGAAGACCCTGGGCCCGCGCGTGTTCCTGGCCGGGGTCCTGACCGATGCCGAGGTCGACTGTGGACAGCCGCTGGAAGGCGAAGTCTGCCCCGGCCTCGAGGAATGCGGCCGCTGCGCCGAGGTCTGCCCCGTGGCGGCGATTCCGAGTTCGGCGCCCACGGGCGCTCACCTGGCCGAAGTCCGCAGCCTCGACGCCGAGGCCTGCGCCGGCGCCTGCCAGCCCTTCGGACCCGACCGCATGGTCGAGCACCTCGCCGACCTCTTCGCCTCGAAGTCCGCCGCCGAGGCGGTCGACATCGCCCGTAGCCCGGCCACGCAGCAGATCTTCTACAACCTGACCGTGCAGCGTCAGGGCGCCTACACGGGTTGCCAGAGCTGCCAGCTCGTGTGTCCGGTGGGAGCGGACTACGCGGAGGTCGACCGGTAACCCCCGCGAGGGTCCACACCGGGTGCGCCGGCGTCCCCAGTGTGAGCGGCCTCGCTTCTCTATCCTACCGTATCCGGCCGGTCGTCAGGGACGAAACCGTCCCGGTTCGGCATCTCGATCCTCGGCAGGCTCTTCCGGTCGAGCACGTCGTCCTCGCCGACAAGGCCCATCAGGTTCAGCAGGTGCGCGACGACGCCGTAGATCTCGTCGTTTGTCAGCGATCCCGGCGACTCGTAGGGCATGGAGCGGCGGAGGTAGTCCCAGAGGGTCGTGGTGTAGGGCCAGTAGCTCTCGACCGTCTTGCGCGGCCGCTCCGAGGTCAGGCTGCCGCGGCCTCGTCGCCTTCGGCGTTCCGACCGTGGCAGGCAGCGCAGAACTGCTGGTAGACGGCCTTGCCCTCCCTGGCGGTTCCCCGGCCTTGCGGCAGGCCCCTACCGTCGGGGAAGACGGTGTAGCCAGCGGCGCTCAGTTCCTCCGCGGTGGCTTCGTGGCCGAGCCCGGCGCGCTCCGACTCGGCGGCGATCGCCGCACCCGCTGCGACGATGAGGGCGGCAGCAACCAGGCCGCTACGCCTCGACATTCGTCACCTCCCCCGACTCATGGACTTCCCAGGCCTTGATCCGGTTGTTGTGGTAGATCGTCGCCCGGCCCCGCGCCTCGAGGAGGGCCGCCAGGGTCGGCTGAACGTAGCCCGTGTCGTCCGTCGCCCGGGACATGAGGACGTGGCGGCCGCCGTCCCAGCGCCAGGGGGAGCGGAAGCGCGTGAAGGACTTCGCGTACCGCGGACCCTCGATCTCGGCGTCGGCCCAGGAGCCGCCTCCGTCGGTGGAGACCTCGACGCGGGAGATCGCACCGCGGCCCGACCAGGCCAACCCGCGAATCTCCCGGAAGCCGGGCCGATCCAGCTTCTGCTCGCCCGAGGGCCGGGTGATCACCGATTTCGCGTCCATGACCAGAGTGAACTGGCGCGCCGTGCCGTCCGGCAGCAGGTCCGTGTACTTCGAGGTCTCGTCGCGGGCCATCGACGGCATGTGCGCGACCTCGAGCCGGCGCAGCCACTTGACGCTGACACTCCCCTCGCAGCCGGGTACGAGGAGCCGTAGCGGGTAGCCCTGCTCCGGCCGGACGGCCTCGCCGTTCTGGCCGTAGGCGATGATCACGTCGTCCAGCGCCCGCTCGAGCGGCACGCTCCGGCTCATCAGCCCCGCGTCGGCGCCCTCGGCGACGATCCAGCTCGCCTCCGGCTTCACTCCGACTTCGTCGAGGAGGTCGGCCAAGAGGACGCCGGTCCACTCGCTGCAGCTCGCCAGTCCGTGGCTGAGCTGCACGTTCGCCGCGCCGGCGGGCGACCATTCGCGGGCGCTGTTGCCCGAACATTCGATGAAGTGAAACCGGGACACGGAAGGCATACGGACCAGGTCGTCGATCATGAACACGAGCGGACGGTCGACGAGCCCGTGAATGGTCAGCCGGTGGGTGTCCGGGTCGATCGCCGGCACACCCGTGTGATGGCGCTCGAAATGGAGGCCGGACGGCGTGACGATGCCCTCAAGATCCGCCAGCGGCGTGTTCGACGACGAACGCCGTCGCATCGGGGGCGCGGCTCCATCGCTTCGACCCCACGAACGGCGAGGGTCTCCCGTACTCCCTCGGAGTCTCGCCGAGGTCCCGGATCCCGCCGGGCGTCTGCGCGCGGGCCGCGGGATGGAGCGAACTCGCCGCGGCGGCCCCGGCGAGTCCGATGAAGGCGCGACGGCTGGGCCGCTGCTTGCTCATGTCCGTCCTCCTATGGGAACGGATAGCCTAGCGCGACGTCCCTACAGTGCGGAGCCGGCCGGAGGGCCGGCGCACCGACACTCGGCGGCTACAGACGGCTCACCGCCTCCTCAGCCAGGTCGAGGGTCCGCAAGATGCGCTCGCGCATCTCGTCCAGGTCGAGGCCCTTCGTGCTCTTCTTGCCTTCCATGTAGCGGGCATAGACGCCGTGCGAGATGGCGGCCGACTTCCAGCGGTTGAAGCCGACGTAGTAGTCGAGGTTCGACAGGTCCCGCCCGGTACGCTCGGCATAGCGCTCCAGAAGTGCCTCGCGGGACGGGAACCCTGGCACGGACGTGGCGGTGCCCCGACCGCTCGGCATCGTGTTCGTGCCCGGGATCCACTGGTTCATCGCGTAGGCCAGATCGGCCAGCGGATCACCCAGGGTCGAGATCTCCCAGTCGACGACGGCGGCGATCGTCGAGTCGGGCCCCACGAGGCAATTGTGCAGGCCGTAGTCGCCGTGGACGACGCGCGCCGGTCCCTGCTCCGGCAGGTGATCCAGGAAGTAGCGCTGCAGTTCGTGCGCTCGCGGGTCGTCGAGCTGCGCCGGTTCGACGGACGCGGTCCAGGACCGGTACCAGGTGCGGAGCTGCCGTCCAACGTAGCTGTCCCGCTTTCCGAGCTTGCCCAGCCCCACCTCGTCCGGGTCCACGTCGTGCAGGTCGGCGAGCACGTCGATGAACGAGTGGGCCAGCCTTGTACGCCGGTCTTCGGGGACCCACTCCTCGGTGTTCGCGGCGCTGTACAGCGGACGGCCATTCACCCGACCCATGACGTAGAACCAGGCGCCGGTTATGTCCGGGCTCTCGCAAAACGCGATCGCCGGAGGAACCGGCACCGCCGTCGACCCGAGCGCCGAGATCAGCGCCCACTCCCGATTCATGTCGTGGGCCTTCGGCAACAGCTTGCCCTGGGGCGGACGCCGGATGACCGCCGTGCCGCCTTCCGTGTCGTCGAGCCGGTAGGTCAGGTTCGAGTGGCCGCCCTCGAGCCGCGTCCACGTGAGCGGCGGCGTCAGGCAATCGACGTGTTCAGCGATCCAGGCTTCGACGGCGGGCCGGTCGTAGCCCTCGGGGCCCTTGCTCTCGTCGTGTGTAGACATGCTTGGCGTGACGATAGAGGGAGAACTGTAGCAATCGCCGCGGGATGGCGCCCGCCTACGGCAGCCGGAAGGCGACGACCTCCTCCGTCGCGGTCCCTCCGCCGGCCCAGTACGCGACGCCGCGGATTCGCTGAGCCGCTGCCCAAGAAAACGGCTAGACTGTAGCCGAGACCCGCCGCGATCGGTCGAACCGTTGACCCGCCGCGGATCTCATGGCTTGGAGGGGAAGAGGAAGGGTTATGCAAGCGCGGCGTTCGTTCACGATTTCGCTGATGCTCTTGGTCGCCGGCTCGATCGGAACCCCACCGGCGAGCGGCCAGGACGACGACAAGGTCGACTACCTCACCCAGGTAAAGCCGATCCTCGAGACGTTCTGCTACGAGTGCCACGGCGAGGACAGGTCGCGCCGCGAGGCGGATCTTCGCCTCGACGTCAAGGAGCTGGCCTTCAAGGACCTCGGCGGTTTCCCCAACATCGCCCCCGGCGATCCCGCCGACAGCGAGATCTACATCCGGGTGAGTTCAGAGTTCCTGGAGATGCGGATGCCGCCCTACGAGGCCGGCACCCAGTTGACCGAAGAGCAGATCGAGACGATCCGGCTGTGGATCCTGCAAGGGGCCGAGTGGCCGGAGGCGGCGGATGAGGCTGAAGGGGATGGGTAGAAGCGGATCCGGCCTGACGGCCGGCGCGTTCTTCTCCGCGGGTCAGAGACCCGCGGTTACAAGGCGGCGGCGACGCCGGCGCACCCAGCGTGCGAAGTAGGAGGCTCGCGATGAACCAAAGAACGAAGACACGACTTGTTCCGCTTCTGGCGCTTCTGCTCGCGGCCGCCGTGGCCGCCCAAGCCGTCGCGCAGACCGGATACGGCGGCGGCCGCAGCGGCATTCCCCGCGTCGAACTGCCCGACGAGCCGTGGATCATGAACACCCACGTGATTCCCGAGGTGAAGGTGTCCGTCGTCGTCCGCGGCATCAACCGCCCGTGGTCCCTGGCCTTCCTGCCCAAGGGCGACATGCTGGTCACCGAGCGCGGGGGCGCTCTGCGCCTGGTCCGCGACGGCGTGCTCGTCGACGAGCCGATCGCCGGCGTCCCCGACGACGTCCTCGCCCGCAGCCTCGCCGGCATGATGGAAGTCGCCATCCACCCGCACTTCGCGGACAACGGCTACGTCTATCTCACCTACACCCGGCAGGTCTCGGGCCGCGAGGGCACCGTCGCCCTGGTCCGCGGCAAGCTCGACGGCATGTCCCTCGTCGACGTCGAGGACGTGTTCGTCGCCGAGCCCTGGGGCGGCTCGATCGCCGCCGCCCGCCTCGCCTTCGTCCCCGGCGAGGACATCATGTACATGACGATGGGCGGAGCCTTCGGCGCCGACCTGGTCGACGGCGCGCAGAGCTTCTCCGGCCACGCCAAGCTGGCCCAGGACCCGAACAGCCACGCCGGCAAGACGCTGCGCCTGCGGCTCGACGGCAGCGTGCCCGACGACAACCCCTTCGTCGGCATGGAGGGACACAAGCCGGAGGTGTACTCGATGGGCCACCGGAACCAGATGGGACTGGCGCTCCACCCGAAGACGAACCAGCCCTGGACCACCGAGCACGCCGCGCAGGGCGGTGACGAGCTGAACGCGATCGAGGCCGGCAAGAACTACGGCTGGCCGGTCGTCTCCTACGGCCGCCACTACAACGGCGTGCGCATCTCCGAGCGTTTCTGGGCCGAGGGCATGGAGGAACCCGCGATCTTCTGGCTGCCGTCCATCGCCCCCTCGGGGCTCATGTTCTACACCGGCGACGCCTTCCCCGAGTGGAAGGGCAACCTGTTCGCCGGCGCGCTGATGACCGGCCGGATGCCGAACACCGGCCACCTCGAACGCCTCATCTTCAGCGAGGCCGGCGAGGAACTCGGCCGCGAATGGCTCCTCAAGGAGATCGGCAAGCGCATCCGCGACGTCCGTCAGGGGCCCGACGGCCTGATCTACGTGATCACCGACGAAACCGACGGCGCGATGCTGAAGCTGGAGCCGGTCGTGACGGCGGAAGCGGAAGAGACGACCGCCGGCTAGGCTAGGGAGCGGGCTGCCTACGGCGTGTACCAGATCGGCGAGCTCCACGCCCGTTCCTGGTGTGTGGCGTGGAGATCGGGGTTCGGCTCGATGCCGAGGCTGAGCGCGTCCCACGTGGACCAGCGGCAGGTCGGGTTCTCGAGCACGCGGACATAGTAGAAGGAACGGGCGCCCGGGTCGAAGTCCGGGTCGGTCCAGGTGCTCCGGAGTTCGACGGCGCCCTTGTCCCGGCTGATCGAGCAGTCGTCCAGGTTGACTTCGGCGCCGTTGTCCTCGCAGCGGTGTGTCTCGGGGTCGGGCTCCAGGCCGTCCGAGCAGACGACGTCGTAGACCTGTTCCTTGGTTTCGCCGTCCTCCAGCCAGCCCTTGATGACCTGGGCCCGCTGCAGCCAGGCGTTCTCCGGATCGCGCAGCGCCCAGACGAGGAAGCTCGGGGCGTCGTCGCCGCCGCCTTCCAGGTCGCCGCCCATCGGCACGCCGGCCTCGTACGCGGTGGCGATCGGGTCGGAAGCCTCCGTAACCGCCACATCGAGCCCGAAGCCGCCGAAGAAGCGCACCCGGATGCGGGTGCCCGAGGTCGCGAACGACTCGCGGCGCTTGAGCGCGTCGAAGATCGCGGCGCGCGTGTTCGTATCCGCCCACACTCCGGCCAGGCCGCCCGTGCCATGCGTCGCCTGACGCGGGGTCCAGAAGTTCTCCCAGCCGCCGTCCTCCTCGCGGTAGGCAGAGCCGCGGGCCTGGGGTGTGTTCGTCCTCGACGTGAAGCGGTTGTCCTCCTCGAAGGAGCCGGCGGAGACGTGGCTGTCGCTCGAGCCGATCGCGCCGAGGGCATAGGGGTTCACTCCCAGGCGCTCCTCCATCTCGAGCCCGGTCAGCAGCGCGTCCCGCCAGTAGCCGCCCTTGAAGACCGAGATCGGGTCCGTGTTGTTCACCCGGTCCAGGTAGTACTGGACGATCTGGAAGTCGGCCCATTCGTCGTTCGGCGACAGCGACGGATGAACCTCCGACGTGCCCTTCTGCTGGCTGATCTCGGCCACCGGTTCGTTCCGAATCCGCTTGGCCGCGAACTCCGCGTCGATCTCCGCACCCTTCCAGGTCTCCCGGTCGGGAAAGGCCAGGCCGTCGCTCTGGTTCATGTTGTGCGGCATCGCCAGCGCTTCGATGCCCTCGCCGCGCAGGCCGTCGAGCCAGTTCCATAGGTCCTCGGGGTCGCCGTCCAGCGAACTGAATGGAAGCTCCGGCGCCTCGCTGCCCCGGAAGATGACGTTCCGGTGCACGTGGCGCCCACCCACCCCCTTGGTGTACTCGTAGCCGATCAGGGCGGTGAACCGGCCCGGATCGTTGTGCCGCTCGGCGGCCTCGATGACCCGCTGCCAGGCGCTTGCCCGCACCTTCGGGCCGTTGATCGGGTCGCCCGCCCGGCCCAGTTCCCGCAACCGGCTCAGCGCTCCCAGCCGCGCCCGGGCGTCGCGGCCCTGGCCGTTGAACAGATCCTCGGTCAACGGGTGCCCGTAGGTCGGGCTCGAGGGGTCGATCAGCGCCGCCAGGGCACCCAGGTACTCCGCGTGGTCCGTCACCGCGAGGAAATCGAGCGGCGCGCCGGAAAGGCGGATCGATTCACCCGACGGATGCGGGATCGCCTCCCCTCTGGCGTACCGGTAGGCGTCGTCAGGCGTCGTGCGGACCGTGCCCATGAACGCGTCGTGGGAGTACATCGTGTGGATGTGCATGTCGCCGAACAGGGCGACGCGGTCGGCGGGGGATGCGGGCGAGACGCCCGCACTGCCAGGGTCGGGAGCGCCACCGGCGTCCCGGGCCGACGGGGCCGCACAGGAGACGGAACTCACGGCGAAGACCAGCAAAGCAGACCGCGCGGGGTTGAGCAGGAGCATTTTGGGGGACCTCCTGGCGTAGGTGCAGGTTTCTACGATAGCGGGGCAAGACGGTCGATGGGCCGGCGTGCTACTCCGTCTTCTTGATCACCACGAAGCTGATGTCGTCTTCGGGCGGAGCGAAAGCCAGCAGGTCATCCCGCAGATGCTCGCAAATCTCGCTCGCGCGCAGACCGCGCACGGTCTCCAGGAGCGGCTCCGCCCGCTCCGCGACGTAGCGCTCCTCGCCGTGCTCGGCGAAGCCGTCCGTGTACAGGAGCAGCAGGTCCCCCGCCTCGAGCAGGTCGACCTCGCTGACCTCGTACGGGCGCTTGTAGCCGAGGGGGCCCGGGTCGACGAGTTCGTCCATGTAGGCGTTCGAGGCGAACATGCCCACCGGCGGGAAGCGAACCAGTTGATCCTCGCGGAGGTGCTCGACGCGGCCCGGCCGACCCGCGAAGAGCAACGGCGCCGGATGCCCCGCCGAGAAGAAGCGGAACCTGCCCTGCTCCGAGACTTCGCCGTAGAGCATGGTCAGGTACTTGTTCAGCGTGGTCGACTTGTAGAAGCGCTGGTTGATGTGCTCGAAGAGGCGGGTCGTGATCTCGCCGAACAGGTCAAGTTCGTAGTACGCTCCGAGCAGAAACGCCTGATGCAGCATCGCCGCCACCAGGGCGTCCGTCGCCTTGTGGCCGGAGACGTCGGCGACGAGCACGGCCGCGCGCTGCTGGGACTGCCGCAGGCCCGCGATGACCCGCGCGTTGCCGGCCGCCTCCGCCTCCCGGATGCGGCGCTCCAGGTCGTACCGCTGCTTGAAGTCGAGGTAGATCAGGTGGTCGCCGCCGATTGCTTGCCGAAGTGGCATCGAGATGCCGTCGATGTCCACGCCACGCAGCTCGGGAAGATCGCCGGACGCCGGCTTGGTCGCCAGGGCGATCTCCTCCAGGTTGGCGAACTCGGCGCGAATCTCGGCCCGCCAGGAATCGGTAGGACTCTGAGGCACGACGGCTCCTCGATGAGGGGGCGATCGCGGCCGGGCGAACGGCGCCGCGGGCGGCGATCACAAGAGAAAAGGGCGGCAGGCCGTTTGACCGGCCTGCCGCCCGCGAAGGTAGGCAGCGACGAAAAGAGCGGGTTTAGCGCAAGTCGCCACTCAGGATTTCGTTCTGCCTCGTATTCCTCCTCTAGCGGCCCGTCGGGAACGGGTTCTCGGGAACGAGTTCCACGCCCTGGGTGGACGCCGCCGCAACGGCGGGGCACACGACCAGGAACGACACGGCCTTGAGGTCTCCGGCACCCGGTGCGGGGACGTAGTTCATCGCGTTCGTCGCGTCGGCGCTCACCGTGACCTTGATCGGGGTGTCCCGGTCGATGTTGTCGGCATGACAGCGATCCTTGTCGTTGGTCGGGTCAGCGTCCGCAATGGTGACTACCCCGGAAGCAACGGTGATTCCGTGACCGGTCGCGACCACGGCGGAAAACGTCACGCCCTCGCCGTCCCTCAGGTTACCCGTTGGAGCGACACTGGGCGTGACCACGATGGCAGCCTCGCCGCGCGTCACCGAGCCGCCCACGGCTTTGTCGGCACCGTCCTTGAGAGCAATGCTGTAAGAAGCATTGACCACGCAGTTGTTGTCCCCGCCGGCTGCGGAAGTGCACATGGGCAGCGGCACCGTCGGCAGGATGTGAGGAATGATCCCCACGCGGCCGCTCGGCTCGTGCTTGACGAACGAAGCGGCGCCGTCCTTCCCCATCGTCGAGATCGTCACGCCGCCGGGATCGGTCGGCGTGGTCTGAGCGTTCTCGAGGACGTCCGTGCTCACGAGAGCCGAGACGGCGCTGCTCGTGTCGTCATCGATCCAGTACCAGCCGCCCGGCTTCAGGTTGCTGATCTCGATCTCGCCGTCTTCCTCCCCGCAGGCGAGGCCGTTATCTTCGTTGAAAACCTGGCGGACGATGCCGGCGTCGTCCGCTGCGGCCGTCCCGGTCGTGGTGACGTTGCCGCAGGTGACGACGAAGGTCACCGCCCCCTCGTCCTCGTCCATGGTGTCCTCGTCGTCCTCCATGTTCTGCTCCCCGACGAACCCGCCGTTCCCGACGAAGTACGGGGCGACGTAGCACGAACCCTCGCAGGCGGGCTCCACGGTGACCTGGCCGAAGGCGAGGCCGGAAGCCGCGAGAATCATGACCAAGGCCATGACGTAGTTCTTCACTTGTTTCTCCTTTTGTCCGGCGGCTCCGCGCCGGTACAAGATTGGGGCAGTTCGCCCCTGTTCAAGCTGGAACGAGAGGACCTCCCGCCCAACTGGACTGTTGCTCGACTACTCCGGCGGAACATCCGCCGGGCGGCCTGTTCGGGCTCGCATCACCTCCAGGAAAAAAAGTGCCGTGCTGTCATTGCTCGGGATTCGCAGGCTCATCCCGCAATGCCGCTCAGAGGCTCCAACGAAGCGGAGGATCGAACGGAACTATCGCGCTGAACCCGTCGTGCAGCGCACGCTACTCCGCCACCAAGGCTGTTGTCAAGCCCTTCCCGGGAAGACCAGGCACCGGGCGCCCCGCCAGGGGCAATGGCGGAGGGGGTGGGATTCGAACCCACGGTGGACTCTCATCCACGCCGGTTTTCAAGACCGGTGCTTTCGACCACTCAGCCACCCCTCCGAACGAACCGGCGACCATCGCGCGCCGAAGCGACGATCTCCTAGGCTATCCGGCCGGGACCTCCTCGACGCCGGCGACGTACGGCCGGAGCGTCGCCGGAATGCGTACGGACCCCGAAGCCGTCTGGTAGTTCTCGAGCAGGGCGATCAGCGTCCGCCCGATCGCCAGTCCGGAACCGTTGAGCGTATGGACGTAGCGCGGGGCGCCGCCCTCCCTCGGGCGGAAGCGGGTATGCACCCGCCGCGCCTGGAACGCCTCGGCGTTGCTGCAGGAGGAGATCTCCCGGTACGCCTGCTGGCCGGGAAGCCAGACTTCGAGGTCGTACGTTTTCGCCATGGCGAAGCCCATGTCGCCCGTGCTCAAGCACACGACCCGGTAGGGCAGCTCCAATCGCTGGAGCACCCGCTCGGCGTGACCCGTCAGTTGCTCCAGAGCGTCGAAGCTGGCCTCAGGAGTCGTCAACTGCACCAGTTCGACCTTGTGGAACTGGTGCTGGCGGATCAGGCCGCGCACGTCGCGTCCGTACGAGCCGGCCTCGGCGCGGAAGCACGGCGTGAGCGCCGCGTAGCGCAGGGGCAACCGGTCTTCGTCGAGCACCTCGTCGGCATGCAGGTTGACCAGCGGCACCTCGCCGGTCGGGATCAGGTAGCGCGAATCGGGCTGGACATGGAACAGATCCTCCTCGAACTTCGGCAACTGGCCGCTCCCGAACAGGCACTCGCGCTTGACCAGATAGGGGGGCAGAACCTCCGTGTAGCCATGCTCCTCGGTGTGCAGGTCGAGCATGAAGGCGCCGAGCGCGCGCTCCAGGCGGGCGCCCCAGCCGAGATAGGTGACGAAGCGGGCGCCGGCCAGCTTGGCGCCCCGTTCGAAGTCGAGAATCCCCAGTTCCGGCCCGAGGTCCCAGTGCGCCTTCGGCTCGAAGTCGAACTCCGTCCGTTCGCCGACGACCCGCTCGACGCGGTTCGCCGACTCGTCGCTGCCAACCGGTACCGTGTCGTGGGCGATGTTCGGCACCCTGAGTTCCGTTTCGCGGAGCTGCTCCTCAGCCTGGGCCACGACATCTTCGAGGCCCTCGATGCGTGCCTTGAGCGCCGTCATCTCTAGAATGCGTCTGGCGGCATCTTCTTCCTTCGCCTTGCCCTGAGCCTTGAGCTTGCCAATCTCGCGACCAGCCAACCGACGACGGTGACGGAGTTCCTCCAGTTCCGTCAGCGCTTCACGGCGGCGACGGTCGCTGGTCGTCCACTGGTCCACCAGCACCGCATCGACGCCGCGCGCTTCGATGGCGGCGGCAACTCGCCGAGGCTCGCTTCTGAGCATTTCCCGGGGCAACATGGCGGTCGCAGTCTTCCAACGTTTGCCCTCGACGGCAAGGACGGCGCGCCGCCGACGATGAGCGCGACGGAGTGGCGGCGGCATTCCCCCAACGCTGCCTGTCGCGGCAATGGTGGCTCCCATGACGACTGAATCCCGTTTCACACCGAGCCGTCCGGAGTCGCCGTCACCGCCCTGGCTCGCCGCCCTGCCGCCCCTGCTGGCCGGGCTGGCGATGAACTCCCTGGCGTCGCTCGACCGCGATGCGCAGGTGGCGGCCGAAGGACGCTACCTCGCCTTCGTCGCGACCGCGGTCCTGCTCGCCGCTGCCGGCACCGCCCGTCGCCCGCTGAGCGCGGCGGCGTTGGCGCTGCCCGTGCTGACCGTGGTGGCGTTCGCGGCCGTACCGCCAGACGGTCCGGGCCGCGCGACCGCGGTGGGGGCCCTGCTCTGTCTTGGGCCCGCCGCGCTTCTCGTCGACCGTCTGCTGGCCCATCGAGCCGATCTGCTGTCGCCGCCCGGTTCCCTCGAACCGGCACGTCTCATCCACCTCGGCGGCACCCTGCTGGCGGCGCTGATCGGACTCAACCTGCTCCTGAGGCAGGCGGAGATCCTGGACGGAGGGACGCTGCGACTGCTGGTCGTGCTCGTCGGCATTCCGGCCGCGGCAGCGGTCGTTCTGACCGCCCTGTTCGCCCGCATGGGTGCTCCGGCCCTGGCGGGAACGGCCGCGCTGATCCTGGCCGCTGGCGGCGTCCGCTCGAATGTCGTCCTGGTGCTCGCCGCGGCGGCGCTCGCCGACGCGGCCGCACGCGCGCTCAAGGAGCGCTGGTTGGTCGCGGCAACGGCGCTCGGGCTCGGCCTGATGCTGATTCAGGGACTCGTTCTCGTCCGCGAACCCCCGTTCGGAGTCCTGCTCGCAGCCATGGCGGCCGCCGTCGTCTGGCGCCGGTTCGCCTTCGCCATCGTCCTCGTGCTGGCGGGCGGCCTGGCCCTGGCGCTGCCGCCCTCGGCGGCGGAACCCTGGCCGCTGGCGCTCGCCGGATTGCCTCTGGTCCTTCTCGCGGCGCCCAACCTGGTCGGTCGGGGCGACCTGCACACCGTGGCCGCCGCCGCCCTGTTGACGCTCGCCGGCCTGCGCTTCCTGTCGCCGCCGCAGGCCCTCCTGGCGGCTATCGCGCTTTGGACCGTTCTGAGCGCGGCGCGGCCGAGCGGCGCATCCGCCGACGACCCGCTCCCCGCCGGGCCCTGGCAGGGGATCGGCCTGCGCGGTGACGCGGCCGTGTTCGGCTTCTGCTGGCAGGGCAGCCTGCTCGTTTTCGCCACGCTCTCGGCCACCTATCCATGGCTAAGGGCCGCGCATCTCGACGATCGACTCGATGCGCTTGGCCTCGATACCTCGTTCGATCGCTGGCTCGGATTGGCCGTTCTGGTCCTCATCGGGCGCGGCGTCGGAGCGATCGTCAAGAGAGCGCCGACGCCCCGGGCCATCGTGCTGGCGGTAGGCGCCGTCGTGCTGACGTCGGCAGCGCTCGGCTCATGGGACGCGTTCCTGCCCCGGCAGACGCTGCTCAGTTCGCCGAGGCAGGTACTGACCGAGGATCAGCCTCGATGGGCGGCGGAAGCGGGCGGCTGCGAGACCCTCGTGCTCGATACGGCCGTCGCCCACGGCGGCGGCGTCGCCGTGGGTCAGACCGTTGCCCGCATCGGCGCCGACGGAACCGAGCGCTTCCTCGATCTCAACCACGGCGATCACACCGGCGAATGGTCGGCCCGCCACAGCGGCACTGCGGCGGGATACGGACCCTGGCTCCATTGGGTCGCGACCGGCCCCGAGGGTCCATTCTTCGGCACCCGCTACCGGACGGAGGTCGACCTAGCTCCACTCTGCGGATTCGGCAACCTGGTCCTCGTCCGCGATCCCGACCTCCCGGCGGAGGTCGAAGTGATCCTCTTCCACGCGCTGCACATCGGCCGGGCCGCCGGACCTTGACCGCCGAATCGCCGGAGACACCGGCACTCTCCTACGTCGTTCCGACGGTGGGCGGGCCGCCCCATCTCGCGGAGTGCCTGGAATCGATCTATCGTGACGCGTCGGAGACAGCCGTTCCGGCCGAACTCATCGTCGTCTGGCAGGAGCCGTCCGCAGCCGCCCACGGCCCGGTGAACGACCGGGACCAGCGAGCCGACGGTCCAGCGTCGTTTCGCGTGCTCGCGGAACGTCTGGCCGCCGATCACCCCGCGGCCTTCGGCGGGGCGCCGCGGCTCGTGCAGTTCCCTCGACCGGCGGGATTCGCCCGGGCGGCCAATGCCGGCATTGCCGCGAGTCTGGGCAACTGGATCGCGCTCGTGAACGACGACGCCGTGCTGGAGACCGGTTGGACGGAAACGCTCCTGGAGGCGCTCCGCGCCTCTGCCGGAGCCGACCCGAGGGCCTCCCCGAACTTCCGGGTCGCGGCGGCCCAAGGGATCAATCTGCTTCCGGCCGGTCCCGACGAGGAAGTGCGGACGGACGGCGCCGGCCTGGCCTGGAACAGCCGCTGGCAGGCGGTCCAGGTCGACCGCGGCGCAACCGCTCCGCCGCCGGACGGCCCGCCGACGCCCGTGTACGGCGTGTCCGCGACCGCTGCTCTCTATCGCCGCGACGCGCTCGCCGACGTCAGCCCGGGAAGCGGACAGCTCCGGCCCTTCAACGAGCGGCTCGACAGCTACTACGAGGACGTCGAACTCGCCGACCGGCTGCGCCGGGCGTCATACGGCGCGGTGCTGGTGCGGGTGGCGCGCATCCAACACGCCGGCGCGCTGTCGAGTCGGGGGCGACGCGCCGCCCGGCTGCGCGTTCGCCGGATCTACTGCAATCGGCTGCTGGTGCTGGCGGCGCGGTTCGGCCGGAGCTTCTGGCTCCGGCTGCCGCGGTTTCTCTTCCGGGACGCGGTCGATCTGTTCCGGGGCGGAAAGGGCGAGTTGCCGGGCGATCCCCGGCGGCCCGGTCTCCTCGACCTCCTGTTCGCGTGGAGCCGCGCGGTCCGGCTCCTGCCCCGCTTCGCCGGTTTCGGCCGCCCGCAGTCGACCTGGGTTCCCGCGGTCGACCCGGGCCCCGGAAGAAACAGCGGACCCGACGACGGAGTCCTGCAATGAGCGGCCCTCCCCTCCTGACCGCCGTGGCGCCGCACTGGCACGACGAAGACAACGTCGCGCTCCTCGTCCAGAGCTGGCCCCGCGACGAACGGTTCGAGCTGATCGTGGTCGACAACGGATCGGCTGAGAACCTGGGCGTTCTCGTGGCTGATCGGACGAACGTCGACGTCCTCGACGTCGACCGCAACCTGGGCTTTGCCGCCGCGGTCAACCTTGGTGCGGCCAGGTCCGCCGGACCTCTGCTGCTGATTCTGAACACGGACGCCCGCCCCGAGTCCGGGGCGCTCGAATCCCTGGTTCGGGGCATGGAGGAACACCGGGATGCGGGCGGCCTGGCGCCCCGGCTGGTGGACGAAGGCGGTGCTTCGCAGGCGGGCTGGCAGTTGCGCAGGCTGCCCGACCTGCGCACGCTGCTCGGCTACTGCTGCTTCGTCGAACCCAGGGCGTTGCGCGAACCTCCGGCAGGATCGCCCGTCGAGCAGCCCGCGGCCTGCGCCCTGCTGCTTCGACGCAACGCCTTCGATGCCGCCGGGTGGATGGATGAGCAGTTCTGGCCCGCCTGGTTCGAGGACGTCGACCTCGCACGGCGTCTCCGCGAGAGGGGCGCGACGATCCGTTACTGGCCGGGCGCCACGTTCCGGCATGGCCTCGGCGCTTCCGTAGCGCGCCTCGGCTACGGCCCCTTCCTGCTCGCCTACTACGGCAACCTGGACCGGTACGCCCGCAAGCACCACGGCCTGGGCGCCGCTCTGCTGCTGCGCGCCGTGCTGGCCGGCTCGGCGCTGCTCCGCGTCCTGCTGCTCCCGCTTCGCTGCCCGCAGCGAGCCCGCAACCGCGCGGACGCCCTTGCCGGACTGGGTCGCCTCGCGGTCGCGGCCATCGTCGGCTGGAGAACCCGGTGAGCGGCCGGAGGAACCTGGCGATCTGCACCGTCACCTGGAACGACGCGGCGAACCTGCCGCGCTTCTTCGAGGCGCTCGCGGGGCTTGAGGGACCCCCGTTCCGGCTGATCGCGGTCGACAACGCGAGCACCGACGGCACGGCGGCGGCGCTGCGCGAACACGCCGGGGCGGCGGGCTTCCCGGTAGAGGTTATCGTTCTCGACGAGAACACGGGCTTCGCCGGCGGCCTGAACCGGGCGCTCGACAGCGCGTTCGCGAGGGACCCTCGCCCTGACTGGGTGCTCAGCCTCAACGCGGACGCCTGGCCCGCGCCCGATTATGCGCTGCGCTTGGTCGAGAGCCTGGAACAGTTCACGAGCAGCGAACGACCCGCGGGCGCGGTCACCGGTCGCCTGCTGAGGGCGAACGGCGACCGAAACGTCGAAGGCTCGCGCCACGGAGGGCGAGCCGAGAACCGGCGAATCGACGCCTGCGGCATGGCGCTTACCCGAAGCTGGCGCCACGTCGATCGCGGCTCCGACCAGATCGACCATGGCCAGTATCCCGCGACCGAGCGGGTGTTCGGGGGCAGCGGCGCCGCCACGCTGTTCCTGAGCGCCGCGTTGCGCGACGCCGCCGTCGCGGGCCGGGTCCTCGACGAGGACTTCCACTCCTATCGCGAGGACGCGGAGCTCTGCTTCCGGCTGCGGGAACGCGGCTGGGAAGTGCTCTACGAACCCCGGGCCCGCGCCGTCCACGGCCGCGTCAACCTGGCCCGCCGGCGCCGCCAGATGTCGCGAGAGGTCAACTTCCACTCGCTCAAGAACCGGTATCTGCTGCAGCTCTACCATCGCAGCCTGGTCGATCTCCCCTGTACGCTCCTCGCGACCTCGGTCCGGGAGCTCGGCATCGTCGCCTACGTCCTGCTGCGCGAGCCCTCGTCGCTTGCCGCCTACGCCTGGCTCTGGCGCAACCGTCGGCGCCTCCTCGAGCGGCGCCGCATGATCCGCTCCCGCCGCCGCGTCCCGCCGCGCGCGACGGCCCGCTGGTTCAAACGGCCGTCCCTTCCGATCGACCCAGAACGGCCACGAATTCTGATCATCGGCAGCCGCGGCATTCCCGCCGCCTACAGCGGCTACGAGACGATGATCGAGGCATTGGCGCCCCGACTGGCGGAGCGCGGTTGGCCGGTCACCGTCTACTGCCGGTCCCACTACGTCGACCGCCGGCTCCGCTCGCATCGCGGCGTCGATCTGGTCGTGCTGCCGACCCTGCGGACGAAGTACGGAGACACACCCGTGCACACCCTGCTTTCGTGCCTACACGCCGTCACGAATGCCCGCGGCGCCCGCGCCGCGCTGGTCGTCAACGGGGCGAACTCGATCTTCCTGCCCCTGCTCTGGCCCCGTCGCATTCGCACCGGCCTACACGTCGACGGAATCGAAAGGCACCGCGCGAAGTGGGGCTGGCCGGGACGCCTCGTGTACTCCGTCTCCGAACGCCTGGCCTGCCTGCTGCCCCGAGTGACCGTCAGCGACGCCGAAGTCATCGCCGGCCACTACCGCGAACTCTACGGCCGCGAGACGACGATGATCCGCTACGGCGTCGAACCGCGACCCATCGTCTCTCACCCGGTCCTCAAGGAGCTGGGCCTCGAACCCCGGCGCTACTTCCTCTACGTCAGCCGCTTCGAACCGGAGAACAACCCGCATCGCGTCGTCGCCGCCTACGCCCGGGCAGGCGGCGACCTGCCCCTGGTCATGGTGGGCGACGCGCCCTACGCTTCCGCCTTCATCGCGGAGATGAAGAGGAGCGCCGACCCTCGCGTACGCTTCCCCGGCGCCGTGTACGGCGACCGCTACCGGGGGCTCCTGTCCTCCGCGCTCGCGACGGTGCACGCCACCGAAGTCGGCGGCACACATCCCGCCCTGGTCGAGGCGATGGGCTACGGCAACTGCGTGCTGGTCAACGACGAGCCGGCCAACCGGGAGACCGCCGGCGAGGCCGCCGTCTACTTCGACGTCCGTGATCAGGCATCGCTCACGGCTGCCTTCGAGCAGGCCGCCGGAGACCCGGCTCGGACCCGTCTGCTGGGCGAGCGGGCGGCTCGCCGCGCGGCGTCCGAGTTCAACTGGGAGCGGGTCACCGACCAGTACGAAGAGCTGTTCCGGCGGCTCTGCCAAGGGGCTGATCAGGGGCGCGGCGGCGACGCGGCAAGCGCTTTGGCGGCAAACCGCGGCGTAGACGGTTAGACTCCCAAATTGGGGAGTGCTCCCGGCTCCGAACCCATGTTGAAACAGCGCATTCGGCTGCAAGCCGCCCTGGTCCTCGCGCTCGATCTGTCCTTGGTCGCGGCTGCCTTCTTTCTCGCCTATGCGATCCGCAGCTGGCTGTTTCCGCAGGTGTTGCCAGGCCTCTTCCCCCGTCCGCTCTATCCGCTGAGCGACCATCTACCGCTGCTGCCGCTGGCGCTCCTGACCTGGATGGCGCCCTTGCTCGCCACCCGGCGCTACCGATCTCATCGCACCGCGGATCTGAGGACCGAGGCGACCGCGTTTCTCAAGGTGACAGCGGCGGCGACCCTCCTGATCCTCTTCGCCGTCTTCGTCCTCCAACTGGACCAGATGCTGCTGCAGGACCGCCTCAGCCGCACCTGGCTGATTCTCTTCTCCGGCCTCTCCTGCGTGCTGCTGCTGGCCGAGAAGATCTCTCTGCGCATCCTCGCTCGCGACCTGCGCCAGCACGGTCTCAACCAGCGGGCCGTGCTCATCGCGGGTACCCCGGAGGCGGCCCGGCAGCTCGCCGAGTCGATCGAAGATCACTCCTACTGGGGCCTCCGGGTCGTCGGCCTGATCCACACCGACGGGAGCCGGCCCGCCGACACCGCGCAACCCGTGTGGGGAGGCGTCGACGACATCCTGCACATCGTCTCCGAGCACGTGGTCGACGACGTGTTCTTCGCCGTGACTCCCAACGAGCTGCCCGCCCTTCAGCCGATCTTCGATGCGCTGCAGGAGCAGGGCATCCAGACCCGCATCGCGCTCGACCTGCTCCCACCCGCCCACAGCCAGGTCCAGCTCGACTCCGTTGCCGGACGACCCGTGGTCACCCTGTCGCCGGCGCCGTCCAGCCTTCCCCTGCTGGCCTTCAAGCGCTTCTACGACATCTTCCTCGGTGTCGTCCTGCTGGCGATCAGCCTGCCCGCGATGCTCATGCTGGCACTGCTGATCAAGATCACTTCGTCCGGCTCGGTGCTCTACCGGCAAACGCGATGCGGGCTCAACGGCCGCCGGTTCACCATGTACAAGCTCCGCACCATGGTTGCCGACGCCGATGCCAGACGGGGCGAACTGAAGCACCTGAACACGATGGGCGGTCCGGCATTCAAGATGGACCGCGATCCGCGGATCACGCCTCTGGGGCACTACCTGCGCAAGTTCAGCCTCGACGAACTCCCGCAGTTCTGGAACGTCGTGCGCGGCGACATGAGCATCGTCGGCCCGAGGCCCCTCGAGGAGAAGGAGCCGTACACGAGGCGGCAGCGGCGTCGACTGTCGATGAAGCCGGGCATCACCTGTC
Organism: Vicinamibacteraceae bacterium; assembly: GCA_012270995.1. GTDB lineage: Bacteria > Acidobacteriota > Thermoanaerobaculia > Multivoradales > Multivoraceae > Multivorans. The sequence continues at coordinate 21,965 of JAAXHG010000091.1, read as the reverse complement.
TCTGGCAGGTCAGCGGCCGCAGCGATCTGGACTTCGACCACTGGATGGAACTCGACCTGGAGTACATCGACACCTGGTCGCCGACGCTCGACTTCAAGATCATGCTGAAGACGATCCCGGCGGTGCTCAGCCGCCGCGGCGCTTCCTGAGTCAGCTCAGAACGGGCAGCGCGTTGCCGCCACGGCCCGACCAGGACCCTCCACGGCCCGGCCGGCGGCGGCGATAGTCGTCATCCTCGTACGCCAGGCAGCACAGGAGCCTGCCGCACTGCCCGGAGATCTTGGACGGGTTCAGGCTCAGACCTTGGCGTTTCGCCATCTGGATCGAGATCGGCCTGAAGTCGTCGATCCAGGTGGAACAGCACAGCGTCCTGCCGCAGATGCCGACGCCGCCCAGTAGCCGCGCCTCGTCCCGCGGCCCGACATGAACGAGACGCACCCGCGTCTTGAACCGGGCCTTCAGATCGCGCAGCAACTGCCGGAAATCGACCCGCCGGTCGGCGGTGAAGTAGAACGTCGCGTGGCGTCCATCCAGGCTGAAGTCGACTCTCGACACCTTCATTTCCAGGCCGAGCGCCCGCGCGCGCTCGCGGCAGAACGCCTTGCCGCGCACCTCGTTCGCCAACTGCCGCTCTCTCGCCGCTCGATCGGCATCGTCGGCCCGGCGTAGCAGCGGCCGGGCGCTCGACTTCTGGCACGGCTTGAACACCGGCATGGGCGACTTCTCGACGCGGCCGTATGCCGGACCCGGCTTCATCGACACGATCACCTCGTCGCCACGGGCCAGCAGTTCGCCTCCCGTACGGCACAGGGTGAGGTTCGTCTCTTCGCCGAACCGTACGCCGACGAACGTGTCCTCCACCGCCGTCGACTGGCCGGCAAAGCTGCAGCCGCCGCAACTCAAGACAGGCCACCCCCTGTCGCGAGCACGCGCCGGCCGATATCCGAACGCATCGCCTTGGCCGGCCAGTTGATCCGGTCCGCGCCTTCGTAGGCGCGGGAAAGCGCCTGATCGAGGTCCTCGCCGACCGCGCAGACATTCAGGACCCGACCGCCCGTGGCGATGAACTCGCCGTTCCGGCGGTCGGTGCCGGCGTGGAAGACGACCACGCCTTCCTGGGACCGGGCGGCTTCGATCCCTTCGATCACGTCTCCAGAGGCCGCCTTCCCCGGGTAACCCTGGTTGGCCAGCACCAGACAGACCGAAGCGCCGGCACGGAAGGCGAGTGCGGAGCGTCCGAAGTCGCCTTCGGCACCCGCGACGAACAGGTCGACCGGATCCTCCTCCAACCGCAGCAGCAGCGCCTGTGCCTCCGGGTCGCCGAGCCGGACGTTGAACTCGAGCACCTGGGGACCGTCCGGACTCATCATCAGGCCCGCGTAGAGCACTCCCGAAAACGGCGTACCGTCGGCGGCCATGCCGGCTACCGTGCGTTCCATCACGTCGTTCATGATGTCCGCGACCTGCGCTTCGGAGACGATTCCCGCCGGGCTGTGGGCGCCCATGCCGCCGGTGTTCGGGCCGGCGTCGTCGTCGCCGATCCGCTTGTAGTCCTTTGACGTCGCCAGCGGCAACACCCGCCGGCCATCGCAGAACCCGATGAAGGACACTTCCTCACCGGGCACGAAGGGTTCGACCAGGACGCGGGCGCCGGCCGAACCGAAGCGCCGGTCGACGAAGAACACGTCCAGGGCGGCCTCCAGTTCCTCCGGCGAAGACACGATCAGCACGCCCTTGCCGGCCGCGAGCCCGTCGGCCTTGAGCACCGCCGGCAGTCCGAAGCGCCTCGCGGCCCGGCCCGCGGTCTCCCGGTCGTCCGCGACCACGAAGTCGGATGTCGGCACGCCGTGACGGTACATGAACTCCTTGGCGAACACCTTCGAACTCTCCAGCCGCGCGGCGGCGCGGGAGGGGCCGAAGATGCGCAGGCCGCGCTGCCGAAAAGCGTCCACGACGCCCAGGGACAGCGGCAGTTCGGGGCCGACGACGGTGAGGTCGATACCGCGTTCGGCCGCGAATCCGGCCAGCCCAAGCGTGTCCGCAACATCGATGGCGACGCTCTCGCCACATTCCTCGGTACCGGGACTGCCCGGCGCACAGTAGAGGTCGGTCCCCGGCGCCCGTTCCCGGATGAGCCAGCAGAGGGCGTGTTCCCGGCCGCCGTTGCCGATCACCAGAACCCTCAAGGCACCGCCTCCGAGACCGGGAGTTGCCCGGCTGGCCGCGCCGACGCGGCCAGCGACCGGATCGCGCCCTCGACTTCCTCGATCATCGCGTCCGGTGTCGAGGCGCCCGCCGTGACTCCCACGGCCCGACAGTCCGTGAACCAGTCCGCCCGCAGATCGTCGGACCCGTGAACGAGATAGCTTCGCGGCTTGGTGTCCCTGCAGATTTCCCACAGGTGTTTCGTGTTCGCGCTGTGCCGCCCACCGACGACGACGATGCAGTCGATCACCGGATCGGCCGCCAGGGCGCGCGCCGCATCCTGGTTCTCCTTCGTCGCATAGCAGATCGTGTCCGCCCGCTCGGCGTGTTGCGCCGCGCTCTCGATCGCCCGGGCCACGTCTTCGTACTCCTCGCTGTTCAGCGTCGTCTGGTAGAAGATCTTCACCCTCGGATGGCGGTCGAAGTCGATCCGCCCGACATCTTCCGTCGTCAGCGCGACGTCGTAGTCGTCGGGATCGAGATCCCGGGTGTAGCCGATCACCTCGCGATGGGCGGAATCGCCGATGAAGACCGCGTGAAGCCCCGCCTCGAGCGCCTGCCGAGCTTCTTCGTGGACGTCGTAGACGAACGGACAGGTCGTGTCGACCACCAGCAAGCCCCGCTCCAGCGCCCGGCGATGAAACGACGGCGGTACGCCGTGCGCCGAGAAGACGATGGTGCCCGTCCGCACGTCGTCGAGCGACGAGGCGGTGGTAAGACCGAGCTGCACGAGATCCGAAACGACCCGCTCGTTGTGGACCAACTGACCCAGAATCTGTCCGCTCCGGCCTTCCGCGGCCAGCTTTCGCACCGTCCGGTCGGCGATCCGCACGCCGGCGCAGAAGCCGTACTTCTCCGCGCGCTTGAGCGTCAACGGGCCCGCCGTGTCGGTCATCTGAACTGCATCCCTTGCCATCCGACCGCCCGGTAGGCGGCGCCCGATGCTAGCAGCGGCCCGCGGCGGCTACGGCTTCGGGTACTCGAAGCGGGCGGCCGCGGTGCCGGCGGCGCGGCCCGGCTCGATCATGATCCGGACCCACTCCCGGTCGCGCCGGAAGGTCATGACGTCCCCGAGCGCCGCTCGCCAGCCCGCCGCCTGCGCCTCCCGCAAGAGCCACTCCCGCGCGGCCGGAGCGCCCAGCGGCAATCGCAGGTTCACGAACTCCACCGGCGGACTCACCTCGCCTTCACCCTGCTGCTCGACGTCGCCGAAGTCGAACACCGTCGATCCGTCCGGAAGCGGAAAGCCCTCCGGGAACGCGCCAGGCAGACGACCGCCGAGCTCGGCGACCGGTGCCCGAAGCTCCTTCTGATCCTCGTCCGGCCGGAACACCGAGTCGCGCGGCGGCTCCACCGCCACGCTCTCCAGGTCGCCGTCCTGAAGCGGCGGCGGATCCGCCGGCACGATGCACGACCAGGCGAGGACCGCCGCCGGGGCCGTGAGCAGCGCGGCAGTCCGCCGGCCGCGCCGACGGTTCGATCGGCCCGGTGTTCGGGCCCCGCCCGTCAGTCGCTCACCACGTGCAACGGCCGCCCCGGACGATGAAGGCGCTCCGGCGGCAGGTCGTGCGGGATCTCGATCTTGCACTCGCAGACTTCTTGCTGGCGTTTGGCCAGATCGGCGAGGCTCAGGTTACAGAGGATGTTCTCGACCGCTTCCTTCACATCGAGGAAGACCTCGCGGATGGCGCAGTGCTCGGGCCCCACGCCGATCGTGCAGGGCTGGGCCAGGATGTGGTCGATCGACGTGGTGTGTCCCTCCAGCGCGACCAGGATGTCGTGCATCGAGATGTCCGCGGCCGGCCGGCCCAACAGGTGACCGCCCTGGGGGCCCCGGTTCGAACGGATCAACTGGAAGCGGGCCAGGGCAGCCAGGATCTGGCGCAGATAGGGCTCTGGAATGCCCTGGTTGACCGCGATCTCGTGGCTCGGCACCGGCTCCCCCTCCGAGTGCATCGCCACGTACAGCATGGCGCGGATTCCGTACTCGCCCTTGGTCGAGATCTTCATTGCGCACTCTCCGCCGCCAACCAGTGTAGCAGCGCGGCCGTCAGCCGGGCACGTAGTCCAACACCTCTTCGAGCGCCCCGATGTCGCCTTCCGCCGCATTCAGCCACAGCGCGCTAAGGCCCGCCGCCACCGCGCCCTCGCGATCCTCGATCTTGCCGTCGCCGACGTGGAGAACCGAGGCCGGCTCCAACTCCAGGGTGCCGCAGGCGGCAAGAAAGATGGCCTCCGCCGGCTTCGCCGAGCCCACGTCCTCGGAGCAGATCACGGCATCGATGTCGGCGCCCAAGCCCAGGTTGGCCAGCACCCGGGGCAGCCGGCGGTCCCAGTTGCTCGTCACCGCCACGCGCAGACCCCGCCGCCGCAGTTCGGCCAACACGTCGCGGGCGCCCCTGCGAAGCTCCCAGGCATCGGCGCGTTCGAAGCGGGTAAACAGCTCGGCGGCGGCAAAGGGCCCGGGAGCTTGCCTTCCGAGCAGCGCGCAGGATCGCTCGAGCAACTCGCGCCAGAAACCGGGGGCTCCGTCCGGATGGCTGCTGTAGCGGTCCTCGCCGCGCCCGAGCCGGCAGTCGAGTTCGCTCCAGGCGGTGCGGAAGCCGTTCTCGATCTCGCCGGCAGCGAGTCGCAGACCGTGCCGGGCAAGGACTTCGGCGTAGATCTCCCCGCGGCGCGGACAGGCGAAGAGCGTCCCCGTGGCGTCGAAGGAAACGCCCCGAATCGGCGCGGCGCCTGGGCGCGTTGTGACCCGGACGGGCGGCTCCCGGCGGTCGCTCAAGAGAAACCGTAGCGCTGGGCGAAGAAGTAGAAGGCGGTGACGACGAGCGAGTGACGGATCTCACCGCGCGCGATCCGATCCGGGACCTCGCACAGCGGCACCAGCACGACCTCGAGCTCCTCGCTGCCATCGCCGATCGGGTCGCCCGTGGGGACCAGATCGCGGGCCAGCCACAACGAGCACACGTTGTCGAAGATGGCCGGATTGGGCTCGACGACGCCCAGGCGCTCGATCCTGCCGGCCAGGTACCCGGTCTCTTCGTGCAGCTCCCGTCCCGCCGCAACGCCCGCGTCTTCGCCCGCTTCGACGATACCGCCGGGAATCTCCAGCGACACCTCCGCGCGCCCGAAGCGCCACTGGCGGATGAACACGACCGCCGGCGCCTGCTCCCCGGACTCGATCAGGGGGATCACGTTGACCCAGTCCGCCGACCGCAGGACCAACGCCTCGCGCCGGTCGGCGCCGGCGCGGAGTTCCTGCATCTCGACGTTGAGCAGCGGGTGGTCGAAGACGGAGCGGTCGGCCTCGACGCGCCAGGGACGGACCCTCTTCACTTCCCTGAAGCCCTCCTACTCCTCGCGTTCGAAGGGCGGCCGGCGCCACTCGAAGTTCACAACCCGCACGGCGCGGCCGTTGAAGAAGATCAGGAGGGCGATGCCGGCGGCGCTGGATAGCGCCATCAACCAACTGAAGTCTCGCCAGAGCATGACGATCGGCACCGTGAGCACACCCGCGAGGATCGCCGTCACGAGCAACCGGAAGCCGATCCGGTCGAACACCGGCGGGCGAACCAGCGGCGAATCGGCTTCCGGTTCGTCGTGCATCGGTCGAAGTATGCCAAGCGGCGGCAGATGGCGAGCCGTATGCTCAGGTCGGCCACGGAGCCGTCACCGATGACGACCGACGAAACGACACCGAACCGACCCCTTCGCGTCCTGCTGGTGCGCCTTTCGGCAATAGGCGACTGTCTGCACGCGGCGCCGGTGGCCTCGGCGCTTCGCCGGGCGCACCCGGATGCGTTCATCGGCTGGGCGATCCAGGAGCCCGCCGCGGACCTCCTGCGGGGCAGCCCCGGCGTCGACCGCTTCCATGTCTACCCTCGACGCGCCAGCGGCCTGACGGCTCAGTTAGGAGCGTTCAGGCGCTTCCGCCGCGAACTCAGGAACTGCCGCTACGACGCCGCGATCGATGTCCAGGGCCTCACCAAGAGCGGCCTGGTGGCCTGGTGGAGCGGCGCCCGGCGCCGGATCGGTTTCCGCGGTGGGCCGGCGATGGGCAGCCGTGAACTGAACTCCCTGTTCCTGAACCGGCGTTTCGCCGTCGATCCGGCGGTGACCCATGTCATCGACCGCAATCTGGCGCTGCTTTGCGCCTCAGGACTGGCAGGCAGGGAACACCCGCTCGCGGAGTGGCGGCTGCCCGGCTATGCCGAACCCGAGGCCCTCGACTTCCTCAAGCGACACGGCCTGGTCGATGGCGGCTACGCCGTCGTCTCGCCCGGAACGATCTGGCGCACGAAGCTCTGGCCTGCGATGCACTTCGCCGGCGCGGTGCGGCGCCTGGGCCGTGAGCGGGCCTTGCCGGTGGTCGTCGTGTGGGCCGGTGAGGAGGAACGGTCGGCGGCTGAGAAGATCGTTGCGAGCGCCGGGAAAGGACAACCTGTCCTGCTCGCCCCGCCGACCGATCTGCGCGAACTGGCGACGCTGCTCAGGCGCGCGGCTCTGTTCCTGGGCTGCGATTCCGGCCCGGCCCACCTGGCGGCGGCGCTCGACGTCCCGTGCGTGTCCGTGTTCGGACCGACCGATCCCGCGCGCAACGGGCCCTACGGACCGCGATCGGCTTCCGTGCAACTCGACCAGCGACTCGAGTGCCAGCCGTGCTGGCGCCGCACCTGCAGCCGCGGCGACTTCGCGTGCATGGAGCTGCTGGATCCCGACCCTGTCGTCGAGGAGTGCCTGGCGAGACTCGACGCACGGTAGCGCCGCCGCTCCCATCTGAACGGCGGGAATGTGGTGCGCCCGAAGGGATTCGAACCCCTGACCTACGGCTCCGGAGGCCGTCGCTCTATCCAGCTGAGCTACGGGCGCGCGAACGGGAGGATGCCGAGAGAAGGAAGATGGGGTGGGTGAGGGGACTTGAACCCCCAACCACTTGAACCACAATCAAGCGCTCTACCGGTTGAGCTACACCCACCAGACATTCCGACCAAGCACTCCAAGATGATTGGCCTGCCTGGAGGGACTCGAACCCCCGACCCGCGGCTTAGAAGGCCGCCGCTCTATCCAGCTGAGCTACAGGCAGGCGAAAGCGACAGGGTAGCCGAGGCCTGGGCATGCGAGCGATATCGGGGCGCCCAGATTTGAACTGAGGACCCCCTGCGCCCAAGGCAGGTGCGCTACCAGACTGCGCCACGCCCCGACAGGCAGGCGCCGGAGTGTAGCAGCACGCCGATGCTCACAGAACCTCCAGAGGGGCATAGCGGCGGACCAGCTTCCGCTTGCCGGCCTTGTCGAAGAAGACCGTCAGCTTGGCGTTGTCGCCCTGGCCGTCGAGATGTAGAACGACCCCCTTTCCCAGCGTGGCGTGACGAACATAGGCGCCCGGCCGCAAGCCGCCCGCTGCCGGCGTGAAGGGACCGCCCGCCCCCGGCCGCCTTCCACTCGGGGGCGCCGGCGGCCGGTACCGGCCGCCGGCCGTGCGATCCGCGCCGAAGAAGCTGCGGACGCCGGCGGTGCGCGGTCCGGCGTAGATCTCCGGACTCTGGGCGGTTTCCATGAGTTCTTCCGGCACGTCGATGAGGAAGGGTGAGGGTTGCTGATCCTGGAACGTGCCGGCGACCATCCGGCGGCGGCAGCCGCTCAGGAACAGGCGTCGTTCGGCGCGGGTCATGCCGACGTAGAAGAGCCGTCTCTCCTCCTCGATGTCCCGCGCGCCGCCCCCGGCGTGGAAGTGGGGCAGCAGACCGTCCTCGAGCCCGGTCACGAAGACGGCCTCGTACTCCAGGCCCTTGGCGCTGTGGAGGGTCATGACCGCGACGCCGAGTTCCGCGTTCAGCCCGTCCGTGTCGCTGACCAGGGAGACGTAGTCCAGGAAGTTCACGAGCGGACTGGTGGGCGGCTCCACGTCGGCCTCGCCGGCGCCCGGGCCCAGCGGATCGTCGAGGGTCGGAACCGCCGCGGTCGGGATTCGCGCGGGAAGGTCGCTGTAGCCGTGCAGGGTCTGGAAGTCCCGAGCCGACGAAACGAGCTCGCCGAGGTTGTCCAGCCGCTCCCGCCCCTCTTCGTCGCCCTTGCCGTACAGGTTCTCGAACCCGGCCGCGACGATCGTCCCCCGCACGAGCTCGGCGAGCGGCTGGCGCTCGGCCTCCTTCCGCAGCGCCTCGATCAGGCCCCGGAAGTCGTCGACCGCGCGCCGGTTCCGTGCCGGCAGCTCCTGGGGCGGATCGAGCCGGATCGCGTCCCACAGGGAATGGCCCATCTTCGCCGCGCGGGCTAGCAGGATTTCCTCGGTCCTGCGGCCGATGCCCCGCCGCGGCTGGTTCAGGATCCGGCGCAGGGACAGGTTGTCCCGCGGATTGTTGATCACCCGAAGGTACGCCGCCAAATCCTTGACCTCGGCGCGCTCGTAGAAGCGGATGCCGGCGACCAGGCAGTAAGGAACCTCGCTGCGAAGCATCTGGTCCTCGATCGCCCGGGTCTGGGCGTTGGTTCGCACCAGAACCGCCATGTCGCCGAACTCGTAGCCGTCGGCGCGAAGCGCCCCGACCTGCCGGACCACCCAACGCGCCTCGTGCTCGTGGTCGGCGGCGAAGAAGAGCTGCAGCGGATCGCCGGCGCCCCTGTCCGTCCACAGCGTCTTGCCGCGGCGCTCCCGGTTGCGGGCAATGACGGCGCCCGAGGCGTCCAGGATGTTCTGCGTCGAGCGGTAGTTCCGCTCCAGCTTTCGGACCTGGGCGCCCGGGAAGTAGCGCTCGAAGCGCAGCAGGTTGTCGATCTCGGCGCCCCGCCAGCCGTAGATGCTCTGGTCCTCGTCGCCGACCGCGGTCAACCCTGAGACCGTGCCGTCGGGGTGAAGAACCAGGCGCCGGATCAACTCGAGCTGGGCCGCATTCGTATCCTGGAACTCGTCGACGAGCAGGTGGCGAAAGCGTCCCCGGACGCGCGCTCCGACGTCTTCCTCCTCGCGCAGCACCCGCACCGCGAGCGCGATCAGATCGTCGAAGTCGACGCCGCCCGCCCGGCGCAGCTCGGCCTGGTAGCGGCGGTAGACGGCCGCGACATGGCGGTCGAAGAAGTCCTCGGCCTCGCGCTCGAACGCGGCGGGAGTGAGCAACCGGTTCTTGGCCGCGCTGATCCGGCCCTGGACCGCGCGAGGCTGAAACGTCTGCTCGTCCAGGTCTTCGGCCTGAAGAGCCGCCTTGATCAGCCGTAACTGGTCGGGAGCGTCCACGATCGCGAAGTCGGACTGGAGCCCGACGCGGTCCCCGTAGCGGCGCAGCAGACGTACGCAGAACCGGTGGAAGGTGCCGACGAAGACACTCGCGTTGCCGCCGATCAGGTCGAGGGCGCGCTCGCGCATCTCGTCCGCGGCCTTGTTGGTGAAGGTCACCGCCGCGATCCGCCAGGGCTCGACTTCCCGCTCGACGATCAGCCAGGCGATCCGGTAGGTGATGACGCGTGTCTTTCCCGACCCGGCGCCGGCGATCACGAGCTGCGGCCCGCCGTCGTGGGTGACCGCCGCCAGTTGGTCCGCGTTCAGCCGGGAACGGAAGTCCACCTGCTCGACGCAGCCACCGTCGCGGGTTGCCATGTCGATTCAGCTCCTGGCGCCAACGTGGGTCATCGCGGCCGGCGCTTGATGTTCTTCTGGCGCGCGCGGCCGACGGCAAGGGCCTCCTCCGGCACATCCCGGGTGATCACCGAACCGGCGCCGGTGTAGCCTCCGGCGCCGACCTCGACGGGTGCGATCAGGATCGTGTCGCTGCCGACGAACGCTCCTTCGCCGATCACCGTACGGTTCTTCGTCTTGCCGTCGTAGTTGCAGGTGATGACCCCGGCGCCGATGTTGGCGCCCGCCCCCACCGACGTATCGCCCAGGTAGGCGAGATGGGATGCCTTCACGCCCGGTCCGAGCGTCGATTTCTTGACCTCCACGAAGTTGCCGACCCGCGCGCCCTCGCCGAGGATCGCTTCCGGCCGGAGGCGGGCGAAGGGGCCGACGCTGCAGCGCGAGGCGACGCGGGCACCGTCCAGGACGGAATAGGGCAGTACGTCCACCTCGTCGGCGAGAACGGCGTCGCGGAGCCAGACACCCGTGTGGACGGTGCAACCACGCCCCACCCGGCTGGCACCCAGCAGGGTGACGCCCGGGTGGAGCACCGAGTCTTGCCCGACGGTCACGCCGGCATCCACCCACACGCTCTCGGGATCGAGGACCGTGACCCCGGCTTCGAGCAGGGCTTCTACCTTGCGCCGGTAGAGAACGCGCTGGACGGCGGCAAGTTCGGCCCGCGAGTTGACGCCGAGCACTTCGGAGGCGTCCTCCACCTCGACGCAGGCCACCGGGTTCTCGCGCGCCGCCGCGGAAACCGCATCGGTCAGGTAGAGCTCGCCCTGGTTGTTGCCGGTGTCGAGCCTCTCCAGCCAGTCGAAGATCTCGGGTGCGGGCAGTGCGTAGTGCCCGGCGTTGGCCGTTCGAATCTCGAGCTCCCGGCCGCTGGCGTCCGCCGCCTCCACGATGCGCTCCAGACGCCCGTCTCCATGGACCACCCGGCCGAGGCTGCCGGGATCGGCCAGATCGGCCACCGCGAGGCTGCCCCAGCCGCGGCGAGCCTCGTCCAGGAGCGCCCGTAGCGTCGCCGGCCGCACCAGGGGCGCGTCGCCGGACAGCACCAGAACGGCTCCGCCGGCACGCAGCGACCCGCGGACCGAGAGCAGCGCGTGGCCCGTGCCCTTCGGCTGCCGCTGCTTGACCCAGACAATGTCAGGGCCGCCCAGCCCCTCCTCCTCGAGAACCGACCGGATCTCCTCCGCGCCGCGCCCCACGACCACGTGGATGGGCGAGCAACCGACCTCGCGCGCGGCGGCAACTACCCATGCCACGAGGGCTCGACCACCAACAGGGTGCAGGACCTTCGGCCGCTCGGAGCGCAGCCGCTCGCCGCCGCCGGCAGCGAGAACAACGGCCGCGCCGGCCTCGTCCGCCACGTCAGTCGCTCATGTCATGGACGAGCTTCACGAACCGCTCGTCTTCGTCCATTGAAGAGAAGTCGCCGTCGTGGAAGGCCCGAACCCGGTTCTTCGGATCGAGTTCCACGGCCTTCGTCAACAGCTCGAGGGCGACCTCCTGGTCTTCCATCAACGCACGAACACAGGCGGCCAGATAGACGAAGCGGTCATCCTGGTCTCGCCCCTTGCCTTCGCACAACTTGAGCGCCCGCTCCAGTTCGCCGTCGTTTCGGGCCATCACGGCCTCGAGGAAGGGGTCGTCCGGGGCGCCGTCCGCCGACCGCTCGGCCCGCTCGCACGCCGCCAGAAAGTCATTCGCGCGAACGACGAACCGGCTTTCTCCGCCGCCCGCGACCACGTCTTCGAACCTGGCTCTGGCCTCCGCGATCCGGGCCTCGTAGAACAACGCGATTCCAGCTTCCAGGTCCTCGAGCGCCGAGTCGGCCGTGCCCGGCCGCCCGTCCTGCCCCGTTCCAGCACTCACCATCCGCACCTCCACCCAACTGACGATTCAGGGTGGGCAACTGTAGCGCGTGCAGGCCGCGAGGCGCTAGCCGTAACCAGGAATGTAATCCTCTCGCAGGAGGGCGTACAGGTGGTGGTCGGTACGGCGACCCTGGAGGACGAAGTATGAGCGGAGCAGCCCCTCCTGGACGAACCCCAGCTTCTCCAGGACCTTCCGCGAGGCTTCGTTGTCGACCGCGCACCTCGCCTCGATACGTTCCAGCGGCGTGCGGAGCAGCAGCTCGGGCAGCAACTGGCCCAGGGCCGCGGTCATCGTGCCCCGGCCCTGTTGGCGTGTCGCCAGGGCGTACCCCAGTTCGCTCAACCCGTGCTCCCAGTTCACGATCGCGAGCGTGATCCAACCGGCACGCTCACCATCGGCCTCGACCAGCCAGGTGTAGCGGTCGCCGCGGCCTCGGTAGAGGTCCCGGGGCCGCTGCGACGCCAGATCCGCTCTCAACCGGGACACGGAGACGTTGTGGAGCGGTTGGAAGCGCCGCACGGCCGGCTCGGACCGCCAGCGCCGGAGAAAGGGGGCGTCGGCCGGTGACGCCGGCCGCACGACCACGTCCACCTGCCTCGAGGCGGCGGGGTCTGTGCGTCTTCCAAGGGGGCGGATCATCGACGGCAAGTTACGAAGTATGCCTCCGCACGTCGTTACGGCAACCGCTTGCCATGTCCGAACCTTGGCAGGGTGCCGCCAAGGACCATCAGGCTGTATCCCTGCGCGAACAGGTACAGGAAGGGCAGGGACCACCAGCGGCCGCTCCAGCCGGCGGCCGCGATGCAGACCCAGAAGTAGAGCGCGAGCGTGGCTTCGCCCCAGAGACTCCAGACGGCATTCGAGCGGTACTGCGCGGGCGGGTTGCGCGCGCCGGCCGGAATCTTCGGCGTGCGGGCGAACACGCCGCCACGGCGGAACAGACCGGTGACCACCGCGGCCGAGTTGTGTAGCGACAGGCCGATGCCGACGGACATGGCGAGCGGCACTTCCAGCCACATCCGGGAACCCGGCCGGCCGGCCCGCCGTTGGCCGGCGGCGTAGGAGCCCGCCGCCGCCGCCGTGCCGAGCAGGAACAGGGGCGCGTCGATGAGCAGCAGCAGGTGGGGAGACTGCTGCCGCAGCAGGATGGCAGGCAGGAGCAGCAGCCCCAGCAGGACGAGCAGCGGATAGCAGAAACCCGAAGTCAGGTGCGCCGTCGCCGCCAGCTTGACCCGCATCCCCGCCGCGCTCCGGAGGATCGGCCGCAGCAGCTTGCGCAGGGTCTGGGCGGTTCCGCGAGCCCAGCGGTACTGTTGACTCTTGAAGTCGTTGACGCGGCCCGGCAGATCAGCCGGCACCGCGAGGTCCGTCATCAGCAGAAAGCGCCAGCCGGCGAGCTGCGCGCGGTAGGAGAGGTCGAGATCCTCCGTCAGCGTGTCGAACTGCCAGCCGCCGGCCTCTTCGATCGCCCGGCGCCTCCAGACGCCCGCCGTGCCGTTGAAGTTGAAGAAGCAGCCCGAACGGAAGCGCGCCTCCTGTTCGACCAGGAAGTGCCCATCGAGCAGTACGGCCTGGGCGCGCGTGAGCAGGGAGTTCTCGCGGTTCATGTGGTCCCAGCGCGCCTGGACCATGCCGAGAGTCGGATCGGCGAAGGCCGGCACCGTACGGCTGAGAAAGTCGGGACCGGGAACGAAGTCGGCGTCGAAGACGGCGATCAGCTCGCCGCGCGCCTCGCTCAGACCGGCCGCCAGGGCCCCCGCCTTGAAGCCCTCGCGATCCCGCCGGCGGAGGTGGCGCACGGCTGGCAGGGGGCGCCCCTGCCCTGATGCCTCCTCGACCACGGCCACGACTCTCTCGCTCGTGTCGTCGGTCGAGTCGTCGAGGATCTGGATCTCCAGCCGGTCCGCGGGGTAGTCGAAGTCGAGCACGGCCGCGACCAGCCGCGGAGCCACGTAACGCTCGTTGTAGATTGGCAACTGGACGGTGACCCGGGGCGGGGCTTGATCCTCAGCGTCGGCTGCGGCTTGGCCCCCCGTTTCGGCGGGTGACCGGACCACGCGCAGCACCAGCAACAGAACCAGCCGGTGAAGTCCGAAGAGTGCGAGCGTGCCGAGAACGGCGTAGTACACGGGAAGAAGCACGGACGCCGACGATATGGCAAGGGCACTCCCACTGGCAGCCGCCGCCTGGCCTCTGCTCGCGTGCTTCGGCGGGCTGCTGGCGCTTGACCGGACCGGCCTGCGTCCGGCGGCCGACGCACCATGGGCGACCGCGCTCTTCGTCGCCGTGCTCCTGCTGGCCTTCGGCGCCCTCTTGCGGGCGGTGCGGCGGCTGCAGGCGCCGCGGCGGACAGCGGGCGGCGAGCTGCCGGTTGTCGGCGTGCTGGTTGTCGCGGCGCTGCTACGCCTGCTCGCGCTGCCCCTCTCGCCGAGCCTGTCGGACGATGTCCATCGCTATCTCTGGGACGGCCGCGTCGCCGCAGCCGGCGCCAATCCCTACCTCCTCGAACCGAATCATCCCGACCTGGCCGGGCTGCGCAACGACCTGTGGCAGCGGACCGCCCACCGCGATGTCGCCACGGTCTACCCGCCCCTCTCCCTGAGCCTCTTCGCGGCCGCCAGCCTCCTGCCGGAGCCCCTTCTGAGCTACAAGCTGCCGCTGGTCGCGGCCGACCTGGTCGCCTGCGGCTTCCTGCTCGCGCTCGCCCGGCGGCGGAGGTCGGTCGTGGCCGCCCTGGCCTACGTCTGGAACCCATTGGTCGTGATCGAAGGTGCCGGCATGGGCCACGTCGACGTACTGGGCGCTTCACTCGTCATCGCCTGTGTCTGGCTGCTGGGGGGTGGCGGGCGGGGACGCCGGCACACCCGGTATCTGACGGCAGGGATGGTGGCTGCGCTTGGGGTACTGGTCAAGCTGGTCCCCCTGGCCGCGATCCCCCTGTGGTGGCGAAGGATCAAGGGCCACCGGCAGCGAGGACGCCTGTTCGCTCTCGGCGGCGCCTGCCTGCTTCTCCCGGCGGCGGCGGGCGTTCTCGTCTGGACCGGCGGCTTCCCTCCGGGCCTCGCGATCTACGCGCTGCGCTGGGAGTACAACGGCCCGCTCTACGAACCGGTCTGGCGTCTCCTCGACCTGCTTCAACTCGACCGGGCGGCCGCGGGGCTCGTTCACGCGGTCCGACTGGTCTTCGGCGGCGAGATCGAGGCGCCGCCTTGGGACACCCTCTACGCCCACACCTATCCCCAGTTTCTCGCCCGCCCCCTGCTCCTGCTCGGCGCGATTGCCGCCTGGCTCCGCCTCTGGCGGCAGCGCCCCGGACCGGTCGGCGCGGCGTTCGGCGCCTTCGGCATCGTCCTGCTCGCGAGTCCGACGCTCTATCCGTGGTATCTGATCTGGATCCTGCCCTGGGCGGCGCTGATCGGCGCGCGCTGTGTCCTGCTGTTGTCGGCGACCCTGCCGCTGGCGTACCTGCCGGCTTTCGCGGGAGTCGACTACTTCCCCTGGGTCTACGGCGCGGTCTGGCTACCTCCGTTCCTGTTGCTCCTGGTCGACCGCCGGCGACAGAGGCACGCCGGGAAGATGTCAGGCTCGGAAACGGAACGACGATGAAGTACCGCCTGCGGATCGCGTACATCGGCACGGACTATGCCGGCTGGCAACGCCAGGACAACGCACTCGCCGTCCAGCAGGTCGTCGAGGAAGCGCTGGCCCGGATCCTCGGGCGAAGCGTGACCGTGCACGGGGCCGGCCGCACGGATGCCGGCGTACACGCCCGCGGCCAGGTGGCTCACCTGACCGTGGCCAACGCGTCGGCACCTAAGGAAACAAGGCGGGCGCTCGTACACGGCGCGAACCGTCACCTGCCGGCGGCGATCCGCGTCCTGGCTGCGGAGACCGTGGACGACGCCTTTCATGCGCGAAAGAGCGCCACCTCCAAGACCTATCGCTACCGACTCGGCCGCGTCCGCGTGATCGACCCGTTCCGGGCGCCCTTCGTCGTTCCCGCGCCGGTCGGACTCGATCTTGAGGCCATGAAGAGAGCCGCCAGCATGCTCCTGGGACGGCACGACTTCTCGGCCTTCGCCAAGTCGGGGGGCAGCCACGGACAGCCCGAGAGGACGATTCAGCGGGCCACGTGGACCGAAGCCGGCGATGAACTGACGTTCGTGGTCGCCGGCGACGGGTTTCTTCGCGGCATGGTGCGCGCACTCGTCGGCACCGCGCTCGAGGTCGGCCGCGGCCGCAGGTCGCCGGACGACTTCGCCAGGCTCCTGCAAGGGGGGCCACGCTCGTCAGCGGGCCCCAACGCGCCGGCGAGCGGGCTGTGTCTGGAGCGGGTGGAATACAGTCGGCGGCAATGAAACGCGTCGTCACGGGGATCGTGACCGCGGCGCTGGCGACCGCCATCGTCCTCTACCTGCCGCCCCGGTTCTTCGTGGCGGTCGTCACCGGGGTCGTCCTGCTGGCGGCCGCGGAGTACACGGCCCTGGTGCAGCGAATCGCCGTCGCGCCGAGGTTTCGCCTGGCGCTGTGGCTGGCGCTCGTCTTCGTGGCCTTCGCCAGCAGCATCCACAGCAGCACCCAGGCCCAGATCGTCCCGCTGACCCGCCTGGTCATCCTCGACCTCCGGTTCGCAGCGGCAACCGTCGTACTCGCCACGGCGATTGCGGTCGGGTTGAGCAGCCGCACCGAGGTGCGCGACCGACTCGCAATCTCGGCCATGTTCGCCTTTGGCGCGCTGTGGCTGGGGCTGTTCCTCTCCGCCGCGGTCCACCTCCACGAGCGCCATCCCGCGCTCCTGCTCTGGGTTCTTGCGGTAGCCGCGGCGGGGGACATCGGCGCCTACTACGGCGGGCGGGCATTCGGTCGTCGGCCTCTGGCCCCCAAGATCAGTCCCAAGAAGACGGTCGCGGGCGCTGTCAGTGGCCTGGCGGCGAGCCTCGGCGTCGGTCTCGCCGGGTTCCTGCCCTGGTTCGGCCTGGAACTCTCCCTGCCGAGCGCTGCGCTGGCGGCGCTCCTCTGCGGCGCCGCGGGCCAGGCGGGAGACCTGGTGGCATCTCTGCTCAAGCGCGCCGCGAAGGTGAAGGACGCCAGCCGACTCCTACCGGGCCACGGAGGCCTCCTCGACCGGCTGGACAGCGTGATGCTGGCGACGCCTCTGATGTACGTGCTCGTCGACATCGGGCCCCTCGGAGCGACGGTCTCCGTCCTCTACGGGACCGGCACGGCCGGAGCCCTGCCTTGAGCCGGCGCAACGTCGCCGTACTGGGGGCCACCGGTTCGGTCGGCGAGGCCACCCTGGCGGTGGCCCGCAACCACCCGGACCGGTTGCGAGTCTCGGTGCTCGCGGCGCAGGGAACGCGACCCGCCCGCCTGGCCGAACTTGCGCGGGAATTCCGGCCCGACCGCGTCGTCGTGGAGAGCGACGACACGGCAGCCGCGCTGCGAAGCGAACTGCCGAACGGCACCCGCCTGACGTGCGGTGGTCAGGCGTTACTGAACGGGGTCGGGACCGGCGATATCGATCTCGTCGTGACCGCAATCGTCGGCGCGGCCGGGCTTCAACCGGCAGCCGCGGCGCTTGAGGCCGGCGCCGATCTGGCGCTCGCCAACAAGGAGGCGATGGTCGCGGCCGGGCCCGTGCTGCGCCGTCTGGCGGCCGCTTCGGGTGCGTCCATCCTGCCGATCGACAGCGAGCACGCCGCGATCCACCAGGCCCTCCGGGCCGGTCGCCCCCGGGAGGTCCGCCGGCTCGTGCTGACCGCTTCGGGCGGTCCCTTTCTCGAACGCGATCCCGCCACCCTGGAAGCCGCGACGCCCGCCGAGGCCACCGCGCATCCGACCTGGGACATGGGGGCGAAGATCAGCGTCGATTCGGCGACCCTGACGAACAAGGGCCTGGAGTTGATCGAAGCGAGCTATCTGTTCGACGTGGACGGCTCCCGGATCGACATCCTGATCCACCCTCAGTCCCTCGTGCACTCGATCGTCGAGTTCCGCTGCGGCAACGGCGTCGCCCAGATCTCCGCCAACGACATGCGCTACCCGATCCAGTACGCGCTCTCGTATCCCGAGCGCTGGGCCCGCCCCGCCGACGAGCGGTCGGTCGATCTGAGCGACCTGCTGCTTCAGACCTCGAAGCTGGAATTCAGACGCGTCGACCCGGCACTCTTCCCCGCCCCGTCGCTCGCCCGCGATGCCCTGGCGCGGGGCGGCGGCGCGCCGGCCGTGATGAACGCTGCGAACGAGATAGCGGTCGACGCGTTTCTGGGCGGCAGGACTCCTTTCACCGCCATCGTCCCCGTGGTGGCCGATGTGCTCGAACGCCACGCCAGACAGTCAAACGGCGGCGAGCCTCAGAGCATCACGGAGGCCCTCGCCTGGGATTCGTGGGGCCGTCACCAGGCCCGGGAACTTCTGGCGGCTTCTGGCGGTTAGCATCGACGGACGCGTGCGTCCGCGTTCCTCGTGCGATGAACATCCTGAGCAACATCCTGGCTCTGCTGGTCGTGATCGGCGTGATCATCTTCGTTCACGAACTGGGGCACTTCGTGGCCGCGCGGCTGTTCCGGATCAGGGTCCGCGTGTTCTCGATCGGCTTCGGCGCGCGGCTCTGGGGTTTCGAACGTGGCGGAACGGAGTACCGCGTGGCGATGGTGCCGCTCGGCGGCTACGTGGCCTTCTCCGGCATCGATCCCTCGAATCCGACGGGCGATGCCGGCGACTTCCTCACCAAGCCACGGTGGCAGCGAATGGTCGTTCTCCTGGCCGGTCCCGCGGCCAACGTCGTGCTTTCGATCGTTCTGATCGCCGCCGTCCTGGTGGCCGGAACCGAGCTGGCGGGGCCGCGCAACCTGAGCACCGAGATCGGCGCCGTGGCGGCCGACTCCGCCGCCGCCGAGGCCGGCCTGCAACCCGGCGACACGATCGTGCGACTGGACGGTGAGGACGTATCCGAGTGGCGCGAGGTCGCGAACATCGTGCTCACCTCACCGGAACGGCGTCTTGCCGTCGACTTCGAACGCGCCGGCAGCACGCTCAGCACGGTGCTCGTGCCACGCCGGATTCCCCGCCACGAACTCGGAGACGGCGGGCTCTACGCCAGCCTGCTGCCGCGCGTGCGCGAGGTGTTCGAAGGCACGCCTGCCGAGCAGGCGGGCATCCGGTACGGAGACACGCTCTACTCGGTCAACGGCCACCCGATCGCCGACGCGGACGACTTCCGCCGCCTGGTGGAACCCAGCGCGGGCGAGGAGGTCAGCATCGAGATCGGCCGCGGCGACGAGCGCCTCGTCTTCCGCCTGGTGCCGGCGGCCGAAGGCGGGGTCGGCCGCGCGGGCATCCTGATCAGCCACTTCTCGTACCAGCGCACCGGTCCGGCCCGCGCCCTCGTCGAGAGCGCACGGATCAACTGGGAGACGACCAACGAGATCTTCGGCTTTCTGGGCAGGCTGGTGGAACGTCGCGTTTCGCCCCAGAGCGCACTTTCCGGCCCGATCGAGATTGCCAGGATCAGCGGTCAGGCGGCGAGGCGGAGCTTCAACGATCTCGTGTTCCTCACCGCGCTGATCAGCCTCAACATCTGCATACTGAACCTGCTGCCGATCCCGCTCCTCGATGGCGGCCAACTCGTCATCCTGCTGTTCGAGAGCGTTCTGCGGCGCGATCTCTCCGTACGGGTCAAGAACCTCGTCACCCAGTTCGGCCTCGTCGTGATCGTCGGCATCATGATGTTCGCGCTCTACTCCGACCTGGTGAAGAACCTGCCCGGCCTGGGACGCTGAAGCCACGAGACCGATGGAACCGCCGACTCTCCCTCGCTGGCTCGAAGGCGCGTTGCGCCGGCGTCGGCTTGTGAGCCTGCTGGACCCGCGTCGGTTGAAGAGCGTGCTGCGCCGGCCCTGGCTGAAGCGCGTCGTCGTGGGCGGGGCCTACGCCGGTCTGCTCACGGCGCTGCTCGGCATCTCGTCCTATCTGGCGCTCTCCAACTTCGTCCGCAGCGGCGTGATCGCGGTACCCGATCTCGTCGGCCTGGACGTGGATCACGCCGAGGCCACTCTCACCTCCGCCGGCTTGACGGTGCGGCGGATCGAAGACGACCGCTACGACGAGGCCGTCCCCGCCGGACATGTGCTCCGGCACGATCCCCCGGCCGGCAGCGCGGTCAAGCAGGCCAGCAGCGTCGTCATCCACCTGTCACGCGGGCGTCAACTCGTCGAGACCCCGGATCTGACCGGTCAGGTCCTGCAGACCGTTCAGGTCAGTCTCATGGCCTCCGGCCTGCAGTTGGGAAGGAGCCGCAGCGTGTATGCGGAGTTCGGCGCTCCGGGAACGGTCATCCGCCAGAGTCCGCCGCCCGGCAGCCGGGTCGAACCGTCTTCCCAGGTCGACGTCATGGTGAGCCTGGCCAACCCGGGCGCGGCCTTCGTCATGCCGGACCTGATCGATCTGCCGGAAGCGCCCGTTCGCACGTACTTCGAGGCGCACGGATTCCGGCTCGGAAGGGTAAAGTACGAGCCCTACGAAGGCGTCGAAGCCGGGATCATCCTGCGTCAGTATCCGCTGCCGGGTCATCCCCTGCGACAAAGCGATTCGATTGCTCTGGTCGTCGCCGCGCAGGACAGTCATTGATACCGCCCAGTTCGCCCAGAGAACCCGAACGATGAAGATCGCGCCTTCGATTCTGGCGGCGGACCTCGCCGACCTGGCCTCCGCGGTGAAGCACTGCGAAGACGGCGGCGCGCAGTTGATCCACGTCGACGTGATGGACGGCCACTTCGTGCCCAACCTCACATTCGGTCCGCCGGTGATCGCCGATCTCGCGAAGCGCAGCCGGGTCGGCTTCGACATTCATCTCATGGTCTCGAATCCGGAGGCACTCATCGACCGATACCTCGACAGCGAGCCGGTCTGGGTGTCCTTCCATCATGAGGCGACACCGGAACCGGCCCATCTGGCGGCGCGCATTCGCGACCGGGGCGTTGGAGCCGGAGTCGCGATCAACCCCGGCACGGCGGTGGACGAACTCCTGCCCTACCTGGAGCACCTGGACTTCGCGGTCCTGATGTCCGTCCAACCTGGATTCGCCGGTCAGGCGTTCCAGGCCGAGGTACTCGAGAAGGCTCGCGAACTACGCGCCACGATCAAGGCCCGTGGTCTTTCGACCAGCATCGAGATGGACGGCGGCATCAAGCCGGGGAACCTCCATGAGGTCGCGGCGGCCGGCGTCGATGTGGCGGTCGTGGGCTCCGGCGTCTTCGCTGCCGAGCGTCCGGTCGAGGCCCTGACGGCGCTGCGGCGGCAGGCGAACGAATGAAACGACTGACGGGCAGAACCCTTCTCGCCGGAGCGGTGCTCGCCGCGGCGGTCGCCTGCGGAGGCGTGAAGGACGATCCGATCCTCCGGCTGTCGTCATCCGAGGCGCTCGATATCGGCAAGCAGCTCATGGAGGAGGAGAAGTTCTCCCAGGCGCTGCAGCACCTCGTGCACGCCTTCGAGGTCGAACCGAACTCGGAGACCGGCCGGGAGGGTCTGCTGCTGGCCGCGGATGCACTGTTCCTGCGCGGCGGTTACCAGTCCTACGTGGAAGCGGAGCAGCGCTACCGCGATTTCCTCAACCGGTTCCCCACCTCGGACCGCGCGGCATACGCGCAGTTCCGCCTGGCTGCCGCCCTCGCCGAGCGGATCGAGAAGCCGGACCGCGACCAGCAGACCGCCCGCCAGGCGTTGACAGAGTTCGAGAACGTCCGACGGCTCTACCCGACCAGCCAGCACGCCGGTGAGGCCGCCCAGAGGATCGTAGAGGTCCGCAACCAACTCGCGGAACACGAGTTCGTCGTCGGCGCCTTCTACTACCGCTTCGGCGCTCCCAGCGCCGCCGGCAACCGCTTCAAGGACATGCTCGAGGCCTATCCGGCATACCCGGAGCCGGACAAGATCTTCGCCTACATGTGCCTGAGCTATGTCGACGTGCTCAAACAGATCGGTAGTAACCGAGGCCTCGACCGCTACGACTACCTGCGCGACGCCTGCGACCGGCTGCGCAGCGAGCACCCGGAGAGCAAATGGCTCAAGAAAGTGCCCTCCGAGGAGAAGCTCCGTTCCCTCCGAAGCAAGGTTCCGGCACCGCCGGAGCGGCCACCGCGCCGGGGCGCCGATGATCCGCCTGGCGAAGAGAACGACGACGGCTGAGGAGGCTGCGCGACGGCGACGATTCGACCGGCACTCAACCCTCGCGAGGGAGCGTAATCCAATCCTGAGATGAGCC
>JAAXHG010000014.1:1337-3096 GCA_012270995.1 Vicinamibacteraceae bacterium | reverse complement strand
CCGGGCACGCTGCGCACGCGCGTGGCCGCCGAGACCCTGCGCGACTGGCTGCTGCACTACCGGCGCGGCGGCTTCGATGCGCTGTATCCGAAGCGGCGCGCCGACCTCGGTCGGCCCCGGCGGCTGGCGCCCGAAGTCGCCGAGCTGCTGATCGCGCTCAAGACCACGCACCCGGCCTGGTCGGTGCGGCAGGTCATCGCCGGCGCCATCGGCAGCGGGAATCTGCCCGACGGTGTGCGCCTGGCGCACTCCACCGTGCACCGGCTGCTGAAGGCCGAGGGCCTGATGGCCAAGCTGCAGAGCGCCGCCGACGGCGCCGACCGGCGGCGGTTCGCCTACCGGTTCGCGGGGCAGTTGTGGATGAGCGACGTCATGCACGGTCCGGCGGTCGCCGACGGGCGCCGGCGCCGCAAGAGCTATCTCATCGGCTTCCTCGACGACGCCACCCGCGTGTGTCCGTTCGCCGCCTTCGCGTCCGCCGAGAACACCGTGGCGTTCCTGCCGGTGTTCAAACAGGCGCTGATCCGCCGCGGCATCCCGCAACGGCTGTACGTCGACAACGGCGCCAACTATCGCTCGGCGCACCTGGCGCTGATCTGCGCCAAGCTCGGCGTCGCCCTCATCCACTCCCGGCCCCATCAGCCACAGGGGCGGGGCAAGATCGAGCGGTTCTTTCGCACCGTCCGCGGCCAGTTGCTCAGCTCCCTCACGAGCGCCGACACCGCCAGCCTGGAGGCCCTCAACCGCCGTCTGTGGGCCTACCTGGAAGGCGAATACCATCAGAGTCCGCACCGCGGGCTCGGCGGCGCGACCCCCCTGGACCAATGGGCGCTGAGCGCAGCCGACGTGCGCTACCTCGATGAGTCGGTCGACCTGGACGACCTGTTTCTGTTCGAGGCGCGCCGCCGCGTCATGAACGACCGCACCCTCAGCCTCCACGGCCGCCTCTACGAGGTCGACCCGCTGCTGGTCGGTCACACCGTCACCGTCCGCTACGACCCGGCCGCGTCGCCGAAGCGGCCCCTGCAGGTGCTCCACAACGGTGCCGAGGCAGGCCAAGCGACCATCCTGGACGCCTACGCCAACGCCTCGGTCAAGCGCTCGCGGCCCTCCCGCCAGATCGAGCCCGACACCCCGCCTGCCCAGCCGCCGCCTTCGCCGCTGGCCCTGCGCAAGCTCGACCGCCGCCAGGAGGACGACTGATGTACCTGCGCCACTTTGCCTTCACCCGTTACCCGTTCGAGACCAACCTCCACGCCGACGAGCTGTTCGCCTCGGCCGCCCGCCGCGAAGCCGAGGCGCGCCTGAAGCACCTGCTCGAACTGCGCGGCATCGGCCTGCTCACCGGCGAGGTCGGCAGCGGCAAGACCACCGTCTGCCGCTCGGTCACCGCCACGCTGCATCCCGGCCTGTTCCGCGTGTTCTACGTCTCGCTGAGCACCGGCAACGTCCTGGACATGTACAAGTCCATCGCCTGGGAACTCGGCCTGCCCGGCGAACGCTCGCGCGCCACCGCCTACCGCGCCATCAGAGCCGAGATCACCCGCCTCGTCCAGGAAGCCAGGCTGCTGCCGGTGCTCGTCGTCGACGAGGCGCAATTCCTGCGCAACGACGTCCTGGACGACTTGCGGCTGTTGACCAACTACACGATGGACTCCGAGCACCGCCTGTGTCTGCTTCTGGTCGGACTCACCGAGTTGCGCCGCAGGCTGTCGATGGCCGTGCACGAATCGCTCGCCCAGCGCCTGGTCGTGCGCCA
>JAAXHG010000014.1:0-1299 GCA_012270995.1 Vicinamibacteraceae bacterium | reverse complement strand
GGGCTGCCGCGCCAGATCAACCGCATCGCCCACTACGCGCTGTCGGCGGCCGCCCTCCAAGACGCCCGCACCGTCGACGCCGAGCACCTCCAGACAGCCCTCGACGAGTTGCGTCCCTGATGGATGCCCCGCGACCGTCGCCGCTACGCGTCGTGCGCGCTGCGCAGGTCCCCGAGCCGAGCGCCGAACAGCCCCCGTGGCTCGTCGAGCCGCTGTGGGGCGCCGGCGCCGTCGGCCTCATCGGCGGCGCTCCCAAGAGCGGCAAGACCTGGCTCGCTCTCGAACTGGCCGTCGCCGTCGGTTCCGGTTGCCGCTGCCTGGGCCGCTTCGCCGTGGGGCGTCCGGGCCCGGTGCTGGTGTTCGCCGCCGAGGATGCCCCCCATCACCTCAAGCACCGCATTCAGGGCCTGGCCGCCGTTCGCGGCGCCGCGTTCGCCGACCTCGACGTGCATCTGATCATCGAGAACTCCCTGCGCCTTGACCGTCAAGCAGATCTCGATCGGCTGCGGCTCACGGTCGCCGCCGTTGGCCCCTCGCTGCTGATCCTCGATCCGTTCGTGCGTCTGCAGCGCGCCGACGAGAACGACGCACGTCAAGTGGCGGCCATCCTCTCGGAGTTGCGCGAGCTGTCTCGCGCCGCCTGCACCGCCGTGGCGCTCGTGCACCACGTGCGCAAGAACGGCGCCCACCTGCCCGGCCAGGCCCTGCGCGGCTCAGGCGACTTCTGGGCCTGGGGCGACTCCAACCTCTACCTGGCGCGCTCCCGCACCGGCCTCGAACTCACCGTCGAGCATCGCGCCGCCCCCGCACCGCCGCCCATCCCTCTGATGCTCGCCGCATCCGAGCACCACGCCGACTCACCCGCCGCAGGCGCTCATCTTCAGGTGCGCCCCGGCCCGGTCGCCCCTCGTGAGCCGCCGCCGCTGGCTGATCGCATCCTCGCCGCTCTGCGCCACGATCGCCCCACGCCTCATCGCACCCTCCGCGCCGCCCTGCGCGTCCGCGACCAGTCCCTCAGCGACGCCCTGCGCGCTTTGGAAGCCGCAGGCCGTCTGTCCCGCACCGCACACGGCTGGCGCCTCGCCGCCCCCGCTTGATCGTCGTTTCCCGTTTCCCGTTCCTTAACGGTCAGGCAACGGGAAACACCCTCTCAACCGCCGATCCCCATGTTGTCACAGTCTTCCACCCCGACGACACTATCCGACAAACTCCGGCCTCTCCCAGGGCGAATCATTCCGGGATTCCACCGACGAAACTACGCGGGATGCAACAGCGATCACGAGGCCCTGCTCCCACTCT
>JAAXHG010000039.1 GCA_012270995.1 Vicinamibacteraceae bacterium | reverse complement strand
ACCTGCAGAGCGCGGGCCGTCAGCCCGTACCGCTCGAAGAAGTTCTTCGTCACCCGATCGCCGGGTAGGGCGACCGCGTCAACGGCTGCGGCACCGCCGGCGACCGCCCAGGCCAGAACCTCGTCCATGAGTGCTTCGCCGAGGCCGACCCCCCTGGCCTCGGGCAGCACGTAGAGAGCGTCGATCGCAGCGAGCGACGTCCGGTCCCTCAGAACGACGAGCCGCGCCACGGCGAAACCCACGGAGGCGTCGTCGAGACCGCCCACCCAGACCCGAGCTGTGCCGCCTTCCAGGAGGCGGTGAAAGCCGGGGGTCCCGAGGGCCTCGGGATAGTGGATCGCCAGCAGCATGGCGCCGCCGCGCTGGTCGGCCACTTCCTGACGTACGGTGCCCTCCAGAGCCGCCAGAGCGCTGCAGTCGGCGGCGGTGGCCGCGGCGACGGTGACTCTCAGGGGCCCAGCCTGTCGAGTGACGGGCAGATCTCCTCGCCGGACGGGCAGCGGGGTTCGTTCCGGCTGCCGAGTTGGCTCTTGGACACCAG
Source organism: Vicinamibacteraceae bacterium (assembly GCA_012270995.1). Classification (GTDB taxonomy): domain Bacteria; phylum Acidobacteriota; class Thermoanaerobaculia; order Multivoradales; family Multivoraceae; genus Multivorans. The sequence goes on along the minus strand of JAAXHG010000039.1, from coordinate 546 downwards.
CAGGAAGCATCCCTCGCAGAGCCATTCGTCGTCACGGCGCGGTGTCACCGAACCGAGCATTTCCGCCGGCTGACCGGTTTCCGCCTCCTCGGCCTCGTCATCGTCCTCGATGTCGTCGCCCGCGGCGATGCGGTCGCGCAGGATCGTGTTCAGATCCGCCTCGAGGTTGTCCGGATCCACCTCGTCGTCGAACTCCCCATTGCCCTGGGGTGGCCGCTTGGTGTTGCGCTCGGGAAGATCCTCCTCCTCGTCCTCCTCCTCGAGGTCCTCGTCATCGTCGTCGAGAGGATCGTCGTCGTCCTCCTCGAGGTCCTCGTCGAACTCCGGATCGAAAGCGGCGTCATCGTCCTCGACATCGAGGCCCAACAAGCTCTCATCGTCGGACATGCGTCTCTCCGGCTCCGTCGCTGCCACCGATCACCTGCGAAGGCGGATCATAGACACACGCCGTCACAAAGTGCGGTACTGCCGGTCCGGGACCGGCGCGGAACCTCCGCGCTAGACCGCGCTTCGCCGGCGCGTCGCGGCCCGGCGCTCGGAGGCGAG
>JAAXHG010000050.1 GCA_012270995.1 Vicinamibacteraceae bacterium | reverse complement strand
GTCCATGTCCGCGTCCGCGCCATCGCCTGCCGCAGCAGGTCGGACACCGGCACGCCGGCCGCCGCCGCCTTCGCCCGCCAGTCGGCGATCTCGGCGGGCGAGGCGCGCAGGTGGATCTGCCCGGTGCGGCGACTAGCCATCAGGCGCACCGCCAGGGGGTGCGGGGGGCGGAGCCCTTCGCCGGCCGGCCCGCTAGGGCCAGGGCCGCCGGGGGGTCGAGGGGGACGTGCCGTCCCCCTCGCCAGCCCCAATGTGTACACATTGGGTCGGCTGGCTCATCAACCTCAGACCACCACCGTGATCTGTTTCCCGGTGGTGGTTCTCTTCGTCGTCGGCTGCTCATTTCGGATCTGCCGTGTGACTTCGGATCCTCAAGTGCGGCCGGGGTTCTCTGACTTGAGGTTGCCCCGTTCCCGTCAGCCGCCGTTGTTGTCGTTCCCGGACCCAGCGTTGTCGTGGTCCCGTTCGCCGTGCTGGTTCTCGTCTCGGGTACCGCGGTGGTCCCGGTGCTGTGGTCCGTCGTTGTCCTGGTTCCGCGGCCGTGGGTATCGGGTTCGATGGTCCGAGGTGGTACGGCTTTCATGGACCGCCGGGCTGAGTTTCGAGGTTAGGTCGATTCTCGTGGGCGGGTTCCCGACTTCCACGCCATTGGGATCTGGACGATGGAAGGCCCGGGTCACCGAGCCCAAGCCCGACCGCCTGACCATTGCAGACGGCCGGGCAGGTCGTGTCGGCTACGCGGCCGGGCGCTCGGAGCCGGCGCGGGGCCGGCTGGCGATGAAGTCGGCCACTTCCTGCTCGACCCAGCGGACAGCGCGGCTGCCGACCCGGATCGGCTTGGGGAACCGCGACTCGGCCATCAGCGCGTAGACGGCCGAGCGTGACAGCGCCGTCATGGCCGTCACGTCGCGGAGCGTGAGCAGTCTCGTCGTCATGTCTTCCTCCTGTGGTTGCGGCCCGCCGTCCGGCGGAACCGACGTGGTTGGTTCGCCGTGCATCACTACGGCCGAGCGTAGCACAGGAGTTCCGTAAGTTATTGTGTAGTAATAATTTATTGCGTATGGACGTCCTGGGAACCAATGGCACAGTATGGGACGGGGGCATGAACATGAGTGACGTTTTCTGACGTGCTCTGACGTGCTGAGCTGCTTTCTGCTCGCGAAGAAAAGTGGAAAAAAGTTCAACTTGACGGTTTCTGCTCGTCCGGGACGCCGCGGACCGTTCTTCCACGAGGTCTGGAGTGCCGTCGGTCGCCTCGTCCAGAGCCGGCTGGCGCGGCTGACCGGGAGCTGATGCGTGCGGCCATGGTGGGCCGCAAGCGTCCCTTGCGGCCCATAACTGCCCACCACCACCCCGGCGGGCAGCGGGTCACCTGGAAGGCCGAAACGAAGAGTAGGAGCCGCCAGCGGCGGCTTGACGCGCTGCCCGACGGGGTGGTTCCGCTCCGCGGACCTTCGCCGGGGGGCCGTGATACCCTGTCGCCGATGGACACCCACGCGGCCGTGAGGATGCTGACCGCCGCCGGCGCCGACGAGGCGCTTGCCGTCGCCGTGGTCGACGTCGCTCAGAACGCCGCCGCCGACCACGGCCGCGAGTTGGCCACCCGCTCTGATCTCGACCATCTGCGCGAAGTGCAGCGGGCGGATCTGGCGGCCCTTGAGGCGCGGCTGACGTGGCGTTTCGCCGGTGCGATGCTGGCGCAGACACTCGCGATCCTCGGCGGCGTGGTCGCGATCCTGCGCCTCCTGGGTTGACCCCAACCGACTGACGGCGGCCGATGCGGCTTTCGTGGAACGAGATCCGAACGCGGGCGGCCGGTTTCGCCCGCGAGTGGGCCGACGCCGCCTACGAGAAGGGCGAGACGCAGAGCTTCTACAACGAGTTCTTCGACATCTTCGGCGTCCGGCGGCGCACCGTCGCCCGTTACGAGGAGCACGTCCAGCGGCTCGACAACACCTCCGGCTTCATCGATCTGTTCTGGCCCGGCGTCCTGCTGGTCGAGCAGAAGAGCGCCGGGCGTGACCTGACCGCCGCCCGCGGTCAGGCCGGCACGTACTTCGACGCGCTGCCGGAGCGGGACCGCCCGCGCTTCCAGCTTCTCTGCGACTTCCAGACGTTCGAGCTTCTCGACCGGGACGAGCGCGAGGAGACCCGCTTCGCCCTCGCCGACCTGCCGCGGCATGTCGAGAAGTTCGGGTTCATCATTGGCGTACAGCGCCGCACGTTCCGCGACCAGGACCCGGTCAACATCGAGGCGTCCGAGCTGATGGCCCGCTTGCACGACGCCCTCAAGGCGTCGGGCTACGACGGCGACGACCTGGAACGGTTCCTTGTGCGGACCGTCTTCTGCCTGTTCGCCGACGACACCGGCATCTTCGAGCCGCGCGGCATCTTCCTCCAGTTCGTCGAGGAGCGCACGACCGCCGACGGCGCGGATCTCGGCCCCTGGATGGCGCGGCTGTTCCAGGTGTTGAACACGCCACCGAGTCGGCGTTCGCGGGCGCTGGACGAGGACCTGGCCCGCTTCCCGCACGTTAACGGCGATCTGTTCGCCGAACCGCTGCGCATCCCGGACTTCGACGCCCCGATGCGGCAGGCGTTGCTCGACGCAGGGCAGTTCGACTGGACGGCGATCTCGCCGGCCATCTTCGGCGCGCTGTTCCAGTCCGTCATGGAGCCGGCCGACCGCCGCGCCCAGGGGGCGCACTACACGACCGAGAAGAACATCCTCAAGGTGATCGAGCCGCTGTTCCTCGACGACCTGCGGGGCGAGTTCCGGCGGCTCCAGGCCCGCCGCGATGGCCGCGCCGGGGCCGACCTGCGCAAGTTCCGGGACAAGCTCGGCACGCTACGGCTCTTCGACCCGGCGTGCGGCTGCGGCAACTTCCTCATCATCGCCTACCGCGAGCTTCGGACGCTGGAGATCGACGTGCTGCGGGAGATTGCTTCCAGGGCTACAGCCACACAATTGGCCCTCGCCGTCCAGTCCGTCGTCGAGGTGGACCAGTTCTACGGCATCGAGATCGGCGAGTTCCCGGCCCGCATCGCCGCGACCGCGCTGTGGATGATGGACCACATCATGAACAACCGGCTGAGCCTGGAGTTCGGCCGGACCTACGCGCGGATCCCGATCGAGAAGTCGCCGCACATCCGCAACGCCGACGCGCTGGAGATCGACTGGGCCGACGTGCTGCCGCCAGACGAGTGCTCGTTTGTCTTCGGCAATCCACCCTTCGGCGGCGCGAAGCAGCAGTCACCCGTACAGCGGGCACAGGTGCGCCGTGTCGCCGCCCTCGGCGGTGGCGGCGGGACGCTCGACTACGTGGCCGCTTGGTTCATCCGGGCCGGGGACTACGTACGGAGCACGCCGCCGGCCTGTGGCGCACGGCCTCGGATCGGCTTCGTGGCGACCAACTCGATCACGCAAGGCGAGCAAGTCGCGCAACTCTGGCCGCTGCTGCTCGACCACCGCCGTCTGGAGATCGCCTTCGCGCATCGGACCTTGCGTGGGGTTCGGACGCTCGCGGGAAGGCGCACGTCCACGTGGTCATCATCGGGCTGGACGCGGCCGACCGCGCCCCGGCCGACAGGCGACTGTTCGCCTACGAGGACATCAATGGCGAGCCGCTCGAAGCCCGCCACGCCGTGATCACGCCGTACCTGTTCGACGGTGGCGCGCTGGCCGATCCGCATGTCGTCGTTCGCGAGGAAGGTCGGCCGATCAATGGGATGCCGCGGCTGAAGACGGGCGTCCAGATGATTGACAACGGCATACTCACATTTATGCCCGACGAGTACCACGATTTCGTCGCGAACGAGCCGGGGGCTCAGAAGTTCTTCCGCAAGTACATCGGCGGCGACGAGTACATCAACGGGTTCCATCGTTGGATCCTCTACTTGGCGGACTCCTCCCCGTCCGATCTGCGGCATCTTCCGAGAGTCAGAGAGCGCATCCAACGAGTGCGGGAGTACCGGGCTTCCAGTCGCCGCCCGAGTACCGTGGGGATGTCTGCCTACCCGACGAGGGTCGGTGTGGACGAGCGACTGTCCGCGCCCTTCCTCGTACTTCCTAATACGAGTTCGGAACGTCGCCTGTACGTTCCCATCGGCTGGCTGACGCCGGACGTGGTCGCCAACCAGAAGCTGCGGATCCTTCCCGACGCGACCCTCGTTGACTTCGCCCTGCTCACCTCGACGATGCACATGGCCTGGATGCGAGCCGTGACGGGGCGGATGAAGAGCGACTACATGTATTCTGTCGGCGTCGTCTACAACACGTTCCCGTTGCCGCCCGGCTTTGAAAACGCGGACACTTCGGCGCTGGAGCCACTCGCCCAGGGCGTGCTTGACGCCCGCGCCGCGCACCCGGACGCGACGCTGGCGGAACTCTACGACCCCGACCTGATGCCGCCCAACCTCCGAAGGGCGCATCAGCGGCTGGATCGGGCCGTCGACCGCCTCTACCGCCAGAAGCGGTTCACATCGGAACGTGAACGCGTCGAGTACCTGTTCGCGTCGTACGAGCGCATGCGAGCGCCGCTTGCTGCGGCGGCTGCGAAGCCTGGTACGCGGCGTCGCGTGAAGCGACGGGGCGCTTAGAGGTCGGATTCCTGATGTGTCCCGGCCTGACTGTGCAGGGGTCTTTGCGTTGCCGAGCCGAACGAGGTACGGTGTTGCTGTAACGATTCCCTCACCCCACTTGGCCGGCAGTCACATGTCCAACATCTTCCATGACCCCACGTTCCTCAACAGCGTGCTCGCCATGCGCGATCAGATGGAGGCACTCCGTCCGCAGTACGAATCCGCAGCGAGGGCGGTTGAACACATGAGGGCTCTGAACGACGGCGTGGAGCAGAGCCTCGCCGCGGCGCGTGATCTCGACCTTGGGGTCAAAGGTGACTTTGCCTCGATCTACGGCACGGGCCTTGCCGAGGCCGCAAGGGCAAGCATCGGGGACATTGCGGCACACATGGAGGCTCTCAGGGCGAACATCGACAGCAGCTACGGCATCCACCTTGAGTCGGTGCGGCAGAGCCTCGCGGCGAATTGCAGCATCGACCTTGAGGCCATGAAGGGGAGCCTCGCAGCAGCATACGGCGTCAACCTCGAGGCGATGAGGGCGAGCTTCGGAGGGGCCTTCGGCGTCGATCTCGAGGCCGCGAAGGCGAGTTTGGCCGCGGCACAGAGCTTCGATCCTGAGGCGATGAGAGCGAACCTCGCCGGGATCTACGGCGTCGACCTTGAGGCCGTCAAGGAGATGCTCGCGGCGGCGCACAGCATCGACTTCGATGACTTGACGTGGCCCGAAGAGCCACCGGATGTCCCGGCTGACGATGCGGACCAGTTCGATGGTCGAGCCGCCGATGGCGCGGATGCGCCGCCCGACGCACGGGATCACGTTGGCGGTGGTACGCCGGCCAAGGCCGGGCGCATGAGACGCGCGTGGGAAGTGTTCCAGGTGCTGTTGACGGTTGATACCGTCCTCGGTAATCCGGGGACGACGGCCCTCCGTGAAGCCGTCGGTGGCGCGGCGAACGAGGTCTTGCTGTTCCTGTGGCTCGTGACCGTCGCTCAAGTTCCGAGTCCGCCGCCGGCGCCGGCCATACCCGTACCGGAGGCGCACACGACGCCTACACAGGTCACTGAAGGCTCGTCGATGGACTCCGACGGATTGGCGGAGCGTCGCCCGGTGACCGCGGACACCGGGCTCGATTCGACCGACCGAGACGAAGAATCGGACCGCAAGGAATGCGACGGTAGCCGGTGACTTCCTCCAGCCACCGGCTTCCCCGGGCCCAGAGTCGGACTCGTGGGACGACGGGCTCAAGCGCTCCCACGGTGCGTAGTGCGTAGGGTGCGTAGGTGCGTAGACGGCTGAAATTGTCCTGTGGATTCCCGTCTAGAAAGTGGGGATAGACGAGGGAATGACAACCGGCCTATGGACAGTAAGTCATTGATTAGAAATGGCTTACAGGATTCAGGAGACTCGCCCTGCCTTAGCACCCAATGTGAGCAGGCTATCATTCGACCCGCGCAGTGTACGTGGTGTCTACGGTGCCTCCCCGATAATCCGGACCGCGACCTCGCTGTCGGCACGAGGCGGACACGCCCGGCGGGATCCACATGAGCAACGGGAACCGGAAGCGGGAGCGGAACGTTCGCTACCAGCCCGACGAGCGGCCGCCCGGAGGCGTGGTCCTCGGATGCGGCGTGCAGCTCGTCGTCCTCGGCATCACCGGACTCGTTGCGTTTCCCACGATCGTGATCCGCGCCGCGGGAGAAAGCGAGGCGACCCGTTCCGTCCGGATCGCTCCTACGGCCTGCGCAGCCGCGGGCTGGTGGTGAAGGTGAACCGGAGCCTTCGGGAACAGGTGCCGGCAATCGTCGAGGCCCACGGCGACAGGTACCTGGTGCAGGGCGGCGCCGCCGAAGTCATCCGGGGTAACTGGACGCCGCACCGTCTCGTCGTGATCGAATTCGACAGCGTCGAACAGGCGAAGAGATGGCAGAGTGCGTCCGACTATGCCGATCTCAGAGAGAAGCTCAACAGGGTTGCCAGGACCGATGTAGTCATCGTCGAGGGTGCATGGCAATTGGCCGCACGGAGCTCCTGGCGGCGGCAGACGTCGTGACCGTGTGCATGGATGAAACCGATCGTCGCATCCGGTGAGGACGGGAATGTGGTCCGATAACGACATGCCCAGTCATTCCCGCCCGACGTCCGCAGGTGCCGGGCGATTCAACCGCATCACCGCCGGTGCCCTGCTGGCCGTCCTGGTCGCGGGAGCAACCTTGTCGGCGGAGGACTGGCCGCAGTGGCGCGGCGCCGAGCGGCTCGGGATCTGGACCGAGACCGGCATCCTGCGCGAGTTTCCGGACGAAGGGCTCATCGTCAAGTGGCGGGCGCCGGTGGGCGGCGGCTTCGCCGGGCCCGCCGTGGCCGACGGCCGCGTGTTCGTCCTCGACTACGCCGAGACCGACCCGCGCACGATGGACGGCAACGAGCGGATCCTGGCCCTCGACGAAGAAAGCGGCGAGGTGCTGTGGACCCGCGCGTGGGCCACGACCTACCGGATGCTCATGTTCAGCTACGCGTCGGGGCCGCGCGCCACGCCGACCGTCGACGGCGGCCGCGTCTACCTGACCGGCGCGGCGGGGCGCATCTTCTGCCTGGACGCCGCGACCGGCGCGGTGATCTGGGAGAAGGACACCAGGGCCGAGTACAACGCCTACGTCCCGGTCTGGGGTACTTCGGTGGCGCCGCTGGTCGACGGCGACCGCGTCATCTTCGTCGTCGGCGGCGAGCCGGACGCGCTGGTCATGGCCTTCGACAAGCACACCGGCGAGGAGCTCTGGCGGGCGCTGGAGCCGCGGACCGAGATGGGCTACAGCCAGACGACCATCATCGAGGCGGGCGGCGCCCCGCAGTTGATCGTCTGGCACCCGTGGGGACTCTCGTCGCTCGATCCGGCGACCGGCGCGCTGCATTGGGAGGAACCGTTCCCCGGCGGGCAGGCTCCGATTGCGGACCCCGTCCGCAGCGATGAGTACCTGCTGGTGTCGGGGTTCTATACCGGCTCGATGATGATGCGGCTCTCGGCCGACCGGCCGGACGCCACGCTGCTCTGGAGGGACGAGGGCAGCGACCGCATCCTGGAGGACGGCGTCGAGGTCGCCGAGGCGGACGGACTGCACTCGAACATCACGACGCCGCTGGTCGTGGGCGATTACATCTACGGCATCGGCAGCCACGGGCACGTGCGCGCGCTGCGGAAGGACACCGGGGAGCGGGTCTGGGAGGCCGAGGGGCTGACCACCCGGAACCGCTGGGGCTCGGCCCACTTCGTGCGGCACGAGGACCGCTACTTCGTCTACAACGAGAACGGCGAGCTCATCATCGCCCGCTTCACGCCGGAGGGCTACGACGAGATCGACCGGACCCGTCTGCTGAACCCCACCTCGCGGACCGGCTACGGCCCTTCGCGGCCCGGCTCCCGCTCACGAAGGCGTCACGGACAGAGCGATCGCCTGGTCGTCTGGGCCCATCCTGCGTTTGCCAACCGGCACGTCGTGGTGCGGAACGACGAGGAGATCATCCGGGTATCGCTGGACGAGACCGACTACCTGGGAGCCCGCTAGCCCATGTTTACCAACGGTA
>JAAXHG010000100.1 GCA_012270995.1 Vicinamibacteraceae bacterium | reverse complement strand
GTAAGCATCCGCCGAAGACCGCGGGGTATTCCAAGCTGAGTTTGGCGGCGCGGTGATGCCGGCGATGGAACTCCGGGGCGGGATCTGTCCGCCTGCTTTCGCGTGAGCCGGCCTACGCGGCTTGATCGAGCTTCTGCTCGGGGACCCGGTTCCAGGGAAGGAGCTCGTCGAGCCGGGTCTGTGGCGTCTCCGCGATGCGGCCGAGCACATCGGCGAGCCAGGCCTGCGGGTCGACATTGTTGAGCTTGGCGGTGCCGATCAGCGTATACATCGCCGCCGCGCGCACGCCGCCGCGGTCCGAGCCGCAGAACAGCCACGACTTGCGGCCCAGGGCAATACCTCGAAGTGCGCGCTCGGCGGCGTTGTTTGTCAGGCAGACGCGGCCGTCGTCGAGGAAGCGGGCGAACAGCGCCCAGCGCCTGAGCATGTAGTCCATCGCCTTGGCGACCGGGGAATGTTTCGACAGCTTCCTGCGCTCGGTGTCCATCCAGTCCCTGAGGTCGGCCAGCACCGGCGCGCTGAGTTCCTTGCGTACGGCAAGGCGATGTTCGGCGGATTCGCCGTTGATCCCACGCTCGATGTCGAACAGCAGGTCGATCCGCTTCACCGCTTCCAGCGCGAGCGGCGAGACCGGCGGCGGGTCGTTGCCCCGTCGCGCGCGCGCCGCGATGTCGGCAAGCTCGAAGAACTTCCTCCTCGAATGCGCCCAGCACGCTGCCTCGATCACAGGCCCCGGCGATCTCCCGGCCGCGTAGAGGGCATTGTAGCCGGCGTAGATATCGGCCTGGAGGATGCCGGCGAACGTCTCCAGGTGCTCCACCGGGTGAGCGCCGGACCGGTCCCGCGAGTAGCGGAACAGCGCCGCCGGCGGGTCCGGTCCGCCGAACGGCCTGTCGTCGCGCACATAGACCCAGGCCCGCCCGGTGGCGCACTTGCCCTTGGCCAGCACCGGCACCGGGGTGTCGTCGCCATGCAGCCGGTCCGCCGCCATGACATGGGCCTCGATCAGGTCGTGCAGCGGCCTGAGCGCCACCGTGCACGCGCCCACCTGGTCGGCCAGGGTCGACAGGCTGAGATCGATCCCCTCCCTCGCGTAGCGGTCGCGCTGGCGGTTGAGCGGCTGATGTTGTCCGTACTTCTCGAACAGGATCATCGCCAGCAGGTTCTGGCCCGCCCAGCCCCGCGGCGTCACATGGAACGGCGCCGGCGGCTGGCTGATCTTCTCGCAAGCCCGGCAGGTGAACTTCTCGCGCACCGTCTGGATCACCTTCCACCGGCGCGGGATCGCCTCCAGCGTCTCGGTGATGTCCTCGCCGATCTTCGACAGCCTGTCCGAGCCGCAGCACGCGCAGGAAGTCGGCGCGGGCACCACCACCCGCTCGCGCGGGATATGCGCCGGGAACGGCTTGCGGGCCGGCTTGCGGTGGGTGAACCCCTGGACCTGCGTGGTCTCCGCCGCCGCCGTCTCGGCCGCCAGCTCGTCCTCCGTCGCGCTCGCCTCGAGCTCGTCGAGTTGGAGTTCGAGCTGGTCGAGAAGACGCTGCCTGCGCTCCGAGCGCGTGCCGAAGAGCTCCCGCTGGAGCTTCTTGATCGTCAGCTTCAGGAAGGCAATCTCGGCTTCCGCGTCCGACACCTTCGCCACCGCGACGGCGGCCCGTGCTTCGGCCTCGGTCGCCTTCGCCTCGGCCTCGCACGCCTTGGCCTCCGCCGCCGCAAGCGCCGCCCTCAGGGATGCGATGTTGGACCCGCCCGTCATCGGCGGGATCGAATCACAGCACCCGATTCGCCGCCACGGTAATCTTGCCCGATGAGTCGCTTTGCCGCTCAGCCCGCCCGTGATGGCCGCCAGCTATGGACCGGGTTCCTCCAGTCGATCCCTTCCAACAAGTAGCCGAGTTGGGCCGCGCTGATCGACACCGCGCCGCCCGACGTCACCGGCCACTGGAACCGGCCGCGCTCAAGGCGCTTCGCATAGAGCGAGATCCCGACCCCGTCATGCCAGAGAATCTTCAAAAGGTCGCCTCTGCGGCCGCGGAAAATATAGAGATCGCCGGCATGGGGGTCGCGCCCGAGATCCTCCTGGACCTGCAGCGCCAGCGTGTTCATGCCGCGACGCATGTCCGTCACCCCGCTCGCCAGCCAGACCCGGACGCCGCCAGGAACCGGAATCATCGCCGCGCCAGGACCGAAAGGACCCGCCCCAGCGCCGCGCCGTCCACCTCCCGGTCGACGATCACGCGCGAGCCGTCCGACAGCGCGATCTCCATCCGGCCCGTCGCCGCCACGCCGTCGGGGCCGGCATCGGCCGGCGGCGGCAGCATGCGGTCCGGCTCGACGATCACCGGCACGAAACTGCCCGCCTCGCGAAACTTCCGGCGCCAGTTGAATATCAGGTTGGCGTTCAGATCATTGCGCCGGGCGACCAGCGCGACCGAAACCCCAGGCTGATAGCTCTCCGCAACGATCCGGCGCTTCTCAGCCTCGCTCCAGCGGCGGCGCGAAGCAGCCGGCTTCGCCGGCAACCGCGCCAGCCTCTCATCTCCATCCGACATCTGCGATCGTGTCCACTTGGCCTCTGGTGGACACTTCCATGGTGTCCACTCCCGATCCCACAGCCTGGCCAGATCACACTAACCGGGGAAGACGGCCCACGGCGGAGGCTTAC
>JAAXHG010000044.1 GCA_012270995.1 Vicinamibacteraceae bacterium | reverse complement strand
GGCTCATCTTCCAGTGGACAGCTCTTAGGGGTCCCGAAGCGTCCGAACTGTGCTAAAATCGCCGTTTCGGGGTACGCGACTCACCTTGAAGCAACTCAGCGCAGACGACCGCGATCCCGAGAACGCGCCGGACGCTCTAGGCGACCAGCTCGACTCCCTCGTCAACCACTTGGTCTGCAAGGGCGTCACCCTGACTCAGGCTCGTCAGATCTTCGAACGGCAGTTCATCCTCGCGTCGCTACGACTCAACCAAGGCAACTTCAACCGCTCCGCAAACCACCTGGGTATTCACCGCAACACACTGCGCAACAAGGTCGACACCCTTCGTATCCGTTCGGCCGGGTACCGCGACTCCGGCAAGGGGAACCAATCGAGATAGGCCCCAGGTGGTCGGCCGGGAAAGGGGGGAACCTGGTTTGGCATACAGCTTGCTGCCAAGCGCAGTCAAGTTGCGCCTGCGGCGGCGGCCGGGCCACGCGACACCGACGAAGACCGTCCCTGCAGTGGGTACCTGGCTATCGGCCGCCAAAGAACTTCGCACCACTCCTGTCATGCAGATCTCGAACAGCACTGGCCGCCCGAAGGCTCTGGCAGTCGTTGTGGCCGCCACGGCCATTTTGGCCGTCTCGGTGCGCGACACGGCGCCGGGGCGACAGCCCGACTCGCTGCCGGCGCCACCCCATCTCGAAGATGTCGCACTGTTCGAGGAGATACAGGCATGGCTGGACCCCGCAGCCGGCCCGACGACGGCACTCGCACCCCTGGACGACCGCCCCCTGTTCGAGACGATTCGTTCGCACGGGGAGAGTTTCGCGCTCTTCATCGGCGCCGCCGACGCCGTCGCTGTCCGCGACCGGATGCAGCAGGTCCCCTTCGGGGCCCAGATCGTCGCCGTCGCCGAGCGACACGGGATTGATCCGCTGCTCGTGGCCGCTGTGGTGCAGACCGAATCCTCGTTCGACAGGCTGGCGGTCTCACCCCGGGGCGCTCTGGGCCTGATGCAGATGATGCCGGAAACCGCCGAGGAGTTCGGCGTGGCCAACGTCTACGACCCCAGCCAGAACCTGGATGCCGGCGCGAGCTATCTGGCCTCTCTGCTACGGCGTTTCGACGGCGATCTGGTGCTGGCGCTCGCCGCGTACAACGCAGGACCGGGCAAGGTCAAGCGCATGGGCGGCATGCCGCCGTTCCGCGAAACCCGGAAGTTCACGGAGAACGTGCTCCGCCTGTACGTCGAGCACCACCGCGCGGCGTGGGCGGCCGTCAACCCGCGCGGCCTCGACTTCGCCGTCCTCGCCGGCGGCTAGGAGGACTGCTTCTCTTCCAGTTCGGAGGAGTCGTCGCCTCGCAGGCCCCGCTTGAAGTTCCGGATGCCCTCACCCATCCCACGGCCGAGGAGGGGCAGCTTGCTGCCACCGAAGATGACCAGAAGGATGACGAAGACGACGACTAGCTCTTGGATGCCAAGGGAGGGCATGGCGTTCTCCTGTGGAGGTCGGGCACGGATACTAGCACCGCCGCCCACTCCCGGCGCAGGCGCGGAGCCAGGTCGCGACCTTCGGGAAGAGCGGCCAGGGCATCCAGGAATCTCAGCAGGGCCGGTGGAATCAACCGCAGATAGCGGTCGCTGCGGACCGTGGCGAAGTGCGCGAAGGTACCCGCGATCTTGAGTGTGCGCTGTGCCGCCGCCGCGTTGTACTGGCCCATCAGGCCAGCGTCTTCACGGACCGCCGAGAGTTGCTCCTGCCGCTCCCGCACCGAAAGCGTCAGGCTGTCGTTGAGGAGCGAGGCCAGGTCGTAGCACGGGGGCCCCAGGCGCAGATCCTGGTGGTCGATCAGGACCAGTTCCTCGCTGTCCCCGGCCGAGTCCGTACCCGGCGCCCGCAGCATCAGGTTGCGGGCCATGAAGTCCCGGTGACACGGCACGGGCGTTGCCGAATCGAGCCGCTCGCAGAGGGCCGCGAATACGGCCCGCACTTCCTCGGCCAACCGCGCGTCCGAAACCAGACCGCGCGGTTCGAGGAAGCGAACCCACGTCTGGTCGAGTTCCGCCATCAACAGGGCCCGGTCGAGCGGCGGGGAGCCAAGAGCCCGAACCTCCTTGGGCGGCAGGAGCTGAATACGCCGGATGAGCTCCCTTGCCTCCACCAGGCGCCGGCTCGCTTTCGCGTAGGAACCCTCGTCGTCCCCTGTCCAGCGCTCGAACAGGGTGTGGGGACCCAGGTCCTCCAGGAGAATCCAGACCGGGTGATCGAGGGAGTACCCTTCCACCCTCGGTGTCGGCACATCGACCTTGGCCAGTAGATGGCCGGCACGAAGGAACCGCTCCGCTATGTCCTTCATGTCGTCGGGATAGCCGCAAACCACCCGCCGTTCGCCGGAGGCAAGGCCCAGCCGCCCGTACCGCCGGGCCGAGACATCGCCGGCCAGAGGCTCGAAGGAGACCGGCTCCCAACCCGCTTCGGCCAGCGCCTCGAGCACCCGCCGCCAGTCTTCCGCACCTCCCTGTGGCGGATCCGGGACAGTCTGGGATAATGGTCGTCGGCCCATGGAACCCCGGCTCAAACAACTGCTCGAAGAACTCACCCGATCTCTCTGCGAGGCGATGGCCGAGTCGCCCGAGGTCCACGATCGGCTCGAGTCGATTCGGCGTGAAGGCTACACGCTCAATCTCTTCCTTGACTGCAAGAGAAGCGGCGAGGACGAAAGCGACCCCGGCAGGAGTTCTTCGACGCGACGGCCTGTCCCGCCACCGACGTTCCGCATCAACGGACGCGACCTGGCTTTTCTGCGCTCAGTCGGAATCGATCCCACGCGGAGGACCCGCAGCCGCAGTTCGCGCCGGTCATCCGAGGGAGACTGACGCCCGAACGCCTTCCCGGGTCCGCCAGATGAAGGCGTAGTTGCGACCGGCGCGCGCTCCGTCGCGGCGGTAGCTCCACCAGTTCGAATCGCAACGAACGCAACAACCGCTACGCCAAACGCGGTCCACGCCCAATCCGGCGAGCTGGACCGAAGCCGCCAGAGGCAGGTCGAGGTGGGGTTTGCGGCCCGACCGGCGAATGACGGCTTCGGGGCCGCTCGCGGATTCGACCCGGCCGGCCACGTCTTCGTCCACCTCGTAACAACAGCGCCCGATCGCCGGACCGACCCAGGCCTCGGCCCGCGCCGGATCCCCGGCGCCAGTCCGCCTCAACTCCCGTATCGCCGAGGCGAGGACGCCGCTCGCCAGCCCGCGCCAGCCCGCGTGAACCGCTGCGACGTTCTCGCCGGCCGCGATCAGCACGGGTACGCAGTCCGCGACGAAGACGGTCGCCGCGACGCCGGTGCGCGAAACGATCAAGGCGTCTCCGTCCCCCCCGAAGCCGGGATCCTCGACCCGTACCGCCTCGGTACCGTGCCGTTGCCTCAACCAGGCTGGAGCGGTCGGTTCGGCCGCCCGCATGTAGCGTGTCACGCACCGGAGGGCATCCTCCGGAGCAGGGGCCTCTCCACCAGGCAGAACTCCCAGGAAGGCGGCCCGTACAGAAGCGCGCCTGTAGGCCATGACGGCCGGGGGCCGGAGCCGCTTCGTCAATGCCGCGCGACTCTCACGACGGAATGCCGGGGTAGCTGCTGTAGGATGCCGCGGCCATCGAGACGGTCATGAGCGTAGCGCAGAGCACGGCCAGTCCGGGAGGTTCTCCCGTAGCCATCGATGCCGCCTGGGAGACGGTCATCGGGCTGGAAGTCCACGTCCAGTTGCGCACCAGGACCAAGATGTTCTGCCGCTGCGAGAACCGCTTCGGCGCCGAGCCGAACGAGCTCGTCTGCCCGGTCTGCCTCGGCTACCCGGGCACCCTCCCGGTGACCAACCAGCACGCCGTCGACCTCGCCATCCGGCTGGCGCTGGCGCTCGGTTGCGAGGTCAGGCGACGGTCCATCTTCGCGCGCAAGAACTACTTCTACCCCGATCTGCCGAAGGGCTACCAGATCAGTCAGTACGACCAACCTCTCGCCGAAGGCGGGGCCGTACCGCTCCCCTCCGGCCGCAAGGTCCGGCTCCATCGGATCCACCTCGAGGAAGACGCCGGCAAGCTCCTGCACGAGGTGCCGGGGGGCGGCCCTCTCCCTGGTCGGAGCCTGGTCGACTTCAACCGCTGCGGCGTACCCCTGGTGGAGATCGTGACCGAGCCCGAGATTCGCTCGCCCGAGGATGCTCAGGCCTACCTGCAGACGCTTCACCAGGTCCTTCTCTACACCGGTGCAAGCGACGGCAACATGGAAGAGGGCAGTCTTCGCTGCGACGCCAACCTCTCGCTGCGACCGACGGGCTATCGCACGCTCGGCACGAAGACGGAGGTCAAGAACCTGAACTCCTTCCGCCACGTCGCCAAGGCGCTCGAGTACGAGCGGGAGCGGCAACTGCACATCCTGACCGCGGGTGGCCGGGTCGAACAGGAGACGCGGAGTTTCGAGCCCGCCAGCGGCGCCACCCGCTCGCTCAGGTCCAAGGAGGAGGCGCACGACTACCGCTACTTTCCGGAACCCGATCTCGCCGCCCTGGTGCTGACCGAGCAACGCGTCGACCGTCAGGCGGAACTGCTGCCGGAGTTGCCGTGGGTCAAGAGCGCGCGGTTCCGCGAGGCCTACGGGCTGCGGGCCGAGGAAGCCGCGCTGCTGGCCGGCAGCGTTCCCCTGGCTACGTACTACGAGCGAGCCGTGGCCGCGTATCCGGCCGGCGCCCGCTCGATCGCCAACTGGGTGATGACCGAGATCCTGCGCGAGTTGAAGCGGAGAAACGTCCAGTTGCAGGACCCCGGCTCCGAGGACCCGGGTCGCGCCGGGGAGGTGATCCCGCCGGAGCGCCTGGCGGCCATCGTGGCGCTGGTGGATTCCGGCGATTTGTCGGCCACGGCCGCCAAGGACGTTCTCGCCGAAGCCTGGGATACGACCGAAACACCCGACGAGATCGTCGATCGTCTCGGGCTACGGCAGGTGCGGGACGACGATCAACTCGAAGTCTGGGTGGACGCTGCCATCGCCGCCAACACCAAGGCGGTCACCCAGTACGGCGGCGGTCGCAAGCAGGCTCTCGGCTACCTGGTCGGCCAGGTGATGAAGGCATCTCGCGGCAGCGCCGAGCCCCGCGCGGCGCAGGAGATTCTGCGCCGGAAACTGACTGGTTCTGCGCCGAGTCCCTAGCGGGGCGGTTCGTTCGCCGCCCCGGGGAGCTCCTCCAGTTGCCGGCGGAGTTCCTCCCGCGTACGCTGCAGTTCCTCGATGTTCCGGTTGTGCTCGTCGGCTTCCCTGTTGTCCTGTGCGATCTGCTGGTTCTCACGCACCCGCGCAGCGCCAGCCGAGTTGCCAGCCCGTTCGTAGGCCGAAATCGCCAGATCGTACTTGTTCTGCTTCGAGAGCACGAAGCCGAGATAGTCCTGGATCTGCCTCTCGGCATCACCGGAAGCCAACGTCAGCGCAGTGTTGAGCGGTGCCTCGGCGTCGCTGAACCGCTCCAGCGAGCCGTAGGCCTGCCCCAGGTAGAAGTGCGCGTGCCAGTCGTTGGCCCTCTTCGAGATCGCCTGCTGGAAGGTCGACGCCGCGGCGTCGTAGTTCTTGCCGCCCAACTGGACCTCGCCCAGCAGAAGCAGGTTGTCGTAGGCGGCATTGCTGGCGACGAGGCTCCGGGCGACGTTCTCGGCCTTGCCGTACACGCCGGCCTTGGCCGACCCCTGCGTGCTCCGGCCCTTGATCTTCAGGGCGTTGACCAGCGTCTTCTTCCACTCCGCGTTGCTGCCGTCCATGGAGATCGCCCGCTCATAGGCCCTGATCGCCGCGTCGAGCTGCGCGTCGTTGTGCAGCATCCTGCCGTACTCGAAACGCGTCTTCGCGTCGTCGGACTTCAGGTCCGCGACCTTCCCCAGATCCGCGGCGGCGGCGCGCGTGTTCCCGAGCCGCGCGTAGCTCGCGCTGCGCATCTGGTACACTTGGATCTGGTGGCCGGCCGGGAGGCTGCCGACGTTCAGTCGGTTGAGCGTCGCGACGCACTCCCGCGGCATTCCGCTCTTGTAGTAGGCCTGTCCCAGAAAGACCTGACTTCCGATATCGCCGGGCTTCAGCTCGAGGTGCTTCTGGAAGGCCGCGATCGACTCCTTGGCCTTGCCGCCCCGGAGCAGGGACTGGGCCAGCATCTGGTAGCCCTTCTGGAGGGCCTCCTCCTCGGTCCGCTCCTCGACGAACTGCTGGAACTCGGCGATCGCCTGGGCGTAGTTGCCGGCCCTGAACGCGGCGACTCCCTCCTCCCATCCAGCGGAAGCGGAAGACGCTCCGAGCAGCGTGCAGGCCGTTACGAGGGCGAGAGCAGTTTGGCGATTCGTCATCACTGGAGCTGGAAGTTGACGGTCAGGTTGTAGTAGACGGCTACCGGCTTGCCGTTCAGCGTCGCCGGCTTGAACTTCCACTGCTTCACCGCCGCCACGGCGGCCTCGCTCAGGCCCATGTGCAGGCCCTTCAGCACCTTGACGTCCGTGATGTCGCCGTTCTTGTCGATCGTCGCCTGGAGAATCACGACACCCTGGATCCGCGCCTTGCGCGCAATCTCGGTGTACTGCGGCTTGACCTCGTTGATCTTCTCCGGCTTCGTCACGTCACCGGTGACGTAGATGGGGCCGGTCGGTTCCGGCGGAGGCGGCGCGTCGGGCAGGTCGAACAGATCGAGATCGTCGACCTCCGGAATGTCGATCTCCTCGGGCTCGTCGATGCGGATCGGTTCCGGCTCGTCGGGCGTCGGATCGGGGATCGGCACCTTCTTCGACTTGGGCTTCGGAATCTGCTGCTCGATTTCCGGCGGAGGCGGCTTGAAGCGCACCTGCTGCACCACGAAGACCTTGGGCTTCGGCGGCGGCGCCACCACTTCGCCGTACAGATCGGGCAGCTTGACGATCAGCAGGATCGCGTGGAACAGCACCGCGATCCCGAACGAGTAGCGGAAGGTCTTGTTGTCCTCCCGGGTCTCCTCGACGTAGGTCAGGAGGCCCTGCTCGGCCGACGTCAGCGCGCCACTTTCTTCGGCCTGCGACTCTTCGGCCGGGGATGCGGCCGCTTCGAGGTTCTCGTCACTCATCGGGGTATCCCTTCTCAGTCAGGTCTCTGTCAAGTCTGATGTGTGGTTCCAACTTCGTTCGGACTCGGTCCTATTCCGGGTTTGGCGGCGCTAGTACCAGAAGCTCTGGATCTCCCGCTGCGTCGGCACCGAGATGTTGATCGGCTCCGCCAGGCCGTGGTCCTCGGCCTGCCGCAGTTCGTCGTACACCACGACCATGTGCTTGTACTCGGTCGCAATATCCGGCCGGATGATCACCGGCTTCTTCGGGTTCCGCTCCAGTTTCGGCTTCAGGTACTCGATGATCTCCCCGAGCTCCATCGGATTCTGGTCCACGCGGAGATTCCCTCCCGGGAAGATCTCGATCAGCACCGACTCTTCCTTCTCGATGACCGGCGGGTTGTCGTCATCCTCCGGGAGCGCGAAGTCGAGGCCGCGGGTGGCCGTGAACGTCGTCGTCACCATGAAGAAGACGATCAGCAGGAAGGCGATATCCGCCATCGACGAGGTCGGAATCTCGTCGTTCGGGCGATCACGATCGATCTTCATCTTGAGCCTCCATCCGGTTCGTCAGATTCCAGGTTGCGGCCGTGTTCCTCAGAGGTCGTCGACCGTGCGCTGGTCTGACAGCAGGCGCAGATCTCGCACCTTGGCCCGTTTCAGAGCGTCGAGCACTTCGTCGACCTTCTCCCAAGGTACGTCGCCGTCGGACTTGACCACGAACGTCTTGGTCGGATCGGTCGAGATCACGGTTGCGGCCATGGACAGCACCTCGTCCGCCGCGCTGACCAGAGAGCTCTGAGAGTTGCCGTCGGACACGCGGATGCGACCGTTCGGGTCGATCGACACGTAGGCGGCCTTCTTCGGGATCTCGAACCGTAGCGTCGTCTTCGGCAACTGCACCTGGGTCTTGTCGACCTCGAAGGTGATCGTCAGCATGAAGAAGATGATCAGCAGGAAGGCGATGTCGGCCATCGAGGCCGTCGGGATGTTCGGCTTGTGCTCGATGGATGCCTTGAGCTTCATGTCGCTGTCCTCCGCCTCCGAGGGCCCGAGTGGATTCTAGCTGCCTTCGCCGCTATCGGGCGAGATGCCGCTGCGCTCCATCTCGCCGAAGGTCTCGAGCAGCATGTTCGCGGCCGTCTCGATGTCGCGCACGAACTTGTTGATGCGGCTCATGAAGTAGTTGTAGGCGAGCTGCGTCGGAATGGCGACCGCAAGACCGCCGGCCGTCGTGGTCAGGGCCTCCTTGATGCCCGTGGCCACCGCGCCCGGGTTGGACAGGCCCTGCGCCGCGAGCGCGTCGAAACCGGCCATCATGCCGGTCACCGTGCCGAAGAAGCCGAGGAGCGGCGCCACGTTGGCGGTCGTCGCCAGCACCGCAAGACCGCGCTCCAGACGTCCCATCTCGAACAGGGCGGCGTTCTCGATCGTCTTCTCGATGTCTTCCTTGGGCTGGCCGTACTTCATCAGACCAGCCTTGAGGATCGAGGCCACCGGCCCCCGGTACTCCTCGCAGACCTTCACGGCGTCGCGGATCGACCGGTTGACCACCAGCGCCTTTCGCACCTTGGGGAGGAACTCGTGAACGTTGATCCGCGCGCGCCACAGTGCGTACAACCGCTCGCCCACCACCGCGAGAGCGATGACCGAGAATGCGAGCAGTGGCCACATGACGGGTCCGCCCTCGTTCATCAACTTCCAGAACGTGCCACCAATGTTCACCTAGTTACCTCCTCAAAGCTGGTACGCCCGCCAAGGACGGGCCGAGTTGAATCGCCCACCGACAGTGGACGCGATTCTAAACGGACGGTGACCCTGCACCGGAAGAAGTGACTGGCTCACCTTGGAACGGTGGAGCAATATAGCACACGGAACCTGCTTTGGAAGGCCGCCGTGACCCGGTTCAACGGGCGCTCCGCGTCGCCTCCACGCCCCTCCTGAGCGGTCGTCCCTGCACGCAGCAGATGGCGACGGCCAGCGCATCCGACGCGTCCGCACTGCGCCGGCCCTTCCCCGAACCCAGCAGCACATCGACCATGCGCGCCACCTGGGTCTTGTCGGCCCGGCCGTTGCCGCACACGGCCTTCTTGACTTCGGCGGGAGACAGTTCCTCCACTTCCAGACCGCGCCGGCCCAGCACCGAGAGGATCACGCCCCGAGCCTGGGCAAGCGCGATCAGGGAGCGGCTGTTCTTCCCGTGGTACAGGGTCTCGAGAGCCGCCGCGGCCGGCCGCCAGCGGTCGAGAGCCCGCTCCACGCCCTCCGCCAGGCGAGCCATGCGGGTCTCGGGACTCGGCTCCGACACCAGCGAGATCCGGCCCGAGCCCAGCTCCCTGAGGCGCGACCCCTCCTGTTCGACCACGCCGTAGCCGGTGTACCGGCTGCCGGGATCCAGACCGAGGACGATCAAGGCCGTCGTCCCGCCAAAGCGCCGATCAGGACGCCAGCCGCTCCAGCAGCTCGTCGTCCAGGTCGAAGTTGGCCCAGACGTGCTGCACGTCGTCCTGGTCCTCGAGGGCGTCGATGAGGCGTACCAGTCGACCCGCGACCGCTTCGTCGACCCGGACCAGGTTCTGTGGTTCCATGGTCAGCGCCGCGACGCCGGCGGCGAGGCCACGCGCCTCGACTTCGTCCTTGGCGGCGTGAAAGGCCTCCACGGAGGTGTAGACGTTGTAGCTCTCCTCCTCGACCGAGAAGTCCTCGGCCTCGAGTTCCAGCGCGAGTTCGACCAGCGCCTCCTCGTCGACCCCGGACTCCTCCATGGCGGAACGGTCGAACGCGAAGAACCCGCGACGCTGAAACATCCACGCGACGCAGCCGTTCTCGCCCAGGTTGCCGCCGTGCTTGGTGAACAGGTGTCGCACCTCGGACACGGTCCGGTTGCGGTTGTCGGTCAGCGTCTCGACCAGCACCGCGACACCGCCCGGACCGTACCCCTCGTAGGTGACCTCCTCGTAGGACACGCCCTCGAGTTCTCCCGTCCCCTTCCTGATCGCCCGGTCGATGTTGTCTCCGGGCACGTTGTGGGCCTTCGCCTCCGAGAGCGCGTGGCGCAGCCTGGGATTGCCGGCGGGGTCGCCCCCACCGAGCCTTGCCGCCACGACAACCTCCTTGAGGATGCGTGTGAAGACCTTGCTGCGCTTGGCGTCCTGCGCCGCCTTCTTGTGCTTGATCGTGCTCCACTTGCTGTGACCGGACATGACGGTTCTAGTCTAGCGGTCTGCGGAGCCACACGGCGCTATGCTGCGCCGCCGAGTGACCGGCAAGACCAGACCTTCAGCCAGCGAGATCCTCGACCGGCTCGAGGTGTGGGGCCAGAAGCTCGGTCTCGATGCGATCCGCGAGTTGCTCGGCGCCCTCGGCAATCCCCAAAGCGGCGTGCCGACGATCCTGGTCGCGGGCACGAACGGCAAGGGCTCGACCAGCGCCGCGCTCGCGTCGCTCCTGACCGCCGCCGGTTTCCGCTGCGGCCTCTACACCTCGCCCCATCTCGAAAACGTCGAGGAGCGGGTCCGCATCGACGGGACCGCGATCACGGAGACCGAGCTCGGCTGCCACCTCCGGCGCGTGCTGGAAGCCGCCGGGGCGGCGCCGCCGACCTACTTCGAGAGCCTGACCGCGGCGGCCTGGCTCCACTTCGCGGCACACCGGGTGGACGCCGCCGTGTTCGAGGTCGGCCTCGGCGGCCGCCTCGACGCGACCAACGTGTCCGAGCCCGTGCTCTCGGTGATCACCCAGATCGCACGGGACCACACCCCGCAGCTCGGTTGGACCCTGACCTCGATCGCGGGCGAAAAGGCCGGCGTCATGCGACCCGGCCGCAAGTGTCTGACCTGGCGCCCGGCACCGGCAGTCCAGCGCGAACTGAACCGCTGCGCCGCGGTCGGCGGGGCGGAGCTCGTCGACGCGGGTGACGAGGTGGAGATCCACGACCAGGCGCAAAACCAGCCGCATCTCTCGCTGGCCACGTCCAGCGCGCGGTACACCTTCAGGGCGCCTCTGGCCGGCCCGCACCAGCTCACGAATCTCGCCCTCGCGATCCGAGCGGCAGAAGAGTTCTGCGCCCTCCCCGGACGGGAGCTCGACCCCGAAGCCGCCGGGCGGGGTCTGGAGGCGGTCCACTGGCCCGGCCGGCTCGAGTGGGTCGAGATCGAACCAAGTACCGGCCCCCGCAGGATCCTGTTCGACGCTGCGCACAACCCCGCAGGCGCCACAGCACTCCGCTCCTACCTGGACGAGGTCGGCATCGAGTTCGATCTGCTCTACGGAGCGCTCAACGACAAGCAGCCCGAGCGATGCCTGCCCCCGTTGGCGGAACGGGCCAACCGGGTCGTGCTGACGGCTCCCGATCACGCACGTGCGATGCCACCTGAAGCACTTCTACCGCTTCTCAAGACCCGCAACGCTGTAGTGGAAACCGACGCGGGAAGCGCCCTGAAGACATGCCTGGCCGCCGCTAGTGGTCCGCCTCGCACCCTGATCGTCACCGGCTCGCTCTACCTGGTGGGCGAGGTCCGCTCGGCACTCCGAGCCAACTACGGCGCGCCGGCGCCAGCTCGGGACCTCGTCACGGGTTACCGCAGATGAGGCCAGTCTCACCGATGGCGTTCCGGATTCATCGACGCCGTCCAGCCTGCCCGGAGGCCTGAGGGTCAACCTCCAGGTGGCTCGGAGCGAGCGACGGCCGACGACCCACCGACAGCCACCGCCCAACCGAAGCGAGCGGAGGGCAGCGAGCCGACTCCCCAGCATCTCAGTAAGCGGGAGCGGCACCAGGAGGTTGACCCTCAGGCCTCCGGGCAGGCGGGTGTTACTCGACGACGACGCGGTCGATCTTGGCGACGCGCGCGGTGTGGCGGTCGCCGTCGAACGGGGTGTCGAGGAAGACCTCAAGCAGTTCGGAGGCCTGACCGGCGCCGAGGGCGCGGGCGCCGAGCGCCAGGACGTTCGCGTCGTTGTGGGCCCGGGACATCCGCGTCGTGAAGCTGTCGCTCGGATTGACCGCCCGGACGCCGGCAAAGCGGTTCGCCGACATGGCCATGCCGACCCCGGTGCCGCACACCAGAAGACCCCGGTCTGCCTCGCCCGACGCCACGGCCCGCGCCACGGCCGCCGCCTTGTCGGCGTAGTCGACAGGAGCCGAACCGTCGTCGCCGAAATCGACGATCTCGATTCCGCGCGAACGCAGAACCTCGCTCAACCGATCCTTCAACTCGACTCCGGCGTGGTCGGCGCCGAGCGCGAGCTTCATGCGCGCTCCAGCGCTTCGGAGTCCCGCTGTACGCGCTCGTCGGCGGCCGCCACGCTCTCGCCCATGCGCCTCCGGTGTTCCGTCACGGCAGCGGCCAGATCCGCGTCCCCCAACCCGAGAATCTGGAGCGCCAGCAGCGCCGCGTTGTCGGCCCGGTTCACGCCCACCGTGGCGACCGGGATCCCCGGCGGCATCTGCACGATCGCCAGCAGGGCATCGACACCGTTCAGCGGACCGCTCGCCACCGGGACGCCGACCACCGGCAGGGTCGTCGCGGCCGCCACGACGCCCGGGAGCGCGGCGGCGACGCCGGCGCCGGCAATCAACACGCCGATGCCGCGCTCGGCCGCGCCTTCGGCCCACTCGGCCGTCTCCCGCGGGGTCCGGTGGGCAGAGAGAACCCGGGATTCGCAGCCGACGCCGAAATCGGCGCAGACCTTCGCCGCCTTCTTCATCGTCGGCCAGTCCGAGTCGCTGCCCATGACGATCCCTACCTGGATGTCGCTCATTCCTTCGCTCGCTCCGTCGCTACGCTTCGTGTTCGGTTCCCGTGCGCGCCAGCTCCTACAGCGGCACGCTTCCGTGTTTCTTCGCCGGCACGCCGCAGCGCTTGCCTTCGAGTTGCCGCAGGGCGCGGACGATCTCGTGGCGGGTCGTGCGCGGGGCGATCACCGCATCGACGAAGCCGCGCTCCGCCGCCACGTAGGGGTTGGAGAACTTCTCCCGGTACTCGGCCACCATCCGTTCGCGCAGTGCTTCGGGGTCTTCCGCGTTCCGGATCTGCTGGCGATAGAGGACGTTGACCGCCCCGCTCGGTCCCATGACCGCGATCTCCGCGGTCGGATACGCCAGGTTGACGTCCGTGCGCAGGTGCTTGCTGGCCATCACGCAGTACGCGCCGCCGTACGCCTTGCGGGTGATCACGGTGATCTTCGGCACGGTCGCCTCGGCGAACGCGTACAGCAGCTTGGCGCCGTTGCGGATGATTCCGCCGTGCTCCTGCTGCACGCCCGGCAGGAAACCCGGCACGTCCTCGAAGGTGACCAGCGGGATGTTGAACGCGTCGCAGAAGCGGACGAAGCGGCCGCCCTTCACCGCCGCGTCGATGTCCAGCACACCGGCAAGGTAGTTCGGCTGGTTGGCGACGATGCCGACGCTGCGGCCGCCGAAGTGCGCGAAGCCGACCACGATGTTCTGGGCAAAGCTGCGGTGAACCTCAAGAAAGCGACCGTCATCCACGACGTCCCGGATCAACGCGCCGATGTCGTAGGGCTTGTTCGGGTCGACCGGCACCAGTTCGTCGAGCTCGGGCGACTCGCGGTCTTCCGGATCGTCGGTCGGCCGGGGCGGTGGATCGTCCAGGTTGTTGCCCGGCAGGTAGCCGAGCAGCTCCCGCACGGCGAGCAGGCAAGCCGTGTCGTCCGGGGCCGTGAAGTGGGCCACTCCGCTCCGCCTCGCGTGCGTCTTCGCCCCGCCCAGCTCTTCCATCGAGACGTCCTCGTGGGTCACGGTCTTGATCACGTCGGGGCCGGTCACGAACATGTAGCTCGTGCCCTCGACCATCAGCACGAAGTCCGTGATCGCCGGCGAGTAGACCGCGCCGCCCGCGCAGGGCCCCATGATCGCGCTGATCTGGGGCACCACTCCCGAGGCCAGCGTGTTGCGGAGAAAGATGTCCGCGTAACCGCCCAGCGAAGCGACACCCTCCTGGATGCGGGCGCCTCCCGAGTCGTTCAGGCCCACGACCGGAGCACCGTTCTCGACCGCCAGGTCCATGACCTTGCAGATCTTGCGCGCGTTCGTCTCTGACAGCGAACCGCCGAAGACGGTGAAGTCCTGCGCGAAGACGTACACGGGCCGCTGGTCCACCAGGCCATGTCCGCACACCACGCCGTCACCCGGTATGCGTTGGTCGGCCATGCCGAAGTCGGTGCAGCGGTGCGTGACCAGCGCATCGATCTCGACGAACGATCCTGGATCGAGCAACAGATCGATCCGCTCCCGCGCGGTCAGCTTGCCGTTGGCATGCTGACGATCCATGCGCTCGGCGCCACCGCCCAGCCGCGACAATTCGAGGCGGCGCTCCAGTTCGCTCGCCTGCTGGCCGCGAATCGAGCCTCCTGCTTCGACTGGCTCCTTCACCCTGGTCATCCGAGCGGCTTTCTTACCACAGAGGAACCCGGCCGATGCGCGGCGGTCCGCGGCGCAGGCTCCCGGCGGCGCAAGCTTCTAGAATCACACCCATGGAGACGGCGGCCACAGCCCGGCACGCAAGCGCGCTGCTGGCCTCGGACGTCACCAAGCTGACCGATTCCCTGACCCGGCTGCCAGACCGCCCCGGCCAGCGGACGGAGGCGTTCTTCGAACGCCTGGAGACGGTCGAGTTGCTGCCGAAGGGTACCCACAACCGCCTTCGGCTGCGGCGGGAGCGGGGCCTCTCCGTCCGGCGAATCGAAGCGGGCAGCAGCCGTCTGGCCTCCGCCGACACGATCTCGGGGCACGCCTTCGCCTCCTGCTGCGACCGCGTCACCGGCACGGCCGGATCGATCGGTCCACCTCCGCGAATCAGGACCGGTCGCTGGCCGCCGCTCCGGCTCGCCGAGATCGAGCGGGCGGAGCGCCAACTCGCCCGGGCCGTCAATCGGCGCCGGGTTGGCTTTCCGATGGACGTCACCGTGCGCCGCCACCGCCGGCAGGTCCAGGTGATTTGTGGCCACATGTCGGCTCCCAGCCAATTCGAAGAGTACTTCAGCCTGCATCTGGAAACGCCGTGGGGGTTCTGGGGCGGCCTGCTGCCCTCGCTCGCCGACGAGGATCTCGATCCGGTCGCCACCTGCCTGGTCGACCGACTGAGGTCACGGAACCTGCCGGAGCACTCGAACACGCCCCGCGTCATCGTTCTCGGGCCCTGCGCCGCCGCGGTCATGCTGCACGAGGTCGTTGCCCACACGTTGGAAGCGGACACCCTGGCCCTGACCGGCGCCCCGGAAAGCGTCGTCGGACTGAAGCTGGGCAGGGACGATCTCGACGTCGTCGACGATCCGCGGCTCGCTCCGGACGGCTGCGGACGTTTCAGCGACGACGAAGGTACGACGGTCATCGCCCGCTGGCTGCTCCGTGGCGGGCGCGTGCGGCAGCCGCTGGCGGACCTCTGCTGGGCCGGCCGGCACCAGCGACTCGTTCCGGGAGCCGCGAGACGGGCCAGCCGTCACATGCTGCCGGGGCCACGCACCACACACCTCGAGTTGCTGCCCAGCGATACGCCCGAAGCGGAGCTGTTCCACGAAGCCGCCGGCGGCCTCTACATCGGTGAGTTCGAGAGCGGGACGCTGAACCCGTTCGACGGCGGCTGCGTACTGCGAGCGCCCTGCGCCCGGCGGCTCGGAGCCAGCGGCCCCGTCGACTTCGTGGGGCCGGTCGAGCTCCGGTCGCGAACAACCGACCTCCTCGCGGCGGTCACCGCGGTCGGAGACCGTCCGCTGGCCGCCGGCGCCGGTTGGTGCGCAAAGGACGGAGCGCTCCTGCCGGTGTGGGCCCGAAGCCCCTCCGTGCGCCTGGAGGGCCTGGTTTGAGGCCCCTGCGGCTGCCGACCATCCAGACCCTGCGGACGGCGCTGACCGCGGTCACCGAGCGTACCGGCGCATCGTGCGCCGAGATCTACGTCAAGGCCGGCGGCGGCGTTCAAGTCCAGATCGACCCTTGGCGGGCGGCGATCGCCTCGCCGTCGGCGCCGGCGGATTGGCGTTCTCACACACTCCACGTCGAGGAGAAAGGGTGGGCATTGCGCGCCGGTGCCGAGGGCGGAGCCCTCTTCGCTACCGGATCCGGTTCCCTGCCCGCTCCCGGCGGCTGGCGCCGGTTGAATCGCCACTCCCTCCGGCCGGGTTCGCTCAGGCTGCCGTCGCCCAGCCGGCGCGGGGCGCGCGTCACCACCGGCCGAAAGGACCCGCCGGACGACGACGGGGAAGCACTCGGCCGCAACCTCGTCCACAGCATCCTGGAACGGACCAGGAGCGAGTTCCCGGGCAGCCGCCTGATCCGGGCCAGACTGCACGACGGCGCCAGCGCGTCCGTACTCGCGAACAGCGAAGGAGTCACCGGCCGAACTTCGCTGCGCCTCGCAACGATCAACATGGAGTTCGCCGTCGAACGCAACGCGACGCGTGGTTCCTGCAGCCTCTATCGCGCTGCCGGTGCCCTGAGGGACTTCGACGCGTCCACGATCGCCGCGGAAGTCGCGGACCGGCTCACTCTCGCCACCGCCGCACCCGAGCCCGAGTTGCCTTCCAGTGAACTCGCCGTGTCGCCCGCCGTCGCCTCCAACCTGCTGGCCCTGCTCAGCCCTGTCCTGCGGGACCGCGACGGTTGGGAGAAACTCCAGCGCCTGAGTTCCGGCCACTCCCTGGGGCCAACGGACCTGCACATCCTGGACGACGGAGCTCTGGAGACCGGGTGGATCCGGACTTCCGTCGACGACGAAGGCGTGCCAACGCGGGCGGTGACGCTGATCAGGGAAGGGGAACCCGGCGAGCCCCTGCTGACCTGGGAAGATGACGGGTGGTCGGGCTTCTCCGCCACCGGCTGCCGCCGCCGGTCGGGCTGGCGAGCTCCGCCCGAGATCAGTCATTCTCATCTCTACATCGCCCGCGGTCCGGCGCCCGCGGATGAGATCCGGACCGGCATCCGGCGCGGCTGCTATCTGCTGGACCGGGCTCCCGGCGGCCGTCTGCACGCCGCCTTCGGAGACTCGAACCACCACGCGGAACCGACCTTCGAGATCGACGTGACCGGCTTCGTCATCGAGCACGACCGCATTCTCGGAGCCATCCCGAGAGCGCGACTCGGAGGTTCGATCCGGCAGTTGCTGCGGGGAATCCGCGCCGTCGGCGACGACCTGAGGTTCTTCCCGGTGCCCGGAGCGGTGGGCGCGCCGACACTGCTGCTGACCGGGCTACGGCTGGAGCCCGTCTAGCCCGAAGTTCTGAGCGTCGAGCCTGGGGATCCCTTATGGGCAGAGGGCTTGGCGTGTATTGGTTCTGTACGGTACTGGGTACGTTGTGCTTCAGGGTCGGACGCCGAGGAGGCTGAAGGCCCTTTCCTGCAGTGGCGTGGGTCGCGGGAGGACGTTGGCTGTCGCGGCCTCTCCCGCCGGCGTCTTGACGCGGTTTCTGGTGAGGGTGGCGAGGTCGTCGAGCAGCGTTTGGAAGCTGTGCACGGGGAGTCCGTCGTCGGTGCGGCCGGAGTTGGCCTTGCGCTTGGCGTCGTCGGACCTTGCGCCGGCTGCACGGGCGACTCGCGGTCGTCGGTGTTGCGTTGGTCGTCGAAGAGGATGGGGGCGAGGCGCCTTCGCATGTGCCACTCGACGTAGTAGGCGAGGGTGCAGAGGAGGACGTGCGCTCTCACGCGGCCTGCGAGCCGGTGGTGCATGGGCCGCACCTTGAGGTCGACGCTCT
>JAAXHG010000192.1 GCA_012270995.1 Vicinamibacteraceae bacterium | reverse complement strand
GCTCATTTCAGGATTGGATTGGACTGCAGCTCTTGGGCGCTTTGTTCCAGACAGAGGCCGGCCGCCGGATCCAAGGTCCAGCGGGCGGCGGGTGGAAGTCGTTGTAAACTGACGACTTCGGGGGGAGCGGCGGCGTAGTAGCGCCGAGGCGCTCTCGAAGGGCCGATCCAGACGGCCACGACGTGACCGAGAATACCAGACAGCACCCCTCGCCCGAACACTCGGCGCTGCAACTGTCGCTGTTCACGCCGACCCTGCACCTCGTGCTGTGCGACGGCAAGCGGGCGATCGAGCGCGGCTGGCAACTGCGGATGCCCACGGCCGACGCCCTCGGCGCCCACGTCGATCGGGGCGGAGACCTGGGCTACATCCCGGCATCGGTCGAGGGCCTCGTGATCGACGTCGATACCGGGCCTGAGACCTGCGCTCCGGTCGTCCAGCTGCTCGGCGATCCGGTCGAGATGACCGTCTCGATGAGCGAGAACGGCCGGCACCTGCTCTACCTCGCTCCGGCCGGCTACGTCCCGGCCACCGGCCGCGGCAAGGGCAGGTTCCGGCTCGGCGACGCCGCCGGGGACTGGATTCACGACGGCTCCTACGCCGTGGAGACCCGGGTCGGCTGTGGCCGGCTGGCCGAAGCCGATTGCACCGTGCCCGTGGTCTCGACGGCGGCCCTCGACACGCTGGTGCAGTGCGGCCGGGAGGAGCACGCCGTCCCGGTGACGGCGGCCGGTTCCCGGATACGGACCTGGGGCCTGTACGGGGACAGTCCGCTCTACGAGGGCATCCGGGCCGTGGGCCTGCTCTACGGTCTGAACGTTGAAGCAGGCCGGCTCCTGGCTTCCGGCCGCTTCGAAGGGGAGCGGCAGGTGCTCAAGCTCGCCCGTCGCCTCGAGCTGGCGTACTGCCGGCCGCGGCTGCTCTGGCGGGAGGTGGAGCGCTACGGCCGCTCCGTCGCGAGGTACTGGCATCGCCGCGCCAGAGACGGCGACAGCCCGGCGTGGCTGGCCAAGCAGGCCCGCCGAGGCCGGCGCGGCGGTCGCAAGAGCACCGCGAGACGCGCCGGAAGAAGCAGGCGATCCGGTGGATCAGGGCGTTTCCGATGTTCGACGCCGGCATGTCGGCCGAAGAGGTCGCTGCCGCGATCGGAGCCTCGCGCTCATCCTCCTCTCCAACGGCCTCGACAGCCGGCTCGGCAGTGTGACGGCCGGCTGGGAGCACTTCGCGGAGTGGAAGCGCGTGGCGAGCGAGGAGGAGCCGCCACGGGTTTCGCTGGAGACGGTGCTGCGCGGCGTGTGCGAGCCGACGCGGCTGCTGGACGTGGTCGAGAACTTCACGCTCTTCCAGGAGACGGCCGACGGGCTGATCAAGCTGATCGGCAAGAACCACCAGGTCCTCGGCGTGAACAACGCGCTCGACGCGGTGGCGGACATCCGGGGGCGCCAAGGCCGCCTGGGGGTCTTCTGGCACACCCAGGGCAGCGGCAAGAGCGTGTCGATGATCTTCTTCGCCCAGAAGACCCTGCGCCGCGTGCCCGGAAACTGGACTTTCGTCGTCGTCACCGACCGCCAGGACCTGGACCGCCAGATCTACCGCCAGTTCGCGTCTTCCGGCGCGATCGGCGAGGGTGGGGCGCAGGCGGAGAACAGCGGGCATCTGCGCGGGTTGCTGCGCGAGGACCATCGCTACGTCTTCACGCTGATCCACAAGTTCCGAACAGGCGGACCGGGCGAAGCCCATCCCGTGCTCTCGGAGCGGGACGACATCGTCGTCATCACGGACGAGGCGCACCGCAGCCAGTACGACGCGCTGGCCCTCAACATGCGGCAGGCGCTGCCGAACGCCGCGTTCCTCGCCTTCACCGGGACTCCGCTCATCCAGGGCGAAGAGGAGCGGACGCGGCAGGTCTTCGGCGACTACGTCAGCGTCTACGACTTCCGGCAATCGGTGGAGGACCGGGCCACGGTGCCGCTGTTCTACGAGAACCGCGTTCCCGAACTGCAGCTCTCGAACCAGGACCTGAACGAGGACATGGAGCGGTTGCTGGAGGAGGCCGCGCTCGACGAGGCGCGGGAGGAGAAGCTCGAGCGCGAGTTCGCCCGCGAGTACCACTTGATCACGAGAGACGATCGCCTGGACGCGGTGGCGGAGGATCTCGCGCGCCACTTCTCCGAGCGCGGCTTCCGCGGCAAGGCGATGGCGATCTCCATCGACAAGGCGACCGCGGCGCGCATGCACGACAAGGTCGGCGCTCGCTGGAAGCGCCGGATCGAGGAGCTGAGAGCCGCGCGGTCCGCTCTTCCGGCGGAGGACTTCGAGGCCGTCGCCGAGATCGACGACCGGATCGCCTGGATGGAGGAGACCGACATGGCGGTCGTCGTCTCTTCCTCCCAGAACGAAGTCGCGGAGATGAAGGCGAAGGGCATCGACTTCCGGCGGCACCGTCGCCGGATGGTCGAGGAGGACCTGGAGACGAAGTTCAAGGACGCGGACGACCCGTTCCGGCTCGTCTTCGTCTGCGCCATGTGGATGACCGGCTTCGACGTGCCGAGCTGTTCGACGCTCTATCTCGACAAGCCGATGCGAAACCACACCCTGATGCAGACGATCGCCAGGGCGAACCGGGTGTACGCGGAGAAGGAGGCGGGCCTGATCGTCGACTACGTCGGCGTGTTCCGGCATCTGGAACGGGCGCTGTCGATCTACGGCGCCGGGCGCGGCGGCGCGGCCTCTCCGGCGGAAGACAAGGCCGCGTTGATCGCCGGCGTTCGCGAGTCCCTGAAGGACGCGGAGGCCTTCTGCCGCGACCAGGGCGTCGAGCTCATGGCCATCGAACGGGCGGAGGGATTCCGCCGGCTTGAGTTGCTGGCCGACGCGGTCGACGCCCTCGTCGCCACGGCGGAGATCAAGGGCCGCTTTCTCGCCCTGGCCGGCGCGGTCGACCGGCTGTTCAGGGCGGTCCTTCCGGACGTCCGGGCCCAGGAGTTCAGGCCTCGCGTCAAGCTGCTCTCGGTGCTCGCCGGCCGGATTCGCTCTCTCGATCCGCCGGCGGACATCTCGCTCACGATGAAGCAGGTCGAGGCGCTGCTCGACGAGTCGATCGAAGCCGAGGGTTAAAGAGTCGCCGAGGGCGGCCGTTACTCGACCGACCTGAGCGCCATCGACTTCGAGAAGCTGGCGGCCAAGTTCGAACGGTCGAGAAAGAGGACGTTCAAGGAGAAGCTCACGTCCCTGCTCGCGCGCCGTGTCGAGCGGATGGTCCGTGAGAATCCGACCCGGACCGACTACGTGGAGAAGCTCCAGGCGCGAATCGACGCCTACAACGCCGGCAGCGCCAACGTGGAGGAGCACGTCCGGCGGTTGTTCGAGTTCGCGGAAGAGCTCAACGAAGAGGAGCGTCGGGCCGTCGGCGAGGAGCTCGATCAGGAGGAACTCGCCGTCTTCGACCTCCTGACGAAGCCGGAGATGGAACTGACCGCGGCCGAGCGGAAGCGGGTCAAGGCCGCGGCCAAGGAACTGCTCGCAACGCTCAAGGCCGGCAAGCTGACCCTCGACTGGCGCAAGCGCCGGCAGGCCCGCGCGGAGGTGCGGGTGACCATCGAGGAGCACCTCGACGCCGGGCTGCCCGGTTCCTACACTCCGGACCTGTTCCGGCAGAAGGCAAGCGCCGTGTTCCAGCACGTCTATGCGAGTTACCACGGCGCCGGGAAGAGCGTTTACGAGGCGGCGTAGCGCCAGTCAGCTCGCCGTTCAGAGGCGCTTGATCTCCCGCCAGAAACCTCCGACCGCGGAGTCGGTTGCCATTCCTTCGCCTTCAGCGATCACGTTGGGCGGGAAGGCCAAGCGGAGAAGCTGCGTACCACTTTTCTGGACGACCTTCTCTTCGAGAAGATCGTAATCCTGGAGCAGGCCCTTGAGGTCGGCCCAGTGCGCGCGGGTCGAGACGCCGCGGCGATTGAGCACGTCATCCGAAAGGTAGTACGTTCTGTCGGCGATGCGCAACAGCTTGTGCAGCAGTTGGATCATCTGCTCTGCGTGGCTGCTGTAGCTGACGCTCTCCGAATCAGTGCTGGCCGCCTCCTCTTGCCGAAGTTCGATCCCGATCTTCTCGCAGATGCGCCGGACTCTCTTCGGGTCGTATTCAATCCTGCCTTCGCCCGACGCAATCCCATAGAGGTCGGTCCCGGCGAGTCTTAGCCCATTGAGCCGAGTGGTCAGGGGATCGACTCGGAGCCTGACGAAAGAGCACGTCGCTGATTCATCGAATGACCAATCGGCGGACCGGAAATCCACGTCGATGAAGTCGCAACGGCCGAGGCTTGCGTTCTTCTGGGCGGAACCCCGAAGATCGACGCCCACGAACGATGCATCCACGACATGCAGGTTCTCGATGCGGGGACACTTCGACAAGGCGGCCGCGTAGAGTGCGCCGGCATTGCCGCGATTCGTCTCGCGCTCTGTCGTCGGCACGGGGCGGTTCGCGAGAGCCGTCAGGATTCCCGGCAGCCAAGCGTCGCGGTTCTCCAGAACCTGTTCGCCAAACTCCTCGGCTACGGTAGGGCTGACCTCGGTACGACCGAGCAGACCGGCGACGTCTTCGCCGGCGGCTAGACGCTGAGCGAGAAACCGGGCAACGAAGAACGCATAGTAGTACTCGTGGGAGAAAGCGAGCAGCGCCGGCCCCGGGCCATGTCCCTTTTGGGCGGAGAGGAAGGCATAGGAAGACGCGCGCGCGGAGAAGGCACGGAGGTCGCTGTCCGATAACCCTACCTGCTCGGCAAAGAGCTCAGCGATCGTCTCGACGGACTCCCGGTCGAGCTCCCGGCGTTCCTGCCACCACATCTCCTCGGCGAGCATTCGCAGGAATCCTTGGTGGTCTTCCTCGGAGAGAATCGGCTCGTCGCTCGTGTTGCGGAACTTCCCGACTTCGCGTCGTACGAAGCTCGCAATGATCCTGCCTATTGGCCGCTGGGCGGATGTCCCCGCGGCAACCTCGTCCTCCGCCGCGTTCTGGCGCGCCACATCCACGGCGGCGGTCAGGAAGAACGGAGTGGACAACAGGCTGGCCTCGTCTGCGCCAGCGAAGTACGTCCTCTTCAGGGCCTCCAGCGCCTCTTGCGGCGTACCGGCCCCGAGTTTCTCGCATAGGCGGTTCGAGTCGAGGTAGGAGCACATCTCGTCTTCGGTCCAGGGCAGGAGGTCGGCGGGCACGATCTCGAAGTTCGCGTCAGCGCTTCGGTAGTGATCTGCTTGAGTCCGAATCCGACCAAAGTCGAAGTAGGTTGAGCGGGAGGACACGACCATGGCGCCCCGCCCGTCGAGGCGCGTGAGGAACCGGGTCAGTGCTTGAACTGCTTCGCCTCCTCCTCCGGCCCCCAGGAGTTCGTCGAATCCGTCTACGATGGGGACGACGAGGCGGTGCCGGGTCAGTGTGGCAAGGGCCCGATACGTGAAGTGGGCGTTCAGGTCCTGGAGCACGAGCGCGACGGCGTCATCCAATCGGGCGAGATAGCGTGCCTGGGCGTCGACATAGAGATAGAGGAAGGTGGTTTCGTGATTCAGGTAGTCCTGCGCCTGGCGATGAACCAGCTTCCGAAGTGTTACGGTCTTTCCGGCGCCGGCGGCGCCTCGAAGGAAGACGACCCGGGTCGAACCGAACGACGGGTGCTGAAGCAGCTTCGGAACGACCTCGCCTGCCAGCCCTTCCTCCGGGCCGGTTTCGTCGCTTTTGGCCTTGGGCTCGACGTAGTTCTCGGGCCCCTGGCCGAAAGCCAGCGAGATCGACTCCGCCAAGGCGGTGAGATTGGCCATCTCGTCGGACGCCAGGAAGGTGGCGTACGGTTGGGTCGCGCCGTTGAGCTGAACGTCCGGGTAAGCCGCGGCGGCTTGGCGGAAGGTCGCCTCCTGGGTTCTGCCCTGGCGGGTCCAGATGGCGCCGTCACTCTCCAGCACGACCGGGGAGTGCGTGTCGGCGAACGAGACGAGGTCGGTCCGCAATTCGGCAAGGATTCGTTCGTTGAGCGTGGTCATGGGTTCGTCTTCAAGGCGGCGTAAGCGACGGCCATTCGGGAGAGCGGCGTAGGCGCTGGGCTGCGTCCGGGCCACCGTTACGAGAATCAGACGCTCATGTTCGGCTGCTCCGGACAACAAGCCGGGCAGAATGTCGTCGTCGTTCGAGACAACGGCGACCCAGTTGGACCTATCGTAGCGTGCGAGGTGGATCGTGTCGGCGACGATGGCCGTATCGACCAGCTTCTGACGCTCGGTGGCAATCGCGTCACGGGTGGCGACTGGGCAACCGAAGTGTCGAGGACATCGGTTCTTCTGCCAGTGCCTGAAATCGTCGAGTGGGCACTCTCCGGGTTCTGTGCAGGAGTCGGGTCGGTGAATCCGTAGAGGGGGCAGCCCGTTCCACAACCTCAGGGTGTGCCGGAGGTCGTGGTGCCGCAGCGCCATGAGCGAATCCGCCATGCCGACGAAGACGCGGCACGGGTGTCGGCCGGCTGGGTAGTGCCGGCGCGTGATCGCTCCGAGCACCTCCCTGGCCTGTGTCGGTCCTTCCGTTCGTTCGTCATGCCAGCCGCCATAGAGCCGAACGCGAAGGGTCTCCGGTCGAGGCGCCAGACTGCGTGCGTGATCGACGAGCATGGAGACGACTTCGTTCAACGCTACGTCATGGTCCGCAAACGTAGGCCGGCGGTGGCTTGGGAGACTCGCTACGTTGAAGTAGTCCACGAGAGCGTGGAGAGACTGGGTCATAGGGTGAAGTTCTGGCGCGTCGGCGCACGAGGTTGGCCGCTGCGGGGCGTCGTCGGTTGGGGAAGAGGGAATGCGCGGTCGAGTCGGGGCCAAGCCCCTCGACCGGCTATTGGACCGAGACAAGGGCTGCGGAGCGTAACACTCTTGGTGGACCCGTTGGCTGGGTTCAGGAGGCGCCCGCTCGTGCTCGCCGGCCGGATTCGCTCCCTTGATCCGCCGGCGGACATCTCGCTCACGATGAAGCAGGTCGAGGCGCTGCTCGACGAGTCGATCGAAACCGAGGGCTACACGGCCCGTGAGCTCGGCCACCATTCGAATCGACCTGAGCGCCATCGACTTCGAGAAGCTGGCGGCGAAGTTCGAACGGTCGAGAAATCCGAGGCCGCCCGGCGTCAAGCCAGGTCTGCGTGACGGGCGGAGGGTCGCTTCGGCCTGTGAGGAGACCTGACGACGCGCCCGGCACGCCGCCTCCGAAGACCTTGGCCTAATCTCCGTCGGCCTCGGCCGGCGCCAGCTTGTCCTGGGTCCTGGTCTCGAAGTCGCTGGCGGCGTGGCGCTCGCGCAGTTGCTTCTCCGGCGGGCCGAAGGCCCTGTTCACCATCTGCCCGCGCTTGACCGCGGGGCGCCCGGCGATCTTTCGTGACCACTGGTTCACGTGCTCGTAGGCGTGGGCCTCGATGAACTCGCCGGCGCCGTAGAGCTTGCCGGCGGCCAGCGCCCCGTACCAGGGCCAGATCGCCATGTCGGCGATCGTGTACTCGCTTCCGGCCATGTACCGCGATTCGGCGAGGTGGCGGTCCAGCACGTCGAGCTGGCGCTTGACCTCCATGGTGAAGCGGTTGATCGCGTACTCGTACTTCTCGGGAGCGTAGGCGTAGAAGTGGCCGAAGCCGCCGCCGAGGTAGGGCGCGCTGCCCATCTGCCAGAACAGCCAGGACATGCACTCCGTGCGGGCGGCGTGTTCCTCTGGAAGGAACTCGCCGAACTTCTCGGCCAGATAGAGGAGGATGGAGCCCGACTCGAACACCCGTGTCGGCGGCTCCGTGCTCCGGTCCAGCAGCGCCGGGATCTTGGAGTTCGGGTTGACCGCGACGAAACCGCTCGAGAACTGGTTGCCCTCGCCGATGTTGATCAGCCAGGCGTCGTACTCCGCGCCCGCGTGCCCGAGGGCCAGCAGCTCTTCCAGCATCACCGTGACCTTGACTCCGTTCGGTGTCGCCAGCGAGTAGAGCTGGAGCGGGTTGTCGCCGACCGGCAGATCCTTCTCGTGGGTTGGACCCGCGATCGGGCGGTTGATCTTGGCGAAGCGGCCGCCGCTCTCGGCGTCCCACTTCCAGACCTTGGGCGGTTCATACGACATGCGGGTGAGCCCTCGCTTCGTTCGAAAGGGTGAGTGTGTGTGCCGGGGCCGGCAACCGGCCAGGAGGCGGCGCCGCGGAACGCAGCGCGGCGAGTTCCGCGACGCTGCCTCCTGGCGAGGTGGGGGCTGGGGCCAGACATGGAGCATGCGACAGGTTTGGCGGCGCTCGCTGACGGCTACCACGTATCGATGTAGGGCCGCTTCTTGCCGGTACGGGGCGGCGGCTTGGGCAGCCGCTTCATGCTCTCCGTGATCCAGGAGCGGGTGTCCGCGGGATCGATCACGTCGTCCAGACCCCCGCCGGCGGCGGCGTTGACGGCCTTGGCACGTTCGTACGAGGCCTCGACCCGGCGCTCGAACTCAAGCCGGCGCTCTTCGGGATCCTCGATCGCGGCCAGTTCCTTGCGGTAGCCAAGCTTGACCGCGCCCTCGATGTTCATGCCGGCGAACTCGGCTGTCGGCCAGCCGACCGTGAAGAAGCCGACCAGCGCACTGGCGCCGCACATCGCCTGCACGCCGAGGCCGTAGGCCTTGCGGACGACGACGCCGAACAACGGAACGGACAGGTTGGCGCCGGTGTTGAACATGCGCGCGCAGTGGCGGACCAGAGCGGTCTTCTCGTGGTCGGGGCCGACCATGATCCCCGGGCAGTCCATCAGGCTCAGCACCGGGATGTCGAAGGCGTCGCAGAGCTGAAGGAAGCGGGCGCCCTTGTCGGCGCCGTCCGAGTCGATCGCCCCGGCCAGGTGGTGCGGGTTGTTCGCGATGACTCCCATCGGCCTGCCCTCGACCCGGATGAAGGCGGTGATCACCCCGATCCCGAACTTCGGGCGGATCTCCAGTACCGAGTCGACATCGGCGATCGCGTGGACGATCTCCTGCATGTCGTAGAGGCGGAGCCGGTTCTCCGGCACCACGTGGCGGAGCGGCCGCTGGTCGTGGGCCTCCCAGTCGGAGGTCGGCCCCTGGAAGTAGGAGAGGTACTTCCTGGCGATGTCGACGGCCTCCTCCTCGTCCTCGACCAGGATGTCGACGACGCCGTTCGGCACCTGGAAGGACATCGGGCCGACCTCTTCCGGGGTGTAGATGCCCAGGCCGCCGCCTTCGATCATGGCGGGTCCGCCCATGGCGATCGTCGAGGCCTTCGTGGCGATGATCACGTCGCAGCAGGCGAGCAGCGCCGTGTTGCCGGCAAAGCAGCGGCCGTTGTTCACGCCGACCAGGGGAATGAGTCCCGAGAGCTTGGAGAACTGGGTGAAGGTGTAGGTGTCGAACGCGACCCGGGGCCCCGTGTAGTCGTCGCCCGGCCGGCCGCCGCCGCCCTCGGTGAAGAAGACGAGCGGCAGCATGTAGCGGTTGGCGAGCTCGAACAGGCGGTCCTGCTTGTAGTGGTTGCGGCCGCCCTGCGTGCCGGCGAGCACGGTGTAGTCGTAGGACAGGACGATCGCCCGCGAGCGCTCGTCGTCGAAGAGGTCGCCGTTGATCGACGCGGTACCGGCGACCACGCCGTCGGCGGGCGTGTACCGGCGGAGCGTCTCGTCGTCGTACTTCTGGTGCTGGCGGGCAACGATCAGCGGCCAGTACTCCTTGAAGGACCCTGAATCGACGAGCTGCTCGATGTTCTCGCGCGGAGTTCGGAAACCGAAGCGGCGGCGCCGGGCGACGGCGTCCGGACGGTTCTCGTCCAGGGTGTAGGCGTGCCGCTGGATGTTCTCCTCGAGATCCGGCCGGATGTAGTCCGGATCGATTTCGATCGCGGCGTCGGCCGCCTCGCCGCCGTTGGCCTCCTCGACCAGGACCAGCGGATAGCCCTCCCGGATCGTGTCGCCCGCCGCCATCGTGACCCGGCTGACCGTGCCGCTGCAGTCCGAGCGGAGCACGTGCTCCATCTTCATCGCCTCGACCACCGCGACCTGCTGGCCGCGCAGGACTTCGTCGCCTTCGGCCACGTCGATGCTGACGATCGTCCCCTGGATCGGCGCGACGACGCCGACGGCGCCCTCGGCGACGGCTGCCCCGGCCGCGTCCGCCTGCGCCTCGTGCCCGGCCTGGGCGGCCTTCGTCTCCTGGTCGTAGGTGAACAGGGCGAGCGGATCGGCGCTGTCGACCCGGGCGCCGGCGAAGCCGCTGTCGCGCGCGTCCTGCCCGGCGGGCGGGGCACCGGTGGCGTCGGGCGCTGCCGGGACGAAGCGCTGCCTCCGGCCGTTGCCGGCCGCCGATGCAAGTTCGCCGGCGTGGTCGTCGAGCCAGCGCGTGTAGAGACGGCCGGCCTCGAAGTCGGGGTGGTTCAACACGCTCTGCAGCCACGGGATGTTCGTCGCCGCGCCGCCGATCCGGAACTCGTCGAGCGCTCGGGATGTCCGCTTCACCGCATGGCCGAAATCGTCCGACGGAGAGTGAGCGATCACCTTGGCGAGCAGGGAGTCGAAGGCGGGGTTCGCCTCGTAGCCGGCGTAACCGCAGCCGTCGATCCGCACTCCCGGACCGCTGGGCGGCTCGTAGGCGGCGAGGACGCCGGACGAGGGCCGCACGTTGCCGTCGGCGTCCAGCGTCTCCAGGTTGACCCTCGCCTGGATCGCAAAGCCGCGGGGTTGGCGGGCGGCCGGTACGTCGAGGCCCAGGTCGGCGATCGACTCGCCGGCGGCGACTCGAAGCTGGGACTGCACCAGGTCGACGCCGGTTACGGCCTCGGTCACGGTGTGTTCGACCTGGAGGCGGGCGTTGGCTTCGATGAAGGCGAAACGCCCGCCGCCGTCGGTTTCCGGGGCGCCGCCGTTGCCCGCGGCGCCGTCGCTGAGATTGTCCGCGTCGACCAGGAACTCGAACGTTCCGAGGCTGTTGTAGCTGGCAGCACTCCCGAGGCGCAGCGCCGCGTCGATGATCGCGGCCCGTAGTCCGGCGGGGAGGTTCGGCGCCGGCGCCGTCTCGACCACTTTCTGGTGCCGGCGCTGGGCACTGCACTCCCGTTCGCCGAGGTCGATCAGGCCACCGGTCTCGTCGCCGAGGAGCTGGACCTCGATATGGCGGGCGCGCGAAATCAGCTCCTCGACGTAGAGACCGCCGTTGCCGAAGGCACGCTCGGCCTCGGAGCGGCAGCGCTCGTAGACCTGTTCGATGTCGTCGGCCGCGGTGACGATCCGGGCGCCGCGGCCGCCGCCGCCGGCGAGCGCCTTGATGATCATGGCGCTGCCCCCGCCGAGGCCGTCGAAGAAGTCCCTCGCCTCCTCCAGGTCGGTCGCCCGGTCGGTGCCGCGCAGGACGGGGACGTCGGCGGTGGTGGCGGCGCCCCGGGCGCGGCCCTTGTCCCCGAACAGTTCCAGGACGTTCGGACGTGGCCCGACGAAGTTGACGCCCGCCTCGGCGCAGGCGGCGGCCAGACCGACGTTCTCAGCCAGGAAGCCGTATCCCGGATGGAGTGCGTCGCACTCCGCTTCCACTGCTCGTGCCACGACGTCTTCGATGTGGAGATACGCCGGTACGCCACGGCCGCTCAGGCCGACCGCTTCGTCGGCGATCCGCAGGTGCAGCCCGTTCGCGTCGTCCTCTGAGTAGATGGCGACCGTGTGGACGCCGAGATCCATCGCGGCGCGGGCGATCCGTACCGCGATCTCGCCGCGGTTGGCGATCAGGAGCCGGCGCATGGGGCGGCGATTATAGAAGGGAGTGCTGGCGCGTGGGGCCGGGCGTGGGCTCGTCGCCGTCGGCGGGCGCCGGTTCGATGTCGGCTCCCGCCTGCAGCGGAAGACCGTTCGGTCCGAGTTCGATCAGACGATGGCGTGGATCTCCCAGGAGGCGCCGCTCGGCCCACGCCCGCACCTCTTCCTCCTGGCTGAAGGCGACAATCTGCCGCTCCTTGCTCAGCACGAGGAGCAGCTCCAGAAAGCGCATCGTGCGAGCGGTATCGATATGCACCGTGGCGTCGTCCAGGAACAGGGGCGCGGATTCCCTCTTGTCCCCGAGTGCCTCGGCAAGGCCGATGCGAAGCAGCAGATAGACCTGATCGATCGTGCCGTGGGACAGTTCCGAGGCTGAGCGGTACTCGCCGTCCTCGACCTCGAGTTGGACTTCGAGACCTTCCTCCGGGTCGATGCGAACGGCCGAGTACCGTCCACCGGTCACCAGACTCAAGCGCTCGGCCAGTGCTTCTCGGAGGTCAGGGGCGAGCATCCGATGGACCTCTTCCTGGGCCGCTTCCAGGTGCGTTGTGGCGATGTCGACGATCTCGCCGGCCCTGCGCAGGAGCCTGACCTCGTGCTCTGCGGCGGCGAGTTCCTCCTCGAGTTCAGCGAGTGCCGGGAGGTCGGCGTCGGCGGCGAGTTGACCTTCAAAGCGGCTGACTTCTCTTCCGGCCTGTCCGGCCTCCTTCCGCGCCGTCGCCAGCTTGCGTTCCAGGTCCGTGGAAGTCAGCGCCTGGAGTGCTGCTGCCGCTTCGGATTCCGCGCTGGCGATGGCCGTGAGGCGGGCGGCCGTTTCCGCGCGTTCGTCCTGAAGGCTCTGGCGATCGCGGCCATCGAGCAGGTGCTGCAGACGGTCCCAGTCTCTCTGTCGTTGTCCTGTTCGGCGTTCGCGGTCGGAAAGCCAATCGTCTGCCCAGAGTTCCGGGTCGTCGGTCGCGTCGCCGGGGAAACCGGCCGCCGTCAGCGCGGTGCGAAAGCGTTTCTCGGCCGCTTCGCGGTTCTGCTGCTGCGTCGCCGTCGCCCGTTCCGCCTGCCGCCGGGCCTCCAGCCGCGCGGCCAGGGCTTCGCGCCGGTCGGTTCCGGCGGCAAGCTCGGCGCTTCGGCGACAGGCCTGCTCGTAGCGGTGGAACAGGTCGTCGACTCCTGCCTGGGCGTCTTCAAAGCCGCGATCGGTCAAGGCGTCGCGCAGTGTTCCCTCGGCTGTTGCCTCGTCGGTACGGGCCGACGCCATCCACCGTTCCCAGGTCTCACGTTCCCGATCCCACGCGTTCCGTCTCTCGCGCGCCTCAAGGGCGGCACGAACGGCGTCCGGATCGGCTTCGATGCCGAGTTCCGCAAGCTCGCGGGTCGCGGTTTCGATCTGTCGCCGCCTGGCCTCGTGCTGCCGCTTCAGGTCCCGGAGTTCGGCTCGGGCGTCGGCCAGTGCCGCCCCTCGGTCAGCCTGTTCGTAGGGGCGGGGACGGGAGGTGCGCCGCTGTGCGCGGTACATGAGAGCGAAACAGACGATGGCAAGAAGCCACCCACCGGCGCCGACCAGCCGTGGAAGCACATCGAAGTAACCCAGCACACCCACCAGGGCGCCGGCGGGCGCGCCGATCCAGCGCCACTTTCGGAAACCGGAGTTGGCTTCGAGCTGAGCCATGAGCTCCTTCTGCTCGTCGAGAAGCTCCTGAACGCGTCGTTCGAGGTCCACGGACGACCTGAGCGACGGCAGCTCCAGGACCGTCAGAGCACGCCGCGCGATGGGCTCGGCAGCCTTCATGAGAGTCGCCTCCGGGGCGTCGCCGGGTCCGAGCCGCTCCCGGACGGCTCGGGCTTCACGCGCCTCCCGCCATCCTCGTGCAGCAGCGGCGACTTCGGGCGCAATCTCGCGATCTCCCACCGCCGCCTTTGGGAGTTCGGACAGTTCGCGCGCCATCTCGTCCGCTCCGGGTCCTCGAAGTTCCGCGGGTTCCTCGGGGCGGATCCGGTAGGCGAGGAGAGCGGTCCGAAGCTCACGTTCAATCGCGGCGCCCGGTCCCTCGCCCGGAGCCTCCGGCGGTTTGTCGTCCGGGAACTGGGTTGCGAGCATCTCGATGTACTTCAGGCGCGCGTCGAGGCGACGCAGTTCGCGCTCCGCAAGCGCACGTTCGCAATTCCGGACGAGCGTTGCCGTACTCTCGGCCTCTTCCCTGGCTGCCGCCAGAGCGTTCTCCAGGCGGCCGCGCTCGAGTTGGCGGTTCCTGCCCGCGTCGAGTTCCGTGTTCGCCTGGGTGAGACGCTCGACCGCTCTCTGCAGCGGCTTGGTCGAGTTGCGGCGTTCGGTGCCGATCTGATCGCGGGCGTAGCTCTTGAGGAGGCGGATCGCCTCGACCGCGGTGGCGGCGCCGCCGGCTGAGGCGGCGGCTCGTTGCAGCTCTTTCTTGAGCGCCGAGGCCTCGTCGCCCTTCGTCTGGCGCAGGCGCTGAATGTCTCCCTGGCCGATCACCAGGGTCGACGGCATGACCTGGCGATTGAGTCCCAGGAAGCGCGAACCATCGATGCTGCCGCGGTAGATCAACTCGTCGCCGACCTGGCGCCCGGTGTCGGCGTCGTGGGCGACGCTCTCCTTTGCTTTCAGGTCGCGCTGCTGGATCTCGATCCTGCGACCATCGTCGAGTTGGAGCTTCACCGTCGCACGCCACGGCTTGCCGCTCCAAGGCTCGTACTGGCGCTCGAACTCGCGTTCTTCCAACGTGTTCGCGCCG
Organism: Vicinamibacteraceae bacterium; assembly: GCA_012270995.1. GTDB lineage: Bacteria > Acidobacteriota > Thermoanaerobaculia > Multivoradales > Multivoraceae > Multivorans. The sequence continues at coordinate 5,829 of JAAXHG010000192.1, read as the reverse complement.
CGTCCGCGCCGCCGGCCGCAGAGCGCGGCGAAGATCGCCTGCAGCCAGGTGGACTTGCCGGCTTCGTTGTCGCCGTGGATCACGGTCATGCCGGGGGCCAGGTCGAGTTCGCCGTTCAGCTTGCCGAACTCGTAGGCGCGGATACGGAGGATCTTCACGCGGCCGCTCCGTCCGTCGGCACATCGGGCGGCTCGTGGTCGGAGGAGTCCTCATCGATGCCGGCCATTCGGAGTTCGTCCAGGACGCCGATGTCCCGGTCGTCGAGCGCGCGCAGTCCGGCGAGCAGGACGATGCGCTCCGTTTCGCGGTCCAGGTCGGCGTCTCGAACTCGCCTCACGAACATGCCGCGCACCGTCGGCTCGTCCTGAATCTGCTCCAGGTCGTAGGGGGAGGTCAGACCCGAGGTGTCGACCAATACCTGGGCGATGCCCGCGGGAGGCTCGAATGAGGCCGCGCCGAAGTCTTCGGCGTGCAGGTGGAGGTTGTCCGGCTCGCCCGTCAGGCGGATGCGTGCGGCTCCGACGAGGCTGTCGAGGGCCTCCCCGATCCGCTCCCTTGCCTCGTCGGCGTCCTCAACTTCCGTGAGGTCGACGCTCAAGGTGTGGAGGGCTGGAGGCCGCGGGTCGAGTCGGCGACGCGTCACGCGACCGTTCTCGACCTCCAGCATTACCGCGCTGCCGTACACTTCGGTGAACTTGAGCCGCTCCAGAGAGCCGAGCCGGGTCCAGGTCGAACGATCGGCCGGTTTGTGGGAGTGGCCGACGACGGCGTGGTCGAAGCCCGCGGCGGCGATCTGGTCTCCTGCGAACGGGGCATGCCGGTACTGACCCTGGAACGCGGCGTTCCGTTCCTCGCCGTGGAACACGGCGATGTGTATACCGGCGCCCTCGACCTGGAATCCGTCGTCGAAGAAGCCGGGCGTGTCCGCGGGCTTGCGGTGGGCGGCGCCCCAGATCGTCAACCCGTCGGCGAGCTGCTTCGACGTGAAGTGCGTTTCCCCGAAGATGTTGACGTTGTCCGGCCAGTCGATCCGCCGGTACGGGCTCTCCGTGTCCGCGTAGTCATGGTTGCCGGGAGCGGCGAAGATCGGGAGGCCCGATCGCTCGAAGGTCCGGCGCAGAAACTCGACCGTGTCCGGCGACACGAGCTCATGCTCGAACAGGTCGCCGCCGATCAGCACGGCGGCGGCGGCCTCCTGGGCTGCCTGTTCGAAGGCCGAGGTCACGCCGTCCCGCAGCCGCCGGCGCTGCCGGCGGGCGACCTCCCGGGTCGCCCAGCCGAACTTCGAGTCCAGGTGGACGTCGCTGAAGGCGAGGAGCTTCACGCCCCGAGCGAGCCAGGCGGGACGGTGGCGCCTCCGGTCACTCCTCGAGAACCGCGGGCCAATTCTGGTCGGCCTGCTCGATGTTCCGGTCGCGGTCCTCGAGCCACTGATTCATGACCCTCTTGTTGTAGTTCAGGTAGAGCTTGTCGTCCACGAGCGTGAAGGCATCCGGGTCGGTGGGGGCCGTGTAGTTGCGGCTCACCGCCCACGCGCAGTAGCCGCCGTACCGGGGCGCGTACTTCTCCGGATCTTCGGAGAACAGGTCCCGGTTCTCGGCGCTGGCGAAACGCCAGTCGGCGCCCCGCCAACCGAGCGTGAAGTCCCTGTCGCCCTTGACCGCCTTCCCTTCCGTGAAGTAGGCGACCGGGTCGTAGCCGCGGATGGCCAGGTTGCCTCGGGTGGTGAAGACCGGGTCCTTTTCGGCGGCGTCCGGAATCGCGGCCAGAGCGGCACCGACGACGAAGGCGGCGAGGGCCGTCTCGCGAGCGAATCGGGTGCGACGAGCGCGGTGCTTTGGCGCAGACATGAGGGGTGCCTCCTCGGGCGAGTCTATTCAGTCGCCGTGCCTGGTTCCTCAGGTTCTGGACAGCCGAGACCCAGGGGTTCAGATCTCGAGTCTCTCCGTCCGGAGTCCCTTGAAGCGGTCGAAGTCGCGGTCGTGGGTCAACAGCCTGGAGACGCCGTGCTCACGGCAGAGCGCCACGATCTGGGCGTCGAAGACGAGGTTGCCGACGGCGTTTATCTCGCGGACGGCCTCGAGCAGGAGTTGGGCATAGTGCGGGCCCGGTCGCAACAGCGTCAGACTCGGTGAGGCGAGGATGCGCTCGACGTTCGCGCTTGCTTCATCCGCCGTGTACGGTGGACTGAGGACCTTGGGATGCGTCGCCACACGAAGAAACTCGACAAGGCACGGCGCCGGCAGGGACCAATTGAACAGGGAACCGGAAAGCGCCTCAAGGTGGCCGCGGGCGGCCTTGTGCATGGGTGAACTGGGGTCGTGAGCGTAGACGAGGATGTTCGTGTCGACGGCGATCAATCCAGACCGTCCATGATGTCGTAGAGGGAGTTGCGGTCGGCAACGTCAACGCCCGGCAAGGTGCGCGTCTTCTTGGTGACGAGTTTCAGCTTGAACGGCTCCTCGGTCCGCCGCGGGGGCTGCAGGTACTGCCGGATCGCTCGCTCGATCAGGCGCGTCAGCGGTTCGCCATCCTCTGCGGCGCGCACCTTGGCCGCCTTGATCAGGCGGTCGTCGAAGTTCAGCGTGGTCTTCATACAGAAATCTGTATCACCTGCGCCGGATTCCTGTCAACGGCGCCGGTCCGGTGGTTCATCTGCGTCGTGGGGTCACTCGGCCAACGGACGGCGCCGTCTCGCGGATAGTGTCTGCCGCGGCCATGCCACGTTCCTTCTCCTTCGTCTTGATCCTTCTGGCCGCGGTTCTCCTGGCTTGCGCCGAAGCGGACGGCGACACGGAGGTGTCGACGGCGGTTTCCGCGACGGCGCCGATCTTCGTCGAGCGCGCGTCCGAGGCGGGCCTCGACTTCGTCCACCGCAACGGCGCGGACGGCGAGTACAACTACCCCGAACTCCTGGTGGGAGGAGGAGCGCTGCTCGACTTCGACGACGACGGGCTGCTCGACGTCTACCTGGTACAGAGCGGTCCGGTTCCCGGATCGGCCGGGAACGCTGCTCCCGGCGCCGCAGGCGACGGCCCGGCTGCCGACAGGCCCGGCAACCGCCTCTACCGCAACCTGGGCGACGGCGCCTTCGAGGATGTGACGGACGCCGCCGGCGTCGGCGACACGAGCTACGGCGCCGGTGCCGCCGCGGCCGACTACGACCGCGACGGCCTGGTCGACCTCTACGTCATGAACGTCGGTCCGAACCGGCTCTACCGCAACCTGGGCGACGGCGCCTTTGAGGACGTAACGGAGCGCGCCGGCGTCGGCGATGCGGCCTGGTCTTCCAGCAGCGCGTTCTTCGACTACGACGGCGACCTGGACCTGGACATCTTTGTCGCCAACTACGTCGTCTGGAGCGCCGACCGGGAACGCCCGTGCCTCGGCCCCAACGGCCTTCGCAACTACTGCAATCCGGCCGAGTACCCGGCGGCGCCCGACACCCTGTACCGCAACGACGGCGACGGCCGGTTCAGCGACGTGAGCGAAGCCGCCGGGATCCGTTCGGTTGCCGGGCCCGGCCTGGGCGTGGTCGCCGCGGACTTCGACGGCGACGACCTCGTCGATCTCTACGTGGCGAACGACCAGGCGGCGAACCACCTGTGGCTGAACCGGGGCGACGGCACGTTCCGGGAGGACGCGCTTGCTCGTGGGGCGGCGCTCAACGAACTCGGCCAGCCCGAGGCCGGCATGGGCATCGCCGTCGCCGACCCCGACGGCGACGGCGACCTCGACCTGTTCCTGACCCACCTGAGCGGGGAGACGAACACGTTCTACCGCAACGACGGCGGCGGCTTCTTCCAGGACGTGACCGACGAGGCGCGGCTCGGCGGCGTGAGCCAGCCGTACACCGGCTTCGGCACGTCCTGGTTCGACTATGACGGCGACGGCGTCCTCGACCTGTTCATCGCCAACGGCAAGGTGACGCCGGGAGATACCGCCGCCTTCGACTACCGCGAGCCGAACCAGTTGCTGCGCGGCTTGCGTTCCGGCGGCTACGAGGACGCCTCGGCTGGGGCCGGCGCCGCCCCGGAGCTGCTTGAGGTGAGCCGCGGCGCGGCGTTCGGGGATCTGGACAACGACGGCGACGTGGACATCTTGGTCGTGAACAACGAGGGGCCGGCCCGGCTGCTCCGCAACGAGGTGGGGAACGCCGCGTCCTGGCTGATCGTCGATCTCTGCGGCGGCGGCGTCTTCGACCGCTCGGCGATCGGCGCGCGGGTGACGGTGGAGGCGGCGGGCAGCGAATGGACGCGCGATGTCCGACCGGCGCACGGCTTCGCCGTTGCCAACGATCCGAGGGTCCACTTCGGCCTTGGCGACGTCGAGCGCGCCGACTGGTTGGAAGTCCGCTGGCCGGACGGCGCGGTCAGCGAGCGCGCGAACGTCGAGTTGAACCGCGTCCTGCGCCTGCTCGCGCCGGGCGGGAAGCGGCCCGCGGAAGGCGTTTGCCGTGGCGCGAAGTGACCGGACCGCCCGCGGCGGAGGCGGCACGCTTGCAGTAGAGAAGCGCGCCTCCGCCTCCGCCGTGGGTGCGCGGACCCGCCATTCGTTGCGCCCGATGACGCGCGCGCGGACTGGTTCACGGCTGGCGCGGACCGCGCCGCCCGGGTCCTGGTCCGCAGGGGGCGCCGCGGTGGTTCTAGTCACCCTGTTACTCGGTTGCAACGGCTCGCCGTCCGACGCTCCGGCGGAGCACTCGAGCCTGCCGGCTGCGGAGTTGATCCACCGCATCCCCAACCTCGACGACCTCGACCCCGCTTTCGCCGCCGCGGTCCGCGAGGCGGTGGCGGCCGTGGAGCGCGACCCGTCGAACGGCGCCGCGGTCGGCGCCCTGGGCCGCCTCTACCAGGCGCACCGTTATGTTGACCAGGCCCGGCGCTGCTACGAGCTGGCGCGGCAACTCGATCCGTCCAGCCCCGATTGGCCCTACTACCTCGGCTTCCTCGCCGCCGGCCGAGGCGCCTCCGCCGAGGCGGCCCGGCACTTCGAGCGCGCCCTGGAACTCCGCCCGTCCTACTGGGCGGCGAGGGTCCGCCTGGGCAACGCGCTGCTGGCCGCGGGCGACCTCGACGGCGCCGAACGGGCCTTTCGGGCCGCGCGCTCGGCGGCGCCGGGCGCGCCCTGGGGCGAACTCGGCCTGGGCAAGACGGAGCGCCGCCGCGGGCGCTTCCAGGAGGCCGCGGAGCGCCTGCGCGCCGCCCTGGCGCTCGATCCCGCGCACCGCGAGACCCGCTACCTGCTGGCGATGACCGAGCGGCGGCTTGGCTACGCGGCGCGCGCCGAGGAACTGCTGGCCGGTCTGGAGAGCTACGAGGTCTCGAGTCTCGACGACCCGATGCTGGAGACCGTCTTCGAACTGGTGCGAGACAGCCAGTCCCTGATCCGCCGGGCGAACCAGCGCCTCGCCGAGGGCGACCGTCCGGCGGCGGAGCGTCTGTACCGGGAAGTCCTGCGCCTGGACCCCGACTCCTACGACGCGCATCTCAACCTGGGCGTGCTCCACGGCCTGGCCGACCGCAACCGGGAGGCGGCGTCCGCGTTGGAACGCGCGGTCGCGAGCGATCCCGGCCGGGCGGACGCCTATGCCCTCCTCACCATCGCCTACATCAAGTTGGGCCGGGCGGAGGAGGGCCTGCGGCAGCTGGAGAAAGCGCTGACGATCGACCCGGAACATCCGCGGGCGCTTGAGATCCTCCGTGACATTGGCGCCGCGTGGCCGCCCCGGCCGCCGCGAATCGAACAGTAGCTGGATCGCCCGTTATCGCCTGTCGCACTGCTGTCCCACAAACTTCAGGGCGTGGAATGTGAGTGAATCGGGATAGA
>JAAXHG010000069.1 GCA_012270995.1 Vicinamibacteraceae bacterium | reverse complement strand
ACAAGACCGCCCGCCCGGCGCCGGACCTGGTCGAGCGGGAGTTTGTTGCCTCAGGTCCCGACCGGCTGTGGGTGGCCGACTTCACCTACGTGCCGACCCTTGCCGGTTTCCTGTACCTGGCGATCGCTCAAGTACGAGGCGGTTTATCTGCACGAACTGGCCGACGGTCTCGAGACCCGGCACATCGATCGACGGATCGATGACTTTCTACAACGACCAACGGCCGCACTCGGCGCTGGGCGGCAGGACGCCCGCCGAAGCCCACGGTCAGTGCCGGGAGACCGACGGAATTCCGCAGTTTCCACAGGCTTCCACAGCCCCGGCGACGGCGGCTGCGGCCTGATCAACACATGGAGTACACCGCCTCGCCTCGAAACTGTCCAAAGAACCGGGACCACCTCAACCCCAACCCCCGGGCACCCCAGCCGGCCGCCGCCCGTACCGCGGGCACAACCTCAGGCGGCAGACTCCGCTGGCGCTCCGTCTGCCGCTCCAGAACTACCCCGAACCCGACCGGCATCGCCTCTCCGTGACTGCCCCGTTCACGATCATCTCTGTATTGGATTACGCTATCCGTCTGAGCCACTACACCTCCGGAACTGTGCCTGTCGCGGCGTGGCCGTCTAGCGACTGTGTCGTTCCTCCGCCGTTTGTTTCAACGCCCTGCCGACGGTTGCGAAGCCTCGGTGCATGGCGCCTCCGAACAGCAGTCGGGCCACCGGCGCCAGCGGTCCTTCGAGGGTGTCGGTGTTGAAGTAGGTGCAGCTCGTCTCGCTTTGCTTCTCGAGTCGCTGGACGCGCAGCGCCTTCACGAGTCCGAGGGCGACGTTCGTGCTCCAGGCCAGCCGGGTGGGCGGTTCGATGATGGCGATCCGCTCGGTCTGCTTCCGGTTGTAGCGATCCAGCTTGACGTCGAAGTGGATCGTGGAGCCGACGCGCACATCCGTCTTCCTGTAGGTCCGGGCGAAGGGATTCCACTCGTGGTAGCGGTCGAGATCGACGAGGAGGTCCCAGACCGCCTCGATCGCGGCGTCGATCTCTACCGGTTCCGAGTCGATCGAGTGCTTGAACATCGGCGGTGCTCCTGCGCCTCTACTGCGAGCCGAGCGAGCGGAACCAGCGGTCCGTTTCGTTCCAGAGGCGTCGTGACGCGGCTTCGTCCCGGGCGTCACGGATGGGCTCGGCCTTGGCGCAGCGCTCATGGTACTGGCCGCCCTCCAGGTGAGGATCCGTGGCGCAGTGGATCGTCGTCTGGGCGGCCTGGTTCGGCGTCAGGAGGATCAGCGGCGCCAGCGGCGTGAACAGGCGCTTCGTCCGCCTGAGCCAAAGGGGTTCGTCCTGCCAACCGAAGGTCATGTTCGAGTAGGCGGAACCCGGGTGAAGTGCGGCCGCCCTGATGTTGCTGTCCGCGCCGTAGCGGCGTTGGAGTTCGAAAGCGTGGTGAATCAGGGCCAGCTTGGACTGGCCATAGGCGGTCCAGGAGTCCAACCTGTCCGGGGGTTCGAAGAGGCGGTCGTTGCGGCCCTTGTCGTGCTGGTGCGAGGAGACGTTGATCACCCGCGCGTCGCCGCATCTCCGGCCCGACTCGAGCAGCATCGGCAGCAGCCGGCGGGTCAGGTGGAACGTCCCGAGGTAGTTCGTTCGCCAGTGGATCTCGAAGCCGTCGGCGGAGACCCTGCGCTTGCGCCAGCGCCAGAGCACGTCGCGGACGATGGCGGCGTTGTTGATCAGCACGTCCAGGCGGCTGCCGGACGTCTCCCGGTACCAGGCGGCGAAGTCCGCGACGCTTCCGGCGTCGGCGAGGTCGAGCCGGTGGGCCTCGACTCCGTTCACAGGTTGCCCGGCGTCCCGCAGATCCCGCCGCAAGGCTTCCCTGGCGGCGTCGCTGTCGCGCGGGCAGGTGACCGCGACGTCGGCTGCCCCAGGCGGCGAGGGTCCTGGCGACCTGGTAGCCGATCGACCCGGGCGTTCCGCCGGTGACGATCACCTTTCTGCCCGACATGTCGACCCGCTCGGCCATCGGCTTGCGCGAGCAGAGCTCGCACAGGTGATGGAAGGCCTTGGAGATGCCCGATCCGGGTCGGTAGGCCATTGGCGTCAGTTCGGCGGCGCGACCGGCGTGCCGTAGGGAACCGGCGGCTCGCGTTCCTGCGTAGGGCCCAGCGCGACGATACGCCACTGCCCGCGGGCGACGCGCAGGTCGAGGCTCTGCGTCTCATAGCTCGCCTCCCGCACGTACTCGACCTCCAGGCGCACGGTGTCGCCCAGTTCTTCCCTGTCGGTCACGGCGACCCCCTTGAGACCGGCGATCCGCTGGCGGAGGTACTGCTGGAACGCGGCCTCGCCCATTTCGTCGCGCACCGTCTCCAGTTGCTCGCGCACCTCGCCGGCGAAGAGATCGAGATAGGCATCCGACGCTCCCTCGCGGCTGACGTCGATCATCTCCCAGAAGACGTCGCTTGGATCGCCCGCAGCCGTGCCGCGCTCCGGCAGCCGGTCGCGCAGCGCCACGGCCAGGCCGGCCGCGAGGACGGCGACGGTCAGCGCCGTCGCGCCGACGTTGCGGCTCATTCTCACGGTTGGCTGTTCGACCCGATCGTCAGCTCGCGGCGGAGGAAGTCGATGTCGATCGTGCTCTGGCCGGGTTCGAGGATCGTCTTCCGCATGCGGGGAAGGACCCGCTCCATCGTCTCCAGGTAGGTGCGGGTGCGGATCTCGGCGCGCGCCCCCTGGTCGGCGTTCGCGATCGAGTGGAACCGGTCGGCTTCGCCGGTCGCCCGCTCGACTTCGGCGGTGCGGAAGCTCTCGGCCCCAGCCACGAGAGCGCGCGCCTCGCCGCGCGCCACCGGGACGACCTCGTTGCGGTAGCTCTCCGCCTCGCGGATCAGGCGGTCGCGGTCCTCGCGCGCGCTGGCGACGTCGTTGAACGCCTCCCGGACAAGACTCGGCGGGCTGACGCCCTCGAGACTCGCGGACAGGACGGTGACGCCGGTCCCGAAACGATCGAACAGTTCCTGCGAGGCGGCCTGGACGCTCTGCTGCACCGCCACCTTTCCGGTGGTCAGCAGCTCGTCGACGCCCATGCCGGCGACGACTTCGAGCAGGGCGCTGCGTCCGCTGGTCTCGAGCAGTGACTCGACCGCCGCGAAGCGCAGCGAGTAGGCGAGTGGATCGTGGATCGCGTAGAGGACGACGAGCCGCACATGGACGACGTTGCGGTCGCCGGTCAACCAGCGCGCCTCAGCCGGCATCGCGTCGCCGCCGAGCACCCGGTCGGCCGCCGCGAAGCCGAGCGTCAGCCGCTTGGCTTCCCGCGCCTTCAGCTTGTCCACCCGGCCGACGGGCCGCGGCCAGTTCCAGTGCAGGCCGGGCCCCGCCGCGGTCGGGCGCGCCTTGCCCAGGACGCGGGTCACCGCCTCCTCGTCCGGGGCGACGAAGTAGACGCCCCAGGCCAGCCACATGAGCGCCAGGGTCAGCGCTGCGACGAGGATGCCGCGGAACTTCATTGGGAGGCTCCGCCCAGCAGGGAGAAGAGCTCCGAGTCCGCCGACAGGATGACGGTCGTCTGGTCGTCGAGGATCGACTCGTAGGACTCCAGTGTGCGCAGGAACCGGTACAGGGCGGGGTCCTGCCGGTACGCGTCGCCGTAGATGCCGGCCGCCTCGGCGTCGCCCTGGCCGCGGAGTATCTCCGCCTCGCGGTAGGCGTCCGCGAGGATCAGCTCCCGGTCCCGGTCGGCCTCGGCGCGGATGATCATCGCCTGCTCCTCGCCCTGGGCCCGGTACTCCTTGGCGATCCGTTCGCGTTCCGCCCGCATGCGGGCGAAGACGGACTCCAGGTTCTGCTCCGGGAAGCTCAGCCGGGTGAGCTGGACTTCGAGGATCTCGACCCCGAGCTGGGGAAGGGAGACGGCGACCGCCGACTCGCGGACCTCGGCCGAGACCTTCTCGATCCGCAGTTTCTTCGGTTCGGTCGACACGAGTAGGGAGAGCTCGATACGGCCGAGCGCGGCCGCCAGACCGGCCCAGACCACGTCGTGAAGCCTCATCTCGGCCCCGGAGCGGTCACCGATGGTCTCGAGGAACCGCGCCGGGTCGGCGATCCGCCAGACGACCGCGGTATCGACGACGAGGTTCTTCTTGTCCTGGGTGAGGAACTCGGCCGGCGCCGGATCGTAGAGGAGCACCCGGTTGTCGAAGCGGAGCCGCCGGTCGATCGGCCACTTCAGCTTGAGGCCCGGTTCCTCGATCGTTCGGACCGGCTTGCCGAACCGGGTGACGATCGCGCTCTCGGTCTCCGGCACGACGAAGACGGACCGGGCCAGCGCGAGGATCGCCAGCACGGCCAGGCCGGCGCGCCACCACGATGCGGCCCGGCGCGGCGAATGCTCGCGCCCGTCGCCGCCGTCGTGGCCGTGCGCCTCGTCGTGGTGGTCGTGGTGCTGATGATGGTCGTGTTCGGTCATTGGTCTACCTCGTTCTGGGCCGGACCCGGTGGAGGAACGAAGACATCGAGAAGGCGGTCCGGCGCCTCGTCCACGAAGACGAAGCGCTTGCGACCGCCGGTCGCGTCGGTGATCAGTTTCGGCTTGCCGGCAAGCGAGCCTTCGATCGTCTGAAGCTGGAGCCGGAACCGGTGCAGGTCGTTGGCGCGCCGGTACTCTGCGGCGCGCAGTTCGAAGCGTTGGCTCTCGCCGCGGCCGGCCTCGACGCGCCGGTTCTGGTACGCCTCGGCTTCGAGGAGTTGCCGGCGCGCTTCGCCGCGGGCGATCGGCAGGCGCTCGAGCGCGTAGCCCTCGGCCTCGTCGATCAGGGTCTCCCGCTCCTCGAGCGCGCTCGCCGCGTCGCGGAAGGCGTCGACCACGTCGAGCGGCGGGTGGGCGTCCTGCACGGTCGCGCTGACGACCTCGACGCCGGCGCCGAGACTCCCGAGCAACGCCGCGAGATGCGCGTGCCAGGCCTTCTCGATGCCGTCGCGCTTGCCGGTCAGCACGTCGTCCAGCGAGTGGCCGGCGAGCACGGTGCGCAGCGACCGCTCGGCGCTCGTCTCGACCAGCAGCGCCGGATCGGCCGAGGCGAAGGCGAAGGCGGCGGCGTCGGCGACCCGATAGTGGATCCGGGCCGCGACCTCGACCAGGTTCTCGTCGCCGGTCAGCATCAGGCGTTCGAGCGGCGGCGTCTCGTCGAAACCGGCGTGACGCACGTTCCACTCGTAGCTCGCCGCGGCGCCCGCCTCGGTGGACGTTGCTTCTCGCGGCGAACCGACAGCCGCCATCCGCAGGCGGTCCGGTTCGATCCTGGTCACCCGGTCGACCGGCCACGGCCAGCGCAGGTGCAGCCCCGGACCGAGTTCACCGCCGACGTGGCGGCCGAAGCGCTGCACGAGTCCGACTTCCTGGGGATCGATCATGCGCAGGCCGCTCGCGGCCCAGACCGCGGCGAGGGCCAACGGCGCCGCCCGCAGCAACCGGGGAGTCGCGGACCGGATCCGGGCCGGGCTGTCTTCGAGCGCGTGTTCGAGGCGGTGGACCGCCGCGCGGCGGCCGGCGCTGAAGCTGTTCCAGGCGGCGACGAGCCCTTCGACGGGACCGGCGAGAATGCGGAAGCGGCCGAAGCCCCGGTCTTCGCGCGCGGCGACCGCCCGCCCCTCGTAGAGAAGGCGGACGCAGTTCAGGATGACGAGCAGCGACGCCGCCTGGTGGACGATCGCCGCCGCGGCCGGAGGCAGCCAGCCGAAGGCCGCGAAGCCGACGGCGACGAAGTTGATGCCGAAGGCGAAGATCAGGATGCTGCTGCGGATGCGGGCGACGACGCGGCGGGCGTAGCGGAGCAGCGGCGCCAGGTAGTCGAGGCGGTCGGGCAGCAGCACGACCTGGGCCGCCTCGGCCGAGAGGTCGGCGGCGCCGTGGCCGATCGCGACGCCGACGGATGCGGCGGCGAGCGACGGCGCGTCGTTGATCCCGTCGCCGACCATGAGGACGCTGCGGTCGCCGCGAGAGAGTTCGCCGAGCCGGCGCACCTTGTCTTCGGGCAGCAGTTCCGCCTGGACCAGGTCGATACCGGCCCGGCGGCCGATCGTGCGGGCGGTCCCCTCGGCGTCGCCCGTCAGCATGACGATCGGATCGACCCCGGCCTGCCGCAGGTCGGCGACCGCGTCGGTCGCTTCATCGCGAAGCGGATCGGCGAGGGCCAGCGCGCCGGCCAGCGCGCCGTCGACGGCGACGGCGAGCCGTGTTTCGCCGCTTCCCGGCGTCGGCACGACGCTCTCGGCCACGGCGTCGATCCCGTCCTCGCCGACGACCTCCGCCAGCAGCGCCTGGTTGCCGACCGCGATCTCGTGTCCGTCGACGGTGGCCGTCACGCCGCGGCCGGGATGGAGCCTGAAGTTCTCGGGCTCGGAAAGGTCGAGCTGCCGCTCGCGGGCCTCGGTGACCAGGGCCCGGCCGAGCAGATGTTCGGAAGTCAGCTCGGCGCTCGCGGCGAGTCGGAGCAGCCGATCCTCGGCCATGCCACCTACGGGCGCGATGGCGGTCAGTGCGGGGCGGCCGCAGGTCAGCGTGCCGGTTTTGTCGAGCACGCAGGCGTCGATGCGGGACAGCGACTCGATCACGTCGCCGCCCTTGACCAGCGCGCCCTCGCGCGCCAGCCGGGCGATCGCGGAAGACATGGCCGCCGGCGTCGCCAGCACGAGAGCGCACGGGCAGGCGACGATCAGCGCCGCCACCGTGCGCATCATTTCGCCGGTGAAGAGGTAGATCGCGCCGGCGGCGACCAGCACCGCGGGCAGGAAGTACCGGGCCAGCTTGTCCGCCGTGCGGACGACCCGGGCCCGGCGGCTCTGCGCGTCCTCGATCAGGCTCGCGATCCGGGCGACGGTCGTGTCGCTGCCGGTCCGCTCGGAGCGGATGTCGAGGACGCCGTACTCGTTCAGGCTGCCGCTCCACACCGCGTCGCCGACGCCGAGCTGGGCCGGCAGCGGTTCGCCGGTGACGCTGCTCTGGTCGACCGACGATTCGCCGCGTTCGATCATCCCGTCGACCGGCACACGCTCGCCCGCGAGCACCCGCACCAGGTCCCCGATCTCGACTTCGCCGAGCGCCACGAGTTCCTCGCGGCCGTCGCGCAGCACGCGTGCCTGCTCGGGCTGGCTGGCGACGAAGCCGGCGATCGCCCCCTTGGCGCGGTCGACCGTCCAGTGCTCGATGCCCTCGCCGATCAGCATGATGAACATGACTTCGGCGGCGGCGAAGTACTCGCCGATCCAGACCGCGGCGCCGGCCGCGATGGCGATCGTCAGGTGGGACGAGAAGTGGCCCTGGAGCAGGTCCAGGATCGCGTGGCGGATGAGCGGATAGCCCGCCACCAAGGTGAGGATGAGCGCCATGTCGATGCCGGCGACCGTGCGGACCACCCCGAGCAGGTAGAGCAGCAGCAGCACGCCGACCGCGACGCAGAGCGCGATGTAACCGATCCGCTGCAGCAGCCCGTGGCTGTGCGAGTGGCCGTGGCCGTCGTCGTGGCCGTGAACCTGGAAGTTGGGAGCGCCCATGCGGGACGGCTAGATCGCAAACAACATCATGGCGAGGCCCGAACTCGCGATCGCGAGTCCGCTCAACGTATGCACATGCGCCCGCAGCCGGGGGAATCGCACGAAGTCGAGGCCCCGGTAGGCAAGCGCCACGACGCCAGCCATCGTCGCGATCGTCGTCACGCCGAACGCCAGCGTCACCGGAACGACCGCCCACAGGCCGACCTGGAAGGCCGGCACCATGAGGATCGGAATCAGTGGCTCGCAGGGCCCGAGCACGAAGATGACGAACAGGCTCCATGCGGTGAGCCCGGCGATGCCGGCGGCAGCAGCCTTCGGGTGCTCGTGGGTGCCCGCCGCCGGATGCTCGTGGGAATGGACGAGCCCGCCGGCATGCTCGTGGACATGCCGCTGCTGCCGGCGCCTGCGCGCCATCGACCAGGCCGCGTACATCAGACCGAAGAGGACGAGCGCCCACGCCGCCAGATCGCCGCGGACCGCCTCGATCGATTCGAAGACGCCGACGCGGCCCTCGATCCAGTTGTGACCTTCCTGGAGATCCAGACCGGTCGCGAAGATGGCCAGCCCGATGCCAGCTCCTCCAAGCAGGACCGACGAGGCCACATGCCCGCCGCCGCACAGCCCGGTGACCCACAGCGTCCGGCGCAGCGACCATCCCCGAGCCTTGCCCAGGACCACGAACGGCAGCGTGTGGTCGATACCGATCAGCGTGTGGACGAAGCCGATGCCGATCGCGGCCGAAACCAGGACCCAGACTGTGTCCATGACCGTCGAGGGTAGCAGCGTGAAGCGAGTATGATTCGTTCATAACGGTCCGCGGAGATCCCCAGACCATGCCGAACGCCGTCCGAAAGACCATCTCGCTGCCGCCCGACCTTGCCCGCGCCGCCGAACAGATGGCGCAGGCCGAGGGCAAGACGCTGAGCGCCGTCGTCCAGGAAGCGCTCCGCAAGGCTCGCGCCGAGTACTTCGAGGAGGAGTTGGAGGCGCTGCAGGACTACTGGAGTCGACGGGCGAAGGAGCGCGGGATTGTCACCGAGGAGGATCTGCATCGGTACGTCGACGCATGAGGGTCGTCTTCGACACCAACATTCTGGTGTCGGCGCTGACGCTTCCCGGCGGCCGAGCCGATTCCGCGCTTCGACGGATCGTTGGAGGCGAGGACTTTCTGGCTGTCTCCCGGCCGATCATCGACGAGCTTCTGTCCGTCCTCGCGCGGAAGTTCTCCTACGACCGTGAGGCGCTGTCCCGGGTCGCCGTGTTCCTGGCCGACCTTGGTGAGATGGCTGAACCGAGGCAGTCCCTCAGGATCCTGGCCGACGAGCCGGACAACCGGATCCTGGAGTGCGCCGTCGCCGGGGGAGCGGATCTGATCGTGACCGGTGACCGCGCGATGCTCGCGGAAGCGGAGTTCCGCGGCATTCGCATCGTGTCCCTCCGCGAGTACCTGGCCTAGGAGGCGCTACTCGACGGTCACCCAGATCGGCGACGACCAGGCGATCTCCTTGTTCTTCTGGATCACCCGCACATAGTAGTAGTGCTCGCCCGGCTCGACGTAGCTGTCGACGAAGGTCAGGTTCACTTCCTGGTCGAGGTTCTGGCGGTTGTAGAGGAAGGCTTGGTCGCGGATGATGTCGATCTGCTCGATGCGGGCGGTGCCGATCACCTTGACGACCAGCTCGAACCTCCCCGTGACCTCGGCGATGTCTCCCTGCAGGTACTCCCGGCCGTTCGCGCGCATCCGGTAGTCGAGGATGATGTTGTCCGTCGCGGCGTAGGAATGCCGCTGCTTCATCGCGTCCAGGAGGCCCTGGGTCGTGAAGTCCTCGGCGATCGTGGCGGCGTAGGAGATGTGGGTCGAGATGTGGTCCGAGGCCGCCTGCACGCCGAGCTTGTAGCCCTTCGCCCAGGCGTTCCAGACGAAGCCGGCGGGCTGGAAGCCGCCTTGCTGGCCGATCGGTTTCTCGCGGGTGGCGGCTCGGGGAGCCCCTTCGTACTCCGCCGACGTGCGGTCGCCCTGGTAGATCTCGACCAGCGGTTCCACCTCGGGGTCGTTGTCGCGCCAGTCGGTGCCCATGCCGGTGGCCGAGGTATGGGGGATCGAGATCGCGTCGTGCTCCCGGAGGTACGCGAACAGCCGTGCCGCGCCTTCCTCGCTCCGCGACTCCGCCTCGGTGATCGGCAGGGTTGGCATGCCGCGCTTCGCGGAGAGGATGTTCCGGTGACCGCCCGGGTAGCTGATGCTGCGCTCGTAGGTGTAGACGGGGACGAAGCTCCCCGGCAGCCGGAAGATGTCGGCGATCTGGGGGTGCAGCCAGTTGATGTACGGGGTGTCCTGGCCGCCTCGGTTGTTGTGCTCGCTGACGCCGAGAAAGTCGAGTTCGGCGGCGTCGAGGGCGTAGCGGTAGGCCTCCATCAGCGAACCGTCGTTCAGGCCGTCGTGCGAGAACTCGGTGTGGCGGTGGGTGTCGCCCCGGTAGATGCGGTAGGTGCGGCCCTCCGACTCGATCGTGTAGGCCCGGATGCGCGCGACGTCTTCGGCTTCGTTGGGATGCACCGGGTAGGTCGTGTAGGCGCGGGTCTCCGGGGCGACGAGCCGGGGCGGCGTGGCTTCGCCAGTCAGTGCGGGCAGCTTCGCCGCGTTGATCGAGGAGTGCTCGAAGAGGTACTCCTCGGAGTCCCGGTTGTCCGTCGGCCAGGCCGCGAACAGGTTGCCCCGGCCGTCCGAGGCCAGTTCCCAGCGCACGTCCTGGCGGCCGCGGCTGAAGGGCAGGTGGAGCGGCCGCGTCCATTCGTCGCCGACGTAGGCGGTGCCGAAGATCTGCCAGGCTGCCCGGTGGGCCGGCGTGAAGTCCGGCGTGTCGCGGGCCCGGATCGTGCGGTGGCGGAAGAACAGCCACATCCGGCCGTCGGCGTCGGTCTGCAGCACCGGTAGGTCGTTGAAGCCCGGGATGTACTCGGGCAGTTCGCGTTCGAGCAGCTCGTTCACATCGGCTGCGGGAACCCGCCAGCGGAGACCGTTCCACACCGCCACGGCGAGAGTGCGCCACTCGTAGATGCGCGTCGCCTCCTTGTAGATCTCGAAGCCCGAGTCCTTGCCCCACTGGAACCCGCTCTCGTTCCAGGCCGCCCAGAGCCGGTTCCGGGGGTCACAGGCGATCGACACGTGGGCCTCGAACTTCGGCGTGTCGGCGACCGGGACCACGTCGCTCCAGGCGGTGCCGGCGAAGCTGCGCAACCGGATGTCGTAGTTGCCCTGGTCGTAGGTGTCCCAGGCGACGAAGACCCGGCCGTCGCCGCAGGCCGCGACGGCGGGCGTCCAGTCGTTGGCCGGGGAGTTGGAGACGGCTCCCTCGGCCGACCAGCGGGAGCCGTCGTGGCGGCGGGCGAAGATGTCGGAGCGGCCGTCGCGGAAGCCCTGCCAGACCAGCCACAGGTTGCCGTCCGCGTCGCTCGCCAGCTCGTGTTCGATGTCGGCCTGGGGCGCGTAGGTCAGGCGTTCGGTGGTGGACCAGGAGCCGTCGGCGGCGCTCTGCAGGTAGCGGCCGTAGAGGTCGAAGTTGCCGTCCACCTGCTCGGACCAGACCACCCAGGGACGTCCCCTGCGGTCGCGCCCCAACTTCGGCATGAGGCGGTCGCCCGGTTCGTCGGTGACCTGGATCGCGGGCTGCCAGGACGCGCCGTCGAAGCGCCTCGCCATGATCGAAACGCCGCCGTCCCGATAGGCGGTCCAGGCCGCCCATACCTCGCCGTCCTCGCCGCTCGTCATCGTCGCGAAGTCGTTCTCGACCTCGGGTGACGACAGCGGCTCCGCCGGAGCGACCCGGTCGGCCAGCACGGCGCCGTCGAGGAAGGCAAGCTCTTCGCCGACCCGGAGGTCGGACGGCCGCACGTCGAAGTCGCCGTGGGGAGTCGAGAAGGCGAGCCGCGCCCCCGACCGCGCGGCCACGTCGACGACGACGCCGGGGTGGTGGAGGTAGGTCACCGTGCCCTTCGGGTCCTCCCACTGGTAGACCCGGCGCGGGTAGTTCAGCCCCGGCCTGGTCGCCATCGTCCAACTCGCGCCGTCGACCGACTCCGAAGGGTGCACGCTCCAGTTCCGCAGCGCCAGCAGATCGCCGCCCGAGACCTCGACCGAGCCGTCCCAGGATTGCGGTTCCGTGTCCGTGATCCCGAAACGGACCCGGACGGAGACGACGTCGTCGCCGGTGAGCGGTGGGATCGCCTGCGCGGTCAGCGTCCCAGTTGCCAGAAGCAGGTTCGAGAGGCAACAGAGAGCGACGGTGCGCAAGGCGAGCTGTCGAGCCATGGCTCCTCCAGACGAGGCGAACAGGAAACGGAGTAGCCGTTCATCCTAGCGCTGCCGAACCTGTCGCAGGCTCCATGTTTGGCCCCGGGCAGGCTCCGGGCTCAGCCCCTGAGTCCGGCGGACACACGCTGCAGTATGACTCAGTCATACCGCCCCGGAGGGAGCGCTCGACCATGCCCAACGTCGTGAGGAAGACGATCTCCCTGCCGCTCCCTGCCGCCGGACCTGGCCCGCGCGGCCGAACAAATCGCGGAAGCAGAGGGGAAGACCCTGAGCGCCGTCGTTCAAGAGGCGCTCCGGGGGGCCGCGCAGAGTACTTCGAAGCGGAGCTTGAGGCACTGCAGGGCTACTGGAGTCGCCGGGCGCGGGCGGTGTCTTGACGGAAAAGGACCTTGATCGGTATCTCCAGTCGTGAGGGTCGTTCTCGTTCCGGATGACGCCATCACCCACAGCGAGGCTCGGCGGGCTCCGGATCCCGCCTGAGAGCTGCGCTCAGCCACTTGGTCCGGAAGGGGTTGAAGAAGCTGGGCTGTAGTGGCTCAGACAGATGTGAGACGGATCGAGTGAAGCAGTCGTCGTTGTCGGCTGTGGGAAACGCGGAGCGTTTTCCACAGCTTGGCGGCCTCGGTTGAAGCGACGAAGGGGGATCTCCACGCCGCGGTTTCGTCGATAAGATGGCCGACTTCGCGACAGCCTTGACCCTGGGAGATTCTCCGCAGGCCGCAACTGTGAGTTAGAGGAGCCTGAACAGAGGTTTCTGCTGATGCAAGCCCCGTACCTCAGGGCCTGGCTGAGTCTACGCCGTGTTATCGATGAGATCGTGGCCGACGATGCCGGGAACGTCTTCTTCTTCGTTCGCCATGTGCCGGTAGCGGTTCCGTTCCCAGTAGCGGAATCAGGAGCTGGCCCGCGGAGGGTCGTTAGCCGCATTAGTCCAGCGGGCGAGGTGAGTGTCTCGCATGAGGGAGGCTTTGCCGAATTGCCTTCGCGAGCGCGAAGCAGGATCTGCTGGGATCTCCTTCACGCCCATGTGGACGATTTTCGCAACGTTACCAAGCTCCCATGCGCGGTCGAGTCCGAGTTCGCAGACGCGCGACTTCGCGCCGACATGCTGGGAAAGCGCACCGTGATTCTGCTGCGGGGAGATTACGTTGGGCGCGGTGAGCCGTGTGCCGCGTTCGGAGATTCTTGAGGCGAGGCTGCTTCCGCCAGCTCGGAGCAGTGGAGAGTGAGAAGCTGGCCTGGGATCGCGGGCTCGCTGCTCCTGGCGCTTGGCTGCCTCGCGACTCAAGCTGCGGGTCAGGTGGGCGCCGAGAGCGGCGGAGCGATGCGGTTCGCTTGTCTCGACAGCGATGGCGGCGTACTTCCGCTTGAATCGAGCGCTCGGACGTGGAGTGAGGTACAGGATCTTGCCGAAGGCCCGCAACTGACGTACTGCTGGGTTTGGAACAACGACTGCGCTCCGCGCCGATTCGAGCCGAGTGATGTTCGCGTGCGCGACAACCGCTGTCATGTGGCAGATCGGCTTGAGGTGCGAGTATCTGGCCCTGTGTCGCTCCGCGAGGGAACCGGGCAACCCTCTGCTCTTGAGATCACGGCGGCGCCGGCAGCGATGTGGAGAGAGGTTCCGCGCGAGCTCTTACCGAAGACCGTAGCGGCTTCCGCGGACATGTCCGTGCCGCGAAGCGCCGGCCCGTGGCGGGTTCAGGCGCGTCAGGGAGACCATGTGTCGTCGTGGCACGATATCGCCGCCGACGTGGAGGCGGTGGAACTGGAACTGCAACCGGCGGTCGACTATTCTTTCAGGATTACCGCGGGGGGTGACTCGCTCCCAGGCTCCCGCTTCAGCCTGGTCAGGCCGACGCGACGCGGCCCGGCGCTGCCGGCGGAGGTACTGGGCCTTGAGGTTGCGGACACTGAGGGGAGCGTCACTCTGGTTCTTCCGGACGATGATCGGTCCGCCGTGATCGTGTCAGACCTTGCGCGGTCCGCGGCGGCCTTTCCGCGGCTTGGCGACGTGCCGCCCACCATCGATCTCGGCCCCGGTCTCACCGTAAGCGGGGTCGCCGTGAACGAGGCGGGGGATCCGGTCGCGGGCGCCGGGCTCACGGGGCTGTCTTGGGTTCCGAACGGCTTCGGCTTGATGCAGCGGCATCAAGCCCGGACGGGTTCGGGCGGACGATTCGAGGTCACGGGTTTTTTTGCCGGAACTGCCTCCCTGAAGGCGGACGCAGGCGACATGAAGTTCTTCCGGAACCTGGAACTGAAGCAGTCCGTGGACATCGGGCGGATCACCCTGACCCCATCGGAGGCCGTGTGGGTCAACGTCGTCAACGCAGAGACTGGTCTTCCGGTTCCGGGCGCGAAGATCCGGGACGCGAGCGGTTTATGGACAACGGCGGGGCAAGATGGGGTCGCTCGGCTGCGGCTGGACTTGGGGCGTGGCATCCTGGTTTCGGTCAAGGGATTCTTGTTCGCGCAGTTCGAGGTGCCGGAGCGAGCCGGCGCCGCGGCGGAGGAACCGTTCGTCATCCGGCTTTCGCCGGCGTTCTCGGTGCAGGGGGTGTACGTCGCCTCGGACGGGCACACGCCCGCTGTCGATGGGCGGGTGAGCGCCTTCAGAAACGAGGACGGGATGAGCAAGCACAGCCCCGTGGCCGGGAACGGGACTTTCTCTCTCGACCTGCCGCCCGGCGGCTACAGCTTGGAACTGAGCGCCGGAAACGCGGGGCTTCTGCGCCTCGATGTTCGGGGAACAGCCGGCCAGGTCCGCGACTTGGGAGTCGTTTCCGCCCCGCCCTCCGCCTGGGTTTCCGGTTACCTCGTCAGCGAGGAGGACTACGCGCCGCTCCCCGAAGCGACCGTGTCATATACGCGTCCCTCGGACGACGGCCCTCTGATGGCCTCCGCGCTGGGCAATGTGGCCACGGCGAGCGCGAACGCTGAAGGTTACTTCGAGATGTTCGGTTTGGAGTTGGGCGCGTCGACCCTCCGAGTCCAGGCGGACGGCTTCGCGCCGCGAAAGTTCGAAGTGGAAGCGAACGCGATCGGGTGGATCGATGCCGGCGTGGTCGAAGTGTCGCGCGGCCGCCGCATAGTGGTGCGTTCCGACGTCGAGAGCGGGTTGGTCGTGCTCGATCCCGGGCGAACCGGCCTCCCGCAGGACCGGCTCACCGGTAGGCTGTCCGGTGGCGGGGCGCTGTTCGAGGCAGTGCCCGAGGAGCCCTTCGGAGTCATGGTGTACGAGAATGGAGAGCCGGCCTGCGAGAAGGACGTCAAGGACTCCTCAGGGGACGAGGTCGTGTCCCGTGACCGAAGAGCCGTCCGCGTGACGGGTCAGGTCACGATGGGGGGTCGGCCAGGAGGCGGCATGCTGGTGTGGCAGCGTCGAGCACGGGACTCCCAGTTCCCGGAAGGCGTCATCAGGGACACTACCGGGCTTCTCTCAAGAACGGAGACCATAGTGTCTGGCCGGACGCTCGAGCTGCAAGCCACGTTGGATATCGAAGGTCGCTACCGTCTGGAGCGGGTGCTTCCCGGCGAATGGGAAGTGATCTGGGCGCCGCTTGCGGGCGGTTTCCAGGATGCGAGGACGGTGGCGGTGAACGACGGCCAGGACGAAGTCGTCCTGGACTTGAGGTACGACGGCGTCTCGGTGGAAGGCCTGGTGCTCGACCCCGAGCGACAGCCCGTCGCGCTTGCCACGGTGACCGTCTTTCCGAGTCGACAAACCGTGGCCTCGGATCCGAATGGGCGGTTTCAGGTTCTTGGCCTGGAGCCAGGATCTCACGAGTTGCGGGCGCGGTTTGGGAACCTTCGGTCTCACCCGGTCAATGCCGAGTTGGACGAACCGGGCAGCCGTGAGTTCGTCGAACTCGTTTTGGCGAACGATCCGCCGTCCGAGGAACTGGTGATTACGCTCTCAGGCGGTGAGGGCTTCTGCTTCGTCGAGATGGACTCGTCGGGGAGGCGAATCGTCCGCATCCTGTCAGGCCGGGCCACCGCAATGCCCGAGCCGCCGCTCGCCGACAAGGTGCGTGTCGCCTGCCATGCGGATGGCCGGTGGATTCTCGACGGCTGGCGCGACCTCCGCGAGGCACTCGATCGGGGCGTGGAGTTCGACCAGTTCGACTCGACCGCCTCGCTCGTCCTGACTGGCGACCCGTCGGCGGAGCAAGTGCATGTGACTGGTCCGGGTGGGTGGAATCTCGGCTCGCTCCGCATGTGGTTCGGCGGTTCCTCGTCTTTCTCGATCGGAGAGACGATCAGCGGTCTGCCGGTCGGGGAGTACACGCTGCACCGCGGGGACGAGGTGCGCACGGTGCGGACGCAGCGGCGGCGTGCGACCGAGGTGGAGTTCGAAGACTGAACCTGGCGCCGTCTTCCGGCGACTCGCTGAAGTGGCTTCGCCTCTTGCTTTAGGCGCCGCCGGTCTGGAACCGATGCGATTCGACGGCGCGATGCTCCCCGGTCGGGGAGCGCCGGCGCGAGGCCCCTGAACGGGCCGCGGCTACACTGACATCCACTCACCGCCCGAACGGAGGCTCGCCGTGCATCGAACAGCTGTTCTAGTCGTGACCCTGTCCGCACTCCTGGCGTTTGGGTGCGCCACCGACGACTCGTCCGACCCATCCGCCACGTCTGCCGGCGACACCGGGCAGGGCGCAGGCAACCCCGCCGACCGCCAGGCCTTCTACGGCGACCTCCACGTCCACACGAAGTACTCCTACGACGCCTTCGTGTTCGCGACCCGCGCCGGCCCGGACGAGGCCTACGAGTTCGCCAAGGGGAACCCGATCGAGCATCCGGCCGGGTTCGAACTGAAGCTCGACCGGCCGCTCGACTTCCAGGGAGTGTCCGACCACGCGAACTATCTCGGCATGCTGCCGGCGATGGTCGACCCCGGCCAGCCGGCCTACAACCACCCCGCGGCCGAAACGGTGAGGAACGCCGAGACCGTCCAGGAGCGACGGGGCATCTTCGCCGCCCTGCAGCCCTACGTGCGCTACATGGCGGACGCCGACCCGAGCATCCGCGAGCATCTGGACAAGAACGTCGTCCGCTCCGCCTGGAGCGAGATCGCCGCGTCAGCCAACCGCCACTACGAGCCCGGCGTGTTCACGACGTTCATCGCCTACGAGTACACGTCGGCGGGCGCCGGCGGCATCTACGAGAACCTGCACCGCAACGTCGTGTTCCGCGGCGCCGAGGTGCCTGACATTCCGTTCTCCCGGCTCGACTCCTACAACCCGGAGGACCTCTGGGCGCGGATGGACGAATGGCGTGACGACGGTTTTGAGGCGATCGCGATCCCCCACAACACGAACGGCTCCGGCGGCCGGATGTTCGAGTACGAGTACTTCGAGGGTGGCGCGATCGACCAGGCCTACTCGGACCTCCGTAGTCGCAACGAGCCGATCGTCGAGATCACCCAGACCAAGGGCACGTCGGAGACCCACCCCGCGCTGTCGCCGAACGACGAGTGGGCCGGCTTCGAGATCATGCCGTACCGGGTCTCCACCAGCATCCTGAGCGAGCCGCCGGGCAGCTACGTCCGCGACGCCTTCCGGCGGGGCCTGACGATCGAGGCCGGCGGCGTGTCGAACCCGTACAAGCTCGGCGTCATCGGCTCGTCCGACACCCATGTCGCCGCCGGCTCCTTCGACGAGACGAACTACTGGGGCGCCTCGGGCCTGATGCAGCAGACCGCCGAGCAGCGCGGCTCGGTGCCCAGCGAGCCCGCGGCTGGAGCCGACCTGCAGAACCCGACCGCCGCGGCAGAGCCGATCGACGACGGAACCGGCCGCATCTATCCGTTCACGACGGCGATCACGAACGGCGCCTCGGGCCTCGCCGCCGTCTGGGCCGACGAGAACACCCGCGAGGCGATCTTCGACGCCATGCGCCGCAAGGAGACCTTCGCCACGTCCGGGACGCGGATCAGGGTCCGCTTCTTCGGCGGCGCGGTGCTCGCCGACCTCGACCTCGACGACCCCGACCTGGTTGCGGCGGCGTACGAGACCGGCGTGCCGATGGGCGGCGACCTCACCGGCGACGACGGCGGTGAAGCTCCGAGCTTCCTCGTCTGGGCGATGCGGGACACGATGGCCGCGCCGCTGCAGCGCGTACAGATCGTCAAGGGCTGGGAATCAGGCGGCGAAACCGGGGAGATTGTCTACGACGTCGCCTGCTCCGATGGTCTCCAGGTCGACCCGGTCACCCACCGTTGCCCGGACAACGGAGCCACTGTCGATCTCAGCGATTGCTCGACGAGCGCCGACGTGGGCGCCGCCGAGTTGAAGACCGTCTGGACCGACCCCGACTTCGACCCGGACCAGCGCGCCTTCTACTACGCCCGGGTGCTGGAGAACCCGGTGTGCCGTTGGTCGTCCTGGGATGCGCTGCGGGCCGGCACCACTCCGCGACAGGACTTTCCGGCGACGATCCAGGAACGCGCCTGGTCGTCGCCGATCTGGTACACGCCCTAGGGTTGGCAGTCCGCGGCAGAAGTCCGCGTCGCGCCGAGAGCGGTCAAGCGCCCGTCCAGCAGGGTTTCGTGTGGAATGTGAGCGAATCCGGTGTAGACATGGAGGAAGGGCCTCAAGGTGCTGCCGATTCCCGCAGTCCAATCCGCGAGTAGAGCTGTTCCTTGAAGTCGTCGAACGCCTCCGAGTCGCCGCGGGTGATCTCATCGAGCGCGAAGAACTTGTCCGTCGTCGGGGACTCGCCTCGAAGAAGGTCGTGGTCCAGGCCGCCGATTCCGAGGATCGTCCAGCATTCGGTGAAACCGTTCTTCTTGGCCTTCTGGTGGCTCTTCTCGGCGGCTCTTCAGGGTTTCGTGTGGA
>JAAXHG010000095.1 GCA_012270995.1 Vicinamibacteraceae bacterium | reverse complement strand
GATCATCTCTGTATTGGATTGGACTTGGCTCGGATCTTCGGGCGGGCACGGGGCGTGGGCGAGAAGACGGTCGAGCCCTCAGCAGGGGCCGACCCGCCGGTGAGAAGCCGGGCTGGCGGTATGCTGCCGCGCCTGCAACCGGGGGAATCGGGGATTGAGAATCGGCGTCTGCATCAAACAGGTACCGGACACGGATACCCGACTGCGGGTCGCCGACTCCGGCCGCCACATCGACGACCGCGATGTGAACTGGGTCATATCGAGCTGCGATCTCTGCGCGCTCGAAGAAGCCCTGCTGCTGGTCGAAGCCGCCCATCAGGCCGGCAGCGGCGAGCGACCTGAACTCGTCGCGTTCAGTCTCGGACCCGCCCGGGTCGAGGAGGCCCTGCGCAAGGCGCTCGCGCTGGGCGCCGACCGGGCCGTGCATCTTCTCGATGAGAGGTTCCAGGGCGGAGACGCGCTGGCCGACGGTCGTGCGCTGGCCGCGGCCGTGGGCCGGGAGGAGTGCGATCTGGTGATCGCCGGTGCCCAGTCGGACGATCTGGGACAGGCCGCGACCCCGGCCGTCCTCGCCCAGGTGCTGGGTCGGCCCTACGCCTGGTTGGTGATGGCGGTCGACCTACAGAAGGAGAGTCGCTCGGTACACGTCGTCCGTGAGCTGGAAGGCGGGATGAACGAAGTCCTCCGCCTCGAGTTGCCGGCCGTGCTCGCGGTGCAGGCGGGAATCAACAAGCCCCGCTTCGCCTCGCTGCGCGGCACGCTGCAGGCCCGCAGGAAGCCGCTGGAACGCATGGACTGTTCGGACCTCGGCCTCGATCCGGAGTCGGTGGGGAAGGCCGGCGCCGGAATCGAGACAACGGCGATCCGCCTTCCCCCGATCGGCGGCGGCGGATTGCTGATCGACAAGGCCTCCCCCGAGATGGCAGCGGCAGAGCTGGTCGCGCACCTGGAACGGGAGGCACTGCTCTGAGCGTCCTGGACACAGTGGTCTGGATGGTGCAGAACGCGGACTCGGAGGCCGGTTCTCGCGAGGTGTGCGTCTGCGGACAGGCTCTCGGGTCGGACCTGCGGCTAGCCAGGCTGGACGAGGAACTGCTGGGACCCTACTCGCCGGGCCTCTACGCTGAAGCCCTGAGTGCTCTGATCGCGGGGGAGCGGACCGTCGAACGAGAGCGGAGAACGATCGTCCTTCTGCCACACACCTACCAGGTTGCCGAGTTCGCACCGCTTCTCGCCATGCGGCTCGGCGCCGCCTATGTCCCCTCGATCTGCGGTGCGGACCGGGAAGACGGGAACGGTGGCCCGCGCTTCCGCCGCGCGATTCTGCAGGCCAAGCTGCAGGCCGAGGTTCGGCCGAGAGTGCGTACCGTCGTCGCGACGCTGCAAAGTGGCGCTTTCAGCAGCGACGAACCGCCGGCGCCGCCACTTCAGGTCGTCGATGTCGGTCTGCCGGCCGACATCGAAGGCCCGCGCGAACGCAAGATCCTGGACCGCGAGGCGGCGAGCGCCGGTGGCGTCGACCTGCCTAGCGCCGAACGGATCGTGACCGCGGGTAGAGGCGTGGGCGGGGCGGACGAGGTCTCGGTAGCGGCGGACCTCGCCTCGGCGCTCGGCGCCGAACTCGGCGCCAGCAGACCGGTGGTCGACAACGGCTGGCTGCCGCGTGAACACCAGGTCGGATCGAGCGGGCACACCGTCACCCCGAACCTCTACGTGGCGCTCGGAGTGTCCGGCTCGATCCAGCACCTGATGGGCATGGGCGGATCGAGGGTCATCGTCGCGGTCAACAAGGATCGCGAGGCGCCGATCTTCGGCGTCGCCCACTACGGCATCGTCGGCGACCTCCACGAAGTGGCGCCGGCGCTGACGCGCCTGCTGAACGAGCGAAGCGCCGGCCGGAGGTGTTGAGGAATCACCCGCCACGCAGTCGTTGCAGTTCGAACAGGGCCAGGGACGCCGCGACCGTGGCGTTGAGGGACTCGACCGGGGAAGACATGGGAATCGACAACAGCGCGTCTGCGCGGCCCAGAACCGGACGGGAGACGCCCTTGCTCTCGTTGCCAACGACCAGTACAGCATCGGTGGAGATGAAGTCGGCAAGCTGCGTGCGATCCGAAGCACCGGGAGTGAAGAGCAGCTTCTTCGGTGGCGGCCCGCCATCCCGGGAGGGCTGGGCAGTCAGGGCAAGCAACGCGACGCCTGGCGGGAGCCGATCGACTTCGACGTCGGTCCACACGGGCAATCGGAGCAGGCTGCCGGCTGAGGCGCGCAGGGCGCGGGGCTGGCTGGGGCGCGCGGTGCCGGGAGCCAGGAGCAGGGAAGGGGCGCCGGCGGCTTCGGTGGAGCGGGCGATGGCTCCCAGGTTGCTGGGGTCCTGGATGCCGTCGAGGTAGACGTGAAGGCCGGGGGTGAGGACGAGCGTCTCAGGTTCCACGACGCGTCCGGAACGCCAGCCGGGTGGCGGGCTGGCGATGGCCGCGATGCCCTGGGGAGCATCGGTGTCGGCCTGTTCGCGCAACCGGTCGGCTTCGATCGGGGTGGCCGCGGTTCCTGAACTGCCTTCCAGTTGCTGGACCAGCTCGGCGTGGGCTGCGCGAAACTCGGGTGTCACCAGGAGATGTTGGAACTCGAGACCGGCTTCGGCGCCGGCCGTGACCAGGTGCGGGCCCTCGAGCAGGAGCAGGTCGATGCGCCTCCGCGCGTGGGCGTTGCGCAACCGCCGGATGGTGCGTAGCTGGGGGTTGTCTCGGCTGCGGATCATCACCGCGATGTTACGCAGTGATTCGAGATCGAGAGTGGACGACACGGAATGCCGATGAGTTGGTATGGTTCGCTGCCGATGCGAACCCGTACAAGTGGAGTACGTCGTCTGTTCACGTCCGAGTCGGTGACCGAGGGTCATCCCGACAAGGTCGCGGATCAGGTTTCGGATGCCGTGCTCGATGCGGCGCTCCGGCGCGACCCGGAGGCCCGGGTAGCGTGCGAGACGCTGGTGAGTACGGATCTGGTCCTGCTCGCGGGGGAAATCACGGTCCGCTCCGGCGGCACCGAGATCGACTTCGAGGCGGTGGCTCGGAAGACCATCCGGGACATCGGCTACACGGACGCCGGAAGCGGATTTGCCGCTGACGACTGCGAGGTGCAGATCCGGCTCGACCCGCAGTCTCCGGACATCGCCCTCGGCGTCGACACCGGCGGCGCGGGCGATCAGGGTCTCATGTTCGGCTATGCGTGCCGGGAGACGGAAGAACTCATGCCCCTGCCCATTGATCTCGCCCATCGCCTCACCCGGCGGCTGGCGGAACTGCGGCGCTCGGGAGAGTACGAGTGGCTGAGACCGGACGGAAAGTCCCAGGTCACCGTGCAGTACGACCAGAACGGAAAGGCCGCGCGGGCGCACACTGTCGTCGTGTCGACGCAGCATGCGCGAGGAGTGGGGCAGACGGAGATCAGGCAGGTCGTGCTCGAGCAGGTCGTACGGGCGTGCGTTCCGGCCGATCTGCTGGACGAGGGCACGATCCTCCATGTCAATCCGACCGGCCAGTTCATCGTCGGCGGCCCGCAGGGGGATTGCGGGCTCACAGGCCGGAAGATCATCGTGGACACTTACGGGGGGATCGGCCACCACGGCGGTGGAGCGTTCTCGGGCAAGGATCCGACCAAGGTGGACCGCTCAGCGAGCTACATGGCGCGCTACATCGCGAAGAATCTGGTGGCGGCCGGTATGGCCGATCGTCTCGAAGTCCAGTTGGCCTACGCAATCGGAGTGGCGGAACCCGTCTCGGTCCATGTCGAGTCGTTCGGCACCGCGCGGGACGGGCTTTCGGACCGGTTCCTCGAGGAACTCGTGCGCAGCGAGTTCGCACTCCAGCCCCAGGCCATCATCGAGGCGCTCGATCTGTGCAAGCCGCGCTATCTCAAGACGGCGGCCTATGGCCACTTCGGTCGGGCCGAGTTCCCCTGGGAGCGCACCGACCGCGCCGCGACCCTGCGTCGGGCCGTGGCCTAGCAGCGTTCGCAGCCGTCAGGCTGCGCTGTCGCGCAGGGAACAGTAGTTCCATGCAAGTCCGTGG
The DNA here is from genome assembly GCA_012270995.1 of Vicinamibacteraceae bacterium. Classification (GTDB taxonomy): domain Bacteria; phylum Acidobacteriota; class Thermoanaerobaculia; order Multivoradales; family Multivoraceae; genus Multivorans. The sequence goes on along the minus strand of JAAXHG010000095.1, from coordinate 2,888 downwards.
CGTCCGCGCAGCGCTGACGCACAGGAAACGGCCAGTTTCATACAAGCTAGCCCGCAAATTTCACCGAGGTTCGTAGCGAGGGCGCGTAGACGCCGCTGTAGCGGGGCGCACGGACTGAGGGAACGCTGAAGGCGTACTGCAGTACGTCGAAGCGGCCTGAGGGAGTACGGCCCGCTACAGCGAGCGGATCCGCGGCCGCAGTAGGACATCGGTGCAATTTGCGGGCTAGGTCCTTACGCCCAGGAACAGGTAGAGCGCGAGCGTCCCGAACAGCGCGTTCGGGCTCCAGGCGGCGATCACGGGCGGTAGCGCCTCGGACTGACCGAGGGTCACGAACACGCTGATCACGGTGTAGTACACGATGCCGAGCATGATCGAGATGCCGATTCCGTAGAGCGCTCCCTGACGGCCGAGCCGGAAGGCGAAGGGCAGGGCGACCAGGCCCATCACCAGGCACACGACCGGCAGCGCGGTCTTGTTGTGGAGTTGCATCTGAAGCTCCGGCACGGAGTTGCCGGCCGCCACGAGGTCCTCCACGTACAGTTTGAGTTCGCGGCGGTTCATCTGGTCGGCGTACCTGACCTCGGTGTCGAAGAACTCCGGTTCCTCGGGAAGATCGACCGGTTGCGGCCCCGCGAAGCGGTTGCTGTTGGTGATCGCGAGACCGTCGAAGTCCCGCACCCAGGCATCGACGAGTTGCCAACCGCCGGGTTCGTCTTCGCCTGGCTGGACGTAGCGGGCCGCGGCGGCATACAGGCGGCCGATCAGCCGGTGCTCCGGGGCGAAGCGGAACACCTGGAGCCGTTGCAGCGTCCGCCGGGCGGCGTCGTAGTGGCGATAGTTGTAGATGTAGCCGCCGCCGGCGTCGTCCTGGGCGTAGCGCCACTGGCGGTCTGCCCCCTGGTAGCTCTTGATCGGTCCCTCATGACCTCGGATACGGTCGTACAACTCGGCGACCTTGGCGTTGGAAGCGGGTAGCACCGAGTTCTCGAGCGTCGCGCTGAGCAGCGCGATCCCGCCCGCGGCGACCAGGGCCGGCATGGCCAGCCGAAACAGGCTGAAACCGAGCGCCTTGGCGGCCACGACCTCGTTGCGCTGCGAAAGGAGGCCGAAGGTGACCAGGGTCGTCACAAGGACGAGGATGGGCGTCACGTCGTAGAAGATCTGCAGCGAGAAGTAGGTGTAGTAGACGGCGAAGACGCTCGACGGGACGTCGTACTCGAACATCTCGTCGATGTGCTGAGTGAAGTCGGACACGATGTAGATGGCCAGGGCCGCGATGACGGCAATCAGGAAGACGCGCAGGAAGACGCCGAAGATGTAGCGGTCCATGACGCCGGGGAAGCGCAGGCTCGGCGGCTCGATCCGCAAGCGGAGCCGAGGTCGAGTGGGGGAGCCGCCCGCCGCGAGCGACTGTGTGCGGGCGCGCGCGAGACGATCCTCCAGCGCCCGCTTGCGGCGACCCCTGACCTGTCTCCGCCGACCCAGGCGCAGGATGCGGCGCCACAGGTGCTCGCGGAGGTAGCGGTCGACCGCGCCGATCATGAGACTCTTGTCGCGGTTTCTACGCCAGAGGAGAAACGTGCCAAGAACAACCAGGAGCAGGTTCGGCGCCCACATCGCCAGCCAGGGAGGAATCTGCCCGTTCACGGCGGCTTCCTCTCCGTTGCCGAGCATGACGTAGTAGAAGAGGAACATCGTCACCGAGATCAGGAAGCCGGAGGAGCGTCCGGTGCGACGGTTCCGGAAGCCAAGGGGAATTCCGTAAAGGCCGAACACGAGGCAGGCGCCGGGAATCGCGAACTTCTTGTGGACTTCGACTTGGGCCTTGTTGTGTTCTTCTTCCGGAAGTCCCGGTTCCCCGGCGCGCTCAGCTAGCTCGGGGAGGGTCATCGAGCGCACGTCCTTGGCAAGAACCAACCCCTCGCTGCGCCGAAACTGGCTGTCCTCGATCGCGATGTTCGCGTCCCGGAGGCGCTGCAGCCGGTAGGTGCTGGGATCGTTCGTGTCCACTTCATGCACGTCGGCCACGTCGAACATCAGGACCGGTGGCCGACCACTCCCCGGAGACACATCGATGCTTCCCGTCTCGCCCACGATGACCTGCTGCTCGGGCCCCGGAACAGCGTCGGCAAGGAACACACCGCGCCAGCCGTCTCCGTTCTCCCGCGACTCGAAGACGTAGAGCACACGCCCCTGCAGGCCGTCGTAGAACACCCGCGGTTTGACCTGCTGGTTCACGCTCCGCTGCAGGATCGCCAACTGTAGGTCGAGCGTCGCCTTGTTCCCGGCCGGCAGCGTCACGGTCATCAGGTACGTGGTCACCGCCGCCAGGAGCACACTCATGACCAGGATCGGCCGGTAGATCGAAAACAGGCTGATCCCCGAGGCCCGCATGGCGACGAGCTCGCTGTCCGCGGCCATGCGCCCGACAGCCAGCAGGATCGCGAAAAGAAACGCCATCGGGATCGTCAGGACCACGATCTGAGGCAAGGCGTAGCCGAGGAGTCGGAGCACGATGCCGACCTCCACATCCCGCTCGATGATCAACTCGGCGAACTGGAAGAGCTTCTGCAGCAGAGCCAGGAACGTGAAGACGAGCAGACCCAGGCTGAGCGGCCCGATCGTCTCGCGCACGATGTAGCGGTCGAGGAGACGGAACATGGCGGACTTGCTTCCCGGTCCCGATTCTGACCGATTGGCGACTCCTGTTGCCCGTCAAGGCGAGCAATCGGGGGCGCCGCCGCCGTTCTCGTGCCGTGGCTGGAGTGTATGGAGTTTACATAATGGACATTATCAGACGTCAACTACGACAAGAGCCGCGCCCCGGGACCGTCCAGCCCCAACGCGAGACTCACTAGCCCGAAGTTCTGAGCCGTTCTAGGTTG
>JAAXHG010000065.1 GCA_012270995.1 Vicinamibacteraceae bacterium | reverse complement strand
CTGGAGGACCCCGGCATCTTCGCCAGCCCCGACGCCCTCGTACGGCTCGGCGTGGGCCGCAACATGGTCGACTCCATCCGCCATTGGGGTGAAGCGTTGGGGGTCTTCGAGACCAGGCAGGGCCGGTCGCGCCTGTTGCCGCTCGGGGCCTTCCTCTTCGGCGGCGAAAGGGGCGCGGCCCGGGATCCCGCGGTTTCTTCGACTACCCTTCCCCCCCCCCCCCGAATCTAAAGAAAATCACTCGATAGAAACGAAATCGGAACGAGAGCTCCGTTCTCAACTTTCGATTCCGCTGACGCCCGATCCCGCCGGTCGAGGCGCTGGTTCCATCCCCTCGGCGGCGGATCCGTATCTCGAGGATCCGGGCACCCTCTGGCTGCTGCACTGGCGGCTCGCGTCCCGGCCGGCGCCGGCATCGACGTGGCATCTGGTCTTCACCCGCTTCGCGGAGAGCGTCTTCGTGCGCGACGATTTGGCCGCGTGGCTGCTTCGCTGCGCCCATGACGGCGGCAGCCGCCGGACCTCCCCGGCTTCGATTCGCCGCGACCTCGACGTCTTCATCCGCACCTATCTGCCGGCGCGGACGCACGCCCGCCGGCCCCTGGAGGACACGTTCGACTGTCCGCTGGCCGAGCTCGGCCTGCTGCGCGGCATCGGCGCGGGCCGGTTCGAGTTGCGCCGGGGCGCGCGGCCGAGTCTGCCGGCTCGGGTGGTCCTGTTCGCGACGCTCGAGTTCTGGCGACGCGAAGCTCCCGATCAGCGCACGCTTCCGCTCGAACGGCTCCTCTACGACCCGGGCAGCCCGGGCGCCGCCTTCCGGCTCGACGACCGGGCCCTGGTTGGAATGGTCGAAGACCTGTCCGGCCGTTGGGGCGTTCGCTACGACGAAACCGCCGGCATGCGGCTGCTGCTGCGCGAACGCGAGTGCGACCCGTTCGACGTTCTCCACGACTACTACCACGGAGCGGCGGCGTGAGGGCGGCGCCGGCGTCGGTGCTCGACCGGGAGAGGCAAAGGCACCCTGGTTCCAACGATCGAGGCGCCTCGGGCGCCCTGTCGGACGGCGGGCCGCGCCGCCTCTTGGAGGGCGTCGAGGTGCGCGGCCGGTTTCACCGCTCCGTGCATCTCTCGCGAGACTGGGACAGCGGCTTCGAGAGGGAGTTCTTCGCCACGCCGGCGCTGATCGAGATGGCGGACGAGATCGTTCGCGAGCTCGGTCGTCCCGGCGGAACGCGCGCGTGGACGGTCACCGGTCCGTACGGCGCCGGCAAGTCGGCCTTCGCTCTGTTCCTGGCTCGATTGCTCGCCGGCGGGCGTCCCGGGAGCGAGGCGGCGAGGGCGCTGCGCGAACGCCGCCTCGGGGACGCACCGCCGCTGCTGCCCCTGTTGATTCAGGCCGAGCGCGCGCCGCTCGCTCCGGCGATTGCGGCGGCCATCGCGAACGCTTCGGGATTGCGCCCCGGGAGGTGGTCCGGCGAGCTCGCGTCCCGGCCCTCCGCATGCGTCGATCTTCTCGTCGAGGCGGCTGAGGGCAGTCGGGGAGGGATCGCCCTGATCGTCGACGAGCTGGGGAAGTACCTCGAGTACGCCGCCGCGAGGCCGGACGAGGACGTGTTCCTGCTGCAACAGCTGGCCGAAGCCTCGGCGCGCAGCGAGAAGCCGCTTCTCTTCGTGTCGGTCCTTCACTCCGGCTTCGGCGACTACGTGGCGGCGGGCGATCCCGCGCGCCGGGCGGAGTGGCGGAAGGTGCAGGGCCGCTTCCGGGACGTCTCCTTCTCGCTCCCGGCAGAGCAGTTGCTCGAGCTCGTCGGCCACGCGATCGAACGGCGGTTGCCGCGGCCATACGAACGGGCCTACCGGCGCCGGTTGAGCGCCCTGACGGGGAAGCCGGGTCTGAGCGAAGCGGTGGCGGCGACCGGCGCGGAGGCCTCGCTGCAGGGCTGCCTCCCGCTCCATCCGGTTACCGCGCTGCTCCTGTGGCCGCTTTTTCGGAGCAAGGCGGCGCAGAACGAACGCTCGCTGTTCGCCTTCCTGAGCAGCCACGAGCCGCGCGGCTTCCGGGAGTTCCTGCACGCGGAAGATCTGTCCGTGGAGGCGCCGCCGCTCTATCGGCTGCCTCGACTGTACGACTACGTGTCGAGCGCACTGGGAATGGCTGCGTTCACCGGCCGCGACGCCAGGTTCTGGGGTCTGATCGAACACGCACTCGAACGCGTGCCGGCGAGCGCGCCGGCGGTGGCCGCCCGGCTGGTCAAGTGCGTGGGTCTGCTGTCGCTGTACGGCCGGCCGGCGGGTTTGCGGCCGGACCGCCCGGTCCTGCTCGCGGCGCTCGACGATGAGGACGAGGCGGAGGTCGTCGGGTCGCTCGAACTCCTCGAGCGCGACTCGATCCTGCTGTTCCGCCGCCACCGGCGCTGTTACGGTCTGTGGGAAGGCTCCGATGTCGATCTCGAGGCGGCGTTCGAGCAGGGGCTGGCGCAGCGGGGACGGGAGCCGTTGTACCGGCGTTTGCGGCGAGCCGTGGCGCCGCCGCCGTTGGTCGCCCGGGCCCACTACATCCGGACAGGAACGTTGCGGTTCTTTGAGCCGCGGGTGGCCGCGGCGTCGGCCCGCTCCTGCGAAGAGACGACCAGCCGCCCAACCCAGGCGGACGGTCTGGTCCTGTTCCTGATCGGAGACGACGGCGAGAACGAGGCGGCGGACGGAGCCTGCGAAGAGGACGCGGCGTCACGCGCCCGTGAACTGAGTCGGGTGCCTTCGAAGCCCGGATCTTCTCGGCGCGAGCGACGGCCCGGCTTGCCGATCCCGCGAACCCGGGCGTCCTTGCCCGCATCCGGCGCGAGCGTCAGGGGAAAGCCGGTGCTGGTGGCGAGGCCGAAGCGGCCGCTCGCACTCGGCGAGGCGCTCGACGAACTGGAAGCCTGGCGTTGGGTGCGCGAGAACGTCGGCGAGCTGGCCGGCGACGCCGTGGCCCGCAGCGAGGTCGCGGCACGCGAGTCGGCCGCCCGGGAGCGTTTCGAACAGGCCGCGGGACGCACCTTGGGCTTGCCCCGCCACGTGCTCGACCCGAGCGCATGCCGCTGGTTCTTCAGGGGCCAGGAAGTGATCGTGAGCCGCCCGCGGGAACTGCAGGAGCGGCTGTCGCTCATCTGCGGCGAGGCGTACGGCAAGTCGCCCACGCTCCACAACGAGCTCCTGAACCGCCACAACCTGTCATCGGCCGCCGCCCGGGCGCGGCGGGAGTTGATCGAGCGGCTGATCCTGGACGGCGACAAGGAGCGGCTCGGGATCGATGGTTTTCCGCCCGAGTACAGCATGTATCGGTCGCTCCTGGTCGCCGGCGGCTTCCACCGTCAGCCCCACGGCAAGGCCTGGCGGGTCTGCCGCCCCTCGGGGGACTGGATGCCGGCGTGGAGAAAGATCGAAGAGTTCGTGCGCGGCTCGCGCGATGGCCAGCGGCCGCTCGACGACCTCATCGCGACGCTCGAGGCGCCGCCCTTCGGGCTGCGTCGGGGCCCGATACCCATCCTGATCGCGGTCCTGCTCCATACTCGCGGGGCCCGGCTGGCGCTCTACGAGGACGGCCTGTTCGTGCCTCGGATCGAGATCGAGACGCTGGAGCGGCTCGTGCGCCGCCCCGAGACGTTTTCCATCCGCACGTACCAGCTGGACCGCAACGAACGCCGGGTCATTCAGGCGCTCGCCGCCCACGAGGCCGACGTCGCCCCGGATTCCCGCGCCTCCCTCACCGCGGAACTGCTGCCGATCGTTCGCAACCTGGTCCGGGTCGCCGCGCGGTTGTCGCCGTATGCGCGGCGCACCCGGCGTCTCTCCGGGAACGCCAGGGCCGTTCGACAGAGCTTGCTCGACGCCCGCGATCCGCGCCAGTTGTTGCTGGAAGAGCTGCCGGAAGCACTCGGCGTGCGTCTCGACGGCGGGGACGGCCCGGCGGAGTTCGCCCGTCGGCTCGGCGGGGCGGTGCGTGAGTTGACGCAGGCCTTGCCCGACCTGCTCGAGGAGGTGGAGCGCCGGGTGCGCGACGCGTTCGGTTTCGCGGAACGGGGCGCCGAACTGCGGAAGGCTCTCCAGGCGCAGGTAGAGCCCCTGGTGGCGCACGCCCGGCTCCGCAAGCTCCAGTTGTTCCTGGGCGCGGCGGCGCGGGCCGACGGCCGCAACCTCGGCGAGTGGCGCTCGACGATCGCCCTCGCCATCGGCGAGGGACTGCCGCCGGAGCACTGGAACGACGACCTGGCGGACAGCCTCGGTCGCCGGCTGCGGACGCTGCGGGTGGAGATCGACGAACTTGCGGAGGTGGCCCGCGTGAACGGCGGCGATCCGACCATCGTGGTGGGGAGCATTCGCGTTCGCACTCCCGGCTCGGGGGAGCGTCGGCTGGCCTTCCCCTGCCCGGACGCCGAGCGGGGCCGCGTCGACTCGCTGCTCGAACGGTGGCGCGAGACCGCCCGTACCGGTGGGGATTCGCCGCGGGTTCAGATGCAGGCGCTGGCCCTGCTGGCGCATGAACTCGACCCGCGTGCGGACGAGACGGAGACGACCGATCTGGAGCGGAGGGCGTCATGAACGCGGGAGCGGCAGTCGCGCCGCGGGGCGCGCCGGCGCGGGGAGACGCCGCGGCGAGTGCAAAGGCCGTCCGCCACGTCGTCATGCTCTCCGGCGGCAAGGACAGCACGGCGCTCGCGCTCTACCTGCGCGAGAAGCAGCCGGACACGGACTTCGAGTACCTGTTCTGCGACACCCACAAGGAACTGCCGGAGACCTACGAGTACCTCGCCCGGATCGAGGCGCGGCTCGGTCGGACGGTCGTGCGTCTCGCTTCCCGGCACGGCGAGCGTGGCTTCGACCACTTCCTCAAGATCTACGGCGGCTTTCTGCCCTCGCCGCAGGCGCGCTGGTGCACCCGGCTGCTCAAGATCGAGCCGTTCGAGAAGTACGTCGGCGACGACCCGACGCGACTCTACGTGGGGCTGCGCGCCGACGAACGGCGCAGCGGCTACATCTCGACCAAGGAGAACATCGAGGCCGTCTTTCCGTTCAAGGACGACGGCATCGACCGCGCCGGCGTGATGCGCATTCTCGAAGAGAGCGGCGTGGGGCTGCCGGCTTACTACGAGTGGCGCTCGCGCTCCGGCTGCTACTTCTGCTTCTTCCAGCAGAAGGGCGAATGGGTGAGGCTGCGGGAGCGCCATCCCGACCTGTTCCAGCTTGCCAAGGGCTACGAGAAGGAAGACCAGGGCTACACCTGGGCGCAGGAGGAGAGCCTCTCGGAGTTGGAACAGCCCGAGCGGCAGGAGGAGATCCTGGAACGCGAGCGGGTGCGGAAGGAGCGATTGGCGGCGCGGCGTCGGCCAAAGACGCTGGCGCAAGCGTACGGCTTCGAGGATCCGGAAGAGGAGGAGGGCGCGGGGTGCCTGATCTGTCACCTGTGAGCGCTTCGAGCGCCGCGGTCGGGTCCGGGTTCGTCGGGCAGGGAGAGTCCGGTCGACGCGTCGGAGGCGCCGCCGCGCACGGCCCGCCGGGGCGGCCCGCGGACGTCGTCATCCCGGCCGCGGCCGCCGGAAGGACAAAGCAGTCCCCCGAACCGTCAGCGCCCAGGATCTGCCTCGACCACTTGGCCTCGACGCCCTGCGACCCGGAGGCGGCGGCTCTTGTGCAGCGGCTCGCGGTCGAGGCGTGGGCGAACCCGTCGAGTCCGCACCGCGCCGGCCGTCTCGCCGCGCGCCATGTGGAGCGGGCGCGGGAGCAGGTGGCGGCGGCCATCGACGCGCTGCCGGAGGAGATCGTCTTCACCTCCGGTGCCACGGAGGCCAACAACCTCGCGATTCTCGGCGTTGCCGCGGCGGTGGAGCGCGAGGCGCTCGGAAGGGCCCCCGGCGACGGGCGCCGCCGATTGCTGACTCTCGGCATCGAGCATCCGTCGGTGCTCGCGCCGATAGCCGAACTGGCGCGGCGCGGCTTCGACGTCGAGCACGTGACGCTGCAGCCCGACGGGCGGGTGGACCTGGATGCGCTGGCCGATCGTCTCGAAGGCGCCTTGCTGCTCTCGATTCAGGCCGCGAACAACGAGATCGGCACGCTCCAACCTCTGGCCGAGGCGTCCCGCATGGCCGCCGAACACGGAGTTCTGGTCCACGGCGACGCCGCGCAGATCCTCGGCAAGCTGCCGTTCTCCGTCGAAGAGCTCGATCTCGACTTCGCATCCTTGAGCGCTCACAAGTGCTACGGCCCCAAGGGCATCGGCGCGTTGTGGATCCGGGGCGGCGCGCGGAGGGCGCCCATCGCCCCGATCACCTTCGGCGGAAGCCACGAAAGCGGCCTGCGTCCGGGAACCCCCAACGCACCCGCCATCGCCGGCTTCGGCCTGGCGGTCGAACTCGCCAGCGAGCGGATGGAAAGGGACGCCAAGCGTCTCGGCGTCTTGAGGGACCGCCTCGAACAAGAACTCGCCGCCCGACTGGGCGACCGCGTCCGCCTCAACGGCGCCCTTGGCCACCGCCTCCCCCACGCCACCTCACTCACCTTCTTCGACCCCGACGGCCGACCGCTGGACGCCGACGCCCTGGTCGCCAACCTGCCCGAGTTCGACCTGTCCACCGCGTCGGCATGCCACGCCGGGACGCCGGAACCGTCCCATGTGTTGCGGGCGATCGGGATGGCCAGGGAAGAGGCGTATGCGACGTTGCGGGTAGGGCTGGGACGGGGGGTGGAGCGAGCCGAAGTCGACCGTGCGGCGGAGCGGATCGTTGGCTCCCCGCCGTTGCGCCATTCGTCAAGCCGGCACGCGAAACCGAGAGCCGGAGGAGACCCCGCGGAGCTTTGGCGCGCGGACCACCACCACACCAGAACGGAGACTCAAGTCTTGGACGGGACACACGAATGACGACGGCTCTGCCGATAACTCCGCCGCTGATCTACAACGAATCGTGGAAGGGCGTCTACGGCGAGTTCGGGTCGGGAGCAGGCCTCCAGGCCATGTACCTGCTGACCGCGATCTCTCCCGCCGACCTGGACAAGGTCTCGCTCCTGGAAGAGATCCCGGGCTCGGAGCGCTGGCAGGTCCGTGACCTCTTTCAGCGGGAAGTGGACAAGGAGCGGGTGACCGGGCCGTTGATGGAGTACCTGCGATCCGAGGACCGGGTCCGCTTCTTCAATCCTCTGACACTCACAGTCCTTCCGATGGACGAGCACGGCAGCAGCGTCCTGGAACGGATGCCCAAGGTCGTGGAGGACGAGCTCCGGGACGGAGGCTTCGATTGGCGGGTGTTCGAACGGCCGGGCTACTACCGCATGCGCCATGTTCGCGGCCAGCCCGACTACGGCCAGATCGACTGGAACGAGAAGACGAGCCGGATTGTCGCCATCGACGGTCAGCACCGGCTGTCGGCCCTCAAGAGACGCAAGGCGCTACCCGGCCCGAGCAGCGATCCGTTTCATGCCTGGAGGATCCCCGTCGTGGTCGTTTCCTTCCGAGCGGGCGAGGGAAGGGCCTTGCCGCCGGGCGTGCTCGAGGTGGTTCGCAGCATCTTCGTCGACATCAACACGGAGGCCAGGCAGGTCAACGAAGCCCGGAAGATCCTGCTGAACGATCGCAGCGTCAACTGCCTAGCGACCCAAGAGCTGTTGGAGGTTGCCCACGGCAACGACCTCAAGCCGTTGAAACAGCGCCGGCAGGAGGGCCTGCCGCTTCTGTTCTTCGATTGGCGGGGACAGGAGAGAGGCGGCGTGGTCGTCCCCTCGCCGGCGGCCGTCAAGACGATCGGCGAGCTCCAGTCGTGGTTCGAGTGGTATCTGCTTGGCGAGGACTTCAAGACAAGGCAGATCGAAGCGCTCGGGCTGAAAGGGAAGCCCCTCGGCCAGCAGATCCTGAACGGCCGTCTGACGTTCCGCAACAGCTGGGCGGCCAGGAAGCGGGTGCGACAGGTGGTGATCCCGGCTCTCCTCCACCTGCTCGAGAACTTCGACCCCTACCGGCGCTACATCGCGGGTCTCCGCAACCTGGAACTTCGCTACTACACGGGGAACGACGTTCAGCACCATGCCTTCGACTGTCTTCGCTTCGGCAGCAGCTACGCGACCGGGCCCACGGAGGGGCTCGTCCTCGGGATCCTTCCCCATATCGAGGGTGCGGTCGAGAAACTGAAGAAGAAACACTTGCCCTGGCCACTCGATCACGATGTGGGCCCGCGCGGGATCGTCGGCGCCTTCGGCTGGTTGCGTGGGGAACTCGGAGAACCGAATTGGCTGGAGTTCTCGGAGTGGTTCACGGAGAACGTGAATCGTCTTCACGCGGACGGCTGGCTGAGCAGGGAGCGCGGCCGAAAGGGCACCCAATTCCTACGCCACGTCGTCTTCGACCACGCCGACAACGTCGTGAATTACCGGCTGAAGGATGCGAGGAAGGCGCTTGCCGCTTACGTTTCGCTGCTCGTTGGGTCCTATGGACCGCCACCTGCGTCCTGGCCCAGGATACGGGTGCATCTGCTGGAACAACTCACCGGCACCTTGGTCCGCGGCTACAAGAGAGAGCATCGGCTTGGCTTGAAGGAGACCTACCCGGATGGCGGCAAGCCCTTGACCGACGCCGTGAACGAAGCCGCGCGCAACAGCGCGGGAAGACAGATCAGGCGGTTCGAGCGGGAGCTCGAGCGGCTTGAAGCGGCGTCCGCGTCTGGCGGGCCGGATGAGGGCGGAACCTGATGGGCAGGCGGTCCGCCGGTTCGCGTCGCTACTCGCGAGAAAGTCCGGAAAGGCGACTTTGCTGACTGAGGAACAACAGCGTTCGGCACGTCGGGTTGACGACCGAACCAGTTCAGCAGGGGAAGGTAGAAGTCTAAGGTAGTGAAATCCGTGAAGAACTGGTCCAGGGATGGAAGCGCATGGTCCGCACTCCGTGACTTGACGCGGGGATGGCAATGGAGAGCTGTGGGCTTCTCGCCACTTCAGGACGTCAAGGTGCCAGCTGAAGCGGGGATCTACCTCATCTGTGTCGAGCCCTCTGTTTCCGGGCTCGACTGGGTTCTGGCCCGAGAACTTCGGACGGTCCTCTATGCCGGCAAGTCCAACAACCTGCGGCAGAGATTCAAACAACACACGGGTAACCCGAATGCGAGGCTCGCTCCCTACGTCAAGACCTTCTTCCCTGGCGTGCAGTTTCAGTTTGCCGTGGTCGCGGATGCCGACCGCAGAACCGCAGCGGAGTTCGCCCTGGACAGGGCTTTCGGCCCACCGTGCGCGGCGGTGGCGCCGCCGTCGACCTCAGCGTTGCGCGGCACGGTGGGAGCGCCGGAACCGATTGGCCGTGCGTACTTGTAACTGCCGGCGAAGACGGTGTTCAGAGTACCCGCGAACGGATGATGCCCGAACCCGGAAAGGAGTGAAGGAATGCGCCTCTATCCAGCAATGCAGGCCCGGATGGGTGACTGGAAGTACTACATCGTCCGCATGAAGATGAGGGAGGCCGCACAGGACATCAGCTTTGCCTCCGACATTCACACCGACCATGCGCTGAGTGACGCGATTCAACGAGAGCTGAGCGAGCGACGCGTTAAGGCCGACCTCGTGAACTTCTTAGCGGGCAGGCCGGACCGATTCTTCTCTTCCCTCGTTGTGGCCGCCATGGATGGGGAGCCGGCGTGGCACCCGGTGGAGCTTGACCCGGCGGTCACGCCGGCCATCTTCGCGCAGAGCAGCGCGCTCAGGGAGAGCATCGGGATTCTCGCCTTCGGTGACGACCCGAAGTACTACGCTCTGGATGGTCAGCACCGTCTCAAGGCGATCAAGCTGCTTCTTGATGGCCAGGAGGTGAACGCGGAATGCCCGGAGGGCTTCGAAGACGAGATGATCTCCGTCATCGTCGTGCTGAGGGAGGGCCACGAAGGATCGGAGGAGGAGTGGCTAAGGCGCTATCGCCGTCTCTTCTCGAGCCTGAACAGGTGGGCAAAGCCGACCGACGCAGACACCAACATAGTCATGGACGAGGACGACCGTTTCGCGGTCTTGACTCGGCGCTTGATTACCGAACACCAGTTCTTTCGCTCTCACGGTCGCGAGAAGGAATCGTTCCGGATTCTCACGAAGGGAAATGCCATGAAGTCGGGTGCCGCTCACTTCACCACGCTGCGGACGCTGTACCAGATGAATCGAATCCTTCTGACGACTGGATGGCGGGTCATTCAGGAGGGCTGGCCAAAGCCGACGAAGTCGCGGAGTCCCTTTCTTCAGCGGCGCCCGAGTGAGGAGTGTCTGGATGAGCTCTTCAAGGAGCTCGTCGGCTACTGGGACATACTGCTCGCTGGCATTCCGGACCTCCGGAGGGAGCCAGTGATGATGCGGTCGCACGAGTTGACAAGGGCCGAACTAAGGGATCATCTCCTGTTCTGGCCCATCGGCCAGGTGCTGTTCGCGGAGGTTGTACGGGTTCTCCTCGATGAGGCGGTTGGCTCGGATGGCACGTTGACGGAGAGACAGGCCCGATCGGCGCTCGATGGGTTGTTCGACCTGCCGTGGGAGCTTCACGAAGCGCCCTGGCGCCATCTCTTGCTGGTGGGCCGATTTGGCGCCGGTCTTCCCTGGAAGATGCGTAACGAGGGCCGCAAGGAAGCCTGCGACTTGGCCAAGCATCTGCTGTTCTGGATACTCGGAAGTGGAGCCGGCACCGACGAAGACCGCTTGCGGCGGCAGTGGGAGGACTTGCTTGTCCTCCAGCCAGACCAAGCCGAAACCGACCGTTTGTGGGAAGCGATCGCGGATCTTCAACAAAGGAACGCATGATGTGGGTCTTCGGCCTTCTACCGAGGGCGTTGGCCCACATGGACCTCAATTCCGCCGCGCCCTATTGGCGTCGGCTCTTCAGGGTTTCGTGTGGAATGTGAGTGAATCGGGGTAGAGGTCGAGTCCGCCGAGACGGAAGTAGATGGCGGTTCGGAAGCGGTCCCGATTGCGATAGCCGCGGGCCGTTCTCTTGAGGCCCTGGATGACCGAGTTGATGCCTTCGAGGCGTGCGTTGGTGACGCCCCGTTCGATCGCGTTCAGCACACCGTCGAGATGGGCCTTGATCATCCGGGCCACGCGCTTCATCGGCTCCAGGCGGCTGCGGATCGCCCACGAGTGCCAGCCCTTGAAGATCTCCAGCGCCTCGGCGCGATCGCGGGTCTCCCACATCATCATCGCCAGCTCCTTCAAGTGCCAGCAGCGAGCCGTCTTCGTCGTGCCGTCGATCAGCTCCTTGAAGCGAGGCCACCGGTGCT
>JAAXHG010000088.1 GCA_012270995.1 Vicinamibacteraceae bacterium | reverse complement strand
TACCCCGGTGAGATATCCGGGCTAGCACCCTGCGTCGCAGAACTTGCTTCGCTGCGTTCTACGGCGCAGGCTCCTACCCGCCCGTTTGCTCTTCGACTTCGCTCTCTTCAAGACGGGCGCCGCGCAGCGTATTCCCGAGAGAGTAGTTCCCCTCGTGGCAGGCGTACTCGTAGAGCTTGTCGTCGGTCGCGGGCCAGGTGTACTCGACCGTGTAGGGCGCTTCCCAGTCGCCGTTCTCGACGGTGAACCGGTAGAGCACGGTCCGCGGATCCTGGAATGAAAAGCGCTCGATCACGCGCTGGTCTGCCGGAGGCGAGGGGTCGCCGTAGAGGGCGAAGGTCACCCAGTTCTCTTCCTGGAAGTTCGTCGTCTCGATGACCAGTGTGTCCCCTTCCCACCACGCCACGGAGTCACCGGCCCGCGATCGGTACCCGGAGGGCGCGTGACGGGCTTCCTCCCGGGACGGGCTGATCGGGATGATCCGCGCGTAGTGCATCCACTCGATCAGGATCATCAGGTAACTGTCGGTCTGCACGACGGTCTTCAGGTTGTTGTAGAACTTCGGGTAGATCGGGATCGTCCCCTCGAGCGAGAAGATGCAGCGGTCGGCGATCGACAGCGACTCCGGATCGTCGTAGGGGCCGAAGTCCCGGTCGAGCCACCAGGCGGCGCCCTGGTTCTGCAGGAAGAAGCCGTAGATCCCCTTACGGCGCGCCTTTCCGCGCTGAGTCAGCGGCGGAAAGCGGCCGTTCGGCGGGTCGACGAGCAGGGAAGTGCGGTACTGGCCGCCTACCTTGACCGCCGAGGTTCCGCGGTCCATGAAGAAGTAGTTGTACCCGCCAACGCTGGCGCCCGCGGGCGGGGCGTCGCGATCCGGATCACTGGCCCGCGATGTGAGGTCGATCCTCGCCGCTTCCTGCGACCGGATCCGCTCGGCCTCTTCTTCGGTCAGGTGAAGGCGATCACCAAGCTCGGGGCTGCGCTCTATCGGCGTCAGGGTGCTGATGTCGTAGTTGCCGGAGAAGTCCGGCTTGCCGTCCGGGCTTCTGGGAATCTCATCCGCCGTGGCCGCCGCGCCGACTGCGATTGTCAGGGCGAGACGCCAACCGATGTGGGCTGGCGACCGGCCGCTCATGGCGCGCCGCCGCTCGCCGCCTCGACTCGCCCTTCCTCGAAGCGCGCGCCGCGCAGCGTGTTTCCGGTCGCGTAGTTGCCCTCGTGGCAGGCGAACTCGTACAGCTTGGCGTCGGTGGCCGGCCACGTGTACCCGCCGCTGTAGGGCGCTTCCCAGTCTCCGCTCTCGAGGGTGAACTGGTAGAGCAGCGTGTCCGGATCCTGAAAGGAGAAGCGTTCGATCACATGCTGGTCGGCGGGTGGCGACGGCTCGCGGAACAGGGTCGTCGCGATCCAGTTCTCTTCCAGGAAGTTCGTCGTGTCGATGACGAGCGTGTCGCCCTCCCACCAGGCGACCGAGTCGCCGGCGCGGGAACGGATCGTGTCCGGGAGATGCGTCGCCGCCTCCCGGGACGGTCTGATCGGGATGATCCGCGCGTAGTGCATCCACTCGATCAGGATGACGAGGTGGGTGTCGGTCTGGACGATCGTCTTGATGTTGTTGTAGCTCTTCGAGTAGATGGGGATCGTCGCTTCGAGCGAGAAGACGCAGCGGTCCGCGATCGAGAGCGACTCGGGGCCGTCGTAGGGGCCGACTTCGCGGTCGCGCCACCAGGCCGGCCCGGTGTTCTTCTTCGAGAAGCCGTAGAGCCCGTCCCGGCGTGCCTTGCCGCGCTCGGTCAACGGCGGGAACCGGCCGTTCGGCGGGTCGGTAAGCACCGACGTGCGGTACTTGCCGCCGACCTTGACCGCCGACGTGCCGCGATCCATGAAGAAATAGTTGTAGGCGCCGATGTTGCCGCCGACGGGCGGGGCGGTCCGGTCCGGGTCGCTGGCCTGCGACCTGGTTTCGATGTTCCGAGCCTCGCGGAGCCGGATCTCCTCAGCCTCGGCTTCCGTCAGGGTCAGGCGTTCTCCGAGTTCGAAACTGCGCTGGATGGGAGTCAGCGTGCTGATGTCGTAGTTGCCGGAGAAGTCCGGCTTGCCGCCCGGAGTGCGCGGTACCTCGTCACCCGCGGCGGAACCGGCGACGGCGCTCGCCGCGGCAAGAACGAAGGCGGTGCGAACAATTCCCTGGATGCTCATCGGGCTCCTCCTGCCGGCTGCTTGGGGTGTGCGGACCATGCTACTGCCCTGGCGCCTACAAGATCGGCGACGATCAGGCGAGTTCGCGAAGCGTCGGGAAGATGTGTTGGCCTTCGCGCCGATCAACCGGGCCCCTTCGACCCATTCATCTTTCGGCGACGGCGGTTCGGCAGCCGACCTCGCCGGCGAAGGACGAAAACTGCTCGTGCAGGTGCCGTCCGAACTCCTCGCTCTTCGCGCACGCTGCCGCTACGGTCCCCACCACGGACCGGCGGAGTGGTTCCGGCAGCGCGGACTCCAGGTCCCAGTACAACTCCTGGTAGCCGTCCTCGGAGTACCAGGTCAGGCGTAGTTGCTGGAAAGGTCCCGGGCGTGCCGGTGTCCACTCGCGGTAGGCCTCAGGGCAGTGCCGATCTCCCACCCGCCCCATCCACCGAAAGGAAAGGCCCGGGACGCAGTCGGCGTCCGCGACTCTCTGAAGCTCGGGAACGGACCACAGTTCGGCAAGGGTACCGAGATCTTCTTCGGAAAAGCGCTGGCACGTGAAAGGGCCTTCCGCCCAGGCGCGAGCGTAGTCCGCCCCTCCGGAACGGTCGATTTCGAACTTGACGAAGCCTCCCGCTGGCCCGTGCCGAGTGACGGTCAAGAGGAGCAGTGGGCCGTTCTTTCGGATAGAGGCCCCATGGCCGGACCTGTAACAGTTCGGGTCGAGCGACCAAACGCAGGCCGACGGCAGTATCGCCATAGCCAGCAGCCCGAGCACCCAGGCTGCGCGCCTGCGGTCGCGCCGCGTGGTCGCCGGTGGAGCCATGCGGCTGGGGTTGAACGTTCCGCGCTTTAGTTCGTAGCGATGTGGGGGTCCGGGCACTTGGGTAGACGAGAACAGCAGACCTTGGGGATCCCGAGATAGTCGCACATCGGTTGACTGCAGGACGGAGAGTGGGCGCTGGAGAGGGGCCGCGCGCCGCAGCATGATCGACAGGTGAGGAGACGGTTTCCCAGCGTGGCCGACGGCTTGGAACCAGCGGTCAAGCGCCTTCCGTTGTTCAGAGTCGATCATTTGAACGACGGGCCCAGTGGCGATAGCAACGGGTTGATTCCACCTCGGTTTGGCCGTTGTGCGAGGAAGGCGTCCCTCGGGTTCGGTAGAGGTTGCTCTTGATCCCCGCCTCGTATGGCTCATCGACTGCTCCCACAAGCTGCTTGGCCTTTCCCCATGTAGAGCCAAGCGGAGGCCGGCTACCTGCCCGGCACATACCAGATCGGCGACGACCAGGCGCGCTCCTGGATCGTCGACGGCATGTCGGGATTCGGCTCGACGCCGGCGCGGATGGCGTCCCAGGTCGACCAGCGGCAGGTCGGGTTCTCCAGCACGCGGACGTAGTACACGGCATGCTTCGCGGCATCGAAGTCCGGGTCGGTCCAGAGGGCCGAGAGCTCGGCTGCCCCGAGATCCTGGGAGTAGCTGCAATCCGAAAGATCGACGCTGGCGCCGTTGTCGGGGCAGCGGAGCGGGTCGCCGGACGGGATGGCGCCGTCAGCGCAGGCGATGTCGACGACCGATTCGCGCGGTTCGCCGTCCTCGACCCAGCCCTTGACCATCTGCAGGCGCTGGAGCGGGGCGCTGTCCGCGTCCCGCGCCGCCCAGACCAGGAAGCGCGGGTTCCTGCCCTCGTCCGCCACCAGGTCGCCGCCCATGGGGACGCCCCCGTCGTAGGCGGCGGCGATCATCTCCGGGTCGGAGGTCAGGTCGTCGGTGTAGTGGTAGCCGCCGAAGAATCGGATCCGCATCCGCGGGCCGCTGGTGGCGAAGGTCTCCTTGCGCCGCAGGGCGGCGTAGAGCGAGTCGCGGGTGTTCTCCTCGGCCCAGACTCCGGCGAGACCCGAGCCGCCCCAGTATCCGTAGGCGTTCTGGGCGTACATCTCGCCGTCTTCGGTAGGTTCGGCAAGGGGCACCGAGCCGCGTCGCTGGCCGTCGCTGTCGGGAAGGCCGACCTTGCCGTGGAAGTTGTCCTCCTCCGGCGTGCCGCCCGAGTTGTGGGTGTCGGTCGCGCCGACCATGCCGAAGCGGAACGGGTTGAAACCCTGGGTCTCCTGCAACACGAGGCCGTTCACGTAGGCCTCCCGGACGTAGCTGCCCTTCGGCTCGCTGTAGAGCGACGTGGCGATGCGATACGGGAAGATCTCGAAGTCGGCCCACTCGTCGTTGGGCGACAACAGCGGGTGGGTCTCGGAGGTCCCCTTGACCTGCGTCATCTCGACGATCGGCTCGTTGCGCATGCGCAAGTCGGCGTAGGCCGGGGTCAGCGGTTCGCCGGTGAAGGTCTCGAGCCGGAACATCTGGCCGTTGCTGCCGTTCGAGTTGTGGGGGATGGCCAGACCTTCGATGCCCTGCTCGCGCAGGTCGTCCAGCCATCGCCAGAGGTCTTCGGGGTCGCGCGAGTCGGTCCTGGCGAAGGGCTTCGGCGGCGCCTCGCTTCCCTGGAAGATCACGTTGCGGTGGAGGTTGCCGCTGTCGTCGGAGGACGATGTGAACTCGTAGCCGATGAAAGTGGTGAAGTTGCCCGGGTCGTTGTGCGCCTCGGCCGCTTCGATGATGTTCCGCCAGGCGCTGTGGGTGGCGTCGTTGCGCGCGTCCTCGGGCAGCTCGTCCATCTCGCCTTCCCGAATGGCCTCGAGTGCGCGCTGGAAGCCGGCGCTGGGCCCGAGATCGCGCAGTTCGGCGCCGAGGCCGGTCTCGTACAGAGCATGGCCCGGCGTGTCCATCGCCGGCAGGACGCCCAGGTAGAAACCGTGGTCGGTCACCGCCTGGAAGTCGAGAGCGCCGCTCTGGAGCTGTAGCTGATGGCCGCTCGCGTGCTCGATCGCCTCGCCCTTGGCGAAGCGGTAGGCGTCGTCGGGATTCGTCCGCGTGCCGAACAGGTAGGCGTCGAACGAGAAACGGGTGTGGACGTGCAGGTCGCCGAAGTAGGCGTCCCGGAGCGGGTTCGGTACCTGCGTCTCGCCGACTCCCGGGTCGCCGGCGTCGCCGGCGTCGTCGGTGCCGGTGGAGCAGCCGAGCGGGACGAGTGAGAGGATGGCGATGGCCGCGAGGATCGAAGCAGTCTGGCGCATGACGATCTCCTTTGGAGGGATTGCGCGTAGATTAGCGCGCATGACCGCGCGGCGGATTGAGTTCCACGGCGGCGCCGCGCAGCATGACGGCGAACACGCGGTAGCGCTCGTCGAACGAAGCAGCGGTGACCTCGCCCGGGAGAGCGCCCCCGAAACCAGAGCGCAACAGAGCCGAATTCCCGAATCGCTCGGCGATGTCGGGTCGTTCCCGGTTGAGTCCCAGGTTGGTCAGAAAGTGGCCGTCGCGGTAGATGACGATCTGGCGCGGCCGTTCGCCTCGCGTCGTGTCCACGGCCCATCCTTCGATATCGACCTGTTCTCCCGACACGAGCAGTCGCAGCTCCCCGTCATAGCCGCCGCCAGGTCGCCGCACGGGCATGCGACGGCCGTCGGTGGTCGGCAGGATCTCGAGATTCCCGGGTTCCAACTCGAGGGGCAGGTAGGCAAAGCGGAGGCGGCTGGCGACGCCGCGCCGCGACACCGCATAGGCGAGGACGCCTTCTCGCTCGACGAGCTGCCGATCCGCCGGGGCCCGGAACGCGAAGCCGCCGTTCTCGAAGGGTGCTCCGTAGAGGGCGGCGAGATCGGGCCGGCGGTGAACGCCTGGCTGGTGCGCCGTCATCTCGCCGCCGATGAACAGGAGGACCGCTTCTACGCCACGGGGATCCGGCGGCTCGTCGCTGATGAAACCGCTGACCACGAACTCGGCCATTCCCGCGGTCGCCCCGGGGCCGGTTCGAGGCAGCACCGCATCGAGCGCGCCGTCGAAGCCGGTGGGGGGAGGAACGATCGGGATGCGGCTCGGCGGTCCGGCTTCGCCTTCGACGGGGCCGTAGCGGAGCACGGCCTCGAGGTGGCCGGCTGCGCTTCGGGCGACGTCGTACCGGTACTCGTCCCCTTCGCGCGGTGAAGAGGAATCGGGTTCGATCAGCGAGTGGAGGCTCCACTCCTGCCCGTGGTCGAACTCCTCGACCCGTGCGTAACCGAGGTTCGACGGGAAGCCGGCGCCTTCACGGGGATCCCGGACACCGTAGTTGTCGGCTCGCAGGAGCAGCAGGTCGGGCAGGAACTTCTCGGTGGCGACGCGGCGCGGTACGTCGTAACGGAGGCCGGGAGTGACCAGGCCACCCCGATCGACGATGCGGAGTCCGCTGACCCAGCCGACGTGGCCGATCTCGCGAACGAGAACGGACGTGCTCGGTTCGTAGCGTTCGGCGAGCCATCGGCCCATGTTTTCGAGTTGAGTCTGTCGGGCCGTCGGTTCGACGCGGTCGCCGATCTGCTGGGAGGTGTGGCGCAGGATGGGTAGGGCAAGCAGGACGATCGGCAGCGCGACCGCGACGGCGGCGGCAGCGGGCAAACGCCATCCCATGTCGACGCGTTCGGCCGACAGCGCCAGCATCGTGCGTCGCACGAGTCTTCCAATCCCGACCAGTCCGTCGTGGGTTCCAAGTGCGAGCAGGAACGCGGCCAGAATGCTCAGCGTGTAGTAGTGCCATGTGTAGCCCGGCAGCGATCCGATCAGCGCGTAGCCGGCCAGGGCGGCCAAAGGAAACGCGACCAGCGGCCAGAGAGCGGGCCGGCGACGAAGGAGCGCCACGGCGCCGACAAGCAGAATCGTCGCGAGAACGACGTAGCCGGTCGTCGTCTGCTGGAGCAACGGGCTGTAGGCGGCGAGCAGGGTGGCGCCGGCTTCGACATAGGCCTCTCGAACCAGGTCCAGGTAATGCAGCGGAGTGGTGATGCTCTCGCCTTCCTTCGCTCCCAGCGTCATCGGTAGTGGACCGCCGTAGTAGAAGGTGGCAAAGAGAAGCCAAGGCACGGCGACGACCAGTGCAGCCACCGCCTCGCGGAGGGGGACCTGCCGCCGGCGCAGCCAGCCATGCCCGATCAGCATGACGCTCAGAAGGGCTCCCTCGGGTCGCGTGAGGAAAAGTAGACCGGACACCGCCGCGGCCGCCGTGGCGCGTTCACTCAGGTGGAGATCGAGGGCCAGCAGGAAGAGCAGGGCGAAGAGGTGGACCTCCATCCCCACGTAGAGGTAGTTGTAGATGCCCGGCGGGTTGAAGGTGACGAGGGCGACGGCCAGGGGCGCCGCCGGCCCGGCCCGGATCCTGACCAGCAGCCTGGACGCGATCGCGGCGGTAGCGAGCAGACTGAGTATTCCGAGAGTGTTCTGCCACCCGGGCGCCACGTCGCCTCCGCCAAGGACGAGTACGCCGCTGAGCATCGTGTACAGGGGCGTCGTGAAACCCATCACCCGCTCGCCAACGTTGTAGACCAGGCCGTTGCCCTCCGCCAGGTTGCGGGCGTAGCGGAGCACGATCAACTGGTCCTCGAACTGGAGTCGCAGGGCGAGGTTGGGGACTAGGCGGGCGGCAAACCAGATGCCGAAGACCGCGAAGGCAGTCCATGCGCTCGCCGCGACCAGGCGCTCTTTCTTGAGTGAGATCTCCGGGCACGGGGAGTCGCCTTCGTGGTGGCCCGGTGCTCCAGCCGTCATGGAGGCGTGTCCAGCGGCGTGGCGAGGGTCAGTTCGACGGCGGCGCCGCGAAGCATGATCGCGAACACGCGGTGTCGCTCCCAAAAAGTGTCCGGGTCCGGCGCTCCCGGAATCGGACCGCGGAACCCCGTGCGGAGCAGTCCGGGGTCGCCGTGGTGCTCGGCGACGTCGGGCCGTTCCTTGTTCGTGCCCAGGCTGGCCAGGAATTCGCCGTCCCGATAGATGACGATTTGGCGAGGTCGTTCACCTCGTGTGAGATCGCCGGCCCAACCGTCGAGCAACGTGCGCCGGGCGGGCCTGGCCACTGAATCGATCGCGCCGCCGAAGCCGCTTCGCGCTGGTCGCACCGGCAGTCTGCGCCCGTCGCTTACGGGGAGGATCTCCTCGCCGGTCGCAGTCCGTTCCAGGGGTCGATAGGTGAAGGGCAGCCGCGCCGCGACGTTGCGCCGGGAGACCGCATAGACGACGAGTCCTTCACGTTCGATCGCAGCCAGATCGCGGGCCGTCGGCCTGGAGTCCGCGTCGAATGTCGGGCGCCGGCTGTCCGGTAGCGCAAAGCCGCTGTAGGAATGACCGGTTCGCCCCGCCATCGCTCGGTTCCCGCGGCCCGTTTCACCGACCCAAAGCTCGCTGCCACGGAGGAAGGCGACGATCTCCTGGTGAACTCCGAGATCGTTGAGATCGGCCGCCCAGCCGCGGATCTGCCCCGTCTCCGGGGTCCAGCCGTCCACGGAACCAACGATCCCGGTGTCCGCGGATTCGACGGGAATCCGCTGCGGGCCTTCTCTGGCGGTGTCCAGCGGGAGGCGCAGCAGGAGACCTCGATTCTGGCTGTCGCTGGTCAACTCGAACCTACCTGGTGGACGCGGAGGGTAGAGCACCTGAACCTGATCACCGCTTCGTGCGAGAAGGACGACAGAGTCCTTCTCCAGCAGGCTCGCGGGGAGAGATACCCGAAAGCTCATCTGCTGCCGTTGACTGCCGTGTTGACGTACGCGACGACGCGAACGGTCGTCCTGGCCCCGGTAGAGAAGATCCGCTCCGTCGAAAACGAAGTACTCGTCCACGGGGACGACCGGCATACCGGGCCTGGAGAGGATCCGGCCCCGGAAACCTCCGGCGGCTACTTCTATCTCGCATCGATAGAGATGATCTGCTCTGCTCAGGAACACGCGACCACCGAGTTCCACGCCCCGGATCCTGTCCTCCACCACGACGAGTCTGGCTGCCGGTTCGCCACTCAGCAGCGTCGTCAGGATGGTCTGCTCTCGGCCTCCGCCGGGGTTACCGCCATCGATCGCGAATACTCCGATCTCGTGGCTTCCGGCCGGAAGCCACCGCTCCTCGATCAGTGCCGAGAACCTGCTCGCGCCGTTTTGGACGAAGGTCTCAGCCGTAGCTCGCACCGTGCCGTTCACGGCGATGGCCAGAGGCGTCTCGGCTGCGATGCCTGGCTCGATTCGACCGGTGACCAGGCTGGGGACGAAGCCCGTCTCGGGCTGTACGTTCTGGAAGGCACCTGGTCCCGCAAGGATGGCTCGCGGCGCCGGTACGGAAGCACCGGTCACGTTGTTGATCGTCATCTCCCCGGTCTCTCGTCCGAGCAGATCCGGCCGGGGTCCGGCCGAGAAGATCCCCGAGAACGGACCCGCCGTCCCCGCTCCAAAGAGGCGATGAAGGCGGTCGAGGGTCTGTTGGCGGCGTTCCGGGTCGGTGCGGAATGTGCGAACCTCTTGGCCATCGCTGAAGCAACAGACGCTGATCTCGCGCGGCGAAGGATCGTTGAGGTGTCGGCCGTCGACCCGCCAGGGCGGCTGGGCGTCCAGGGCCGCCGCGATCGTCGGTACGATGTCGGTCGTCTGAACGACGTGGTCGAAGACGGCCCCCTCGGCCTGTCCCGGTCGCTTGACGAACAGAGGTACTTCGAGGATGTCCTCCACGTTCCCTTCGGTTGGCGCGCGCCGGCGCTGCCCGGGTCGGAAACTGTGACCATGGTCGGCCACAACGACGATCATCGCGGGGTCGTAGATCGCGGCCCTCTTCAAGCTGTCGATGATCTGCCCGAGTACCCGATCCGCGTAGCCCACCTGGAGCAGATGGCGCCGCAGACCCTGAATGGACAACTGCTCGCTGTCCGAAAGGCGCGTGGAGTTGAAGCCTGGAGGACTGATCGGAGTACCGGGAGGCGTGTACTCGCGACCGGAAGGCAGGTACTTCCACGGCCGGTGCGGGAGATTCAGGTGAAGGTAGTAGAACGTAGGAAGCTGGCTCCGCTTCTCCAGGCGTTGCAGGAAATCGTCGAGTAGACGAGGCACATCCTGATAGAGCGTTCCGGCGTTCGCTTTGCGTTCCTCGTTTCGTGGGCTGGGACTCTCTCCTCGAAACCCGGTCCATGAGTGGCTTATCGAGGGTAAGTGGGTTCGAAGCGTGGGCGGCAGGAGCAGGTGGCCGTAGACAACGCTCAGGTCTTCGACTGTTCCTGTAAGCGATATCCACGGACTTGTTCGAGGGTCGTCGCAAATCGCGGGTGGGCAGAGCCGCGACATGGTCTCCCGGGCGACGACCCGGTAGCCGCCTCTATCCGTCAGCCACGAAAAGAGGTTCGACGTGTGCTCGTTGTAGGAGGCTATCGCGCCGCCTTGCGGCAGTTGGCCGGTGAGAAGGGCTGGAATCGCCTTGGCCGTCTGGAGCCCGGCGGTTGCGGCGCGCGGATACCAGTCGGCGCTTTCGGCGAAAGCGGCGAACGAAGGAAAACGGCGTTCGTCGATCGAGCCGTCCGGCCGTTGAAGGGAACTTGTCGGCAGTTCGTCGAACACGATGAGAACGATCGGCAGGTCGCTCTCGAAGCGCGGGGCCGTGGCAATCGTGGAGTCGGGTTCGAAGTGCGTGGTTGAGACGGTGGGGAGAAGGTCGCGGACGCCGGGTCTGAGCAGGAACGCGGCCGGTGCGACGATCGCTGCGACCGAGGCAATCGCAACCGCATTCGAGAAGACCCGGTACCGGTTCAGGCATAGCGCCGTCCCGGCGCCGGCGGCCGCGGTGAGAGCCAGCGCGACGGCGGCGGGTAGCCGGTGCACCAGTTGGAGGATGAAGGCGGCAGCGAGCAGTGCGCGCACTCCGTCGATCCACAGGCGTCCAGCGCGACTGGTTGCAGCGGTCGGGATGAACAGCGGCGCTGCCAGCAACGCGGGGATTCCGAGCGCGCCCGCAAGAGCAAGCGCGGCGATCGGTGCACCAGTAAGGCGCTGAGCTACCAGGAAGTCTGGTTGTTTTCCGATCAGATCGAAGATCGGTTGGGCGACAGAGAAGGTCCACAGAGTCAGCAAGTGTGAAGCGTCGACCCAGCGCCTGGAGGCATGGGCCGGCGTTCCCTTCCCAGCGGTTTGGGAGGGAGTCCTGTCCTTCATGAACTCGGCCGTGGTGATTCCGTGCCTGGCGCGGCTGGTATGGGCAATTCGACGGCGTCGCCAGTCAGCATAGTGATCGGTTCGATGGTAAAGTGTCGTGACTCGGTGCAAGCATCGTGAACAGGTTGACCGGGTGCTCGGCCGCCGTGGGAAGCCAGCCCCTCTCGGGTGGCCGGCCGGTCAGCGTCCACGTGACCGAAACGTAGGTGCCCTCGGAAGCGGCTCCGTTCACGAAACCGGTTCCTCTGACCCCGTCTCCGCCACTTCCCTGATCGGCAGTTCGATGGCGGAACCCGCAAGCATCAGGGCAAACACCCGGTGACGATCGGCGAAGGCCGCCGGTTCGGGAGCTCCTGGCACGGAGCTCCTGAAGCCGGTGCGCAGCAGCCTGGGATCCTGGTGGTGCTCCGCAACGTCAGGGCGGCCCCGGTTGGCGCCCAGCGCGACGAGGAACCTGCCATCGCGATAGACCGCGATCTGACGGGGTCGTTCGCCCCTCTCGAGGTCCGCCGCCCAACCCTCGATCAACGTCCGCTTCCCCGGTTTGGAGACAAGGTCGATCGCGCCCGCGAAGCGCTCGCCGGCCTTGGACACCGGTAGCCGCCGGCCGTCGCTGATCGGCAGTACCTCTGCGCCGTCCTCGTCTTCGAGCGGCGCGTAAGAGAACAGGAGGCGGGTCGCTACGCCCCGGGGCGACACCGCGTAGCCGACGAGACCCTCGCGGCGGATCGTCTTCAGAGTTTCGGCTTCCGCTTCCGGGTCTCGTCCGGAAGACGGTCCGGGCTTCCGGGAGAAACCGCTGTACAGGTGTCCCTGGCCATAGCGATCCGCCACGGATGGTCGTTCGACGTTCGTGGTGCCGGCCCAGTACTGCTCTCCCCGGAGGAATGCGACGACCTCCAGCGTACCGCCCGACTCGGTGAGGTCGGTAGCCCAGCCGTGAACGGGGGCGCCGGCTCGATGGCCCCCCTCGAGGAAGCCGACCATTTGAGAGTCGGCCCCTCGCAGGATGGGAATGCTGACGACATCGGCGTTGAAGGAGCTCCTGGGACGTCGTACCAGGGCTTCGCCGTGGCCCTGTTCGCCCCAGGCAAGTTCGTAGATGAAGCCGGCGGGGCGCTTCACATGCTCCAGCGTCGAGACGTTGACGTCGTTCGAGGTCAGGAACACCTCGATCTGATTGAACCCGGCCAGGAGAAGACGTTCCGGCAGGAGTGCCGCGAGCCGGATCGCGCCGTCAGCGTCTTGCCACGGGCGGACAGTGGCGGCGACGACACCGTTCAGAGCGATCGCCGCAGAGCGGTCGAGCAGCGATTCCGGCCCCGTGAGAACGCCCTGAACGCGAGCCGGCAGTATGGGGCGATCGAGATCGACATTGTCCCAAAGATCTGCTGCCTCGAGCCGGATCCCGACATCGCTGTCCCGCAGTGTCAGCTCGGCGACTTCGATGCCGTGGAGATCGGGGCGTACCCCGATCGCCGCCGGCTCGTTGGATTCGCCCAGGAGTTCCGCCTGTTCGCGGGCTTCCCTCATCCTCCAGGAGTCGCGTTGGAGCGGGACTTCCACGTTGCCCGCGTACTTTCCGACCATGGTCGACGGAGCGGCGCCCCGGGGGCTCCCGCCTTCGTCGGCGCCGGCCCCGGCGAGTTCCAGCAAGCGAGGCGTGAGGTCGACGAGGGAGATGGGCCTCTCGTCCACGTGCGCCTCATCCTGAAAGGGCGCCTTGATCACGAGTGGGACCATGGCGACGTCCAGGATCTGGTCAGCAGAGGGTTTCAGCGGATCGGGGAACCGAGCCGACTCGCCGGGCCGGAAGGAGGTGCCGTGATCGGAAGCGATAGCGATCAGGCTCTGGTCGAACAGGCCCAGCGATTCCAACCGAGACGTCAACTCACCGATGAGCTGGTCGACGAACTCGACCTGAAGGAGGTAGCGCTTCCGCGCGTGGAGGATCGGCCACGGGTCCGTGGTCCACCGCTGCCCTTCCAGTCCCTCGATGCGGCCCCGGTTGGAGTGGTAGACGCGCCCCGACGGCAGGTACTCCCAGGGCGTGTGCGGCAGGAGAGAGTGCGCGAAGTAGAAACCCGGCCGGTCCGAGGGAGCCCTGATCGAGGCCACGAGTCGACGGAAGCTGGCGGCCCGGTCGGAGTTCATGACGTTGAAGAGGGCTCGCCGGACTGGCTCGTCAGCCGAGGGTTCACGCCTTCCAGCCGGTTGATCCCGACCGAAGCCGCTCCAGGCTCGCTCGACTGTCGGCAGTTGCTCCCTCCAGCCCCTTGGCAAGGTCAGGTTGAGCCAGACAACAGTGAGGTCGGAGATCAGCAGACCGAATCGTTGCCCGAAGGCAGGACGCCGCTCGGCCAGGAGATTCAACGCGGGCGGGCAAAGCGAGGCCACGGGCTCGAGGGCGTAGATATCGTGACTTGGAGCGAGCAACGTAAAGAGGTTGACCGGATGCTCGGCGAGAATCGGTAGCTGACCCTGCTCCGCCGTGAAGCCGGTCAGCAGGGCTGGCACGGAGATTTCCGACGCATCGGCCGGGGCGGCGGCGTTCGGGTACCACGTGGCCCGGTCAGCGAGCCGGGCCAGATTGGGCAGTCGCTCGCGGTCGATCCTCCCCTCCGAATCGAGTATCGAGGTCAGCGACCACTCGTCGAAGATGGCCAGAACGATCGGCGCCCGGGCGCCCGTGTCGTGGAGGTTGCGTGGAATCTCCCGACCGGTGTCAGCCGTGCTCCGTCGGACCTGACGATCAAGAACGAGGAGTGCCGGCACGACGATCGCGGCTGCGGACAGCAGCAGAGCGAAGGTGCGGACGGCCCGGAATCGGAGATAAGCCCAGACAACGGCGCCGCCGGCCGCCAGTGCAAGGGGCGTGGCAACCGCAGCGGACAGGGAACGGACCGCTTGCAGCGCGATCACCGCCGTGAGCAGGCCGATGGGAGCAGCAATCGCAGGGCCACTCCAAGAGGGCCGGACGAAGCGAAGAACGGCGGCGGGCGCCGAGAGCGCAAGAGCCGGAGCCACCGCGACCGCCGCTACCAGCGCCAGTAGATCCGCCATGTACAGGTCCCGGATCGCGAAGAACTCGGGCGCCCTTCTCAGCACGTCGTAGACGGGCTGCGCGAAGGCGAGGCTGCTCAGACCCGCTACAGCGAGCACTCCGGCTCCGAGGCCGTGCCCCGGCTTGCGTTCCTCGGCTCCGGATGCAGGGGCGCGACCGCGCATGGAGGCGGACTCTATCCTCCAGTGCCGGTGGCCGTTTGAATGGGCAGTTCGACGGCTGAACCGTCGTGCATCAGGGCGAAAACGCGGTGTCGTTCGGCAAACGTGGCGGGTTCGGGACCCCCCGGAACGGTGCCTCGGAAGCCGGTCCGCGGCGGTCGCTCGTCGTCGTGGTTTCTGGCAACGTCGGGGTGCCCGTCGTTTGTGTTCAGGGCGGCCAGATACGTGCCGTCCCGGTACACGACGATCGGACCAGCGGGTTCGCCCTCTTCCAGATCGCCGGCCCAGCCTTCGATGGAGGTCGACTTCCCTGTTCGGGTGATCAGATCGACCGAACCGTCGAAACGACCCCCGTGCTCGAGCACCGGGAGTCGCCGGCCATCGCTGATGGGCAGGACTTCCGTACCGGCCTCTTCCTCGATCGGCGCGTAGAAGAACCGCAGCCGGCCGGCCAACCCCCGGCGCGACACGGCGAAGATCTCGAAACCCCTGCGACGGATCGCCTCGAGGCTCTCGCCATCCGGCTCCGCCCCGGGTCCGATCTTCCGGGAGAACCCGCTGTAGAGGTGATCCGGGCCGTAGAGGTCGGCCACGCTCTGTCGCTCGGCCTTCGTCTTGCCGGTCCAGACCTGATTTCCGTCGAGAAAGGCGACGACTTCCTCGATGCCGCCGGGATCGGCGAGATCCACGGTCCAGCCTCCGAAGCCTCCGTTCGACCGGTGGCCGCCTTCGAGGAAGCCGACGATCTCCTCGGCGTCCCGGACCACGGGGATCCTCTCGACGTCCGTGTCGAGGCTGCTCCTGGGTCGGCGCCGCAGCTCGCCTTGGCCTTGATCGTCCAGGGTGAGTTCGTAGGAGAACCTCTGAGGAAGGTTCACATGTTCGAGCGTTACGACACCGTTCCGGTCGGAGATGAGGAAGAAGTCAAGCTGGTTGGGTCCGGCTCGAAAGAGGCGCTCCGGCAGCATCGCCGCGATGCGGATCTGGCCGGAGCTGGTCTGGTGGGGGCGCACGGAGGCAGCGACGACCCCATTCAGTGCCACTGCGACGGAGCGTTCGAGGAGAGATTCCGGCCCCGTGAGGATTCCGTGGACGATGGCCGGCAGGCACGGCCCGTCGGGATCGACGTCGTCCCAGGAATCGGGAGCTACCAGCCGGATGCCGGTCTCGCCGCTCTGCCGCGGCAGCCCGGAGATCATCCGACCGTGAAGGCTGGGGGCGACGCCGATCGCCATCGGGTCGTTCGCTTCACCCAGTATCGCCGTCTGCTCCCTGATTCGTGCCTGTCGCCAGGGTTCCCGGTCGATCGGAAGCTCCAGGTTGACCACGTACTTGCCGACCAATGAGGGTGTTCCCGCGTCCTCGAACCGGGGAATCGCACTCGGGTCGGCACCGGCCAGTTCGAGGATCCGTGGCGTCAGGGAGGCAAGGGAAGTGGCGGTGTTGTCGGTGACTGCTTCACGCTGAAGCGGCGCTTTGATGATCAGGGGCACGGCGGCCAGATCCAGGGGCTGATAACCCGCAAGGTCGTCGGTATTCAACACTCGACGCGACTGTCCCGGTGCGAAGGCGACGCCGTGGTCCGCGGTGATCGCGATGACGCTCCGATCGAACAGGTCGAGTGCCTCCAACTTGTCGATCAGCTCTCCGATCAGGAGGTCGGCGAACTGCACCTGCAGCAGATAGCGTTTCTCGTGGTGGCGGACCGGCCAGGGCTCGGTCGTCCACATTTCCCGTTGGAGCCCGTGAATGCGGTTCCGGGTGGACCGGTAGCTGCGCCCTGACGGCAGGTACTCCCACGGGCGGTGGGGCAGGAGGGTGTGCAGGAAGTAGAAGCCTGGACGCCGGCCGCGTGGCCTGAGCGAATCGCCAAGGAAACGGAACTCCGCGGCACGATCGGCGTCTCGCAGGTGGCGCAGAGCCCGTTGCGCCGTGGAATCGGTTCGGTCGGCCGCTGCTTCGGAGGCTTCGTTGCGACCGAAGCCGCTCCAGGTCTGGGTGATCTCCGGCAGTTGCTGCGTCCAGACGGCGGGCAGCGTCTGATTGAGCCAGACGATGGTGAGGTCGGTGATCAGGAGGCTCAAACGCTCGCCCGCCGAGGCTCGCTCTCTGGCGAGGAGGTTCAGTTCGGGTGGGCAGAGCGCGGTGATCGGCTCGATCGCATAGATGTCGTGGCTCGGAGCGAGCCTCGTGAACAGGTTGATCGGCTGCTCGGCGAGTGTGGGCAACCGGCCCTGCTCGGCTGGCTGGCCGGTGAGCATCGCCGGGATCGCGAGTTCGGAGACGTCGGCCGCGGCGGTTGCGTTCGGATACCAGGTGGCTTGGTCGGCCAGGCGCGCCAGGTTGGGAAGTCGCTGGCGATCGATCGCTCCATCGACGTCGAGGATGGAGACAAGCGACCATTCATCGAAGATGATGAGCACGATCGGCGCCCGGGCTCCGGTGTCGCCTAGGTCGGCCGGGATCGCCTGGCTGGGACCGGCCGCGCTTCGACGAACCCGACCGTCGAGCACGAGGAGTGCAGGTACCAGAATCGCGGCGGCGGCCAGCAGCAGGGCGAACGAGCGGACGCCGCGGAATCGGAGGTAGGCCCACGCGACGACACTGCCGGCTGCCAGAGCAATCGTTACGGCGGCGGCGGCGGCCAGTCCGCGTGCGGCCTGCAGGCCGATCGTGCCCGAGAGCAGGCCGACCGGAACCGCTACCGCGGGTCGGGTCCAGGAGGGGCGGAGGAATCGCGCCCCGATGGCCGGGGCCGAGAGCGCCAGCGTCGGAGCCACGGCGACCAGGACGACCAGGGCAAGGAGATCGCCCATGTAGAGGTTGCGGATGGCGAAGAACTCGGGCGCCTGTCTGAGCAGGTCGTAGACCGGCTGCGCCAGGGCGAGGCTGCTCAGGCCGGCAATGGAAAGGACGTCGGCGACGAGGCTCTGGCGCGACTCATCTTGGCCAGAGTCGGATGTCGCTTCCAATGACGAGGAACCGTCTGGCTCCTCGGACTGGCCTGGTCCGGGGGCAACCGGGTCGCGCTCCGACATGGACGGCGATGCTACTTGCTGGCCTGCCGGCGCCCCGCGTGCATCTTCGCGGGCAGTTCCTGGCGCTCTCGCTTCGGCTGCCCGACTGTTAACCTGCCTCCGTCATGACGGCTACAGCGCCGGAGAACCACCGCGGCACGACCCACCCGGTCGACATCGGCGGCGTGGTCGTCGGCGGAGGCGCGCCGGTGGTCGTCCAGTCGATGACGAGCACCGACACTGCGGACGTCGAAGCGACGACGGCCCAGGCGCTGGCGCTGGCGGAGGCCGGCTCCGAGCTGGTGCGGGTGACCGTGAACGTCGACGCGGCAGCGGTCGCGGTGCCGGAGATTCGCGCTCGGCTCGACGCGGAGGGCTGCCACGTGCCCCTGGTCGGCGACTTCCACTACAACGGCCACGTGCTGCTCGAGCGCCACCCGGACTGCGCGCGGGCCTTGGCGAAGCTGCGGATCAACCCGGGCAACGTCGGCCGCGGCGGCCGGCGCGATCCCCGGTTCGCGGCCATCTGCGAGGTGGCGCGGCGGCTCGGCAAGCCGGTGCGGCTCGGCGTCAACGGCGGATCGCTCGACCAGGACCTGCTGGTGGCGAAGATGGAGGAGAACACGGAACGCGACCTCGGCAAGACATCGGAGGAGATCGTCGGCGAGTGCATGGTGCTGTCGGCGCTCCGGTCGACCGAACTGGCGCTCGACTGCGGCCTGACGGAAGAGCAGATCGTCATCTCCTGCAAGATGTCCTCGCCCAGAGACCTGATCGAGGTCTACCGGGACCTGGCAAGCCGGACGCGACAGCCGCTTCACCTCGGCCTGACCGAGGCCGGCATGGGGCTGAAGGGGCTGGTCTGGTCGTCTTCTGCGATGTCCGTTCTGCTGGCGGAGGGCATCGGCGATACGATCCGTACATCCCTGACTCCGCGGCCCGGCGGCGACCGCCGCGAGGAGGTCCACGCCTGCCGCGAGCTGCTCCAGGCTCTGGGGCTGCGTGCGTTCGCCCCCAGCGTCACCGCCTGCCCGGGTTGCGGCCGCACGACGAGCACGACCTTCCAGGAACTCGCCCTCCAGGTCGAGGACTTCATCGAGGCGAACATGCCCGAGTGGCGCCGCTGCTACGACGGCGTCGAGGAACTGAAGCTCGCCGTCATGGGCTGCGTCGTCAACGGCCCCGGCGAGTCGAAGGCCGCCGACATCGGTATCTCGCTGCCCGGGACCGGCGAGGCCCCGACCTGCCCGGTCTACGTCGACGGCCGGCAGTTCACGACGTTGCGCGGTACCGCGGCGGAACTGTCGGAGCAGTTCACGCGGATCGTCGGGGAGTACGTGGAGAGCCGGTATCCGGCTAAGGCGTAGGTGATGGGCGGGCTGCTGTCGGTCCCTACTTCGCCAGACGGCCGTCGAGCTCGAGCTCCGCGGCGATCCCCTGCATCGCCGCCAGCACGTTGCCGGCGTGCTGCCAGAGTTCGAGCTCGCCGTCATAGCACTCGCGGCTGAAGTCGGCGGTGACTTCCTCGACGTGCTCGCGGTCGACTCCCGCAGCAAAGGAACGCTGCTTCCAGCGCTTGCGGACGGACTTGAGCGGCACGTCACGCACGTCCTTGCTCGGGCGGATGAGCGCGGCGGCGCTGATGAGGCCGGTAATCTCGTCGCAGGCCAGCAGCGCGTAGTCGCGCTTCGTCTCCCGTTTGACTCCGGTCCCTTCCGTGTTGTGGGAGAGGATCGTGCGGATGATGTCCTCGTCCAGGCCGCGTTCGCGGAGGATGGGGGCGCCGTCGGCCGGGTGCTGCTCGAGGCTCGGGTGGATCTCCCAATCGAAGTCGTGGAGCAGGCCGGCGAGGCCCCAGGACTCCGGGTTGCCGCCGAGCTGTTCGGCGTACCAGCTCATGGCCGCCTCGACCGCCAGCATGTGTTTCCTCAAGCCTGGCGCCTTCACGAACTCCCGTACCGT
Organism: Vicinamibacteraceae bacterium; assembly: GCA_012270995.1. Classification (GTDB taxonomy): domain Bacteria; phylum Acidobacteriota; class Thermoanaerobaculia; order Multivoradales; family Multivoraceae; genus Multivorans. The sequence continues at coordinate 1,137 of JAAXHG010000088.1, read as the reverse complement.
CTGCCAGGCTGCTTTTCGGTCCATCGTGCTCTCCCTTTACTGCGGCGGTTTGCCGGTCGCGGCGAATGATAGCGACGGTTTCCGGCGTGCGGTCCGGGAGCTACTCAAGATCGAGACTTGTCTGGTCTCGGACAAGAGACTATATTGGTCGTCATGACGACGGTCTCGATTTCGGAGTTGAAGGCAGGTCTCTCTCACTACCTGCGCGAGGTTCGCCGGGGCGGCGAGGTTCAGGTGCTGGATCGCGGGAAGCCCGTGGCCAGGCTGGTGGCGCCGGCCGTAGAGGACGACGACGATCTGCGGGCGCGCCTCGTCGCCGCCGGTGTGATCCGTCCGGGCAAGGGGGGCATGGCCCGGATTCTCGAGAAGCCGCCGCTTGCGCTGAACTTGAATCTGTCCGAAGCGCTGGCCGAGGACCGGGCCGATCGCTTCTGAGTCCAGGGTCGCGTGAGATACTGGGATGCGTCCGCCCTTGTGCCCCTGTTCGTTGACGAACCGGAAAGCGAGCGCGTGCGCGAGTGGTTCGCCGAGGACGATGGTGTCGTCACTTGGGCGTGGACGCGCGCCGAGATCGTCAGCGCGCTTGAGCGGCGCTGTCGTGAAGTGACGTTGTCGCGGCCGGAACGTCGAGAGGTGTTCGACTTCTTCCATGCTCTCGCCGCCGGTTGGGATGAAGTAACGGACGTGCTCGCGGTGCGATCCCGGGCCGAGCTCCTGCTGGCGCGTCATTCGCTCCGGGCCGCCGACGCCGGCCAGCTCGGGGCGGCCCTGCTCATCCAGGACCAGTTCGGCGGCGCGCTTCCGTTCGTGTGCCTCGACGAACGCCTTGCGGCCGCGGCGGAGCTGGAAGGTCTCCGGGTCATTCCCTAGCGCCCCGAAACCCGTCGCAGGCTTGGTGTTTCGGCCCATCCCATCCGCACGGCGGAGCCCGCGCCCCAAACTTGCTTCGCTGCGTTCCGCGGCGCAGCCTCCTAGCCCGCAAATTTCACCGAGGTTCGTAGCGAGGGCGCGTAGACGCCGCTGTAGCGGGGCGCACGGACTGAGGGAACGCTGAAGGCGTACTGCAGTACGTCGAAGCGGCCTGAGGGAGTACGGCCCGCTACAGCGAGCGGATCCGCGGCCGCAGTAGGACATCGG
>JAAXHG010000144.1 GCA_012270995.1 Vicinamibacteraceae bacterium | reverse complement strand
GAGCGGGTCCGGGTGGGCGTCGACCTCGGCGTGGACGCCCTCGGCGGCGTGGAGCGGGTCCGGGTAGGTGTTGCCGTCCGCGGTGTGTTGACTCGTTCGGGCCGTCTCGTTGGAGGGCTCGCCGAGCGCGGGGCAACCGGTACCGCGTCCCGGCCGCGGATGGCGTCGAGCACGCGGCGGGCGGGCGTCGGTCTCCGGGTGCGGTCGAGGGTGTCTCCGCTCGTCCGTGGCGCCGCCACTCGAGCCGGTGCGCCGTCGCCGGCGCCCTCGGATTCTTGAACGGTCGTCGTTGACGTGGGGGCCGCCGTCGGGCCTCCGGAATTGACACGTGCGGTCTTCGGGGTCTCCGTTCGCCGAACCTCATCGAGGGATCCCCGCCGAACCGTGACGCCCGTGCCGGACTCCCTGGCGGTACCCGTCGTGGGTGAGTTGGAGCGCGCGCGGACGCCGCCGTCCGTTACGCCCAGCAGACCGGATCGGCTGGATGCCGGGGGGCCGCCCACGACTCGCACCGTCCCCTGCTCGTCGGGTGCTCGGGTCAGCCTGGCTTTGAAAGTCTCGTTCAGGTAGGCCGTTCGGGCGACGAAATCCGTGACGTCGGGGAGTTCGCTTTCGGAAAAGCCGCGGCGCTTGCCGAGGAGGACCTGTTGTACCGCCTCGGGATTCCGCCAGTTTCGGTAGTCGATGCCGTTCGTGTCCGTCGTGATGATGCCGCGTGCGAGCTTCGGATGCCGCTGGCGCAAGGAGCGGCCGTAGGTATAGCCGCGGCCGTAGCCTAGGTAGCCCGACGGACAGAAGATCCAGGTGTTGAAGGGATCCCAGAAGCCCCCCGCCCATCCGTAGAGTCCCCAGCGAAGGCCGAAGCCCCGGCCGAGGTAGTAGCGGTGGTAGTAGCCGCGGGGGATCCAGCCCACATAGGACGGCCCCCAGTACCAGTACACGTGGCTCGGAGCGTAGATGGAGCTTGGGAACCAGAGCCAACCGTAGCCGGGATGCAGGTTCCAGCTGCCGTAGTGGTAGGTGAGGGGACCCCAGGGGTCGCGGGCGACCCAGTACAGTCCGGCGGGAGTGTGTGTCCAGCGGCCGCGACTGTAGGGCTGCCAATCGTCCTCGACCGCCGGCTTCCAGGCCCGGCCATCGTCGACTTCAACCCACTGGCCATGGTCGGTCAGGCTGGACCCGTACCCGTCGACGTCGACCGCCGCGTACGCCGCCAGGCGAGCGCGGTGACTCCCAACCCACTGATCCAGGGCCAGTGCGGCGCCTCCGGCCCCGCTCCGGAGTTCGATCCACGGGTCGTCGAGACCCCGAACCAGGAGCGCCTCGCCATCGCGGACGATCACCGAACCCCGCTGGGTAACGACCTCCGCGAAGCCATCCAGTACGGCGATTTCCGTCCAGCCGTCGCCGTCGCTCTGGGCCTGGTAGCGGCCCCCCTGTTTGGCGTAGACGCGGGCGTTCGTCGTGTCGATTGCCGGCAACTCCCAGTCCAGCAGGTTGCTCGGGACCTCGAGGCCCAGCCGGCCCCGGTGCAGTACGTAGAGGGAGTCCGTGTCGTCCGCGTCCGGTGAACCGGCGATTTGGGCGAACGTGACCTCACTGTCGTGGTCGAGGGCCAGAATCGAGCGGTCGGACATCAGCACGGCCAGACGGCCGTACGGATTGGTCCAGATTCGGTCTCCGCGCAGGACGGGAAGGTGCATCTCCAACTCGCTCTGCGCGCCCGAGCGCGCCGCGAACAGGGTCGCATTTCCATCCAGCGCACCCACGAGACTGTAGACGCCGTCGAGTTCTCCTTGTTCCTGCGGCACCGTCTGTGCGTGGGTGGCGGTCGCCACTCCTGCCGCGAGGACGATCAGTAAGGCTTGCGGGAGAGTGAATCTCATCTCTCAACCTCCAACGGGCTCGGAGTCTGCACGCTACCACCGTCGGGTGGAGCAATCCGCGTGCCAGATCCGCGGAGACGACGGAGCGTACCGACCTCCCCGAGACCGTAGCGGGAACGTCACAGTGGTGTCTACTCGCGGGGACGGTGGCGTCATCAGGCGCCTGCCTTCCCGTATGATCGCGGCGGCTCCAAGCCGCGTAGGGATTGCATGTCCGTTCTTCCGATCCGCCTCTACCCGGACCCCGTGTTGCGGGTGCAGTGCGCGCCCGTCGAGGAGTTCGGCCCGGATCTGGTGCGTCTGGTAGCGGACATGATCGAGACGATGCATGAGGCGCCCGGCGTTGGCCTGGCCGCGCCCCAGGTCGGTGTCGAACTCCGGATAGCGGTAGTCGACGCGACGGCCGGAATGGACCCTGACGCGGTACGCGTCCTGGTGAATCCTCGAGTCGTCGATTCGGCGGGCGTGGACGGGGATACGGAGGGCTGTCTTTCGATTCCCGACTTCACGGAGAAGGTCACCCGGCCGGCCACGGTTCGAGTCGCGGCCATGGACCTGGAGGGCGTTCCCTTCGAGATCGATGCCGGGGAACTCGAGGCACGGGCCATTCAGCACGAGTTGGACCACCTGGACGGCGTGCTGTTCGTCGATCGGCTGCGTGGGCTGCGAAGACGGCGGGCCAGGAGCTTTCTGCGCCGCCTGCGCGCGGGCGAGGCGGTCCACGCCGGCGGTGGCCTCTGAGAGCACGGGCGCGAGGGGCACCAACGGGCCTGCCCCTACTGCGGGCGGCCGTCCTGGTGGCGCTGGGCGCGGCGGCCTGCGACAGTGGAGGTGGAAACCCGACGGCACCGCCCTCTCGGGTGCCGCGGGGTGTCAGCTTCATGGCGGGGCAGGTCGGGGACGAGTCGATCGGACTGCGGGGGACGGCGCTGGGGCCGACGCTCGAGATCGAGATCCATGCCGCGGGCGTTCAGGATCTGTACGGCCTGGGCTTTGAACTCCTGTTCCCCGCCAACCTGCTGCGCTATGAGGGCGTGGACGACGGCGTGTTCCCGGGCCTTGAGGCGAGCGAATCCGCGTCGGGCCGGCTCGTCGTGGGCGCAACCCATCTCGGTTCGGTCGCGGGTCTTACCGGCGACGGCACGGTGGCCGTCGTTCGCTTCACTGCGTTCGCCAACGGTAGAGGTACCCTGGACTTCAGCGCCCAGGACGCCTTCGACAGGTTCGGCGATCGCCTCACCCTGAACTGGGTGGGCGGTTCGGTCGAAGTCGATCTCTGAGGCCATCCGGTCGCGCCGGCACTGGCGACGGCTGGACCGCTCCCCTGGCCGTTGCTACTGTCGCCGCTGCCATCCGCGCGCCCGGCGGCGGACACTCCGAATGGGTAGGGTGTGTGGCGTAATCACGCCGCCCGGGTTCAAGGTGGCTTGGAGTCGTTCGATGCTACCGGTGAAGCTCTACAACTCTCTCGGGCGACGCCTGGAGGAACTGGAGCCGCTCGAATCCGGTCACGTCCGCCTCTACACGTGCGGTCCAACCGTCTACGACCGCGTCCACATCGGCAACCTGCGCACGTTCGTGTTCGAGGACCTGCTGCGAAGGACGCTCAGGTTCTTCGGCTACCGCGTCACCCAGGCGATGAACCTGACCGACGTCGAGGACAAGATCATCGCGGCGGCGATCTCCGCGGGCGTCGACATCGGCGACTTCACCCGACCCCATGTGGAGTCGTTCTTCGAGGACCTGTCGGCGCTCCGGATCGAGCCGGTGGAGCACTACCCGCGGGCCACGGCCCACATCGACGAGATGATCGCGATGATCGAGCAGTTGCTGGAGGCGGGTTACGCGTATCAGGCCGACGATTCGGTGTTCTTCCGGATCGCCGCGGACGCCGACTACGGCAAGTTGTCCGGCATCGACGTGGAGCAGGTGCGGCGGGGCGAGCGCGTGCAGAGCGACGAATACGCCAAGGAGGACGCGCGCGACTTCGTTCTGTGGAAGGGCGCCAAGGAAGGTGAGCCCGAGTGGGCGTCGCCGTGGGGCCCCGGTCGGCCGGGTTGGCACATCGAGTGCTCGGCGATGAGCCAGAAGTACCTGGGCGCCACCTTCGACATCCACTGCGGAGGTGTCGACAACCTGTTTCCGCATCACGAGAACGAGATCGCCCAGAGCGAATCGGCGAACGGCAGGCCGCTGGCGCGGTACTGGCTCCACTCCGAGCACCTGACCGTCGACGGCGAGAAGATGTCCAAGTCCCTCGGCAACTGCCACACCCTTGGAGATCTTCAGGACAGGGGACTCCCGGTCCGCGCCATCCGCTACCTGTTGATCTCGGTCCACTACCGCCAGCAGCTCGATTTCACGTTCGCCAAGGTGGCGGAGGCGGAGCGAGCGCTGAAGCGGATCGACGACATGCGGTTCCGGCTTGCCCATGAGCCGGAGCGAGCCGACGATGCCGTGCCTGTCGAGGCCGGCGCCGCGGCGTTCGAGGAAGCGTTCGCCTCCGCGCTCGCGGACGATCTGAACACGTCGGCCGCCCTCGGGGCGGTGTTCCGGTTCGTGCATGAAGTGAACGGGATGATCGACCGGGGTCTGCCCGCCGGCGCCAGGGCCCGGGTGGAAGGCGCGCTGCAGCGAGCCAACCAGGTCCTTGGGGTGCTGGACGCCGAGGCCTGGACGGGTGACGCCGGTTCGGCGCCGGAAGCAGGGGACGGTGGCCTGAGCGACGCGGAAGTGGAGAAGCTCGTGCGGGCCAGGAGCGAAGCGAGGGCGGCGCGGGACTTCGCGGCTGCGGACCAGCTCCGCGAGGAACTGGCGGGCGCCGGGGTGGTCGTGGAGGACACGCCGGACGGCAGTCGCTGGAAGCGCTCCTGAATCGCGGCCGCATGAGCGACGCCGGAGCGGAGCGCGAGCCGCGTCTGAGCGGTGCGGAGGCGGAACAGGCCGCGGCGGACCTGCTCCGGCGGAGCGGGCACCGGATTCTGGGGCGGAACGTCGACACCCTCGCCGGCGAACTGGATCTCGTCACGATGGACGGCGACACGCTGTGCTTCGTCGAGGTCAAGGCGCGGTTCGACCCGCGGTTCGGCGGTGCCGCCGCGGCGGTTGATCGGCGCAAGAGGCGCCGCCTCGTGCGGGCGGCGGAGGCCTACCTGAGCGACCCGGAGCGGACGCCCCTACGGCTCGGTCCGTGCCGTTTCGATGTCGTGGCGGCGACCTGGCAGCCGGAACTCGGAGAATGGCGGTTCACGCACTATCGGGACGCCTTCACCGTCGACGACACGGGCAGGCGAAGCTGGCTGTAGCGCGCCCGCGAGTTGACAGTCCGGAAGGGGGGACCGTATCCTCCGCGACTCAGGGCCTGCCGGTCAGCCGGCGGGTTCGCTCGGGTGCGGGAATAGCTCAGTGGTAGAGCACAACCTTGCCAAGGTTGGGGTCGCGGGTTCGAATCCCGTTTCCCGCTCCACGCGAGCCGCGCGGGTCGAAACCGGCGGCGAAGTCTCCCCGGGGCGACGTGGCCAAGTGGTAAGGCGAGGGTCTGCAAAACCCTTATTCGCCGGTTCGAATCCGGCCGTCGCCTCCAGACTTCCCCCTCACGCCGGAGTGGCGGAACGGCAGACGCAGGGGACTTAAAATCCCCCGTCCCTCAGTGGACGTGTGGGTTCGAATCCCACCTCCGGCACGACGTACCGGTTGGGTACAGTGGAAACTGGTACTATCCCGGTCCGAAATGGATCGGACACTGGCCGAGGTGGCGGAATCGGGCGACGACCGGCTGGTCGAGATCGTCGGCGTGAAGGGGGACGGCCCCGTGAGTTGGCGGCTGCGCGAGATCGGTTTCTGCCGGGGCGCCGCGGTGCGGTTCGTTCGCCGGGCGCCACTGGGCGATCCGGCGATGTACGAGCTCCATGGCGCCATCCTCAGCCTGCGCCGTAGCGAGGCGAATCGAATCCGCGTCCGCCCGGGCAGCCCATGACGGAGTTGGTCCGGCTGGGGGCGGCGCCGGAGAGCCCCGGACAACCCCGGCGGTTCGCCATCCTCGGCGCCCCGAACTCGGGCAAGACGACGTTGTTCAACGCGCTCACCGGGCACCGGGCGAAAGCGGGGAACTACCCGGGAGTCACGGTCGACCGGCGGGAAGGCGACCTGCATCGCCGCTTCTCGGACGGATCCGTTCGGCTGATCGACCTGCCCGGCGTGTACAGTCTGGAGCCTCAATCGGAGGACGAAGCGGTAGCCGTACGCGTTCTGCGCGGGGAGTTCGGCGAACCGCCGCCGGACGGCGTGGTCGTCGTCCTGGATGCCACGACGATCGAGCGCGGCCTGCCTCTCGTGGCGGAGGCGGCGGCCCTGGGGGTACCGCTCTGTATCGCCTTGACCATGGTCGACGAGCTGAAGGCGCGGCACGGCGAAATCGACGTCGGCGCACTGACGGCCGTGCTCGGAGTGCCGGTGCTGGGCGTGGTCGGCAACCGCGGCCTCGGCATCGACGACCTCGGCGCTCTGTTGGCTGGGTCCCGAAACAACTTGACGCCGTCTCCGGACTTGCAGGACGTTGCGGCGTCGGAAACGCCGGAGGCGAGGTTCAACTGGACCTACTGGGTGCTGGGCCAATGCCGTCGCGAGGTTCCCCGGGCCGATCACTGGAGCCGGCGACTGGACCGGTTTCTGCTCCATCCGGTGTTCGGGCCGGCGGTCTTTCTGACCTTCGTCGCCCTCTTCTTCCAGGCGATCTTCACCTGGGCCACGCCGGCGATGGACCTGCTTTCGGGCCTGATGGACGGTCTCGCCGACTGGCTGCTCGCCTCTCTGCCCGACACCCTGGTGACGCGATTGCTCGCCGACGGGGTGGTTCGGGGCGTCGGCGCGGTGATCGTCTTCCTGCCCCAGATCGTGTTCCTGTTCACGGTCATCCTGTTTCTCGAGGGGTGCGGCTACATGGCGCGCGCAGCGTTCGTCGTGGACCGGATGATGGGTTGGGTGGGCCTCGAGGGTCGCTGCTTCCTCGCCCTGCTCTCCTCGTACGCCTGTGCCGTTCCGGGCATCATGGCGACCCGGACGATTCCCTCGGAGCGGGATCGGCTCACCACCATCCTGGTCGCTCCCTTCGCCACCTGTTCGGCCCGGTTGCCGGTGTACACGCTGCTCATCGCGGCGTTCATTCCCGCCGATCGCGTGTTCGGACCGTTTACCTGGCAGGGCCTGACCCTGGGCGGCCTGTACGTCCTGGGAACGGCGACTGCGCTGCTTTCCGCCGCCGTCCTGAAGCGGGGCCTGCTGCGGGGCGCCTCGCTGCCGTTCTACCTCGAACTGCCGCCGTTCCGCCTGCCGCGGCCAAGCGACATAGCACTCGGGGTCTGGGACCGGGCACGGATGTTCCTGCGGCGCGCCGGCACGATCATCCTGAGCGTCAGCATCGTGCTCTGGTTCCTGCTCAATCTGCCCCGTCGGCCCGCCGATCCGCGACTCAGCGACGCGGCGAACCAGCAGGCCGTTCTCGAGGGCAGCTACGCGGCCTCGGTCGGTCGATTCCTGGAGCCGGTGTTCGCCCCCATGGACTTCGACTGGCGCATCAACGTCGGTCTGGTGGCTTCCCAGGCGGCCCGCGAGGTCATGGTCGCCACACTCGCCCAGATCTACGCCCACGAAGACGGGGACGGGGAGGGCCTGGGCGGTGTCCTGGCCGGCGGGGGCGAACGCGGCGGTGAGCCGGTGCTCTCCCGCGCGTCGGCACTGGCCCTGCTCGTCTACTTCGCGTTCGCCATGCAGTGCATGTCGACCCTGGTCGTGATCCGTCGCGAGACGGGGAAGTGGAGGTGGCCGGCCTTCACGTTCATCTACATGACCGGCCTGGGCTGGCTCGGGGCCTGGGTCACCTTCCAACTGGCGACGGCGGCGGGAGTCTGAGGGCGCGGCTGGTCAGGAACCCACGAAACGGGGCAGGCGCCGCTGGGTCATGGCCCGCACGCCCTCCGCGAAATCCGCCGTCTGCCGCAAGCGGTCCTGCTCGACCTTCTCGTGGTCGGTGGCCGCGCGGATCTCCGAGGCAAGCTGCCCGCGGAGGGTCTGGCGGATGGACCGCACCGCGAGCGGCGCCGAGGCTGCGATCTCGCGGGCCAGCGCCCGGGCCCGCGATCGCACTTCCTCGCGAGCGACGAACTCGTCGCAGAGACCGATCCGATACGCCTCTTCGCCCTTCACGCGGCGGCCGGTGTAGAGCATCTCCATTGCCCGCTGGCGGCCGACCAGGCGGGGCAGGGTCACGGTCAGCCCGAAGCCCTGGATGAAGCCGAGGCGGGCGAAGTTCGCCGCGAACCGGGCCTCGGCGCAGCCGACGCGAAAGTCCGGCATCAGGGCGAGTCCGAGACCGCCGCCAACGGCCGCGCCCTGGATGGCGGCGACGACCGGGGTGCGCGTCTCGAACAGGCGCACCGCCTCGTCGTAGAGGTGGCGCTGGGGCGTTCCGGTCGCGGGGCGCGCCGCGTTCAGGTTCGCGCCGGCACAGAAGTGCTTGCCCTCGGAACAGAGAACGACGGCGCGGCAGTCGTCGCGCTCGTCGAGTTCCTCGATCGCGGCCGCCAGGGCGGCGATCAGGTCCTGGTCGAAGAAGTTGTTGGGCGGCCGGTGGATCTCCACCTCCGCGACCAGGTCGTCGCCGACCGCAACCGTGATTTCGCCGTTTCCGGCGGCGCTATCGCTCATCCGTGTCCTCGCTTTCGGGCCGTCTTCCGCGGCGAGGACTCTATCTTCCCGGCACCGGTGCGGCCGTTCCCTGGCCGCGATAGTCGCCGAACAGCATCTCAACGCCGAAACGCAGGATGGGAACCGAGTCCCTCGGTTCGCCCGGCGTGTCCCGGCGCCAGGCCATGCCGGGACCGATCTCGAGAAAGAACCACTCGCGGAGGATCTGCTGCCGGTAGATCAGCCGGACGAAGTAGTTCTCGACCTGGACCGGCATGTCCGTCTCCCCGTTGGCGCCGATCTGGTGGGCAATGGCGCGGCGACGGCCCAGTCGATGGTAGTAGCTCAGCTCGGTGAACCAGTCCGCGCCGTGTGTGATGTCGGAGATCTTCCCGGCGCCGCGCCAGCGCATCATGGACCCCCCCGCGAAGGCGTGTTCGTAGTCGATTCGGGTGGACAGGCCCCAGCCGTCTTCGCGTTCCCAGAACAGGCTGTGACGAAAGCGCACGAGATCAGTGTCCGACAGGAAGGTTCGGTGCTTGTAGCGGGCCCGCGCGAAAGGCTCCACCGGAAAGTCGAAGTTCATGCCGACATCGAAATCGAGGTCTCCGTTGCCTCCCGAGATCGGCCGGTAGCCGAGTCCGAGCAGCCACTCGTCGTCGGCGGCGTCGAACATCTGCGGCAGGGAAGCGGCGCCCCGGCGCTGGGCGTCCTCCAGCACGTCCTCGGGGTCGTCGCGGCCGATGAAGGCGTTCAGGCGCCGCTCCATGTTCGGGAAGTGCAGCCGTGCGCGAAAGCGGAGGTCTTCCTCGAAGCCGCGCTGTTCGTCCCAGATCACCCCCACGAGGGCTCGGCCGTGTGTCGCCTCGACTTGCTCGTCGAGCCGGTAGTCGCCGAACAGGTGGTCGAACCACAGCGCCGTCTCGCAGGCCGTCCGGTGCAGGCGCAGGTTGAGCCAGTCGAGCCAGGAACGTCCCTCGAGATACTCGGAGGCGCACGGGTCGACTTCCTCGTCCGCGGCCTCTTCCGCACCTTCTTCCGCAGCCGCCCGCACCGCGACCTCCGCCTCCACCGCGGGCCGGGGAGCCTGGGCCGTGTCGGGTTCAGGTTTCCTTTCCTGGCCCGAGACGGGGGCGACGACGAGAACGCCGGCCCAGAGGACCGCGGCAGCCACTGCCGGCCAGCCGCGCAGGGGGTGCCGCGTTTCTCTTGTCAGCATGGTTTCAGGGGCAGCGCGACCGGCCCTCGGCCCGGCTCGGCGGCGCCTGTCCATCTTCGCACGCGGGTCCGAAATCCGCAGGAGGTTGCGCCTCGGACACGCTGCGTTGCGTTCCTCAGCGCAACCTCCTAGGCTGAGGTACCGTGCGCGGCCCGGTCGAGGAAACCCACAGCCTGCCCCACAGCGAGGAGTCGGAGCGCGCTGTGCTGGCCGCGATCCTGCTCGATGCCGACCGGCATCTGGCGGCCACCGCGACCCGCCTGAAGGCCGACGACTACTACTTCGAGAGACATCGGCTTCTGTACGAGGCGATGCTCGCGCTCCAGGAGTCGGACAGCCCGATCGACCTGCGGACCGTGCAGGCGCGCCTTGAGCAGCGGGACCAGTTCGAGGCCGCCGGCGGCGTCGCGTATCTGGCCACGCTGGAGGTGGATCTGCCGGACCTCGGCCGAGTCGACTCATACGTCGAGATCATCAAGGAACGGGCCCTGCGCAGGCGGCTGATCGACGCCTGTACGACGATCTACCGGACGGCCTTCGACGGCGGGCTCGAGGCGAAGGACGCCCTTGGCCGCGCGGAGCAGGCGGTGATGGAACTGAGCGAGGAGGCGGTAACGCGCACCTTCGCGCCGTTCGACCAGGTGGTCCGCGAGACGGTGGAGCGGCTGGAGCAGCGCTCGTCGAACGACTTCCCCGGGTTGCGCACGGGATTCGTCGATTTCGACCGGATGACGCACGGTCTTCAGCCGGGCAACCTGGTGATCATCGCCGGCCGGCCGGGGATGGGGAAGACGAGCCTCGCCCTCAACATCGCCACCCACGTCGCGCACGAGGAGGGGAAGGCAGCCGGCTTCTTCTCGCTCGAGATGAACGAGCAGGAGATCGCCATGCGGGTGCTGTGCTCCACGACCGACATCCCGTTCCACCGGTTGCGCGGCGGCCGGCTCGGGGCCCGCGACTGGAGCCGCCTGCACGAAGCGGTGGAGGCCGGCCGGGACTCGAGTCTGTTCATCGACGACTCCGCCAATCCGTCGCTCCTCGAGGTCGCCTCCAAGGCACGCAGGCTGAAGGCCCAGCACGGCCTCGCGCTCGTGGTCGTGGACTACCTTCAGCTAATGAACGCCGGGGGCAGGTACGAGAATCGCAACCTGGAGATCGGGGCGATCACGCGCGGGCTGAAACAACTGGCCAAGGAACTCGATGTACCGATCGTGGCGCTGTCCCAGCTCTCGCGGCTTCCGGAGCGCCGCGGCAAGGACCACCGTCCGCAGCTCGCGGATCTCCGGGAGTCCGGAAACATCGAGCAGGACGCCGACATCGTCGCCTTCGTCTACCGCGAAGAGATGTACGAGCGGGACGACCCCGACGTGCAGGGCATGGCGCAGTTGATCATCGCCAAGCATCGCAACGGGGAAACAGGGAGCGTGGATCTGGTGTTCATTGGCGACACCACGACGTTTCGCAACTACGACAGCCACCACACGCCGCCCGAGGGGCCGCCCTGACCCCGGACGCTCGCGCCCGGGTCGAAATCGATCTCGGCGCGCTGGCCGGCAATCTGCGAGTGATTCGGCGGGCCGCCGGCCCGGCCGGAGTGTTCGGTGTGGTCAAGGCGGACGCCTACGGTCACGGAGCCGTGGCCGTGGGCCTCGAGTTGGAGCGGCTGGGCATCGATGGGTTGGCCGTGGCTCGCGTGAGTGAGGTCGGGGAACTGAGGCAATCCGGTGCGAGGAGCCCGGTGCTGCTCCTGGGTGGGCCGGCCTCGATCAAGGAACTCGCTCGCGCCGTCGAGTGGGGCGCGACGCCGGTGCTGACGCGTGGAGCGCAGATCGCCGACTGGTCGGCCTGGCGACGGCGGTCCCACCGCGACGCCACGCCTCTCGGTGTCGTGGTCGAGCTGGACACCGGCATGAGCCGCTACGGCGTGCCGCTCGACGAGTGGCCGCGGGTGCTCCGGGAACTCCGGTCGGCGCCGGAACTGGAACTGACCGGCCTGATGTCCCACCTGGCGGAATCCGAGCTGCCGGAAAGCGGCTTCACGGCCCTCCAGGAGCAGCGGTTTGCCGCGGCTGTCGCGGCCTTGAGTCCGGCGGAGCGCGGGACCGTGTCCCTTCATCTCGCGAACTCTTCCGGCGCCCTCGGGCGGCTCTCCGCGCGCTGGAACGCGGTACGTGTGGGCGGGGCGCTCTACGGCCTCGATCTGGCCTCCGGCGCCGATCCCTCGGCGGCGTCCGGGCTGCGCCCGGTGATGCGTGTCGTGGCGCCTATCCTCGATCTCAGGCAGGTCCAGGCCTGTACCGGCGTGGGATACCGCCGCATGTGGAAGGCCTCGCGTGACTCGACGATCGCGCTAGTACCAGTCGGCTACGGAGACGGATTCAGCACCGCTTACGGCGCCGGCGCCGCGCTCGTGGGCGGCGTCCGCTGTCCGATCGCCGGTCAGGTCAGCATGGACTCGCTCACCGTCGACGTCACCGGCGTTCCCGTTGTCAGGGTGGGAGACGAGTGCGTTCTGCTCGGCTCCCAGGGGGACGAGCGGATCGGAGTCGCCGAACTCTCCGCCCGCGCCGGCGTCGCGGCCTACGAAGTCTGGTGCGGCTTCAGGAGCCGGCTGCCGCGGGAGGTTCGCGGGCCTGGGCGATAGGCGCTAGAGGACCGGGTCCCGGCCGGTGATCCGCCGGAACGCGTCGAGATAGCGCTCCCGGGTCTCCTGGACGACCTCCGGAGTCAGTTCCGGCGGCGGGGATGCCTTGTCCCAGCCCGTCCCGGCCACCCAGTCGCGGACCGGCTGCTTGTCGTAGGAGACCGGCTCGGTGCCGGGCGCCCACGCCGCGGCGTCCCAGTAGCGCGACGAGTCCGGCGTCAGAACTTCGTCGATCAGCAGCAGTTGGCCATCGACGAGTCCGAACTCGAACTTCGTGTCCGCCAGGATGATGCCGCGCCGCGCCGCGAGGTCGCGGCCGCGGCTGAACAGCTCGAGCGTGACCCGGCGGAGCGTCGCCGCCATCTCGGTGCCTACGCCCTCGACCAGGGTGTCGTAGTCGATGTTCTCGTCGTGACCTTCTTCCGCCTTCGTGGCCGGGGTGAAGATCGGCTGGTCCAGCTTCTCGGCCCGTCGCATGCCTGCCGGCGGATCATGGCCGCAGGCCCGGCCCGTTTCCTGATACTCCCTGAAGGCGCTCCCGGCAAGATAGCCGCGGGCCACGCACTCGTAGGGAACCACTTCCGCCTTCCGTACGAGCACGGAGCGCCCTTCGAGTTGGTCGGCGTGCCGCCGTAGCTCGGCCGGATAGCGGTGTACGTCCACCTCGACCAGGTGATTCGGAATCGTGTCCCCCAGCCGGTCGAACCAGAAGTTCGTCAACTGGTTGAGGACCTTGCCCTTGTCCGGGATCTCCGGCGAGAGCACGAAATCGTAGGCCGAGACGCGGTCGCTGGCGACCAGGAGGAGCTGATCGCCGAGGTCGTAGATGTCGCGAACCTTGCCGCGGCGGGGAGCCGGAAGCCCTTCGAGAACGCTCATGGAGCGGGGAATGTAGCATGGCGTTTCGAGGCGCGGAGCGCCCCGGAGGTTCCGCGCCCGCGAGGGCAGGGGAGGAGCCGATCGTGGAAGACAGGTCGTCCCGGCAGGGAAGTCGATAGCGGCGGTACGTGCGCTACGACATCCAGACGCTCCGCGGAGATCTGTTCGGCGCGCTGACCTCGACGGTCGTCGCACTGCCCGTGGCCCTGGCCCTGGGCGTCGCTTCGGGCTTGGGGGCGGTGGCGGGCCTGCACGGGGCGATCGCCGTGGGCTTCTTCGCCGCGGTGTTCGGCGGCACACGGTCCCAGATCTCCGGCCCGACGGCGCCGATGACCGTCGCGATGACGGTGATCATCACGACCCACGCGTCGAATCTGACCGAGGCGCTGACCGTCGTCGTTCTCGGGGGCCTGATCCAGATGCTCCTCGGCCTGGCGAAGATCGGCCGCTACGTGGTCTACACGCCCTACGTCGTCGTGTCCGGCTTCATGTCGGGCATCGGGATCATCGTCATTCTGATCCAGGTTCCGCCCATCCTCGGCTCGCCGCCCGCGCCCGGAGGCGCGATGGGTGCGATCCGGGCCATCCCGGAGGCGCTGGCGGCAGTGAACGTGAACGCCCTGGGGGTCGGACTGCTCACCCTGGCAGTCGGCGTGCTCTGGCCGGGTCGGCTGGCGAAGTACCTGCCCGGTCCGCTGCTCTCCCTGATCGTGGGCACGCTCCTGGGTGTGCTCTGGCTGGGCGGCGCGCCGGTCCTCGGCGATGTCCCGGCGGGGTTTCCGTCCCTGAAGATCGGGATTCCCGCCGCGGGTTTCCTCGTCCAGGCGCTGCAGCCGGCGCTGATTCTCGCGCTCCTGGGCGCCGTCGACAGTCTGCTGACGTCGCTCGTGGCGGACTCGCTCACCGGCACCCGTCACAATCCGAATCGCGAACTGGTGGGGCAGGGCATCGGCAACATGGTCTCCGGGATGCTGGGCGGCCTGCCGGGCGCGGGCGCCACGATGGGTACGGTGGTCAACATCCGGGCCGGCGGATCGACGCCCGTTTCCGGGGCGCTGCGGGCGATCTTCCTGCTGCTTCTCGCGGTGGGCCTCGGACCGATCGTGGAGCCGGTTCCGCACGCCGTGCTGGCTGCGATCATGATGAAGGTCGGCTGGGACATCATCGACTGGCCCCTGGTCGCCCGCCTCCATCGGATTCGCCGGGAACACCTGTTCGTCATGCTCCTGACGCTGGGGCTGACCGTGCTGGTCGATCTCGTGACGGCGGTGGCGGTCGGCCTGATCGCGGCCGGCATGGCGCACGCCCGGCGCCTGGAGCGACTCGAACTGGATAGGGTGGTCTCGGTTCCGCTGCTCGACCGCGCGTTCTTTGCCGGGGAGCATGGCCCGCCGGCGGCGGACCGGTACTCGGCCCGCGTCGGACTCGTCGCTCTCAGGGGAACGCTCACCGTGGCCTCCTCGAACAAGCTGGTCGGCGTGATCGGCGGAGACATCAAGGACCACGAAGTGGTCATCTTCGACTTCTCGGAAGCCGTGCATCTCGACGACAGCGCCGCCATGCTGATCCGGCGACTGCTCGAAGTGGCCTCGGCGGAGCGAACGGAAGTGGTGATCGCCGGTCTTTCCGGCTCGGTCGCCAGGACGCTCCGTACGCTCGACATCCTTCGAGGCATCTCGGAGGACC
The DNA here is from genome assembly GCA_012270995.1 of Vicinamibacteraceae bacterium. GTDB lineage: Bacteria > Acidobacteriota > Thermoanaerobaculia > Multivoradales > Multivoraceae > Multivorans. The sequence goes on along the minus strand of JAAXHG010000144.1, from coordinate 2,322 downwards.
GTCTGACCCCAAGCCTGGATGAGGCGCGAGCCGTTGTCCACGATCTGCTCAATGGCCCTTCCACCACGGGATAGGGTGGGGCCGATGCCGGCGCCCGGGGCCGGGATCGCGCGGCTGAAACCGCGGCGGCCTGAGGTGTTCGGAGCATGGAGTCAGGTGAAACAACCTCGCGCCTCTCGCGTCAAAGAGGAAGACACGGGCGTGGCGGCCATTCCGGCCGAGCGCGGTCGAAGGAAGGAACGTAGTCGATGAACCTGTTCCCAGCTCAGAGAGTCCGAAAGCCGGCGGTGACGATCGCCGCGGTCTGCGCCGTTCTCCTCCTGCCGGCGGTTTCGACATCCCCGGCGACGGCTCAGGTGCGAGTGGGCTCGACCTGGGTCACCGAGCCGCTCGTGCCCGACTTCGACATCGCGGACGAACAGCTCCTTCTGGATCTGGACGAGGCGATCGCGATCGCGCTGCAGAACAACCTTGGCCTGCTGGTGCAGCGCTACCAGCGCTCCCAGTCGCTGTTCCGGATCGACCAGGAGTTCGGCATCTACGACCTGGTGCTCGGAGTCGACACGAACGTGAACAGCGACAGCCGGCCGTCGGTCTCTCAGCTCGACGGCGCGGCGGTCACGGAGAACGAGACGATCGTTGCGGCCCTCGAGCTGCGCCAGCCGATCTCCTCCGGCGGCGACTTCTCCATCAACTTCGATAACAGCCGCTCGACATCGAACTCCCGCTTTTCCGACATCAACCCGAGTCTGCGGTCCAGCCTGACGGTCGCATTCAACCAGCCTCTGCTCCGGAACCGCGGCAAGAGGATCACGGAGCGCAATCTCGCGGTGGCGCGCCTGAACAGCGACATTAGCCTGGAGGATCTGGAGGTCCAGGTCGTCGACACCGTGCAGACGGTGGCCAACGGCTACTGGGCTCTGGTCGAAGGCCTGGAACAGCTCAAGGTGGCTGAGGAAAGTCTGGCCCTGGCCGAGGAGCTCCACGAGATGAACCGGATCCAGATCGAGGTGGGAACCCTGGCGCCGCTCGAACTCGTGCAGAGCGAGGCCGGTATCGCCACGCGGGAGGAGGAGATCATCCGGGTGCAGGCGCAGATCCAGGACGCGGCGGACGAGCTCAGGCGGCTTCTGAATCTGGACGAGACGTCATTCTGGGATCTTGAGATCGTGCCGACGACCTCCCCGGAGATCGCCCGCGTCGTCATCGACCTGGAGGCTTCGCTCCGCTGGGCCCTCGATCGGCGGGCCGAGATCGAGCGGCAGGAGCTTCGGATCGCGTCCCTGGTGATTGACTCGGAGTTCCTCAAGAACCAGAGACGGCCCGACCTCAACCTGAACGTGAGCTACGGCCGGAACGCGCTCGGCGGCGAACGGATGATGTGCGATCGCCCGGGACCGGCCAGCATCGTCGATCTGTTCGAGCCGTGCCCGGAAGAGTACGTCCGGATCGACTCGATCGACTACCTTTCGACGCTGGGTCAGTTCTACGAGGGCATCCTGGGGCAGGTCTTCGAGGGCTGGAACGTTGGCCTGAATCTCACGAAGCCGCTTCAGAACCGCTCGGCCAAGGCCCAGAGCCGGATCGCCGAACTGGCCCTGGACCAGGGGCGCCTCGAACTCCAGGACTTGATGCTTACGATCCGCACCGAAGTCCGTACCGCCGCCCGCGGCGTCGAGACCGCTGGCAAGCAGATCGACTCCGCCCGGGTCTCGCGGGAACTGGCGGAGAAGAACCTCGACGCGGCCCAGAAGCGGTACGAGAACGGACTCTGGACGAGCTTCCAGGTGCTCGAGATCCAGGAGGATCTGACCGCGGCACGAAGTCGGGAGGTCGAGGCGATCACGGGTTATCGGCGAGCTCTGCTGGCCTATTTCAGGGCCATCGGCATGCTGCTGGACCAGAAGGGCATCGAACTCGTCGACGACGCTGAAGCCGACAGCTAGACCGGCGACGCCAGCGAGGAGTGGTGCCGGAGGTGGGAGTCGAACCCACACGCCCGTGAAGGGCGCAGGGTTGCTGGCGTCCCCGCAGGGGACCCTTTCAGGCGGTTGACGTGGTGCCGGAGGTGGGAGTCGAACCCACACGCCCGTGAAGGGCGGGGGATTTTGAGTCCCCTGCGTCTGCCATTCCGCCACTCCGGCAAGAGAACCGCACGCCTCCGGCGTGCTGCGGCGACGGGGGCGCAGAGTAACATCGCCACCGCGCAAGTTCCAGTGGCAAAGCCGCAAAGTCAGCGCCTTCAATGACTTAGAGCGAGTTCTGCGGCAATAGGCACAAATGGAGCGGAAACGGCCAGTCCAATCCAATACAGAGATGATC
>JAAXHG010000026.1 GCA_012270995.1 Vicinamibacteraceae bacterium | reverse complement strand
TACCCCGGTGAGATATCCGGGCTAGGTCCTGGCTCGGCGCTGCTCGAGGATCGCGTCCTCTACGGTTCCGCACCATGAAAGCAGCGACTCGACTTCGGACTCGGTGAAGGATCTCTCGATGGGAGCCTTGAGTTCGCGTCCCGCCGCCGTGAACAGCCCGGTCTCGTTCGCCGACCTGCGCAGCCGCTCGACAACCTCTTCCGGAGCTCCCGCCTTTCTGTGGATGCCGGCCCGGTCGCGGAGGGCCGTGTAGAGGGTCTGTCCGTACACTGCGGCTGGGGGGTAGCAATAGCAGACGACCACTCGCGCCCCGTCAACGTCGACGCCGGCGGAGAACCCCTTGGTACCCCAGTTGATGGACATGTTCCTGCGCCGGGCGAGCTCAAGAACTCTGCCGAACACCTCTCTGCCGTACTGGTCGCAGGAGTCCAGGAACTCCTTCGGCGACACGACCGTCGGCGTTGGCGGTACAGGCGGTTCTCGGCCGACGACGACCTCCTGCGTTAGCAGTCGACCGCCTTGCGCGGTCTCGAAGAAGGCGAACTCGACGCAAGCGACCAGGATGCCCTTGGACTCGAGGAACGATGCCGTCTCGCGAATCTCGCGCGTCACGCGCTGCCCTACGATGACGATGCGCTGATCCTTGTTGAACGCAACAACGTCGGTTTCGTCGAGCGCGAAGTGGACGCGGTGACGCTCGGCGAGGCTTGGCGCGGCGTCGCCTTCGTGGTCGCGAAGGAGATCCTCGAGGGCCTCGGCGTCGAGGCGCGCCGCGAAGGCAGCGTACTCCAGTGCCTGCGCGACCGCATCGCGTGGAGTGCGGTCGCGCTTCAACTCGACGACCGCTACGTTGCCTGCGCGGTCCAGCCCAAGCAGATCGATGAAGCCGCCGAGATCGGTTCGAACCTGACGGCCGACGATCATGAGCGGCTCGGCTTCCAGGATGCTGTCGGGATTCGCCTCCAGCCAGTCTTCGAGATCGCTTTCGTCGTGATCTGCCTGGAACTGCAACCGCTCGTACTCCGTGAACGTGCCCTTCGATTCGACGCCGTAGACCTTCATGTGGCCTGGGTCGAGGTCGTGGCGGAGGAAGGCGGTTCCGCTTCGTCTCCTCCGGTCAGGGCCCGGAACAGGTCGATTTCGGTCTTGCAGGTCTTGACCACCCAGGCGATGACCGCGGCGTCGTCGATGAAGCCGGCGACCGGGACGAAGTCGGGGATGACGTCGATCGGGATGACGAAGTAGAGGACGGCGCCGGCGATGAGGATAAGGGTCTCCTTCCGGAGCCGGTAGTCGCCGCGCGCGACCGCGCGGAGCAGGTCGAACATCGTCTTCAGGTCTTCGATCACGCTGTTGAGCGGGCTCGTGGCGCCGCCGGCGGAGTCGGCCTTTTCCCTTGCTTCGGCGACTATCGCCCGCAGCTTGTCCGGTGACCGGACGATCTCGGCGGCGCGGTTGCGCGCGTGGAGCGGGAGCTCCATCTCGCCGGTTTCGGATGGTGTGGAGGATTGCCCGGGCGCTCCCTCGACCATCTCGCCGGTCAACTCCCGATCGGATGCCATGTCGTTTTCACTTCCTGCAGGTCGGTGATTTCGTAGGGACTCTGGACGTCGGCCCAGTCTTCGTGAGGCCGCACCGCGACGCGCTTGAGGTTGTGGACCGCTTCGATCTCGGCGGACCTGGCGACGTCCGGGTCCGGCGAGCAGAGGAGCAGGGCGTCGACGTCGCGGTGGGCGGCGAGCGGCGCGAGCATCTCGTCCCGGCGACCGGTGAGGATGTTCACGACGCCGCCGGGGACATCGGAGGAGTTCAGGACCTCGCCGAACGTGGTGGCCGGAAGCGGTTGACCGCCGGTGACCAGAACGACGGTCGTGTTGCCGCCGGCGATCGCGGGGGCGATGGAGGAAACGAGGCCGAGCAGCGGCGACTCGGGGGCGAGCACGCCGACGACGCCCATCGGCTCGAGGATCGAGAAGTTGAAATGCGACGTCGCGACCGGGTTGACGCTGGAGAACACCTGCTGGAACTTGTCGGTCCAGCCGGCGTAGTGGAGGAGCCGGTCGGTGGCGGCCTGGACCTCGGCCGCGGCCTCGTCCGGCGCCGTTCCACCGGCCGCGAGCAGGGCCTCGAACTGGCCGCTCCGGCCTTCCAGCATCTCGGCGATCCGGTAGAGGATCTGGCCCCGGTTGTACGCCGTACGTGCCGCCCAGCCGGCCTGTGCGGCGCGGGCAGCGGTCACGGCGTCCCGTACGTCCTTGCGCGAGCAGCGACAGATGTTCGCGATCGGCGTGCCGTCGGGCGCCAGCGCCCGGTCGAAGCGGCCGGACTCGGAACGCGGGAATTTGCCGCCGACGTAGACCTTGTGGGTCTTGAGCACCGGCAGGCGATCGACCGGGGCGGCGGGTCGCTCGTTCATGCCGCAGCCTCCGGCTGCAGGTAGGCGTGGAGCCCGGCGAGCCCGCCCTCGCGGCCGATGCCGCTCTCCTTGTAGCCGCCGAACGGAGCGGTCGGGTCGAACTTGTTGTAGGTGTTCGCCCACAGGACGCCGGCTCGGATCCGGCTGGTGACCCGGAACGCCTTGGCGCCCTTGTCGCTCCAGACGCCGCCCGAGAGACCGTAGGGCGTGTTGTTCGCCATCGCGATGCCTTCGTCCACCGTCCGAAACGTCTGCACCGCGAGCACCGGGCCGAAGATCTCCTCCTGGACCACCCGGTGCGACTGGGATGCGTGCAGGAAGAGGGTCGGCCTGCACCAGTAGCCGCGGTCGGGTACCGGACACGAGGTCTGGAACGGCTCCGCGCCCTCCGCTTCGCCGATCTCCAGGTACTCCTCGATCTTGTCGAGCTGGGCGCGGGAGTTGATCGCGCCGATGTCCGTGTTCTTGTCGAGCGGATCGCCGACGATCAGGGTCTCCATCCGGTCCTTCAGCTTCGAGATCACGTCGTCGGCGACGGATTCCTGGACGAGCAGGCGGGACCCGGCGCAGCAGACATGGCCCTGGTTGAAGAAAATGCCGTTGACGATCCCCTCGACTGCCTGGTCGATGGCGGCGTCCTCGAACACCAGGTTGGCCGCCTTGCCGCCCAGCTCCAGGGTGTAGTGCTTGCCGCTGCCGGCGAGCGCGCGCCGGATCAGCTTGCCGACCTCGGTGGAGCCGGTGAAGGCGACCTTGTCGACGTCCGGGTGCTGAACGACCGCCGCGCCCGTCTCGCCGGCGCCGGTAACGATGTTGACCACGCCCGACGGTACGCCCGCGTCCCGGATGATCTCGGCCAGCTTGAGCACCGTAAGCGGCGTGGTCTCCGCCGGCTTGAGCACGACCGTGTTGCCGGCGGCGATGGCCGGCGCGATCTTCCAGGCGGCCATGAGCAGGGGGAAGTTCCACGGGATGACCTGGCCGGCGACGCCGAGCGCCCTGGCGCCGCGGCCGGGGAATGCGTAGTCCAGCTTGTCGGCCCAGCCGGCGTAGTAGAAGAAGTGCGCGGCCGCCAGAGGGATGTCGACGTCGCGCGACTCGCGGATCGGCTTGCCGCCGTCGAGCGACTCGGTGATCGCGAGCTCCCGGCTCCGCTCCTGGAGCACGCGGGCGATCCGGTAGACGTACTTGCCGCGTTCCCTGGGCGCCAGCTTCGACCAGACCTCGTCGTAGGCGCGCCGGGCGGCCGCAACGGCGGCGTCGACGTCGGCGTCGGAGGCCAGCGCGACATCCGCGATCTTCTGCTCGGTGGCCGGGTTCGCCGTCTCGAAGGTCCGGCCGTCTCTCGCGTCCACGAACTCGCCGTCGATGAACAGGCCGTAGCGGTCGCGGAGTTCGACGTGGTCGGTCGACTCGGGGGCGGGCGCGTAGCCCCAGCCGTCATGGCCGCCGAGGCGGAGCTTCGGGGTCTCTGACCCGGCTGTTTGCGTGGACTTCGTCACTTCGTCTCTACATGGAGAAGTCGTCGAACGACTGGTAGATGCCGCTTCGCTGCTTGACGATCTGGCGCAGGACGTCGTTCGCGAGCGAACTCGCCCCGAACCGGTACAGGTCCGGGTCGAGCCAGTCCTGGCCGAGCGTCTCGCGCACCATGACCAGGTGCCGGATCGCGTCCTTGGCCGCCCCGATGCCGCCCGCCGGCTTCATGCCGATCTTCTCGCCGGTGCGCAGGTAGTGGTCACGGATCGCCTCCAGCATGACGAGCACGACCGGCATCGTGGCGGCCGGCTTGATCTTGCCNNTCGAGAATCACCTTGAGGTGGGCCTCGCCGCAGGCCTCCTTGACCGAGGCGATCTCGTCCGCGGTGTAGGCGAAGTCGCCGGCCAGGAAGCGGCCGCGGGAGATCACCATGTCGACCTCGTCGGCGCCGGCCTCGACCGCGCGCCGGACTTCGAGGAGCTTGATCTCGACCGGCGCCTGACCGGCCGGGAAGCTGGTCGCGACCGAAGCGACGTTGATCCTGCTGCCCTTGAGCGTACGTTTGGCGACGCCGACCAGCGCCGGGTAGACACAGACCGCGGCCACGTGGGGCAGATCGGGCAACGCTGCGTGAAGCTGGAGCGCCTTGGCGCAGAGCTGCCGCACCTTGCCCTCGGAGTCGGCCCCTTCGAGGGTCGTCAGGTCGATCATCGACAGGGTCAGGTGGAGCGCCTGGAGCTTGGCGTCCTTCTTGATCGAGCGCGAGCAGAGCCTCGCCACCCGCTCCTCGACGCCGACGGCGTCGATGGGCGGCGACTCGAACGACGCGCCGTGAACTCCGCTGTGCGCTGCCTGCGCTTGAGACTCCATCCTTACGAGTCTACGCGCGATCCGGTGCGCTCCGGCCGGTATGATCCTCGATGATGACCATCGTGGCGCGTGAACTTCAGATGGGCCTGACCAGCCAAGGGCTGCCCAGGCGGCTGTTCGACGTACGCGACTACTACGCGATGGCGCGGGCGGGCATCCTGCGTCACGATGAGAAGCTGGAGTTGATCGAGGGGACGATCATCCGGAAGCACGCAGCGCCGCCCGCACCACGTTTGTTCAACGTAGACGAGTACTACGCCATGGCGCAGGCCGGCATCCTTGGCGAGGACGATCGGGTAGAGCTGATCGAAGGAGAGATCGTCGTGATGTCGCCCGCCAGCAGCCCTCATGCCGGCTGTATCAACGCCCTGACCCGGATTCTCGTTCAAGCAGCCGGAGATCTGGCCATCGTCTCGGTTCAACAGCCGCTGCGGTTGAGCGAGTTGTCGGAACCCGAGCCCGATGTCGCCGTCTTGCGGTGGCGCGACGACTACTACCGGGAGCGCCACCCCGGACCGGCTGACGCGCTACTCGTGATCGAAGTTGCGCGGTCGAGCCTCCGCGCCGATCGCAACGTCAAGTTGCCGCTCTACGCGCGTCACTCGGTGGCAGAGGCCTGGATCGTCGATCTGGAAGCGGGCAGGATAGAGGTCTACCGCTCGCCCGGGCCGGACGGTTACGGCGAGTCGTCGACCCATTCCGGCGACGACCGTTTGACCGTTCCCGGCCTCGACGTGGAGATCGTGGCTCGCCGGATCGTCTCCGGCGGGTAAGACGGCTGTCGCCTTCGGGCGGCGCCGTGCTCCCGGTCCGGAACGGGGCTTGCCGATCCTCGGCTGTGGGCATGTGGCAGAGTGCCGGTGTCATGGCCGGGAACACGTTCGGAACCGCGCTGCGGCTGACCACGGCGGGCGAGAGTCACGGCCCGGGCTACGTCGGCATCCTGGACGGAGTGCCGCCGGGCCTCGAACTGTCCGAGGCGGACCTTCAACCGGATCTCGACCGTCGCCGGCCGGGGCAGTCGAAGCTGACGACGCAGCGGATGGAGCCGGACGAGGCCCGCATCCTGTCGGGCGTGTTCGCGGGCAGGACGACGGGCACGCCGATCGCCTTCCTGATCGAGAACCGGGATCAGCGGCCGAAGGACTACAGCGAGATCAGGGACAAGTACCGGCCCGGACACGCCGACTACACCTTCGACGCCAAGTACGGCTTCCGCGACTATCGGGGCGGCGGCCGTTCGAGCGCCCGCGAGACGTCTGTACGCGTGGCGGCCGCGGCGGTGGCGAAGAAGCTGCTGCGGGAGCGCTGGGGGGTCGGGATCGTCGGTTACGTGAAGAGCATCGGCGACATCGAGGGGCGAATCGACGATCCGGCCGCGGTGACCCTGGAGCAGGTCGAAGCGAACCCGGTGCGCTGCCCGGACCAGGAGGCCGCGGCGCGGATGGCGAAGCTGATCGAACGGATGCGCGCGGAGCGTGACTCGGTCGGCGGCGTTTCGGAACTCGTCGCCACCGGCGTGCCGCCAGGCTGGGGCGAGCCGGTGTTCGACAAGCTGAAGGCGGACCTGGGCAAGGCGCTGTTCAGCCTGCCGGCGGTGCTGGGCGTCGAGTACGGCGCCGGCTTCAGTGTGGCGACCGCCCGCGGCAGCGAGAACAACGACCCCTTCGAGATGCGGGAAGGGCGCGTCGCCACTCGCGGAAACCGCCACGGCGGCATGCTGGGCGGCATCTCCTCAGGCCAGCCGATCGTGCTGCGCTGCGCGGTCAAGCCGACCAGCAGCCTGCCGCAGCCGCAGGACACGGTGACCCGGGCCGGCGAGCCGACGACGATCGCGACCAAGGGCCGTCACGACCCGTGTCTCTTGCCCCGCTTCGTGCCGATGGGCGAGGCGATGATCGCGCTGGTGCTGGCCGACCACGGCCTGCGCCAGCTCGCGGTTCAGGGGGTGTTGGACTAGGGATCGATCTTCGCCGTGGCCTTCCCCATGACGACCACATCGCCGTCCTGGTTCACCGTCGTCACCGACAGGTCGACCAGGCTCTGGCCGTCCTCCTCGCGCAGCGCGTCGACCTTCGCCGTCGCGGTCAGCGCGTCGCCCGGCCACACCTGCCGCGTGAAGCGGACGCCGTAGGCGGTCAGCCGGCCGTCGCCGACGAAGTCGGTCACCATGCGGCCGGTCATGCCCATCGTCAGCATGCCGTGGGCGAAGACAGTGGGGTACTTGGCGACCTCCTTGGTGAACACCTCGTCCGTGTGGAGGGGGTTGTAGTCGCCAGAGGCGCCCGCGTACTGGACGATCTGCGTGCGCGACAGGTCGTCGGTGAGCTTCTTGGTGTAGGTGTCGCCGACCTGGACCTTGCTTGCCTGAAGTGCCATCCGTTTTCTCCTCAGTCGCTCTCGACGACCTTCTCGGTGCGCACGCCGACACCGGTGGCGCGCACGACGAGTTCGCCGGACTCGTCGTAGTACTCGGTGATGTTCTCGCTGAACTTCAGGTTTCCGCCGCGCTTGCCCTGCCGTTCCCAACTCTTGCCGGGCCGGGTCTCAAGCGTCAGCGTCTCGCCGGGGCTCACGTGCCGGAAGTACTCGAAACGCTGCTCGGCGTGGAGGCCTGTGCCGCCGTCACCTCCGGTCCGCGTGGGCGGCACGCCGGTCGGCTCCTTGCCGGAGCCGAACCACGGCTCGCCGATCTTCGGGCGCAGGAAGTAGTCGGGATCGAACTGGGCCGAGGCCTGGTAGAAGGTGGGCGGCGCGATCGTCTTGCCGGGTTCCGTGTCCGCTGCCGCCTCGGCGTCGTGATAGATGGGGTTCGGGTCGCCGACCGCGCGGGCGAACATCATGATGTGGCCTGCCTCGACCGGGAACTTCTTTGCTGCCATTCCGGTTCCGTCCTCCTCTTCGAGTGGTCTCTGAAGCGCAATCTTGTGCGTGGTTTGAGCGCGTGACTGTAGCAGCATGAACCTGCTTCTGTTGGAGGACGCGGACTTCGCTTCAGCCGCTGAACCTGGTCGACGTGTGGCGATAGGCGGGGAACGCCTCGAGCATGTGCGCAAGGTGCTGCGAGCGCAGGTCGGCGACACGCTGGAAGTGGGCCGGCTCGGCGGCGGCATCGGCCGCGGACGGATCGTCGAGGTGAACCGCGAGCGCGTCGTGCTGGAACTCGGGCCCCTCGACCGGGAGCCGCCCGCGCCGCTACCGGTGACCCTGGTGCTGGCCTTGCCGCGGCCCAAGTTCGTGGGCCGGATCCTGCAGGCGGCGGCTGGGATGGGGGTCAAGCAGATCCTGTTCGTCCACACCGCGCGGGTGGAGAAGAGCTACTGGCGGAGTTCGGTGATGCGGCCGGAGTCGCTGCGGCGTCATCTGATGCTGGGTCTGGCCCAGGCGCGGGACACGGCGCTGCCGGAGATCGAGTGCCTGCGAAGGCCGCGGGATCTGATCGATGCCCTGCTCGGCCTGGTTCACGACCACGAGCTGGTCCTGGTCGCCGATGCCGCTGGCGCCGAGCCGTGTCCGCTGGGCGTCGATGGCTCGACCGCGCTGCTGGTCGGCCCCGAAGGCGGCTTCCTGGACGAGGAACTCGGTCGATTCACGGCGGCTGGCGCACGGACGGTCAGCCTCGGCCCGCGGGCGCTTCGGGTGGAGCATGCCGTGGTGGCGCTCCTGTCGCGCTTGGCGATCTGAGGCAGGGGCAGCGGTGCGTACCGTCGCCCGGGACGCCGTCCGGAAGGCCGGCGAGGACGCCGGCGCACCCAGTGTGCGGCTACCTCGTTCGGTAGGACCTTGGTCGCGATGTTGTCTGTGCTGGCCCTGGGGCCTACTCCCGGATCCTGGCCCCGACTGACCTCTCGACCTGTCCCAGGATGCGCCGGCGCAGCTTCTTCACATCGCGGTCGCGCAGGGTGCGGTTCGGGGCCCGGAAGCTGAGGTGGTAGGCGAGGCTCTTCGAGCCTTCGCCGATCGCTTCGCCACGGAACACGTCGAACAGCTCGACGGCGCAGAGCAGGGGCTTGCCGGCTTTGAGGAGGGCGGCTTCCACGGACGCGGCCGGTGTCGCCTCCTCGACGATCAGGGCCAGGTCCTCGCGTACTTCCGGGTAGACCGGAACGGGCTCGACCTGGAGGGAATCGGGGACGAGCTCGAGGATGCGGTCGAGGTCGAGTTCGGCAGCGAGGACGGGGTGACCGTCCGCGGGCTCCAGATCGAAACGGGCGGCCACCGCCGGCTGGATTTCGCCCAGCCAGCCGACGGGCTTCGAGTCGGCGCCGATTTCGATCGCCGCGGAACGTCCCGGGCGGTAGGACGGTGGCGTTGCGTCCGCCTCCGGCGCGCTGAACTCGACCGCCAGACCGAGCCGGTCCAGGACCGTCTCGACCGTGCCCTTGATGTCGAAGAAGTCGAAGCAGTCATCGCCGGCGCCGGCCGCCTGCCAGTGGTCTGCCCGGCGCGGACCGGCCAGCACGACGGCTGCCCGTTCCCGCTCCTCGGGCAGCGAATCGCCTTCGCTTACGGGGAACACGCGGCCGACCTCGAACAGGGCGAGGTGGTCCGTGAAACGGCTGTTCGAGGCCGCGGCTTCCAGCACGGACGCCAGCAGGCTGCGGCGCATGACAACGCGGTCCTGGGTCGAGGGGTTGGCGAGCCGGACGTAGGGCGGCGGCTCACCGTCTTCGAGTTGCAGTTTCGCTTCCGCCTCCGGCGTGGTCAGCCGGTAGCTGACGATCTCCTGGAGTCCCAGGTCGGCAAAGGTGTCCTTGACCCGGTCCTCGAAGGACTGCTCGCGGTTGCCGCGCTGGGGCGGCAGCACGTCCCTGAGCACGGTGGAGGGGATGCGGTCGTAGCCGTAGACGCGGCAGACTTCCTCGACCAGGTCGTGCTGGCCTTCGATGTCGAGGCGGTGATCGGGCACGGTGACGCGTAGATCGGCGGCGCCGTTCCCGATCCCGACCTCGAACTGGAGGCGGCGCAGCAGGCTCGCCGTTTCCTCAGCGTCCAGATCGAGACCACTAAGGCGGCGCAGGTTGCCGAGGTCGAAGTCGACGGTGACGGTCGTCGCCGGTTGCGGATAGTGGTCGACGATCCCTTCGGCGATCGTGCCGCCGGCGTGAAGCCGGAGCAGTTCCGCGGCCCGCCGGGCGCCGAGCAGGGCCTGGCTCGGATGGACGCCGCGGCTGAAGCGGAAACCGGCCTCGGTGTGGACGCCGAGCTGGCGCTGGGTGCGCCGGATGCTTCGAGGCTCCCAGGCGGCCGCCTCCAGCAGCACGTTGCGGGTCTCCGGCCCGATCTCGCTGTCCCGGCCTCCCATCACGCCGCCGACGCTCAGCGAGCCGGCCGGGTCGGTGACCATGATCTGGTTGGTCCGCAGCTTCTGTTCGGCGCCGTCGAGGGTGGTCAGACGTTCACCCTCGTGGGCCAGCCGCGTGACGATCCGCACCGGTCCGCCGTCCGCGTAGCCGTCGGCCCGCTGCCGCAGCAGGTCGTAGTCGAAGGTGTGGTTCGGCTGGCCCACTTCGAGCATCACGTAGTTGCTGATGTCGACGACGTTGCTGATCGGCCGCTGCCCGGCGAGCTGCAGCCGGTGCTGCATCCAGTAGGGAGACGCGCCCTGTTCGATGCCTTCGATCAGCAGGGCGACGAAGCGCGGATTGACCTCAGGGGTTTCGGTCTCGATCTCGACCCGGCCCGCGATCGGCGGTCCGTCCATCGTGAGCGGGACGGCGGGCGGCCGGAACGCTGCTTCCGTCAGCGCCGCCACTTCGCGCGCGACCCCCAGGATCGAGGCGCAGCGGGCGATGTTGGGGATCACGTCGATGTCGAGCACGACGTCGCCGAGCACTTCGGCCAGGGGCCGCCCGGGCCGAAGATCCGGGAGTTCATCGGCCGGCTGGAACAGGATGATCCCTTCGTGGTCCTCGCCGAGCCCGAGCTCCGCGGCCGAGCAGAGCATGGCGTCGCTTGTGATGCCGCGCAGCTTCTTCGGCTTGAGCCGCGTGATCTTCAGGTCGCGGTAGGGGTTGCGGTAGCTGGCCCCGGCGAGCAGCAGCGCGCCCCAGATGTCGGCATCGTTCAGATTCTCGCCGAGATACGGAAACAGGTTCGGCGCCCCGGTGATCACCTGCCGGGTGGAGTCGGCGCCGCAGTCGACGGTCGCCAGCACCAGGCGGTCGGCGTCCGGCACCGGGTCGACGCGCAGGACCTTCGCCGTCATGACCAGGTCCGGCGGCCACGGCAGCTCGGCGCCGGCGACGCCGAACCGCTCGATCGCCTTGACCTCGAGGCCGGCGTTGGTGAGCAACTCGGCGAGTTCGTCCGGGGAACCGTCAAGCTCGACGAAATCGCCGAGCCAACTGAGCGGAACGCGCACTAGGCGACGCCCGTGAACTGGCGCAGGAAGCGCAGGTCGCTGTACGAGGAAACGGGCATTAGACGAATCGCTGGAACTGGCGCAGGAAACGCAGGTCGTTGGACCAGAAGTAGCGGATGTCGCGGATGCCGTGCCTGAGCATGGCGATCCGCTCCGGCCCCATGCCGAAGGCGAAGCCGCTCCACTCGTCCGGGTCGTAGCCGCCATTCCTGAGAACGGTCGGATGGACCATGCCGCAGCCGAGGATCTCGAGCCAGCCGGTCTCCTTGCACAACTGGCAACCCTCGCCGTCGCAGAGGAAGCAGGCGATGTCCATCTCCGCGCTCGGCTCGGTGAACGGGAAGTAGCTGGCCCGGAAGCGGGCGCCACGGCCCTCTCCGAACAGCCGCCGGGCGAACTCGGTCAGCGTGCCCTTCAGATCGGCGAAGGCGATCGCCGGGCCGACCGCGAGCCCCTCGATCTGGTGGAACTGGATCTCGCTGCGGGAGGTGATCTGTTCGTTGCGGTAGCACATGCCGGGCAGGATGACGCGCACCGGCTTCGGGTGCTGCTCCTGCATCGCGAGGATCTGGCCGCCGCTGGTGTGGGTGCGCAGCACGACGCTCGGATCCGTCGTGTAGAAGGTGTCCTGCATGTCGCGCGCGGGGTGGTCGGGCGGCATGTTCAGGTCGCCGAAGTTCAACTGGTCGGTGACCACGTCGGGGCTACGGTAAGTCTGGAAGCCCATGTCGCCGAAGATGCGCTCGATCCGGCGCATGACAAGCGTGGACGGGTGCAGGCCGCCGAGAACGGGGCGTCGGCCGGGCAGAGTGACGTCGAGCCGGTCCGTGTCGGCGTCGGTGTCGTGTGCCGATCGCTTCAGTGCTTCCTGGCGCTCTTCGAAGGCGGCCTGCAGGGAGGTCTTGATCTCGTTGATCCGCTTGCCGAAAGCGGGCCGGTCGGCCGGTGCGAGCTCGCCCATGCGGCGAGTCAGGAGCTGGACCTCGCCCTTGCGGCCGATCGTCGCCCGGCGCCACTCCTCGAGTTGCTCCGGATCGGCCGCCTGTTCCAGCGCCGCGGAGACCCGCGCTTCGATGTCGTCGAGCTGGTCGATCATGACGGTCTCAGGCGGATCTTCGTTCGGCGCGCTGGCTGCGGCGCGGCCCCCGACTCTACAGGCCCGCACGGGGAGGCGGCGGAAGAGCGCGTCCTTCGGAGGCGAACCGGGAACCGCCCGGTTTCGACCTGGAATGGGGCTCAGGCAAAATGCCGGTAGCGGCGTGCCAGAGCTGAACGCGCGTACGATGATCTGTACACTCCGGCCGTGGTTCCCGAAGCGCGAGCGGTCTCACGGTGTCCTGGAGCCTGCCGGATGCTGCTCCTGTCAGTGACGCTGCCGCCGGCTCTGGCCGGCGGCGCCTTCGCGGCCATGGATGCTTCGTTCGTGTCGTACTCGAACGTGCCGACCACGTTGACCGTGGGCGAGACACGGACGGTGAGCGTGACGATGAAGAACACCGGGACTTCGACCTGGACGGCGGCGACGGGTTACGCACTCGGCTCGAAGAGCTCCCCGACCGGCGTGTGGGGCCTCAACCATGTGTCGGTCTCGGGCAGCGTGGCGCCGAACGCGACGCACACGTTCACCTTCGCGATCACTGCGCCATCGACCGCTGGCAGCTACACGTTCCAGTGGCGCATGCTCCAGAGCGGCGAGGACGATCGCCCCGAACGCCCGATCGTGGCGAGCTCCTCCACGGTGTGGTTCGGTTCTTCGACGACGAGTCGGACGATCACGGTCGCTGCGGCCTCGACGGACGGTGCATCGTTCGTGTCGTACGCGGACGTGCCGGCGACGATGACGGTGGGCGAGACGGCGACGGTGAGCGTGACGATGGAGAACACGGGCACGTCGACGTGGACGAGCGCGGCCGGTTACAAGCTGGGTTCCCAAGGACCGAAGGACAACACGACCTGGGGCCTGAACCGAGTGGCGGTGTCGGGGAGCGTGGCGGCGAAGGCGCCGCACACGTTCACGTTCGAGATCACGGCGCCTTCGACGGCTGGCAGCTACACGTTCAGTTGGAAGATGCTCAAGGAGGGTGTCGCCTGGTTCGGCTCGAGGACGACGAGCCAGACCATCACGGTAAAGGCCGCGGCGACGAACGATGCGGCCTTCGTCTCCTACTCGGGCGTGCCGACGACGATGACGGTGGGCGAGACGAAGACCGTCAGCGTGACGATGGAAAACACCGGCACGTCGACGTGGACGGCCGGCGGCGGCTACAAGCTGGGCTCCCAGGGTCCGAAGGACAACACGACCTGGGGCCTGAACCGAGTGGCGGTGTCCGGGAGCGTGGCGTCGAAGGCGCCGCACACGTTCACGTTCGAGATCACGGCGCCGTCGACGGCCGGGAGCTACACGTTCAGTTGGCGGATGCTGAAGGAAGGCGTCGCGTGGTTCGGTTCGACGACGACGAGCCAGTCGATCACGGTATCCGAGGCCTCTCAGCCGCCGGTCGACGACGCTTCGTTCGTGTCGTACTCGGGCGTCCCGGCGACGATGACGGTGGGCGAGACGGCGACGGTGAGCGTGAAGATGGAGAACACGGGCACGTCGACGTGGACGGCCGGCGGCGGTTACAAGCTGGGTTCCCAGGGTCCGAAGGACAACACGACGTGGGGCTTGTCTCGCGTCGCCCTGTCCAAGAGCGTGGCGGCGAAGGCGCCGCACACGTTCACGTTCGAGATCACGGCGCCGTCGACGGCCGGGAGCTACACGTTCAGTTGGCGGATGCTCAGGGAGGGCGTCGCGTGGTTCGGTCAACGACGACGAGTCAATCGATCACGGTATCCGAGGCCTCTCAGCCGCCGGTCGACGACGCGTCGTTCGTGTCGTACTCGGACGTGCCGACGACGATGACGGTGGGCGAGACGGCGATGGTGAGCGTGAAGATGGAAAACACGGGCACGTCGACGTGGACGAGCGGCGACGGCCACAAGCTGGGTTCCCAGGGACCGAAGGACAACACGACCTGGGGGCTGTATCGCGTCGCCCTATCCGGGAGCGTGCGGCCGAACACAACGCAGACGTTCACGTTCGAGATCACGGCGCCGTCGACGGCCGGGAGCTACACGTTCAGCTGGAAGATGCTGAAGGAGGGCGTCGCGTGGTTCGGCGCCAGGACGACGAACCAGACGATCACGGTAAGGGAAGCGCCGGCAAATGACGCGTCGTTCGTGTCGTACTCGGATGTCCCGACGTCGATGACGGTGGGCGAGACGGCGACGGTGAGCGTGAAGATGGAGAACACGGGCACGTCGACGTGGACGAGCGCGGCCGGTTACAAGCTGGGCTCCCAGGGGCCGAAGGACAACACGACGTGGGGCTTGTCTCGCGTCGCCCTGTCCGGGAGCGTGGCGTCGAAGGCGACCCACACGTTCTCGTTCGAGATCACGGCGCCGTCGACGGCCGGCAGCCACACGTTCAGTTGGCGGATGCTGCAAGAGGGCGTCGGGTGGTTCGGCGGGTTTTCGACGAGCCAGACGATCACGGTAAGGGAAGCGCCGGCAAACGACGCTTCGTTCGTGTCGTACTCGGGTGTCGCGACGTCGATGACGGTGGGCGAGACGGCGACGGTGAGCGTGAAGATGGAGAACACGGGCACGGCGACGTGGACGACGGCTGGCGGCTATCAGCTGGGTTCTCAGGGCCCGCAGGACAACACGACGTGGGGTCTCAGTCGGGTGGCGTTGTCGGGGAGCGTGGCGCCGAGCGGATCGTTGACGTTCACGTTCGAGATCACGGCGCCGTCGACGGCCGGCAGCCACACGTTCAGCTGGCGGATGATGCAACAAGGCGTCGGGTGGTTCGGCGGGGTTTCGACGAGCCAGACGATCACGGTAAGGGCGCCCGCAAACGACGCCTCTTTCGTGTCGTTCTTCGGCAGCGTTCCCTCGACGATGACGACCGGGGAGACTCGGACAGTCCACGTCATGATGAGCAACGACGGCGAGTCGACCTGGACGCGGGCCGGGGGCTTCGAGCTCGCTTCGGAGAATCCGTCCGACAACACGACCTGGGGCGCGTCGCGCGTAGAGATCGGTGAATCGGACAGCGTCGGGCCGCACACGGCCTACACCTTCACCTTCACGATCACGGCGCCGTCGAGTACGGGCGAGTACGAGTTTCAGTGGCAAATGGCGCACGACGGCGGCCGGTTCGGCGGTACGACGCCGAGCAAGACGATTGCCGTCGAGGCCGCCGGCACGACGATGAGTCTGACCCTTGACCGGAAGATCATCGACGTTGGCGGCGTCACCCAAGTGACCGCGACCGGAACCGGACTCGACGACGCTCGCTTCTTCATCGGCACCGGGCAATCCGGCCGTACCTATCCGACGGTCAGTCTGGACTCCGTCAACGCGGCCGGGACCTCCGCGACGCTCGACATCGACGCAACCGACGCGAAGATCGACGGCTACTACGCCCTCTACGCGACGACGACCGACAAGGCGGCCGGCCACGCCATCTTCCGGGTCGTTCCCGACCGGGTCGTGGTGGACGCGTACACGCCGTCGACAAGCGGCGGGGGCTACAGCTACGTCGTCTCCATCATCGGCGTGAACCTGGATCGCGCGACGCTGGGAGTGAGCGACGCGCGAGTCGAGCTCACCGGCGTCACGCACGCTCCCGACGGTCTGGCGATAGGCGGCGTCGCGACGGTGCCGAAGGACGTTTCGAG
The DNA here is from genome assembly GCA_012270995.1 of Vicinamibacteraceae bacterium. Taxonomy (GTDB): domain Bacteria; phylum Acidobacteriota; class Thermoanaerobaculia; order Multivoradales; family Multivoraceae; genus Multivorans. The sequence continues at coordinate 3,173 of JAAXHG010000026.1, read as the reverse complement.
CTTCGATCTGGAGCTCTCCTCTCCCGGCGCCTCCAACGTGTCTCTGCCCGTTTCCGAGGCCGGCGTCGAGCCGGCCAGCGACGGGTCGACCTTTGCGGCCGTGGGGGCGCCGAACCTGCTCTATCAGAAACCGGTTCGTCCCCCCGTCTCGGTGGGAAGCGGCTCGACGGCCGACTCCACGACCGACACGTCGGCCCCTGCTCTTGGTCGGGTCGTCCAGCCGTTCTCCATCAGCTTCCCGTTCTGCTACAACCACGGCGAGAGATGGGATCTCGTTTCCGAGGTGGCGAGCGCGGCGCTGTCCTATGACCCGGACACGGAAGAACTCGCGAGCCACGTTCTGCAACGCCTGATTCCGGGTTCCTCGATTCAGCTCGAGACGATGGTCTTCCAGCTACAGGTTCGCCTCGCGCTGACGATCGACCTGCAGGCCTGCGTGAGTTTCGGTCCTGGAGGGCTGGGGTTCGACTTCGGTTTGGACGTGTGTCTGGCAAGCGACGTCATCATCTCCATTCCGGCGGTCGGCACCACGCGCGCCTGGGCCTACATATGCCTTGGCGTAGTCGCCGACGATGTGATCGAGCTTGGAGTCGACGGAGCTCTGGGCGCCTTCGGGTGGAGCAAGAGCTTCGGCACGGGCAGTCCGCCCGGGAATCTGGACACGTGCGTCACCACGACGGACCTCGAGACCGATCCGGAGAAAGGCCTGCGAAGGACTCTGGTGCAGACGGGGGCGTGTTGTACCTCGACTCCGGAGTTGGCCGTTGCGGCGTCCGGGACTGCCTACTTCGGGGAGTTCTCCGTGGGCGAGACGAACCAAGGCGGACTCGAGAACGCAACGTGCGCCGCAGAGTCCAAGCAACGGAGGGTTGTCGTGCGTGCGTTTATTCCGTGGAAGTGGGCAACGGCCTCACCACTGTTTTGTACCTCTGCTGGTTCTACCTCATTCGAGATCCATGGTGGCGATAGCCGCGACACGGCCGCAGCTCCCCCTCTTCGACTGCCAAGCGGCAAGACCGACCCCGACGGACAGCAGCTAGTGCTGGAACCCTACAGGCTTTCCGCTAGCGTCCTCTTGCCTCCGCCATTTCGTCCGTCGTCCACTACACTCTTGGAAAGGGAGTTTCACGCCGGCCTTAGTACAGCGTTTGCCAGGACATCCACGCTGGCGGATTCTGAGCTGGACGACGATGACTACGACAACACGTACGGAGATTGCTACCGTGTACACAGGACCGGCAGGACGGATGCTGGTCGGTATAGCTACGCCCTGTTTTCGCAGAAGGCAGACAAGCAGATCTTGTCCATCGCCTTGGAGGGCGGGAACCCGCTGGCCCCCGTCGCTCCACCCATTACCGCCGACGTCTCACTAACGGTCACGGCTAGCTCTGGGAGCCCGTCCGACGGCATAGTGATTGACGGAAGCGTCTCTCATGACTGCATGCCAGCACACGAGATCTACATTGACGGTGTGGAGGCGTACAGTTGGCAGCCAGAGAGCGCCCTTGCCGATAATCCTGTTGGTATCGTCGCTTGCCTATCCGGTATCGGCAAACAGTCCCGGGAGTTTCGGTGCGAGACTTCGGGAGATTCCCTATCCTGCGGCCTAGTGGAGGACTGAGAACTTGGAAGTTGGCCCGTTTGCTGAGAGGGAGGTCAAAGCGTGACGCGGACTACGTTTACTAGGAGCTTTGTGGCGACAGTGTTACTGTGCGTTGTAGTCGCCGTCGCCGGGGAAGGGCAGGTGAGACGATTCGACAGGTTCGATACGGACGTGTTCTTTCTAGGTGACCGCGGGTCGGTGGAGGAGACGGTACAAGAGCTTGTCGCGGAGCCCACGAAGCTCTGGCGGCGATCGGATGTAGACTTGCCGGAGTTCTATCGTCAAGTTCTGCGTTCGGGAAGCGGAGAGGGGCGTTTGGGCCTGACGCGGGCTATCTTCGTCACGATCTACGTCTATTCGGCCGTTCCGTGGGATGCGATGGACTTGCTGCCTGTTGAAGCGAGTCTATTCGAGACGCTTCTGCCGACTCTTCGCAGTGGCGCAGCCGGCTCGAGAGAAGAGGTTCGCAAGATCGTGTTGGAGACGGTGCGGGAAATGGAGCGTTTTGTTGATGAGTTGCCAGCGCTGATTGAGAAGGAGTTCGCCCGGCGTCGGATGTTGGCGAGAGACCCGGGGCTTTCTGAAGGCGGACGACTGACTCTTGGCGCCGCCAGGGATGACGAGGTCCTACGGATACTCTTACGCGTGGCTGAGGTGGCGCAGTATGTGGGAAGTCGTGGCGCTCGGATTGCAGCGGGGACTGTACATCGAGATGGCGGGCTTGGGTTCTCAGCGGACCAGGATCAGGCGCGTGTCCCTGTCAATGGGCGGCTGATTCCCCTAGGTCTGTCGTTGGAGCGGCTGCCGGAAGCGAAGCACACGGTTGTCGGTCGAGAACTGGACCCGCGAGTCCGAACGGTGGTTGAGCAACTCCTTAAGGGAGGGGAAACGATCTATCGCGACACAGCGAGCCTGCTAGTGGACGCGCGGCCCGTGTCGGAGAGCAGCGCGGAACTCGTGTACGACGTGCATTGCGGGAGTATGGAACGAGACTGCGAATCGTATCTTGTGCGACTCTACGCGGGCCCGGACGACGCTGCTCTGGGTGCGATTCAGGCTCGTGTTGATGAGCGGATCGTGAGCCTGTTGGCGGAGAGCAGCGAGAGAAGGAGGGCTCGGTGCGAACGACGTGCAGAATTGGATGTCGGACCAACGGGCGCTACTGCGGCACATAGCGCTGAGAGTCCGCTGCGAAGAGTGGAAAGGGAGATTTCACGCGCGACGGAGCGGATTGCAGGCCAGCTTGAGTTGGTGGAACGAATCGACCGGCCGGGAGAACCAGTACTAGACGCGGTGTTAGCCTATTGGACCAAGGAGCGTGATCCGAGAGCCCGTGCGCTTCTCGCCCGGCACGGCCTCCTGACGGCCGGACCTCTGGGTAGGGGGGGGCAGGTTCCCGCACTCGGCAACTGCTTGGCTTTGGGCCGCTGACCTCCTGGCAACGCGAAAGGCAGGGAGCGGAAGTGTGAGGTGGTCCCGGAAAGCTGGACAGGTGGCTAAGGTGGCTCTTCCGGGTTGATGGTGGAGATGCCGTAGTCTGCGGGGATGCGTGACACAGACTTGTACGGTC
>JAAXHG010000048.1:1139-1394 GCA_012270995.1 Vicinamibacteraceae bacterium | reverse complement strand
ACGAAGAAGCGGGTGTCGTAGCGCCGCGGCTGTCCCTCGGGGGTGATCCAGTGCGCCCAGTAGCTGATGCGGTCCGTGGCGAGGGTCAACCCCTCGGCGGCGGCAATGTCGAGCAGGGACCGATCGCCGGCGTTCAGCTCGGCTCGCAGACGTTCGAAGTGCTGCTCGACCGCCGGGTCCGAGAAGTCGAGAATCTGCCCGTCACGGTCGTAGGCCAGGAGCACGCCGGCCTCCTCGAAGCACTCGCGGATCGCG
>JAAXHG010000048.1:0-1119 GCA_012270995.1 Vicinamibacteraceae bacterium | reverse complement strand
GCCTCGCGGTCGGTGAGGCCGTGGCACAGCGCTTCGTCCACCCGGTCTTCGGGGTCGACGCGGCCACCCGGGAAGACATAGGCGCCCCCGACGAAGTCGGACCGGATGTGGCGGCGTTCCATGAACACCTCCACCCCGCGGTCGCTGTCCCGCAACAGGAGGACGGTCGACGCGTGCCGGGCCACCACCGGGGACGTCGGCTGATCAGCCATTCTCGCCGTCCAGTTCTTCGATCAGGTCGTCGGCCGGAGGCTCCATGGCCTGCAGGCGCCGGGCCGTGGCCTCCGCGGCGCGCATGGCGCGCAGGAAACTGCGGCCCGCGATGTCTTTCAGTTCGTCGTCGCTGTAGCCCCGGCGAACCAGTTCCACGAACAGATCGGGGAACGTCGACGCGTCCTCGAGGCCGACCGGCACGGTCGGGATGCCGTCGTAGTCGGAGCCGATCCCCAGATGCGCGGTACCGATCAGGTCGCGGATGTGGTCGATGTGGTCGGCTACGTCGCCGAGGGATGCCTGGGCTCCCGGGTTCTCGCTTCGCCAGGCCATCAGCCGCCTGCGAATCTCCTCCGGCGCGGTTCCCGCGGCCATCAGGCGCCGGCGTTCGGCATCCAGGCGCTGGAAGGACTCCCGCACGTTCTCGTTGACGAAGGACGGCACGAAGGTGACCATGACCACGCCGCCGTTCTCGGCCAGCCGGCGCAGGACGTCGTCGGGGACGTTGCGTGGGCTGGCGGTGACCGCGAACGCCGAGGAGTGGGAGAAGATGACCGGCGCTTCGGACTCGTCCAGCGCATTGTGCATCGTTTGCGGCGAAACGTGGGAAAGGTCCACCAGCATGCCGAGCCGGTTCATTTCGCGGATCACCCGGCGGCCGAACGCCGTCAGCCCGCCGTGGGCCGGCTGGTCGGTCGCGGAGTCGGCCCAGGCGACGTTGCTTCCGTGAGTCAGCGTCATGTAGCGAACGCCGACCGCGTGGAGCTGCCGCAGGACGCCAAGGGACGACTCGATCGAGTGCCCGCCCTCGGCGCCGAGCAGGGACGCGATCCTGCCCGCGCCGTGGACGCGCTCGATGTCGTCCGCGCTGAAGGCCAGCTCCAGGTCGTCCGGATACCGCTCGAT
>JAAXHG010000156.1 GCA_012270995.1 Vicinamibacteraceae bacterium | reverse complement strand
CCTGCACGTCGCCTGGATGCTGCGGCGGCCGGTGCTGCGGGGCGAGCACGCCCGCGAGAACCCGCTGAAGGCGTTCGCCCGCGTGTCGGAGTTCTACCGCGCCGCCCCCGACGCCGATCGCGGCCACGTCGGGGTCCTGGCGCACAACCCGCTCGACGTCGAGCACTACGCCACGGCCTGGTTGCGGCGGGACCCGTTCAGCCTGGCGGAGCTGGGCCGCGCGGTTCCGCACCGCTGGCGTCGGCCGCCGGAGCAGCCGGGCACGGCCGCGGGGCGCAACAGCTGGTTGTTCGAGCGGCTGATGCGGTTCGGCGGCTCCCCGCATGCGAGCGATGCGGAGGTCGAGCAGCGCGCCGCGGTCCTCAACGGTGGGCTGCTGTTTCCGCTCGACGCGGCCGAGGTGGCCGGCATCGTCAAGAGCGTCAACGGGCACTACCGGGCGCAGTGGCGCGCCCGCGGCTGGCACCGGGCGGATTTCATTGCTCACCAGGCGGACCTCGGCCGCCGGAACACCAGCGAGCAGCAGCGGGTCAAGGGCCGGCTCGGTGGCGAGATGCGCCGGGCGGCCGTGGCGGACCGGGATCGCCGGCTCCTGGCGCTCCTCGAGGCCGGCGAGAGCACCCGGCAGGCGGCCGCGGCCGAGGGCCTTAGCCACGTGGCCGTCATCAAGGCGCGTCGCCGGCTCCGAGGCGAGTGACCCTTCGCCTGGGTGGGGTGGTAACCGAACTACCAACACAGATGATCCGCCGAATGGGGGGATGAGCAGAGAGCGAAAGGCGAAAGTCTAGAGACGATGAGAGTACCCGCGAAGCGAGGCGTAGACCCGGGAGGGGGTTCGGGGGAGGGGACGCGCCCCGCGGAGGCCGAATCACCCCGAAATCGCCCGCGGCCGGAGGCCTCCAGCCCGTCGACGGCGCGTCCCCTCCCCCGACGGCCGCGCCAGAGGCAGGATTGGCGCGCCAAGCACCTGCGGGCGTGTGTCGCGTGCGGCCGGGTCTGGCGTCGCCGTCGCCGGAGGACCTGCCCGGATTGCGGTTCGGATCTCTCGATCTGCCTGACGTGCGACCGGGCCTGGCCGGAGGACAAGATCCGGAAGTGTCGGTATCCGGTCGAGGAGCTGCGGCGGCTGGTGAAGTCGTGCGCCGGCGATTGGGAGTGGGCGCGGCGCGCCCTGGCCGCGGCCGGCGGCGACCTGGCGCGGGCGCGGGTGATGATCGAGCGCCATCGACCACAGGGGGAGCGCTGACGCGCTGGAGACCGGGACACGGGCCGCGAGGATGGCCTGTACGGCGATTTTCGGGTCCGGGTCGATTTTCCGGTCCTGAGACCGGTCGAAGCGCTCTGAGGGCCGTACAGGGCGTCTGGGGGCGGTTTTCGGAGAGGATTTCCGAAACGCGCGGGCTGCTGACCGGTGGCCCGGCACACGTGGGAGTGGTCACAACGTGTTAAGTGTCTGTAAAGACACTCATAGGCGCGTGAACGTGACGAAAGGGACACCTTGAAGTCGCATCAGTGGGCGCGCGGGCTGCGGTTCAATGTCTGGACGTGCCAGCGTTGCGGCGCTCGCGTGGTCGCGCCGAACGCGCCGCCGCCGTCGAGGCGCGACCACTGCCCCGGCCGCCCGGAGGCGGGCCGCCGACCGAGAATCACCGCGGCGGCGAACCGACCCGGAATCACGGAGCGGGACGGCGGCCGGGACGGAGATTGAGAAAATACACGGAGACTCCTATACGTGTCTCAGTGGACACCTTCAGGAGTCTTGTGAGACCATAAAGTGCATGGCTAGGATGAACCTGATGTTGACGACCACGCTCCAGGATCGGCTGCGGCGGGCGTCTGCGCTGACCGGCTTGGAGCCGGCCGAGATGGTGCGTTGCGCCATCAGCGAGTGGCTGCAGCGCCTCGAACAGCCGCCGTTGCCGTTCGCTGCGCCCGCGCTGCCCAAGGAGGCGGGTCTTGCCCCGGTGCCTGCCTATGCGAGCAAGGAGGTGGTGGAGGTGGCCGCCGCACGCGCCAACCGAGAGTTGGCGGCCGGCGCACGCGCCAACCAAGAGACAACTCCCGACGCGGACTCACCACCGCCGCCCAGTCCCGCGAAACCGAAGAGTGCGAGGAAGACCGGCCGGCGCAGATCCGCTGGCACAAGAGGGGAGTGACCTAGGATGCCTGAAACGATCTCCACCGAGCCGCCGAGGCACCAATCGGGTGGGCTGGCTGTGGCGCTGGCCAAGCTCAATCTCGACGCTCTCACCGTCTCCGATGCCGTGGCCGACGTGGCCAGCATGGCCGGCGAGAACGTCACGACGGCGCTGCGGGCCGACTTCAAGGAACTGCGAGCCGACGTGAACGGCCGGCTCGCCGAGACCGACGCGCGCGTTACGGAACTCCGGGCCGACATGAACGCCCGGATCGACACGCTCACCAGTGAGACGAACGCCCGGTTTACCGAGACCAACGCCCGGATCGACATCCTTGCTGGCGCGGTTCAGTCCCTCCAGCGTGAGATCACCGGGCTGCGCTGGATGATCGGGAGCGGATTCACCCTACTGGGCGTGATCCTGGCGATCGCCACGTTCGTCCTCCGCGGCAGCGGCAGTTGAGGTCTCGGCCGGGCTGCTCGCTTCCGGCTCCCCTCCCTCCTGTGGTTTCAGAGGTTTCAGCCCGAACAGTTCCCGGTCCCGGTCCCGCGTCAGGAACGCATCGAGCCGGGCGTTGAGGCGGGAACGGCGACTCGGGTTCTCGGTGATCTCGTGCTCGACGAGGGTCCCGATCAGGATGAGCCGGCGGGTGCGTTGTCGTCGTTCCTGCGCTGACAGCCGCGCCTGAACCCGCCGCATCCGTTCCGCGAGGTCCTTGCGTCGGTTCTTCTCGGTCTCGCGGAGCTTCTGCCGCTTTTCTGCCATCTCGGACTTGAGTTCGGCTTCCTCTTTCTTGAGCGCGTCGAGCGCTTCGTCGGGTGTTCTTCGCGGCATGACGGCATAATAGAGTGCTGGAGTGGATCCGCTCAACATCAGCGCGAAGAATTCCGGTCTGAACGAAGTGAAGCGCACTATACGCATTTCAGGCGGAAATGCCGTGCGTCAAGACCACGACCAGAACGGGTGAGAAGGTGCCGTCCGTGGCCGTCTACCATCTCAAGGTGAGCGTCGGATCCAAATCGAGCGGAAATTCGGCCGCCGCGAAGCACGACTACGTCGCGCGCGAGGGGAAGTACGCCGAGCACGAGGAGCGGGATCCGGCCGAACGGGGAGAAGTCGCCCACGTCGAGAGCCGGAACATGCCCGCCTGGGCGCAGGACGACGCGCGGCAGTACTGGGACGCGGCCGATCGGCACGAGCGGGCGAACGGCCGGGTGTACCGTGAAGTGCAGTTTGCGCTTCCGAAGGAGCTATCCGAGCGCGGCCAGTGCGCCCTGGCGTCGCGGTTCGCTCAGGACCTGACGGGGGCTGAGCGGTTGCCCTACACGCTGTCGGTCCACCGTGGCGGTGGGCGGAATCCGCACGCGCACCTGGTCATCAGCGAGCGGGCGAACGACGGCATCGAGCGGCCGGCGGCGCAGTGGTTCAAACGGTACAACGCGCAGGACCCGGCGGCCGGCGGCGCACGCAAGTCGCGGGCGATGATGCCGACGGACTGGCTCCGGGACACCCGCGCGGCCTGGGCGGAGAAGGTCAACGAGTCGCTCGAACGCCGCGGATTGGCCGAGCGGGTCGACCACCGGAGCCTCGCGGTCCGGGCCGTCGAGGCCTACGAGCAGGGCGACTTCGACGCGGCGGCGCGGCTGAGCCGGGAGCCCGGCGTGCATCTGGGGCCGGGCGCGACGGAGCGCGAGGTCGACCGCGTGATGGCCGGGCGCCCCTCGCTGCACCTGGTCGAGAAGCACCAGGGGGTCGAGAGCCGGAACGCGGCGGCCGACGACCGGTGGGCCGGGTACGAGACCGAAATCGGCCGGCTGCGGCGCGGGATCGCCGAGATCGCCCGCGAGTTGCGCGAGATTCCGCAGCGTCTCGCCGAGTCGGCCGAGCGGGTGCAGGAGTGGCTGCGCCATGGGCCGGGACACGACGTCGAGAGGTGACTTCGGATGGCAACAGGACAGTCCGAGCAGCTGAAGCAGTTCCAGGAACTGGCCGAGGCCGTGCTCCGCGTGACCGAGCGCCAGGACCGTTTGACTGAGCGCCAGGAGGGCCTGATGGAGCGCGCCGAGGCGTGCGCAGGGACGTTCGAGCAGTTGGGCAGCCGAGCGGTAGGGCTCCAACGTTCACGCGAGTCGGCGCTCGATGAATCCCATCGACTGCTCTCCCGGCAGGTCGACGAGCTCACGGAGAAGGTCCGTTGGGCGAGCCGGTCCTGGACGTGGAAGCCCATGATGTGGGGCGCGTTCGGCGCGGGGTTCGGGGGCGCGGCGGCAGCCGCCATGACCCTCTGGGTGGTTCTGAACCAAGATTCCCCTCTCAGCCGCTTTCTGATGGGGGTGATCACGCCGTAAACGCCTGAATCTGCTACTCTGAGCCGGAAAAGCGCCGTACAGACGAAACGCCGCGGGTGGGACCGCGGCGCTTCCGGACGGACGGCGCTGAGCGATGAGGCCGCTCAACGCCAGATGGACGTTCCGAAGCCAAGTCTACCACCCACGCCAACCGACGCGCAGCAACCCCTGCTGCCGCTGGACTTCGTGCCGGCCTCGATGCGCGGCCACGGGCTGCGCGAGGCGCACTCCGCGCCCTTGGTCGGGCAGCGGACCACAGGAGGGGACTGGCGGACCTGGCGCACGACGCCGGCCGACGCCTGGCGCGAGATCGACCCGTATCAGGCGGTCGAGTGGCCCCTGTTCAACGACAATTACTTTTGCCGGTCGTCGACGAGGTGATCGGCCCTCCGCGGGAGGCGCCCGCGAGACGTGTGACACTGCCCGTTTTCCTGGTGGAGGACGGGTTGGTCACGGACGCGCAGGTTCGGCGGTTGCGAGAGAAGCGGATGGCAGGGAAGACGCTGGCGGCGGCCGCGGCGGCGGCCGGGATGAGCGAGCGTGCGGCCCGGAAGTGGCAGAGCGGGGCGTTGCCGTCGACGGTGAAGCCGCCGCGGACGTGGCGGACGCGGGAGGACCCGTTCGCCGACGTGTGGCAGTCCGAGGTTGTGCCGCAGCTGGTGGCCGACACCGACGGCCGGCTGCAGGTGCTGACGCTGTTCCGGGCACTGTGCGGGCGGCATCCGGGTCGGTTCCAGCCAGGACAGCTGCGGACGCTGCAGCGGCGGGTCCGAGAGTGGCGGGTTCAGTACGGTCCCGATCGCGAGGTGTACTTCGAGCAGGTGGCGGTTCCGGGTCGGGAAGCAGCGTTCGACTTCAGCGACGCGAGCGACCTGGGGGTGACGCTGGGGAACGTCGCGTTCCCGCACCTGCTGTTCGAGTGGGTGCTGAGCTACAGCCGGTGGACGTATGTGTCGCTGGCGCTGAGCGAGACGTTCGAGGCGCTGGTGGCGGGCCTGCAGGGCGCGGTGTGGACGCTGGGTGCGGTTCCGGCGGTGCTTCGTCACGACAACCTGTCGGCGGCGACGCACGAGCTGCGGCGCAGCGGCGGTCGTCAGCTGACGGTGCGGTTCCGGGAGGTGCTGGACCACTACGGGCTGCGCTCGTCGCGGATCCAGCCGGGGAAGCCGCACGAGAACGGCGTCGCGGAGCAGTCGCATTTCCGGACGAAGACGGCCATCGAGCAGGCGTTGCTGTTGCGGGGCGAGCGGGACTTCGCCGACGAGGCGGCGTACCTGCGGTTCGCGCGGGCGGTCGTCGACGAGACGCGGAATGCGCGGGCGGCGCCGCGGCTGGCCGAGGAGCGTCCGTATCTGCGGCCGCTGCCGCCGGCGCGGATCCCGGAGTACACGACCTTCCGGTGCGTGGTGCGGAAGTGGAGCACGATCCGGGTCGGCGGGCGGGTCTACTCGGTGCCGTCGCGGTTGATCGGTCACACGGTCGAGGCCCGTCAGCATCCGTCGACGGTCGAGGTCCTCTACGGCGGCCGGGTGCTGTGCAGCATGCCGCGGTTGCGGGGCTCTGCGGAGCACCGGATCGACTACCGCCACATCATCGGGAGCCTGGTCCGGAAGCCGGGCGCCTTCGCGCGGTACCGCTTCCGGGAGGAGCTGTTCCCGTCGCTCGTGTTCCGGGCGGCGTATGACGCGCTCGGTCGGACGCACGGCGAGCGGGCCGACGTCGAGTACGTGCGCCTGTTGCACCTGGCGGCGACGACCGGCGAGCGGCGGGTCGAGGCGACGCTTCGCGCCCGCCTCGACGCCGGCGATCCCTGCGACTACGCCAGCGTGCAGGCCCAGGTCCGGCCTCCGGTCCCGACGGTCCCCGTGGTCCGCGTGCCGCGCCCGGACCTGTCGCAGTACGACGCGCTGCTGTCGGGAGGTCTGCACGGATGACGGCGCCGAGCACGCAGGTGACGACGCTGCTGACGCAGTTCGGGTTGACGACGGCGGCCGAGGAGCTCGTGCCGCGCCTGACGCAGGCCGGGCACCCCGAGGCGATGCCGGTGCTGCTCGAGGTCTTCGAGGCGGAAGCCGAAGCACGCCGTCAGCGCCGGATCGCCCGCTTGCGGCGCGGCGCCCGCCTGCCTCCCGGCAAGACGTTCGCGACCCTCGACACCGGACGGTTGCCGGCGCCGGTCGTGCAGCAGCTCGAGACGCTGGCCACCGGGGCGTTCCTCGAGACGGCGACCAACGTCCTCGCATTTGGCCTGCCGGGCGTGGGCAAGAGCCACGCGCTCTGCGCCGTCGGGCACGCGCTGGTCGAGGCCGGCCACAGCGTGCTCTGCGCCCCGGCCTACGCCCTGGTGCAGGAGCTGCTCGGCGCGAAACGCGACCTCGACCTGCCCCGCGCGCTGCGCAAGCTCGACCTGTTCGAGGTGATCCTGCTCGACGACCTCGGGTACGTGCAGCAGAGCCCGGACGAGGCCGAGGTGCTGTTCACGCTGCTCGCCGAGCGCTACGAGCGCCGCTCGGTGATGGTGACCAGCAACCTCGTCTTCAGCCAGTGGGACCGGATCTTCCGCGACCAGATGGCCACGGCCGCGGCGATCGACCGCCTGGTGCACCACGCGGTCGTGCTCGAGTTCGACGTGACCAGCTACCGCACGGACCGGTCGCGTCGGAAATCGCCGCCGGCACCCGCACCCCGTGGCCGGACTCCCGGACCGTTGTTGCCCCGAGCCCGCCGACGGTCGACGTCGTGAGCGCGGGGTCCGTCCGCGATCCGGGCAACCTGTGGATGGTGCCAGCGGCATGGAAAACGCGCCCGGAAGCCGTGCCAGCATGCTCGGTCGAGCCGGCGCGTTTCCCACCCCGCTTACATGGACTCCTCTCCGAGTGTCGAGCGATGTGAGCCGCGGCGGATCCCGCCCCGCTGGCGGCGTCGACGTGAGGTCGCCTCCCTTCGATGCCGGTCCGTATCCGGGCCGGAAGCTCGCTTCCGGCCATAGCTTGCCGTCCGTCGCGGCGGGTGGCAGGTCACCCGAAAGGGCCGAAGCGCAGCGGAGGAGCCGCGCTTGGGCGGCTTGACGTGCCACCCGCCGCGACGGCTCCTTCCGAACACCACGGCAGGCTCGCCGCTGCTCTGCTTGCGCCGACAGGTCTTGTCCCCGTCCCAAGGGTAGGCAACGAACGAAGACGCCCTGGCGTCGAATCGACTGCGGTCTTACATCCGGCCTCTCGGTGAAGACATGTGTCTCCGGGCCACCATGGATATCGCGCACCGCGGGCCAAACTTGGACCCGGCGTCGGAAACGCCACCCGGGGTGACGGCCTCGTGCGGTGTCGGTCGGTTCGAAGCGCCATGTCGTTCGTTCGAGCTCCGCAGTTGGTTCGGGAGGTCCTCACGCCGCCGCAAACGGTACGTCTCGGGTCCAGACGGCCCAGACGATCCGGGCAAGCTTGTTCGCCACGGCGACGGTCGCCTTGTTGTAGCCGCTGCGGTCGCGCACATCCAGCGCCCACTGATGCAGACGTGTCAGTGGACGGCCCGACCGACGGCGACGAATGGCCGCCACCAGCACGGCGCGGCCCCCGTTCGTCAACAGGCAACGCAGGTAGCGGTCACCGCGCTTGCTGATGCGCCCGAGGCGCCGGCGCCCTCCACTCGAGTACTCCCGAGGCGTCAACCCGAGCCAGCTCGCGAACTGCCGGCCTCGCCCAAAACTGTGGATGTGGCCCACCGTGCCCGTGAGCGCGGTCGCGGCCAACGGACCGATGCCGGGCACGGTCTGCAGCTTGGCCGTCACCGGGTCGGCGTCGGCCAGGTCGCGGAGTTGCCTGTCGACCATCTCAACCCGCGTCTCCAACGTCCGAATCTCGTCGTGCATGCTGAGGAGCACATGCCGCAGCGTCACGGGGACCGACGTCGCCTCATCGAGAAGGGCCGGAACTCGCTCCACCGCCAACCGCGCTCCGACGGGGACGGTCAAGCCCTGTTCTCGCAGCAGTCCTCGCAGCGCGTTGATACGCGCCGTGCGTGTCGTCACCCACTGCTCACGAACGCGGTGAAGACCAACGACAGCCTGCTGCTCGATCCGCTTCACGGGTACCGCCGGAATCCGACCCGAGCGTGCCGCGTCCACCAAGGCCTCCGCATCGGCGCGGTCCGTCTTGTTCCGACGGACGAACGGGCGCACGTAAACGGGTGGCAACAGCATCGCCTCATGCCCGTGCTCCTGGGCGAACCGCCCCCAGTGGTGTGCCATCCCGCACGCTTCCATCACGACCCGGCTCGGCGGCTGCATCCTCAACAACCGCGTAAACTGCGACCGTGTCAAGCGGCGCCGTTCGGTGACCTGTCCACGCTCGTTCGCCACCGCCACCTCGAACACGGTCTTTGCGAGATCGACGGCGACTGTCGTACGCTCCATTTCGGCCTCCTCCCGGTTCCGTCTGAACCGTCCACCACACGGCACATGATGTCGCATCGGGCGGTACTGGGAGGAGTCCATTCCATCTTGGACGGGCGCACGCGCCCGCCCA
>JAAXHG010000090.1 GCA_012270995.1 Vicinamibacteraceae bacterium | reverse complement strand
TGTCCAGTTTTCCAGGACCACCTCACACCGAGCCCTTCTGGGAGCTTGAGCGGAAGGACGGGTGGCGACTCCTAGGGCGGGGCGTTGTCCGTGTGGTGGAGGGCGAGCACGGCTACCGCATCGAGCACCTGTGGCGCGAGCCGTGGAGCGGGATAGAGGAGCATCACGTCTCCGACTGGCAGCCGGGGTCGCCGTCCCGTTCTTGGTTCAGCCAGAACGGTCGGCACGCCGCCGTCCTCGAAACGCGTCCGCTAGAAGACGACGAAGGCGGCGGCGTAGCGTTCAGCCTCCGGAGCGTTGGCATGCACTGGGAGCCGCGGCCCCGTCCGCCGGTCGAGGCGGCTGAACCCCCGGCGGATGACGACGCCGGGCCGGCCAAGAAACAGGATCCTCCCTTGTAGTGGCTCAGACAGATGTGAGACAGGTCGAGTGAAGCAGTCGTCGTAGTCGGCTGTGGGAAACGCGGAGCGTTTTCCACAGCATGGCGGCCTCGGCTGAAACGACGGAGGGGGATCTCCAAGCTGCGGTTTCGTCGACAACCCAGCGAAGAGGGATCCCCCATGCAGCCCCATGCAGGTACGAGTCCCGCGCCGCGAGATTCGCCGGGGCGCATGCACCACCGGTACTTTGAGCCGTCGATCCGAGGCGGTCGAGGCGGCCGTCAACGAGCGCGTCAAGCTGGTGCGGCGCTGGCGCCGGGCGATGTCGGCCCGTCTGACGACCCAGGAGGCCGCCGACGCGGTGAGAGTGTCGAGGGCGACGCTCTATCGTTGGCGCCAAACCGCCGGCCTCGTCCCGCGTCCGGTGTCGGCCTCCGGTCGCTCCGCTCCTTCCGGCCGACATCGTAGACCTACCCCCCTACTTCGGCGGCTCCAACACGGCCTACATCGACCCCGAACAAGTGGGACATTTTCAGTTGCCGGAAGTGGGACATTTTTCGGTTGCCATTGACAGCGGGAGTGATTCGGGGTGAGCAACCGGGTGGTACTTTGGCGCGGCGGCGCGGCATCGGAATCAGTGCGTGTGCGGCTGCGCGGTGCTGGCGAGCATCCCCGTGGCCGCGAGCACCACCAGCGCGAAGACGACCTCGAGGGCGACGGTCAGCGGCGCCGCTTCCGTGTGCGGATCGGGACGGAAGTTCATCCGGAGGTGGTTCACGGCGCCCAGGAACAGGACGCACACGCTCCCCGCCGCCTTGGCCAGCAGGATTCTGCCGTACGGCTCGGTCCACAGGGTGTCCCAGGCCGGAAGGTAGAGGACCGCCAGCACCACCCCGCTCAGGACGAGGAGAGGCGCGGCGACCGCCGCCAGCGGCCAGAAGGCGCCGAGCCAGAACCGGCGCATCGACGCCGCTTCCGCCGCCGACGTCCCGGGAGTCATCAACGGAAGAACGAGGATGACGACCAGGGTGCCGATCCAGAAGCCCGCGCCCAGCACGTGGATGCTCTGCGCGGTCCACGCAAGCGGGTTGCCGAACGCATGACCGGTCATCGGCAACGTAGCCGCCAGCCCGAGAGCTCCCGCCCCGGTGATCGTCAGGCCAAGCGCGGGCACGCTGTAGGCCGCAAGCGCGCCAAGAGTCGCGACGGCCGCCGCCGCGACCTGCCAGCGCCATCGCTCTCCCCAGCGGCTCTCGAGCGCGACCGCCCGCAGGTTGTCGAGCGCGAACGCCTCCCCCACGCCCCAAACCTCGATCGACTGGAACGCGGCCCGCAGCAGGAACGCCGCCAGCAGCAGCAGACACGACAGCAGCGTGAGTCGGGCCAGCTCGATCCGCGGGTCGCGAACCGTCAGGTCGCGTGCACCCATTGCCTCCAGCAGGCGCATGCCGGTCGCGCCGCAAAGCAGGAGCAGAGGCGGATAGACGGCCCAGCGGCCGGCCATCTCCCAGCTCAGTGACGAACCCGCGTCCAGCGTCTCAGCGACCGCCGCGGTCGATCGTAAAGGTCCATTCGCCGGTCAGGACGTGACCGTCGTCGCCCGCGGTCCGCCACTTGGCGGTGTACGAACCGTCCGGCATCCGCCCGGAGACCCTGGCCATCAGGTCCTTCTCGCCCATCGTATGAAGGCCCTCGACGCTCAACGGACCGGTCGGGCCGATCAGCTCCAGCTTGCTCAGGGGCAGGTCCGGTTCCTGGTTGAACCAGACCCGCAGAGTGCGCACCGGGCCGCTCAGCTTCGCGCCGTCCTCGGGGCTCGTGTTCGACACCTTGAGATGGGCGAACGCGCCGGTGGCGAGCGCCAGGAGCAGGGCGACGGCGCCGAACGCCACGACTCTCTGAAAGGGGTGTCGGTCCTTCATCGCCGCTCCTTTCCCGAAATGGGTCTCCGTGCTGGTGCTCCGTTGCCTGCGGAACGCCGGCGCCAGTGCCGGCGCGCGAAGAATGTCGAGCGTACCAGTCCTGCCGCCGTCAGCGGGTCGCGCGGTGTAGAGTCGCGCCTTCACCCCCAATGAGCGACTCTCCCCTTCCGCGGAGCGACCCCTACACCGTCCGCGAGGGCGGCGCCGCCCCCCCGCCCGTCACCTGGCGCAACCGGCTGCGCTATCTCGGCCCCAGCGTAGTCGTCTCCGGTTCGATCGTCGGCTCGGGCGAGATCATTCTCACTTCGGCTCTGGGCGCCGCCGCCGGCTTCGTCCTGCTCTGGTGGGTGCTTCTCTCGTGCTGGATCAAGTCGCTGATCCAGGCCGAGTTCGCCCGCTACACCCTGGTCTCGGGCGATACCTACATCCGGGCGATGAACCGGCTCCCCGGCCGCATTCCGCTCGGCCGCGGGCATGTCAGTTTCCCGATCGCGATCGCCCTGATCGCCCTGGTACCGGGGTTGCTCGGCCTCGGCGGAATCGTCGGCGGCGCCGGCCAGGCACTGACTCTGCTGGCGCCGGAGATCCCCTCCACGCTGGCCGCCGGCGTCCTTGCCGCGGCGGCGATCGCGCTCCTCATCACCGGCTCCTACAAGATCCTGGAAAACGTGATGCTGGCGCTGGTGATGATCTTCACCGGCGCCACGCTGGTCTGCGCGATCCTCATGCAGGGCACGGAGTTCGCCGTCACGCGGGCCGAACTCGCGTCGGGTTTCACCTTCAACTTCCCGCCCGAGTTCCTCGTCGCCGCCATGGCCGTCTACGGCTACACCGGTGTCAACTCCTCGGAAACCTCGGCATACCAGTACTGGTGTGTCGAGAAGGGCTACCCGAACTTCATCGGCCGCAGCGACGCACCTGGCTGGGAGGAGCGCGCCCGGGGCTGGATCAAGGTCATGCAGACCGACGTCTGGGTCACGCTGGCGCTTCTGACCTGCGCCACGCTGCCCTTCTACATCCTGGGTGCCGGCGTGCTGAAGAAACTCGGCCAGGAGCCCGACGGCCTGGAGACGATCTCCATGTTGTCGGACATGTTCACCCAGACCCTGGGCCCCTGGTCGCTGTGGCTGTTCGGCGTCGGCGCCTTCTGCATCCTGTTCTCGACCATGCTCTCCTCGATCGCCGGCGGCGCCCGCTACATCCCCGACTACATCATGGAGTTGGGCTACCTGAAGCGGCAGAACCTGGCCGCGCGTAGATCCTGGATCCGCGGTTACTGCACCGTGATTCCGGTCTTCGCGTTCACGGTCTACCTGTGGATCCAGAACCCGAGACTGTTGATCACGATCAGTTCACTGGTCATCGGAATGCTGCTGCCGATGCAGAGCGGCGCCGTGCTCTGGCTGCAAAAGAAGCGAATGGACCCCCGCATACGTCCGGGCCGGGGAATCCGCTTCGGAGTCTGGGCCATCTTCCTGAGCGAGCTGGTTCTGGCGGGGTTCGTCATCCGCTTCGTCGTCCTTGGGCCCTTTCTCGACTAAGGAGCACGGACGCACTAAGTCCAATGCCTTCAACGACTTACGTCGAACAGTGGAGCGATCCCTATACCGTCCGCGAGGGCGGCGCCACCCCTCCGCCCACGAGCTGGCGCAAGCGCCTTCGCTATCTCGGCCCGAGCATCGTCATCTCCGGTGCGATCGTCGGTTCGGGCGAGATCATCCTCACCTCGGCTCTGGGCGCCGCGGCCGGCTTCGTCCTGCTCTGGTGGGTGCTCCTCTCCTGCTGGATCAAGTCCCTGATCCAGGCGGAACTCGCCCGTTACACGCTCGTTTCGGGCGACACCTACGTGCGGGCGATGAACCGCCTCCCCTTCCGGATCCGGATCGGCCGCGGCCACGTCAGCTTCGCCGTCGCGATCACGCTGATTGCCCTGGTTCCCGGACTGCTGGGAATGGGGGGCATCATCGGCGGCGCCGGTCAGGCTCTGACCCTGCTGGTCCCGGAGGTGCCGTCGACCCTGGCCGCCGGACTGCTCGCCGTGATCACCATCGCCGTCCTGACCACGGGCTCCTACCGGATCCTGGAGAAGGTGATGCTGGCGCTGGTCATGAT
The DNA here is from genome assembly GCA_012270995.1 of Vicinamibacteraceae bacterium. Taxonomy (GTDB): domain Bacteria; phylum Acidobacteriota; class Thermoanaerobaculia; order Multivoradales; family Multivoraceae; genus Multivorans. The sequence continues at coordinate 2,650 of JAAXHG010000090.1, read as the reverse complement.
CTTCACCGGCGCCACGCTCGTGTGCGCGATCCTGATGCAGGGTACGGAGTTCGCGGTCACGCGGGCCGAGCTCGCGTCGGGCTTCACCTTCAGCTTTCCGCCCGAGTTCATCGTCGCCGCCATGGCCGTCTACGGCTACTCGGGCGTCAACTCCGCGGAGACCTCCGCCTACCAGTACTGGTGCGTCGAGAAGGGCTACCCGAACTTCATCGGCCGCAGCGATGCGCCGGGGTGGGAGACGCGAGCCCGGGGCTGGATCAAGGTCATGCAGACGGATGTCTGGGTCACGCTGGTCCTGCTGACCTGCGCGACGGTGCCCTTCTACATGCTCGGCGCCGGTGTGCTGAAGAAACTCGGCAAGGCGCCCGACGGCCTGGAGACGATCTCCATGCTCTCCGAGATGTTCACCCAGACCCTGGGCCCCTGGTCGCTGTGGCTGTTTGGCGTCGGTGCCTTCTGCATCCTGTTCTCGACGATGATCTCGTTCATCGCCGGCGAAGCCCGCTACATCCCCGACTACATCATGGAGCTGGGCTACCTGAAGCGGCGGAACCTGGCGGCCCGCAGATTCTGGATCCGCGGCTACTGCACGGTCGTCCCGATCTTCTGCTTCATCGTCTACATGTGGATCCAGAACCCGCGACTGCTGATCACGATCAGCTCCCTGGTCGCCGGGATGCTGCTGCCGATTCAAAGCGGCGCCGTGCTCTGGCTGCAGAAGAAGCGGATGGATCCGCGCATTCGGCCCGGCCGGGGGATCCGAGCCGGGATCTGGGCCATCTTCCTGGTCGAGCTGGCCCTGGTCGGATTCGTCATCCGCTACGTGGTCCTCGAGCCGTTTCTCAACTGATGCGCCGCGAGCGACGACTGCCCTGGTCGGCCAGGACGAGGCGTAGCGCGGCACGGAACGCGGCCCCGACACAACCGTGGTCGCACCAGGTCCAGTGCGCGGGCCTTGAACCCACTCTCAACTGAGGAGTAACGATGTTCCTACGGCTGTCCCGCACCGCCGCATGTCTTGGCGCCCTGACCCTGCTGGCCGGGTGCGCTTCCCCGGACGCCGACGTGGTGGAAGCGGACGCCGAAAGCGTCCGGACGATCGGCGAAAGCGCCAGCTTCCGCGGCATCAACGGCATCATGTTCGGGCCCGATGGCGCCCTGTATCTGACCTCGGTGGTGACGCCCGCGGTGGCGCGGATCGACCCGGAGAGCGGCGAGATCCTCGACAACTGGGGGCTGGACGACGGAGCACAGTCGCCCGACGACCTGGCCTTCGGCCCGGACGGCTCGGTCTACTGGACCGACATCAGCAACGGCGACGTGACGATGCGGACACCCACTGGCGAAACCCGCGTGGTGGCCTCGCCGGGCGTCGGCGTCAACCCGATCACCTTTTCGGACGACGGCCGGCTGTTCGTCTCCCAGTGCTTCATGGACACGAACCTGTTCGAGCTCGACCCGGCGGGCGAGCAGGCGCCGCGGCTGATCCGCGACGATCTCGGCCCAGGCTGCGGCCTGAACGGCATGGACTGGGGGTCGGCCGACGGCAAGCTCTACGGCCCGCGATGGTTCCGCGGCGAGGTCGTCCGCGTCGACGTCGACAGCGGCGAGTTGGAGACGGTCGCCAGCGGCTTCGAGGTGCCGGCCGCCGTCAAGTTCGACAGCGAGGGCGTGCTCCACGTCCTCGACTCGCTCCGCGGGGAAGTCGTCCGGGTCGGCGACGACGGCGGCAAGGAAGTCGTCGCCCGCGTCCAGCCCGGGCTCGACAACTTCGCCTTCGACGCGGACGACCGCCTCTTCATCTCGAGCTTCGCCGACGGCTTCATCGTCGAGGCCCTGTCGCCTGAGCAGAACCGCACGGTGCTCGCGGGTGGACTCAACATGCCCGGCGGCCTGGCCCTCATCGGCAGCGGCGACGCGACCCGGCTCGTGGTCGCCGACTTCTTCGCCCTGCGCCAACTCGATCCGGCGACCGGCGACGAACTCGGCGTCGTGCGCGACGTGATCGGCTTCTCCGACATCGGCACCTCGATGTCGGTCCATGCCGCGGACGGTGGGAACCTGATCCTCTCGAGCTGGTTCGACAACGCCGTCCGGCTCTGGGATCCGGACGCCGACGCACTGGTCCAGATCTTCGGCGAACTGGCCGCTCCCATCGACGCGATCCAGTTCGAGGACGACATCGTCGCCAGCCAGTGGAGCGCCGGCAACGTGATCGCCTTCTCTCCCGGGAATCCCGAAGAGAAACGGGTCCTGGTCGAGGGTCTATCGGGGCCCGCCGGCCTGACCGCGGCGGACGGCGCGCTCTACGTAGCCGACAACCTCGCGGGCACCGTGCTTCGCATCGGCGGCGGCGCTGTCGAGACGGTGGCCGAGGGACTCGACCAGCCGGAAGGTCTCGCGGCCGCGAACGGTTCGATCTACGTCGTCGAGGCGGGTGCCGGTCGTGTGGTCGCCATCGACGCGGCGAGCGGCGAGACGCAGGCCGTCGCCGATGGCCTCGAACTGCACGTGCCGGCCAGCGGCGCCTTCCCGAACACGATGCTCTTCAACGGCATCGCCACGGACGGCGAGACCGCTTGGGTCGCCGGCGACGCCGCCAATACCGTCTACGTCATCGACCTCGACTAGGGCCTGTTCACACTAACAG
>JAAXHG010000193.1 GCA_012270995.1 Vicinamibacteraceae bacterium | reverse complement strand
TCGTCTTCGTGCTCATCGTCGATGCGTTGCGATAGTGTGAACAGGCCCTAGCTTCTGGATCAGCTCTTCGGACGCGGTTGCTTCGTGAACGAGATCATCTGGGCGTACGACTACGGCGGACGCTCTCGTCGGAAATGGCCCGCGAAGCACGACACCATCCTCGTCTACGCGAAGGATCCGGATCGCTACTTCTTCGACCAGGACGCGATCGAGCGGATCCCGTACATGGCGCCAGGCCTCGTGTCGAAAGCGAAGGCAGAACGCGGGAAGCTACCGACCGATGTCTGGTGGCACACCATCGTGCCGACGAACGGCAAGGAGAAGACGGGCTATGCCTCCCAGAAGCCGGAAGGCATCCTGCGGAGGATCTTGAGTGCATCGTCGCAGGAGAAGGACTGGGTGCTCGACTTTTTCGCTGGATCCGGGACCGCGGCGGCCGTAGCGCGGAAGATGGGCAGGCGGTTCGTGATGATCGACAGGAACGACGAAGCCGTCGTCGTCATGGCGAACCGCTTGGGAACGGCGAGCGTCAGGTACGTCGACGGTCGCTTCCGGCGCGTGACGGTCCAGATGGATGAGTCCGAACAGTTGGGCTTGCTGCGGTGAAAGATGCCATGGAGTCGATCGCCGACTCGGAAGTGCGCGAGTTGGCGCTGTACGCGACCCTGCTCCGCGACGAGTACGTGAAGGACGAACCGGACCCCTGGCGCGACAGTCCCTTCGGCTGGATCAAGACGCGTCCTTCCAGACAGGTCGGCGCCATCGGCGAGCGGCTGGTGGCGGCATGGTGCGCCGCCAAGGACTTCGATGTCGTGAAGTCGCCCGACTCGGAGGCCGACCGGATCATCGAGGGCCATCGAGTCGAGATCAGGTTCTCCACCCTATGGAAGAGCGGCGGGTACAAGTTCCAGCAGATTCGTAACCAGAACTACGAGTACCTCTTCGCCTTGGGAATCTCCCCCTTCGACGCGCACGCCTGGGTGATTCCCAAGTCCGTCCTGAAGCAGCGCGTCATCGGCCGCATGGGTCAGCACACGGGTGCCGGCGCCACCGACACCTCTTGGCTCTCGGTCAAGGTCGGCGAGGAACCCGAGTGGTTGACCGAGTGCGGCGGCTCGCTGGCGAAGGTCCGCGACCTCCTTGCGGCGATTTCTGAGCCCTCGGGCAACGTCACCGGGTCGCCGATTGACGGGTGAAACCTGGTGGAGGAATCGGTTGCAACGGTCGCCTCGATGCAGGGAAAAAGTGGCGCGATCTCCGGAACCGCGACCAGCTACAACGAAGGTGAACTCCCAGCGCCAGCTGGCCGCGGTCCGGCGACGCGGCTGTTCGACGGGTGGCGGTCCAGCTAGAAGGGGTACGCCTTCGCTAGCAGCACCAGTGCCGCCAACCCGAACACAACAACCTTCCAGGACGCGACTGGACGCAGGTAGAAGGGGAAGTACGACCCTCTCCGTCGCGCGAAGGATGGCGTCAGCGAAATCATCATCCGCAGTGATAGGTGATGTAGATTTCGACCATACCACCTACGAGGAGAGCAGCGCCGACTCCGCCGACAGGGCCGCCGAAGATGAAACCGATAAGAGCGGCATCAAGGCTCGCTGCCGTCTGGCCGGCTCTCATCAAACTGCACCACGGGTCGGTACCGACCATCTCGTCCCACGAAAGACCGGGGTCGCTGTAGTCACAGTACCCGTTGGGGTTTCCGGCGGTTCCGCCGGAAACCCAGGTTCCCCCGTTGGAGTTGCAGCTTCCCGGGGAAGTGTGACTTGACGTGACCGACGTTGGCGGTTCTGCCGTCGCCATCGTCGGCGCACCACCGATCAGCAATGCGAAGAACAGCACGCTCAGAAGCGGGCCACGGACCCAACTGTCTTTCCTCATCGGAGGACCTCCTGTTGTGGAGGACCTCCTGTTGTTTCAACTTGAAATAGCTACCACAGGCCGTTCCGCGTGTCAAACCGCTGCCGATGTGGAGCTGACCGGGGAGTCGCGCCGTCACCGGAAGTCGTGACTGGGAATCCGCTCCAGGCGGTCGATGGACCAGAACCTGTCCGCCTTGACGGATAGCGAGCCGTCCTTCTTCTGCAGTACGCCTTCGACGATCAGCCCGGAGGAGGAGACGATCGTGCGGCGGTGCTTCTTGAGCTGGTCCGGCATGACCACCGCCTGACTCATCCCGGTCTCGTCCTCCAGGGTCAGGAACAGGAGGCCGCGGGCGGTGCCCGGGCGCTGGCGGACGATGACGGAACCGGCGGTGCGCACGCGGCGCCCGGCGGGCTTGTCCGGGAGCGCCGCGGCGGTCACGACACGGCGGCGGTCGAGCGCACGGCGGTAGTACTCCATCGGGTGGGGGCCGGTGGTGATCGAGGCTAGCCGCAAGTCAGCAGCGGTTTCTTCCATCGGCGTCATCTCTTCGAGCGGCGATGGAGTGGCCATCGTGAGATCCGAGAACAGCGGTCCCTTCGGCTTCTCGACCTGGGCCGCCTGCCACAGGGCCGCGCGCCTGCCGAGACCTTCGGGCCTTCGGTGGCAGTTGCGGGAGAACCCGAAGGACTGCTGTTCCGCCAGCCGGCCATCACCCAGCCCGCCCAGCGCGCCGAGGGACGCCAATGCCGTGAGTTCGTTCCGCCGCAGGCGGCAGCGCTCGGCCAGATCCTCAATGCTCGCAAAGCGCTTCGCCGCCTGCTCGGCCTCGATCCGTTCCGCCGCTTCGCGCCGCATTCCCTTGACGTAGCGCAGTCCGAGACGGATCGCGCCCGCCGGGGGCGGCTCGCCGGGCGGCTCCGGTTCGCCGACGTTCTCCGGCCGGTCCTGCCAGCGGCACCTCACACCCGACTCGTTCACGTCGATCGGCAGCACCGCGCTGCCCGCCCGCTGCGCCTCGCGGACCAGGGTCGCCGGGTGGTAGAAGCCCATCGGCCAGGCGTTCAGGAGCGACAGGAAAAAGGCGGTCGGGTGATGGCGCTTGAGGTAGGCGCTGGCGTAGGCGATCAGGGCGAAGCTGGCGGAGTGCGACTCGGGGAAGCCGTAGAGCGCGAACGAGGTGATCGCCTTGACGATCTGCTCCTGGGCTTCGCCCGTGATGCCGCGTTCGTTCATCCCCGAGCGCAGCCGCTGCTCGATCTCGTGCATGCGCTCGACGGAGCGCTTGAAGCCCATCGCCCGCCGCAGGTCCTCCGCCTCGCCGCCGGAGAAACCGGCCGCGACCATGGCGACCTTGAGAATCTGCTCCTGGAAGATCGGCACGCCGAGGGTGCGGCGCAGGATCGGTTCGAGCAGCGGGTGGGGGTAGGAGACCTCCTCGCGGCCGACCCGGCGCTCGAAGAAGGGATGCGCGATGCCGCCGACGATCGGGCCGGGACGGATGATCGCGATCTGGATCACCAGGTCGTAGAACTTGTACGGCTTGTGGCGCGGCAGGGACGCCATCTGCGCCCGGCTCTCGATCTGGAAGACCCCGACCGTGTCGGCACGGCAGATCATCTCGTAGGTCGCCGGGTCGTCGGGCGGCAGGTGGGCGAGGTCGACTTCCCTGCCCTCGTGGCGGCGGATCAGGGGCACCGCCTCCTCGAGCGCGTTCAGCATGCCGAGACCGAGCAGGTCGACCTTGATCAGCCCCAGGTCGGCGCAGTCGTCCTTGTCCCACTGGACGATGACCCGGTTCTCCATCGCCGCCGGTTCGAGCGGCACGATCTCGTCGAGCCGTCCGGCGCAGAGCACCATGCCGCCCGAGTGCTGGCCCAGGTGGCGGGGATGGTTCTGGAGCTGCCGCCACAGGCGAACGAAGATCTGGATGCGCCGGTCGCGGGGATCGAACCCGAGTTCGGTGAGCTCCTCGTCCATCGCCTTGCTGTCGCCGCGGGAGAGGTCCCCTTGTGTCCAGGTATTGGGCCAGTGGCCGAGGCCCTTGGCCAGCCGGTCGACCTGGGACTTGGAGCACCCCAGCGCCTTGGCCGCCTCGCGCGCGGCCATGCGGTCACGGTAGGTGATCACGTTCGCGGTCATCGCCGCGCCGTGCCGGCCGTAGCGCCCGTAGACGTACTGGATCACCTTCTCGCGCTGGTCGCCGGACGGCAGGTCGATGTCGATGTCCGGCCACTCCCCGCGTTCCTCGGACAGGAAGCGCTCGAACAGCAGGTCCATCTTCACCGGGTCGACCGCGGTTATAGAGAGCGCGTAGCAGACGGCCGAGTTGGCGGCCGAGCCGCGGCCCTGGGCGAGAATCCGCTGCTCCTTGCAGAAGCGGACGATGTCCCAGACGATCAGGAAGTAGCCGGCGAGGTCGAGCTTCTCGATCAGCGCGAGCTCCTTCTCGAGCTGCGCTCCGGCCCTGGCGGTCAGCGGCCGGAAGCGCTCCCGCGCCCCCTGCCAAGTCAGTTCGCGGAGATGGGAGATCGGCGTCACGCCCTCGGGTGCCGGGTAATCCGGGAAGCGGTAGCCGAGGTCGGCGAGAGTGAAGTCGAGTTCCCCGGTCAGTTCGTGCGCGGCGTGGACCGCTCGCGGCAGATCGGCGAACAGCCGGTGCATCTCTTTAGGCGCCCTCAGGCGGCGCTGGCGTTCGCGGGCGAGGCGGGCGCCGGCGTCGTCGACCGTCACGTGGTGCCGGATTGCCGTCATCAGGTCGTGGAGGGGCTTGTCGCGGGCCGCGGCGTAGCGCACGCCGCCGGTGGCGACGACCGGCACGCGAAGCCTGTCCGCCAGCCGGACCAGGGCCTGGTTGCGGTGCTCTTCGGCACGGATGCCGTGGCGCGAGAGCTCCACGTGCAGGCGGCCGGGGAAGACGGCGTGCAGGCGTTCGAGCTGGCGGCTGGCCGCTTCCAGCCCTTCCCGCGCCAGCGCCCGCCCGACCAGGTCGGTCTCGGTGCCGGCCAGGCAGTGGAGCCCTGCCGCGTGCTCCTCGAGCAGCGTCCAGTCGATCCGCGCCTCACCCTTGGGGTGGCCTAACGCCCCGGCGGTCAGCAGGCGGCAGAGGTTGCGGTAGCCCTGGCGGCTTCGCACGAGCAGGTTGACGCGGGTCTCCTCGTCGTCCAGGGTCGGCCGCTCCTCGCGCTGGCGCGAGACCGCGGACGCCCGCGGCCGGTCGATGACCGCCTCGGCGCCGACCAGCGCCCGGATCCCCGCCTCCCGCGCCGCCTTGTAGAAGCGCGGCGCGCCGGAGACGCCGTTCCGGTCGACCAGGGCGACCGCCGGCAGGCCCAGCGCCGCCGCCCGCGCCACCAGATCCTCGGGCTGGGACGAGGCGCGCAGGAAGGAGAACGACGACGCGGCGTGGAGTTCGGCGTAGGGCGGGGGCGGTCCGCGGCGGCGCTTTGGCGGAGTCTGGAACCGTCGCCGTCGCAGTTGCTCCTTGACGGCGCCCGGCGCGGCGTAGCCGGGATTCGGTTCCCCGCGGGCGTCGAGCAGGTCGTTGCCGCCGCGGTCGCCGTAGCCGCTGCCCTTGCGCACGGAACCGGAAAGCCCCATGTTGCGGGCCGGCACGTCGACCTTGGGTTCGGGGACCTTGGGTTTGGGGGAACTGTCCCGGGCCATCCCCGAAGCGTAAACCGGGCGGTAACGGAAAGCAAGATAGTGGAGGCACATCTGCCCGCGCTGTGGCAACATGAAAGTGAACCCGGTAACAGGAGATGTGAAAGTGGCGAAGTACCTGATCGAAGCGAACTACACTCACACCGGCGTCCAGGGCCTGATCCAGGAAGGCGGCAGCCGTCGGCGGAAGGCGCTCAGTGAAACCGTCGAGGGCGCAGGCGGCACGGTGGAGGCCATCTACTACGCGTTCGGTGGCGCCGACCTGCTGATGATCGTCGACCTTCCGGACAACGAGACCGCGGTCGCGGTCTCAATGACCCTGAACGCCGGCGGCGGCATCAAGGTGACGATGCGCGTCCTGATGACTCCGGAGGAGATCGACGGCGCGGTCGCGAAGAGCGTGCCCTACCGCGCGCCTGGCGCCTGAACCCGAGCCGGTCTGCTGGGTGCGCGGGGTCTTCTGACCCGCTGCCGCCAAAGGCGGCCAGAACGATGCGCCGGCCGCCAGGCCGGCTCCGCTGGCCGTCAGGGCGCCCGCAACGGCTGGCGGGCCCGGTAGGAGCGCGAGGCGATCGAGCCGCTGTGGCGAGTTACCGCCGGCAGCCTGACGTTCCGCTTCCAGCGCCCGCTGCTGCCAGGTGACCGCGTCGTCGAATCGCCCGGCTTCGGCCAACGCCATCGCCAGCGTTTCCAGGTGGTTGAGCGCCGGATGCTCGTCGACCACCGATTGCGCCAGCTCGACCGCCCGGCCGCCGTCGCGCACCGCCTCTTCGGGTCTGACCGCGAGTAGCCGCGCCAGCAGGTGACGAGTGGCGACGTCGCCGGGACGTTGAGATACATGCGGTCGACGCACTCCAGCGTCAACGACGTGTGCTCGGCAAGAACCTCGGCTACGGTGCGTGCTACCTTCATCTGCGGACTCCGGTCGATGGGCTTCTCACCGGCCAGCATACGGCCACCCTCGCCATAAGGCGACTATCACGGCGGAAACACTCCGCAGCTGAAGCAGCGACAGGGGCCCCTCGGCCACCGCCAATCACACGGCCAACAACATGCTCGTCGGTCTGAGGCGAAGCCTCGCTAGGTGCTAACATGGGCGGCCAGACAACGGAGGTCCTCCAATGAAGACTCGGTTCCGTGGCGCGCTGCTGAGTGTGCTGTTCTTTGTGCTGCTGATCATGGCAGGTGCCCTTGGCGCAGCCGCGACGGAGGAGAAGGCGGGTGCAGGCACGACCGAGGAGCCAGTGGTCGTCGTCGTCAAACCGATGGTGGCGCTCACCGCAGTTCCTGGATCGGAAAGGTCGGTGCTGTCGCTTTCGGCCTCCAGGGTGGATCACCCTCGATGTACCGCCACTCAAGACAGCCCCGCCAAAGCGCTAAGCGCTGATGCTCAGGCCCCAGCGGCGACCCTTGGCCCCCCGAGCGGCGACCCCTGCACTGACTGCTGGCTGGGATGCATGGAGGAGTATCGCCAATGCCGCAGGCCCTGCGGTGCCAATTGGTCGTGTCAAGACGCTTGCGTCACCGCAGTCATCCAGTGTGAGCAATCCTGTCCCCGCCCCTGAGGCTAACCAGGAGCACATGCCCTTGCGGAGGCCTCCCCGGGGGCCCGTTCGCTCTGGTTCTGATCGCGATCCTGGGCAGCCTTCCGTCCGAGGTCCAGGCCCAGGTTAGCCGCTTCGTCGACAGCGTCGAGGCGCCTCTCGTCAACGTCGACGTCGTGGTCACCGACAGGAAGGGCAGGCCGGTCGGCGGCTTGACGCGCGAGGATTTCGTCCTCCTCGTCGATGGCCAGCCCGTTGAGATCACGCACTTCGCCGACCTCTCGGAACTTGCGATCGAGCGGGCCAGCCCGTTATTGACCGAAGGGGCGCCGGAAGGGCAGAGCGACTCTACGAACGCTGCCGGAACGGCCGACGGGTTCCTGACGTTGGCGCTCTTCATCGACGACTCGAATCTGCATCCGGCGTTCCGGGCTCGACTTCTCCAACGCCTGAAGCTGGCGGTCGAGCCTTGGCGGTCGCTTGACGCCCGCTTCCTGCTCGCGACGTTCAGGGACCGTCTGGAGATTCTCGCGCCGCCCTCGATGGAACTGATGGCGCTGCTTGCAGCGATCGACGCTCTTCCGGCGGGCTCGTCCCGTGTGCTTCACCAAGCCGACGGTCGACGAAGGGCCCTTCACCGCATGGCCGACAGCGACCGGTTTTGCAGGAGCGCCCCCTTCTGCAGACCCTGTTTCGACAACTGGGGCGACCTCCTTCACTACGCGGTGGAGTTCGCCTACGCCGAGGAGCATCGGGTCGCCGTGTCGAACGCGGGCCTTGCCGATCTCGTGAGCACGCTGGCCGGACTGCCAGGCAGGAAAGCGGTTCTCCACATCAGCGACGGACTGCCGCAGCGGCCCGGCATCTCCGTTTTCGACTACCTGGGAAGCCAGCTCTGCCCGGAGCGCACTTCGGATGCCCAGAAGGAGATGGTCCTATACGAGGAGAGTGCGGGGTTCAGCCGTGTCGCCGCCCACGCCAACGCGAACCGCGTCACCTTCTACACTCTCGACGCGGCAGGGTTGCGGGGCGGCCTGTCCACTGATCCTTCGTTCGGGGCCAGGCGCTACACGCCTTCGGCGCGGAACGACGACGTTCGCAACATGAACGAGCAGGCGGGTATCTTCATGCTCGCCTCCGAGACGGGAGGCCGAATGCTGGCCAACGCGAACGACCCGGTCCTCGTCCTGCCTGGCGTTGCCGACGAGCTGCGTCAGGGATACTCGCTGGCCTTCATGCCGGCGGAGACCGGAAGCGGCCGAGTGCGACTCATCGACGTCGAACTCGTCGGTGCCGCGGCCAAGCGTCGGCGGATTCGCCACCGGCAGTCGTACCGCGACAAGCCGCTTGACGAGCGTCTGGCGGAACGCCTGATCGCCGCGCTCTACCTCGGGGGAGCGGGCAGCGGCGGCGAGGATCGCGACGGTTCGGCCGACCCCGCCGGGGCCGTGGCGAGCTCAGGGGCCGTTGATTCCTCGGGAGGCGTCCTCGCCAATCCCCTGCGCGTCCGTCTGAGCTTCGACGTGACGAACCCGCTCGATCGGAAGCGGCACCACGAGCTGACCGTGCGCATCGCTGTGCCGCGGTCGGCGGTCTTCTCAGTTCCCGCCGGGGACGCCGAGGCGCCGGCAACGGGCCACCTCCGGGTCTGGCTCGTCGCTGCCGACCGCAAGACCGGTGCCCGCACGGGCGTCCGCCAGAAGACGCTCGCGTTCGATTCGGGAGGCGAGGTCGATGTCGAAGGGCGCGACCACGAGATCGCGGTGTCGATGGACCTGCCCGAGGCGGGCTATTGGCTCGCCGTAGGTGTCCGGGACGAGGCCACAGGTGCCACGACGATGCTTCGCCGGTCGGTGAACGTGCCTCTGAATGAACTGGAGCGCGGGACGGAGAAAGAAACGGGTTCGGGCGCGGCGAGCCCGCCCCTTGATTCGTTGAACGGCCGTAACTGAGTCGGCAGGGGCTTGCTCCGCGGTCTGAGGCGGGCCTCGCTGGCCTTGGCCTTGGCGTCGCTGGATGACTGAAGCCGCCAGACCTGTCGCAGGCTCCATGTCTGGCCCAGCCCCCACCTCACCAGGAGGCCGCGCCGTAGAGCTCGCTTCGCAGCGTTCTGCGGCGCAGCCCGTCTAGCTAGATAGCTTAGCTAGCGGCGCCGCGGCGCACGCAGCGGCTGACGCGCCTGGTAGAGCGCCAACCGATCGAGCCGTTGCGGCGAATTGCCGCCGGCAGCCTGACGTTCCGCCTCCAGCGCCCGCTGCTGCCAGGTGACCGCGTCGTCGAACCGACCGGCTTCGGCCAGAGCCATCGCCAGGGTCTCGAGATGATCGACGAGGGGCTGTTCGTCGACTACGGATCGCGCCAGTTCAACCGCGCGGTCGCCGTCCCGCACTTCCTCCTCGGGGCTCACCGCGAGGAGCCGCGCCAGCAGGTGACGGTTGGCGAGGTCGGCCGGAAAGCGCTCCAGGGCCGCCTCTAGAGCCGTGCGGGCCTCGGCGTAGCGGCTGGCCTGAAACAGCATGAGGCCGAGATTGAAGCGCGCCTGCAAGTCGTCGGGAGTCAGCGCGATCAGGTCCTGCAACTGGGTAGCCGCTTCTTCCGTCCTGCCTGCGCCGACCAGTACGGCGGAGAGCATCTGTCGCGCCTCGACCATGCCGGGATCCCGGGCGACGATCTGGTCGAGTTCTTCGACGGCACCGGCGGTATTGCCGGAGGAGGCCCGCATCTGAGCCCGCTGGAGGCGCCAGCTCAGGTTCTCCGGCGCCAGGTCGGCCGCGCGTTCGAGGTGTTCGGCGCCCTCCGCCCTGCGTCCTTCCCGGGCTAGAAGCATGGCGAGGGCGAAGTGGGCGCCCGCGTGATCGGCGTTGAGGGCGATGGCTCGGCGCAGATGCCGTTCGCCGCGCCCGGCATCGCCGAGAGCCAGCAGTGAACCGGCCAGGCGGAAGTGAGCCTCTTCGTCCGTCTCGTCCGCTTCCAGAATCTCCTCGTAGAGCCGGATCGCCCGCTCGTAGTCGCCTTCCGCGGCGGCGGCGGCGGCCCGGTCGAGCGGCAGCGTGACGTCCTCCTCGAGCGGCCGCAGCCGTTCGAGCAGCGGGTCGTACATCGGGATCAGGACGTCCTGGTTCAGCCGCCACGCCTCGGCGGCCCGGTCGGCGTCGCCCAGGGCGCGATAGGCGAGGCCGACGTGGTGATTCGCTTCGCTGCCCTCGGGCTGGGACGCGGCGACTTCCTGGAAGATCTGGAGCGCGCCTGCCGGGTCGCCGCGCTCCAGGGCGATGTAGCCCAGTCCGACGCGGGCCGTGGCGCTCTCCGGGTAGGCCTCGATCGCCGCCTCGTAGGCGGCTTCGGCGGCGTCGATGTCGCCGGCAGCCACCTGGAGTTCGCCGAGGCGGATGAGCGTCGACGGATCGTCCGGCCGGATCGCCAGCGCCTCCTCAGCGGCTGCCACCGCCCCTTCGAGGTCTCCGGTGGCGATCCGCAACAGCAGCTTGAAGTAGGCCCACTGGAAGTCGGCGGGCGCCAGCTCCCGGAGCTGGTCCAGACAGACCGCCGCCGCGTCGTGCAGCTCGTAGTGCAGGTAGCGCGCGCAGAGATCGCCGAAGGTATTCGCCGCCAACTGCGCCTGCATCGGCTCGGCGGCATGTTGCAGGGCGCCGGCCGTGAGCGTCCTGTAGTCCCGAAGCCGCTGCGCGTCGACCGCGGGCATCTGGGACAGATCCGGCGCCGGCACCTGGTTCAGGTCCAGCGTCTGCTTGACGCGCCGGATCTCCAGAAGTTCGGCGAGGTCCTGGGCGGCGGCGGGCAGCGAAGTCGCGAGTACGACGGCGAGCAGAAGGGCCGGTGCTTCTCCCGGAGACGGTCGCGGCATCTCGGTGGGCTTCCATGAGGGCGTGACGCTCATCGCGTTCTCGGACTCGTTGGGCAGGCTTTGGCGGTCGGCTTACTCGCCCGAGGCCTATGTCTCGGCACTCAACTCTTCCTCGGCCAGGCCGGATTCGATCAAGTAGTGGCGCACTCGATCGAGGAATGCTCGCGCCCGCGTGCATTCGCGTTCCGCCTCCTGGATCGAGAACACGGTGTGGACGTCGTAGTCCGCTGCAAGACGCTCATCCGAGCCCTCCGCGAGGTGGCCGGACCATTCGGGCTCGATGCGGTTAGGGCGAACGAGGTGCAGACCGAACATCCGCTTGGTTCCAACATGACTGGTCGTGGCAACGTCATGGACGAACAGAGCTGCCTTGGCGGCGTGCATGATCGCGTAGTAGGCGCGCGACACAGCGTCCGCTTCGTACTCTTCACGCAGAAGCACTTCAGCCGACCCCAAAGCCTTGAGCGCCCGGTGCCACTCGCCGATCGCCGATGCGCGGTTCACAGTACCGACACGGCATCGCGTTCCACCGACTTCCTGTAGGCGGAGCCGAGCGTCCGAAGGCGGTCCCACTCCGCTTCGGCGTACGCCATGATCGAAGGTGCGGCGTAGGACGCTGCTGCCAGTCTGTAGCCGAGTCGACGCAGCGTTCGCTTCAAATCGGCTGCTTCATCCTTTACGACGAGCAGCACGTCCAGGTCGCTGTCCTCATGCGCGTCTCCACGGGCTTTGGAGCCGTAGATGAGCATTCGGAGAACAGCACCCGGGTGCTCTTCCTTCAGTACGTCCCGGTACTCGTCGAGCCAAACCTGTTCTTCGGGATGGAGTGTGAGCATGGCCTGCGTCCGTTGAGGTGCTTCGCCTACCGGCGAGCCTTGACCGGCCGATTCTACCCGTGGCGTCTGGATGCTTCGGCCGCTCAGACCTGCTGATGGAAGTAGTAGCAGAGCCCGTCCGGCGCCACGACGAAGAACACCCGGAACTTCTTGCCGTCGCGCTTGTCGATACGCCAGTTCCTGACCTTGACGCCGTTGCTCTTCAGTTCGGCTCGCGCCCGCTTGATGTCGGTGACCAGGATCGCGGCGCCGTCCATACTGGCGTCGCCGCCGCTGATCGCGAAGCCGATGCGAACGCCGTCGCGCTCGAGGATCACCGTTGGCACCGGCTCTTCGCGGCGCTCGGCTTCCTGGAGCCCGAAGGCGTCCGCGTACCACTGCGCCGTGGCGTCGAGGTCCTCGACCGGCAGGGCCAGCACGTCGTCCTGAAACGGGTAGGCGGCCTCGTAGAGCTTCATCGCGGTGAGAGCCTACGCATCTCGCAGCGTCATCGGCGCCTCAAGGCGAAACGGAGAACGCCGCGGCGCACCTCTCGCGCACCGCTACGAGGGCGGGAAGCGATCCGGCCAGGTTGATCTTTGCTTCATGTCGCGCAAACCCATCCGCCGACGGACCTGGCGAATCGCGGCCATGAGATCATCGCCGCCATGGACCGAGAAGCTCTCGACCGCGCAAGCCGCAAGGCGGAGGCCATCGGCATCGCCAACATACAGCGGCACATCTTCCTGTGCTGCGACCAGACGAAGCCGAAGTGCTGCGACCGGGATCTGTCTCTCGAGTCCTGGGACTTCCTCAAACGCCGGCTGGCCGAACTCGGCCTCGCCGAGTCGGGCGCCGTGATGCGGACCAAGGCGAACTGCCTTCGCATCTGCGACGCCGGCCCGGTCGCCGTCGTCTATCCCGAAGGCGTCTGGTACTGGGGCTGCACGCCCGAGGTACTGGAACGGGTGATCCAGGAGCACCTGGTCGGCGGCCGGGTGGTGGCGGAGCAGGTCATCGGCGAGTAGATGCCGGGATCCGCTCTCCCCGGCGATCGTTCTCTTCTGTCGCTCGGTGCCAGGCCACGCCTGGGGCCATGAAGCAGCTTGCTGCAAACCTATAATCGGCCGATGGACCCGACGCTCAACCCGTACAGCCCGGGTGCCGGAAGTCCTCCACCGGCGCTGGTGGGCCGCGATGCGGAGATTGAAATCATCCGCGTCGCGATCGAGCGCCTTCGGCTTGGCCGGTCGGAAAAGAGCTTCATGCTCACGGGCCTGCGCGGCGTTGGAAAGACCGTCCTCCTGCAGGAATTCGTCGACTTGGGTCTAAGGCGGCACTGGGCTTGCGAGTTGGTCGAAGCCAGCCCGACGATGAAGTTCCAGCAGGTCGTGGCCGATGTGGTCCAGAGGGTCCTCTTGCGCCTTTCTCCGGCGCAGACGTTGGCGGCCCGGGCACGTCGTGCCCTCGGCGTCTTGAAGTCGTTCAAGATCACATGGAACCTGCCGGAGATGGGCGAAGTGGCCGTCGGACTCGACCCGGTGCCGGGTCACGCGGACTCCGGCTCGCTGGACGCGGATCTGGCCGCGCTCCTCATCGAAGTCGGTGAGATGGCTGGAGAACGAGGACGAGGTTTCCTGTTTGCGCTGGACGAAGTTCAGTACCTGAGCCGGAAGAACCTTGGCGCGCTGATCGCCGGTTTGCACCGGGTCCACCAAAAGCAGTTGCCGCTTCTTCTGATCGGCGCCGGCTTGCCTTCCCTGCCCGCTTTGGCGGCTGAAGCGAGGACTTACGCGGAGCGTCTCTTCGCTTTCCGGACGATCAACAGTCTCGGGGGCGCGGATGCCCGGGCCGCTCTGGAATTGCCGGCTGAGCGGGAGGGGGTTGTCTGGCGACCGGAAGCCCTCGACCAGATCGTCGACAGGACCAAGGGTTATCCCTATTTCCTCCAGGAGTTCGGCAAGCAGGCCTGGAACGCGGCGGCCGATCCGGGCGAAATCACCCCGTCGGCCGTCGAAACAGCGTTGCCGATTGCCGTCGACGAACTCGATAGGGGGCTCTTCTGCGCAAGGACCGGTCGGGCGACGGACGCTGAGCGAGAGTACCTGGTCGCCATGGCGTCATTGGGGAAGGGACCCTACGCCTCCGCCGATGTGGCGGCGAAGCTTGGCAAATCCACCAGGAAAGTGGGATCTCTTCGGAGCAGGCTGATCAAGAAGGGGCTCTGCTATTCGCTCCGCTACGGCGAGATCGACTTCACCGTACCCTTGTTCGACGACTTCGTGCGCCGCCGTTTGGCGGGTGACGACTGAGCGGCGGAGGTCACGGGGCCTTTCTCGGCAGCCCCTCGTTTCAATCGTAGACCCCGTCCGCGAACCAGCGCTGCGACATCCGGTCGCGGTAGATCCGACACACCGCGCCGTTCCGCAGTTCCACGTCCCAGTAGTCCCGCAGCGCCGGGTCCTCCCGCCACCAGCCTTCCTCGATCTCCCAGGGTCCGGCGGCGGTGCGGACGGCGCCCTCGATGCGGACGTGGCGGTCCTCGGTCGGCAAGGGATTGATCTGCAGCGGTGCGGGGCAGGGCGCGGCGCGGTCCGTCTCTTCGCTCTCGGCGGTCAGCACCTCCACCTCGACCGGCGGCCGCAGGGTGCGGACCGCCAGCAGGCCGCGGCCGGGCCGGGGTTCGAGCCTTATCCGCGGCGGCGGGGGCGGGTCGTAGTCGGCCAGGCGGAAACGCTCCGGCAGGTGGCCGTTCCGGGTGCGCGGCGAACCGACGCGGTTCGGGCCGAGCAGGGCGAGCAGCCGGGCAGTAACGGCGGCCAGGCGGTCGGGCGACAGGGCGGCCGGTCCGAGCAGACTGAGCTGCGCCTGGCGCGGAACGTCGGGATGGGCGAGCAGTTGCATGGACGTGATCGGTGCCCGGGGCGGCTCGGCTTCCAGGTGAAGGCGAACGAGCGACAGCAGCGTCCGCGCCTCGCGGGTGGGCGCCGGCAGTTCGATGGCCAGTTCGTGGAGGCCCTCGGGCTCGACCTTGAGCGACAGCTCGAGCCGCTTGCAGCCCATGCCCCGGGCGTCGAGCCGGTCCGCCAGCCGGGAGACGGCGCCGCGGGCGACGAACAGGAACGGCTCCAGGTTGTCGATCGGCCACTCGAAGGTCTGCGACTCGCGGAAGGTGGGCGGCGGCGGACGGGGAACGAGCGGTGCCGGGTCGAAGCCCCGGGCGGCGGAATGGAGCGCCGTGCCGCGCTCGCCGAGGCGGCTGTGGACCTCGGCTGCCGGTAGACCGGCCAGGTCGCCGACCGTTCGCAGGCCCCAGAGCTTCAGCGTGTGGAGGATTTCCTGGTCGTCGTCGTCCCGCGCCGGGCTGGGGTCGGGGCTGCCGTCCTCGAACAGGGACTTGAGCGGCAACGGCGCCAGAAACCGGGCCTCGCCGCGCGGCGCCACGACGTTCGGCGACCGGGGCAGGGCGGCCGCGGCCCGCGCCGCCAGCTTGCTGCCGGCGATGCCGACCCGGCCGGGGAGGCCGGCGGCGTCCATGTCTCGCATGATCGACTGGCCGAGGCTGTGCTCGCCGTTCCCGGCGGATGCCGGACTGATGCCGGCCAGATCGAGGTAGACCATGCCCTCGCCGCCGTCCTCGACCCGGGGCGAGAAGGCGCCGGCGATCTCAAGCAGTACCTCCTGCGCGGTGTGCTCGCGCTCGGGATCGCGGGTGCGAGAGACCAGACCGGACTCGATGTTCCGGGCCTGGGCCACGGTCAGCCCCGGCCGCACCCCGGCTCGCCGCGCCAGTCGGGAGGCGGCGACGATCCGCGCCGACGGACCTTCGTGGACCACGACCGCCTCGCGGGCGAGTTCGGGCGCTCCCCGCAAGTAGGCGGCGAGTGGGAACAACGCCGCTCGCATGCAGGCGATGCGGGATCTCCGCCTAGCCGGCATGATGCGATCCGCGGCCGCCGCCGGCGAGTGGGCTGTGACCTTCAGAAGCCGCCCTCATGCAGGCGATGCGGGCCTTGCGTTCAGCCGGCACGTCTCAGAACCTCGACTGGCGTACCGGCGGCGCGCCGGTTCTCCGTCCGACGGGGCGGCGCGCCGGGCAGGGGGCGTCGCAGGCTGCCGGCAAGCACGCGCAACTCGACTTCGGCCGCGGCGCCCGGCCGTTCGCCGCGCGACTTGGCGAGTTCGAGCCGGGTTCTGAGCCCGTCGAGCAAGCGCGGGCTTCTCGGTGCGGCCCGCGCCCAGAGAGCACGGGCCGGCGACGTTCGCGACCCCAGATCGAGAATCTTCTGCGGCGCCGTGCCGCTGGCGCGGTACGGCGCCGCGATCAGCAGCGCCGCCTGATGGTCGTCCGCCGCGCGTCGCAGTCGCAGCCACGCCGATTCCTTGCCGCGGCCGCCGGGGACCGGCGGTAGACCGAGGTCGAGCACGACCAGGGGGAAGCCGCCGCCGATCAGCACCTCGGCGCTGCCCAGAGCCTGCTTCAGCCGCCTGGGCCGTGCCCAGAGCAGCCGTTCGAGGACGACCCCGGCGCGCGCCGCGGCCTGCGGATCGAAGTGGTCCCCCAGATCGACCAGCGCCGCCGATTCACCGCTTTCGGTGGCGCCGGCCAGCAGTTCCAGCACCAGGGAGAAACGTCCGCTGCTCCGGGGACCGACCAGCTCGATCGTCTGTCCGCGGCGGATGCCGCCGCCGAGCAGGCGGTCGACGCCCGCAAGCCGCGTGGCGAAGACGTCGGCTTCTACTTCATGGATTCCGGCCGGGTCGTCGCCGCTCACCAGATCCCGCCCGCGCCGGATCTGACGCACCAGGGACCGCGGCCACTGCGAGTCGGTGAGAGCTGCGGGCAGGGAAGTCACGGCGCCGTGAAGCGGAACGAGAAGAGACGTGGAAGTGGGAAGAGATCATCATAGCGCAACTAAGGCGTAAACAGGAACGAGTGCAGAGTTCAGCGCAGCCGCTGGAGAAACCACCAGTGGTGTCCCTCCAGGTCCAGGGCTCCGTAGCTCCGGTCGACCCAGTAGCCCTCGCCGTAGTCCTGGGTCGCCGGCTCGATCGTGATCTCGGCGCCCGCCGCCCGCGCCCGCTCGCAGTGCGCGTCGGCGTCGTCGACGTACACGGCCAGGGACTGCGTGTTCGCGCCGCCGACTGCCCGCGGAGACCGTTGGTACTCCCGGTCCGGCTGCAGGCCAGTCTGTCCGACCATGATGAGACCGCCGTCCAGGACGAGCTGCGAATGGACGATTCTCCCCTGCTCGTCCTCCACCCGTTCCTGCACCTCGAAGCCGAAGGTGCGGACCAACCAGTCGATCGCGGTTGCCGCGTCGTCGTAGAAGAGGGAGGACGAGATTCTCGGCCAGCCTTCAGGTGGGTTCTTCATGGGACCTCCCGGATCTCGCCGTCACGCAGAACGAGAAAGCGGTCGGCGAGTTCCGCCAGCGGTCCGGCTTCGTGGGTCGCGACGAGCGCCAGGCCGCCGGCCTCCCGGAGCGCCTCGAGCCACCCGTGGATGCGGCTTCTCCAGTGCTCGTCCATCGCGTCGAGCGGCTCGTCCAGGATCGCTGTTCGCGGTGTTCCGATCCAGGCCGCGGCCAGGAGAACCCGACGGCGCTGGCCTCGGGACAGCTCGCGGATCGAGAGGTCGGCGGAATCCTCGAGGTCCGTTTCGGACAGGACCTGGTCGACCTGCTCCGCCGGCTGCGATCTCAGACGGCAGACGAGGCGCAGAACCTCGCGAATCGTCGCGAACGGCGTCACGTCCGGTTCCTGGGGAACGAACGCCAGGTCGGAGCGGGCCGCGACTTCTCGTCGCCACAGATCGGAGCCGTTGACGAGGACTCTTCCGGCGTCGGGTTTCTCCACTCCGGCAGCGAGCTTCAGCAACGTCGTCTTGCCGGCTCCGTTCTCACCGGAGAGCAGGGTCACTCCGCTCGCAACCTCCAGGTTCAGATCGCTGAAGATGCGGCTCCGGTCGTCGTAGGCGAAGGCGACGCCTTCCAATCGGAGGCCTCGCGTCACGACTCCGCCTCGCGGGCAGCGTCGAATCGACGTTCCAGGTAGAGCCCCGCCTTGAGCGAGCGCTCGCGTCGTGCGGACGCTTCCAGGACGAGCGGCGAGGCAACTCCCAGGACGAGCGCAGTCAGGGGTTGCAGGCTCGTGAGGAGGGCGGCCAGGAGGGCCTCGATGTAGGTCCACGATCCGAGTCGCGTGAGTCCCCGGAGCGAGTTGCGCATCCGTCCGGGCAGCCGGACCGCCAGAAAGACGAGGAGCGCGAGGACGGACAAGCCGCTCGAGGTCCGCAGGTAAAGAACCGGGATCAACAGGGGGCTGGCAATCAGCAGCAGCAGGACAGCGTCCGCGGCGACCCGCCGTCTCGCGGACCAGGGGAGCGAGCGGGACCAGGCCCAGGGCGGGCGGCGGGCGCTCAGCAGCGTCGCCACGGCGAGAACTGTCGCGGTCACGCCCAGCGAGGCGCCGAGCCGCAGGACAAGGTCGGTCTGATCGGCTGTGAACTCGTTGTTGTGGATGGCCAGGCCGGTCGGCGCGGCGAACAGGGCGGCGGGAAGGTGAGCCAGTGTGATCCACAGTCCGAGCGCTCGCAGGGAGAAGAGGAGCTGACCGGTCGGAAGACGCCGGCCGAACGACCGAAGGGAAGCCGGAACGGAAGGGACACGCGCGGAGCGGGGTGACCAGCGCCCGGCCTGGAAGCAGGCGAGGCTGAGAAGGGTCACGGCGGCCGCCAGACCTGGAAGCGAGGCGCTCGCCGCCAGCGGTACTGCCACGGCGGCGCAGGCGCGAACCCGCCCGGGTGCCGGCGTCCAGGTGCCCGCGGCTGCCAGCGCTACGAGTGGCAGAGCAACCAGGGCTCGCGGCGAGGCCGGCTCACCGAGCACTCTGCCTCCGATCCAGAGAACGATCCACAGACCGGCAAGGTGGGCGAGAGTCGAGGCCACGCCCAGAACACCGGCGACCCAGCGGGTCCGCAGACCGACGGGCAGATGAAGCTGCCAGCCGCGGTGGGCCGGCGCCAGACGCCGCGCCGCTGCGGCAGCGGCCACGATCGCCCAGACCGCGAATCCGAGCCGTGCCGCGGAGAACGCCACAGGCGTCGCGATGCCCGCGGCCAGACCCTTGAGCAGAAGCTCGCGCGCCGCGGGTGGCTGTAGCGCCACAAGCACCAGCAGGAGGACCAGTTGGAAGGTCGCCAGACCGAGGGTGACTCGCGCCCCGGAAGAAAGGTGGAACCGGTAGCTCGCTCCTAGCCCCGTTGCTGTCACTGCCTGGTTGGACACTGGCCGGCGCTTCCGCGGGAACGTCTTCGTTTCCGGTCTGCTAGCGGGCGAGCCTCGCACGGACTTGTCCGCAGAACTCGCTCAGGTCGCCCACACGGTTCTCCAGCACATCGCGGACGATCGCGAGGTTCGTTCGGGCGTACTCGTGCACGAGGATGTTCCGGAAGCCGACCATCTGTTGCAGACGGCGTGCGAGATCGCCGGTGGTCCAACCGGCCGATTGCAGGAGTTGGAAGAGGTCGCGATTGTGTTCCGGTTCTCCGAGTTCGTCGTCCGAGACGATGTGCGAGGCGACGTCGAGTAGCGCCTGGATCGCGAGCTGGAGGGTCAACAGCAGGAAACGCTGTTCCTTGAGGTCGGTTTCCAGGAGATCGGGTCGGCCGAGCCTATGGAGATCGGCCAGGTACGTCTCGATCTCGGCGAGCTTCTTGGCGACCAGCTCGGCGTCGGTCATGACGTGGACCGGCCGTACCGGTAGAGCCGGCGGATCGGCTCCATGTCGAAGTACTCGTTGCGGGACTTGACTTCCCAGGCGATTCGCCGCCGGCGGTCGCGGTCGATCAGAACGACGCCGTCTCGCCGCACGCGATGGGCAAGGTCGCAAGAGGCTCGATTGAGGATGACAATGTCGACCGGTCTGCTGAGCTTGTCCCCAAGACGGTTGGCGAGATCCAGGCGCAGACCGTCGAGTGTCTCCGGAGGGTCGTGCTCGAGCAGGAGGGCGACATCGACGTCGCTCCGGTAACGGTGCAGGCCGCGGGCAACCGAACCGTACAGGTAGGCGGCGACCACATCTGCCTCGGTTTCGAGTGCGGAGCGCAACGTCGCCGCGATGGTCTCGCTGTCTGTTGCGGTGATGGACATCGTCTCGTTCTGCTCGGGAGTCGCATGCGGCGGATACGGGCCGGCGGCCCGGCGCAGCGACAGTCGGCTTGTCGTCGCGGCATGGATGCGCCGCTCGGGAAGGATAGCGCCGTGAAGGGTGTGGGCCGCCGTTTCGGCAGAGCTAGGCGGCGCGCGAGGTCTCCCGTTCCCGTGCAACCACCGCCTCCAGGTGCGGTGGCGGCTGCCACAGGCACTCCATGACGTAGGGCAGGTCGAGGGGCCGGCCGTCCCAGGTCGGCATCGACTCCTTGCCCGTGATCAGGATGCCGGCGTTCTCCAGGTGCTCGACCAGTTCCCGTGCGGCTTGGAGGCCGACCGGTGGAGGCGCCGGACTCTCTTCCAGGGGCCTTCCCCGGCGATGGAAGAACTGCACGGCGCCGTCCTTGCTCAGTCGTACATTGAAGCCGCCTTCATGGAGCAGTCGGTGGTGTCGCCGGCAGAGGAGGACGAGGTTCGAGAGCTTCGTTTCGCCCCTGTCGGCCCAGTGGACGATGTGGTGGACATCGCAGTGCTTCGAGGTGCAGCCGGGGAATCGGCAGCCCTGGTCGCGGAACTCCAGGGCGCGGCGGATCGGAGGTGGAATGGTGCGCGTCTTGCGGCCGACGCTCAGGATCTGGCCCGATCGGTGGGTGATCCGGACTTTGCCGGCGTCGCAGGCGATTCGCCGAGCCGTTTCCGCCGAAACAGGAACATGGGAGTCGCCGAGCCAGGCCCCGCGGGGTGAGGATCGCCACTGGGCCGGTTAGAATCCGTCCGGCGTTTCCGCGAAAACGTGTACGCCTTCGGCGGCTGCGGCCGCGTGCTCATGCGGGTGCGCCGGCGGCGTCTCCGCGGAAACGTCTGCCGCCTGCGCTTCCGCGGAAGCACACGACGCGCAGCCGACCGCCGGACCTTCCTCCGGGGCCCTCAGTTCCTCCTCGCTCGCATGAACGACCACCTGGTACCGGTCGCCGCTTGACCCGGGATCGAGACCGCCTTTGAGCGCGCTTTCGGCAACGAGAGCAAGAGCGTCCGCGCGCAGCTTGCCAGCGGGAAGCGGATCCTCCTGGCCCTCCGCGTAGAGCTTCTCGCTCGCTGCCTTGAGCGCCTTCATCGCCACCTCGCCCGCTTCCGGCGCCAGCCGCCCGCGGATCACGAACATGCCGTTCTCGTCGATGTGGCTCGTCACGTGGCTCGATGCGTCACGCAACTCGTCGTCGGCAGCCTCCACCGAGCGGTCGATCCTGCGCCAGGACCGGACAACCCGCTCGATGTGCGCCGCCGTTCCGGCCTTCCCGAGTTCGACGAGGTCCTTCTCCGTCTCAGGCCGAGCGATGCGGGTCAGCGCTCGTACCTTGGAGTACGAGAGTCCGCCTCGTCTCATCGCCTCGCTCATCAGAGGCAGTTCGCCCAGGGCGCGGGCGACCCGCACCTTCTCGCGGGCCGCGCCGGGTGCAAGGCCAATTCGCCAGGTAAGCCACCGCGCACAACTCAGGAAGCCGCAGTTCCAGCCCTCCTGCTCGTCGAACCTGCGAATCAGAACAAGCAGCTCGTAAGTCGCCGCGTCGATCCGCGCTGCGAGCGTGGCGATCTCCTCGCCCAGGCGCTCCTTGGTGCTCATGCCGGTTTCTTTGTCA
Organism: Vicinamibacteraceae bacterium; assembly: GCA_012270995.1. Classification (GTDB taxonomy): domain Bacteria; phylum Acidobacteriota; class Thermoanaerobaculia; order Multivoradales; family Multivoraceae; genus Multivorans. Next base: position 838 of record JAAXHG010000193.1, on the reverse strand, counting down.
ATCACTCGGTTGTCATCCCATGCTGGACCTGACGGTCGGCTTGGCAGTGTCGGAGGCCGCGAGACCGGCCTGTCGGGGACCTCCGTTTGCGAGACTGAATCTATCACTTGGGCATGAGGAACACAAAGAAATCCAATGCAGTGGAGTACGGTTCGACGTGCCGGAGACCACTGGATCCACTGTGACTAACTACGACGGATCCTGGTCCCGAAGCAGCTGGGTCAAGGCGCTCAACGGGGCCTGTGTCGCGTAGGGACTCGACGAGCTATTCCAGGCTCTTCTGAAATGCGAGTGGGTTTCAAGCGTTTCATGCTGTTTCATGCGATGTTTGGGTTGATCTTGTGGAAATCGAGTTTGCCGGCGACGAGGAAGTAGGCGATGCAGATGGTGTCGAGTCGTTTGTAGTCTCGGGCCTCTCGCTTGGCGGCTTGGAAGAGTCCGTTGAGGGCTTCGAGGTAGCCGTTGGTCTCTCGGGTCCGCGCCCAGGCGGCGATGCCCTTGCGGTGCTTGCGGATGGTGCTGGCGACGCTCTTCATGGGTTCGACCTTCGAGTGGTTCACGTTGGTGCACCACTGGTGGAGCATCGTCATGACGACGTTGATCTGCTTGCGGTTCAGGATCTCCCGGAGTTGCTGCAGATACAGCCAGGCGCGGGCGGTGCGCTTGCTGGCGACCTGGGCGACGAGGGCGTCGAGGTCGGCGCGTTGCGCGGGCGTCAGGGAATCGCGGTTCTTGAGCAGCGTCCAGCGCAGTCCCTTGAGCGAGGGGTCGAGGCGCTGTTCGAGTCGGCGTGTCTCGTCGACCGCCTTCGAGGCGAGCGCGAGGACATGGAACTTGT
>JAAXHG010000198.1:140774-153115 GCA_012270995.1 Vicinamibacteraceae bacterium | reverse complement strand
TCGTCGTAGCCGGTCTGGAACTTGTCCGCGCAGACCAGGAATCGGTAGGGGTGTTGCTGGATCTTCTGCGCGATGCGCGCGGACGGAAACCCGTTCAGCGAGGCTTCGGTGACCTTCTCGCCGCCGACCTCGTGCTCGCCCGAGAAGGCGACGATGGCCTGGTACGGGCTCTTCCTGGTCTGGAGATACTCGCGGATGGCGTGGAAGTACCGGATCGCGCGCTCGACGCCGTTGGTGACGACCATCGCCCTCGCTTCGCCGCCAATCCGCCTTTGGGCCATGACCTGATCGTGGAAGTGGTCGACCATGATCTCGGCCTTCAGCCGGATCGCGTGGTCGTGCCCCTCGACGAAACGCCGCAGCTTCCGTTGCGCCTTCTTGACGTCGAACTCCGGGTCGCCCTCTACCCTCTTCGCCAGCTTGTAGTAGCTCCTGACCTGCGCGTAGTGCTTCAGCACGTCGAGGATGAAGCCCTCCTCGATCGCCTGCTTCATCGTGTACGCGTGGAAGGCGCGGTGCTTGACGGACCCGTCCGGCCGCGGGTCCGGCGCACCGAAGATCTCCAGCGTCTTGTTCTTCGGCGTGGCCGTGAAGGCGAAATAGCTGGCGTTCGGGAGCAGCTTGCGGGACTCCATCAGGCGGTTGATCCGGTCCTCGGCCGTCTCCTCTTCGCCTCGTTCGCCAGCCTCGGAGAGCGCCCCCGAGATCGCCGCGCTCGTCTTGCCGCCCTGGCTGGAGTGGGCTTCGTCGATGATGACGGCGAACTTCCGCCCGCGCTGCTCGTCGCCGATCTCGTCAAGAATGAACGGGAACTTCTGGATCGTCGTGATGACGATCTTCTTCCCGTCCTCGATGAATCGCCGCAGGTCGCCGGAACGTTGGGCGTGACCGACCGTCGCTCCGACCTGGGCGTACTGCCTGATCGTGTCGTGGATCTGCCGGTCGAGGATGATTCGGTCCGTGACGACGACGATGGAATCGAAGACCTCGGCGCCGTCCTTCTCCAGCCCGATGAGCTGGTGGGCCAGCCAGGCGATCGAGTTGCTCTTGCCGCTGCCCGCCGAGTGCTGGATCAGGTAGCGCTTGCCGGCGCCGTGTTCGGCCGCGTCGGCCAGGAGCCGCCGGACCACGTCCAACTGGTGGAAGCGCGGCCAGATCTGCCTCCTGCTCTTCCTGCCGGTCTTCTCGTGCTTCGACTCGACGATCTGGGCGTAGTTCTCCAGGATGTTCGCGAGGCTCTCGCGCGTCAGCACCTCGCGCCACAGGTAGTCGGCGCCGAGGCCGTTCGGGTTCGGAGGATTGCCGGCGCCGTCGTTCCAGCCGCGGTTGAAGGGCAGGAACCAGGAGGCCTTGCCCGCGAGTCGGGTGCAGAAGCGCGCCTCCTTCTCGTCGACGCGAAGTGGGCCACGCAACGGCCGAACTCGAAGAGCCTCTCGCGCGGATTGCGATCCCTCTTGTACTGCTGTTCGGCGTCGGCGACCGTCTGCTTGGTGAGGCTGTTCTTCACCTCGAACGTGATGACCGGCAGTCCGTTGATGAACAGCCCGATGTCCAGCGCCAGTTGGGTCCGGTCCCTGCTGTAGCGGAGCTGCCGCGAGACGGTGAAGCGGTTGTCGGCAAAGCGTTGCCGGGCAGCCAGGTTGTCGGCGGACGGCGTGCCGTAGAACAGCTCCAGGTCGCGCGGCCCGTGCTTGACCCCGTTGCGGAGCACGTCGATCGTGCCGCGCTTCGTGATCTCGCCCTGCAGCCGGGCGAGGAACTTCCGTCGCGCCGGACCGTCCGCGTCCAGCGAGAGCCCCTCCGCCGCATCCGGCTGCGTCGCCCGGAGAAAGGCCGCAAGCTGAACGAGGTCGACGCAGTAGTCCCGGTCGTAGTCGCGCGGGTCTCCCGCCGTCCAGCCGACGCCGCCGTAGCGGACCCGCGGTTCCCGGATCTCGCCGTCCGTCGGCGGATCGCAGGCGTGGCCGGTCAGCGCGGTGCAGATGTGGCGTTCGAGACCGCGCTCCGTCGTGTCGGTGGTCACGATGCCGGAGGCTCGGCGAACGGATTGATGACGCGTACGCCGTCGTAGTCTTGCCCCGGGTTCAGATCTTCGGTGTAGACGGCATCGCAGCCGGAGGCTCTAGCCGCCGCGACGATTGCGCCGTCCCAGTATGGGATCTGGAATCGTCTACTGAGGGCAACCGCGCTCCGGAACACGGCTTGCGTTATTGCCTGAACCGGGAAGTCTCGGATCGAGTCGATGAACTCGAGGGCCTGCGAAGGCGTCAGCGCTTCCCCTCGCTTCTGGTGGGTTGCTTGCCAGTAGAACTCCTGGAGCACCTGGACCGACAAGGCAAGGCCTCCTTCCCGCAGCAGATACTGTGCGCGTCGCCGCTTCCCGGCCTCGTCCGGCCAAGGACTGGTCGCGTAGATCAGGACGTTCGTGTCAACGAAACGCATCGCGGTCGTAGAGAGCTTCCCTGGGGAGATTCTCGGAGGCGCGGAAGCCCGGCCGCGTTGCACGAATGTCCTCGAACACTTCGCGGAGTTTGCGCTCGCGGCGTTCCCGCTCCGTCTCGGCCTTCACCTCCTCTGTCGTGCCGCCCATGCTCTTGCCCTGAGCGAGCCCGGTGAGGTAGCCGCGCACAAGCGCCGAGACCGAAGTGTCCAGCTCGGCGGCCCGGATGCGGGAACGGCGGTAGGTTTCGTCGTCGACGGATACGGTGATGTTCCTCATGGTCACAGTCTCACGGTTTATGTGTAGCACAGCCTAGCACCGGCTACGTGAAGCTTGTTCGTGTGTCTCGTCATGCGGTGGCTTGGGACGACCTGACGGCGCTACACGGCGAAGCAGAAGTCGTGTTCCTCCATGCGCGAGACTCTCGCGCCTCGAAACGCGTTCGCCTGCGTTCTGCCGACCTCGGTCGTTACCCCGTCGTCCACTAACCGGACATCGCGGCGGAGTCCGGCAGGCACCGACTTCAGCAAGCCGGCTCTCAGTTCGGGCTTGTCCATTTGACGCCCGCCGACCCGGATGACGATCCGCGCCCGTTCGGCTAGGAGGGGGCGCAGACCCTCCATCGACTCTCGGACGAAAGTCCAGTAGTTCTCCTTGTTGTAGTGGCGGTCGTCTCGGCGGCCGCTGGGCACCGAAGCCTCACCACCGAGAAACCACAGCCGCAGCCATTGGTCCTCGCGGTAGTTCGTTGTGTCCAGATAGGGCGGCGACGTGATCACGTCGCTGACTCGGCCGGCAAGCTCGGGAAAGACCTTGGCGGCGCGGCGCGCGTCCGCCTGGACGATCTCCGCGCGGCCTGCGGGCGGGGGCGTCCTGAAGCGGTAGTCGAGCATCCGTTCCAGGATGCCGAAGGCGCCTCTCCATGGTGGCTTGTACCCGTTCTCCTTCCACCATCGGACCGAGTAGTCGGGTTTGGTGCTGATCGTCCGGGGCATGCGATTGCTGAAGTAGTTGGGCGACTTGTGGGACTCGCCGTGCATCGCCCAGAGGCACAGCGTGGCGATAAAGCGGTCGTCCTTGCGGTTGCGCCAGTCCAGAACGGATCGGAGGTAACGAACCTGCACCAGCGTGTCCGGGTGGAAGCAGAGATCGAAGAACTCGTCCAGACTGCCGTGCCACCCGGCGTCCTTGGGCTCGTGGAAGCTGTTCCGCAACTCACTGATGCGGCTCTTCGCTTCGGAGTATGTCGGCGGATCCGCCTTTGCGCCCGAAATGCACACCGCTACAGGGTGCACATCCGTTCCCGCCGCGCTGCGTCCCTGAAGCAGCGCCTGGAACACCGTGGTGCCGCGGCCACAGAAGGGATCGAAGACGACGCCGTCATGCGGACTTGCCGCCAGGTGCTTTTCGACGAAGGTCTCCGGGAACATCGCGAAGTACGGGCAGATCGAGTGGAAGCGGTGTCTCATGCCGCCTTCCTTGCCCGCTCCCGGTAACCGGACACCCAGGACGCGACTTCGGGCAGTCGGTCGTAGGCTTCGATCGGGACATTCGCCCGAACGAGCTGCTCCGCCTCGGCGACTCGAAGCGGAACCCGCAGCCGGTGAAGCACGTTTCCCATGGTGCGCACGCGATCAATGAACTTCACGTCGTCGATCGCGAACGGCACGATCACGTACGGGATGAAGTCTGTTGCGGGCTGTGTCCGGAACCACCGCCCCCTGAAGGCGTCGAGATGACCTCTCAGCGGCTTCTTCCAAGCGTTCGCCCCAGTGGCGACTTGCGCGGCGGCAAGGAGGAAGCCAGGCAGTTTGTCGCCGTGCATCCGGGCAGCGAACACGTCGATCTGGTCGTCCTTCGGCCGTTCGGGAGCGCCGGTCTGCGCTTCGACGCGTCCGTCTCGAAGCTGCCGCCAGACTTCCGCGAGCTTGGGAAGGAAGTCCGAGCCGTCAGGTCTCGGGAAGCCGAAGGACCATGCTTGCCCCTGCACTTCGGCGGCGAGAGCAGCCGTGGCCACGTACTGGAAGTACTGGCGCAGTCGGCGGGTGTCGTCCTCGCTCGGATGCATGCGAGTTTCACCGAGAACGGGCGATACGGCCTGCAGGTTGGACAGGACGAGGCTCAGGATGTAGCTGGAATGCCCCAGGGACTCCTCGCCGAACACGCAGGTCAGGGTGCTGCCGTCGCGGTCCAGCTCGAAGGGGTAGGCCGATTTTCAGCACGGCTTGGCGCGTCTTGATGCGCGACACCGCACTGGCGACGATCTCCTCCTCCCCGCGCTCCATCTCTTCGTGGAGATCTCCGGGAACTTCCTCCGGCCCGACCGAGGCGGCGTTGGCCAGGTCGGAAGCACGGGCGACGCCGTCACCGGCGAAGAACGCGGTCAACTCCAGAAAGTCGGCGGCCAAGTCGACATTGACCCTCCGACCGGTTACTTCATCTAGCGGAAGAACCAGCGCCGTCATCCCGCCGCTTGCGCGTCCAGGCGCTTCTTCTTCATTCGCTGAACCACCGTGTCCGCGGTCTCCTTCACGTCCTCGGCGATGTCGAGTAGCGACTGGTCCTTTCCGTCGTAGGCGCGAAGAGCGCCGGCTGCGTCACGAATCGAGTCGCGTGACCGGATCAGCGCCGCAGTGAAGCGTGAGTCCACGGACTCGGTGCTTCGCGTGTGCCTGGTCGAGGTCGCCCGTCTGCTCCAGGACGTGACGAGCTTCGGTGTGTGCCAGGACCTCGCCCAGTCGTTTGATGTCCGGATTCTGGACTCGAACGACGGGTCGTGTGTCAGCGCTCTCGGATCCGTAGATCCACACCAGCACGTTCTTCAACTCCGGGAGCTTGTCCTCGGGGATCTGGTCCGGCTGCGGATCGTGCCGAGCCCAGCCGGGTTCAAGGCCGAGATAGTCCATGTACTGGGAGCGGGAGAGTGCCGTGTAGAGGTGGGAGAAGTTGAACTTCGGCGTGTCCCGGTCGTCGATCTCGAACAGGTTTCTCTTGCTTGCCTGCTCCAGGACGTAGATCGCGGACACCATCCGCTTCACCGTGGCGTGCCGGTCGCCGACTGCTTCGGCGATCTGTTCCAGCGTGACGCCTTCCTGCCGGTACCAGTCCGCGGCGAACCGCGCTTTCGCGTAGGCGTCCCACTTTGCTGGCCCGTTGATGTGCTTGAAGCCGATGAAGGGTCGCGCCTCCTGGCGGCTTGCAACCTGGTAGACCGTCACGCGACCGAACGTCGGGCGGACGGCATTCTCGAAGTCAGGAACCGAGATAGTGAGCCGCTCCGAGGAAGCGATCTTGCGCACCAGGTCCGGCTCCCGTAGAAGACGGAGCGTCGCGAGGCGCCGGTTGCCTTCAAGGACGATCAGGGCGTCCCCCTCTGGTGCCGCGACGGCGACGAGCGGCTCGATATCGAGGTAGCCGTTGGTCGAGATTGACTGCAGAAGCTCGTCGAGCTCCGCCGAACGGTAGAGCTGCGCGATGATCGCCTCGTCGCTGGCTGCCGCGGCTGCGCCGACGAGGCGTGGGTTGTGGCGGTCGAGGCGGAGTTGCTCGACTGGCACCCTCCGGGTCGTGCCGACTCCTGACCGCTGGTCATCCATGACGCGGGCTATCTTAGACTCTGGTGCAGTGTCCCATGGCGCTGCCTCCCTCGCAGGTGCGGCACGCGCCGCGGCGAGGATGGCGCCATCCCAGTACGCGATCCCGTGACGCCGACTGAGCCTCGCTGCGTCGTGGAGTACCGACGGTCATCGGTTGCACGCGGAGCGCCACCTCGCGCTTCCAGGCGTCTGCGGGGCTGGCGGCAGTGGATGGGAGCACGTTCGTGTCGACGAAGCGACAAGGCGTCGAGGAAGTCTCCGAGCCTCGTCGAAGTATCGTCCAACCGTGCCGATGCTCACGCGATCCGACCGTCCGTGGGCGACCCGGTGCCGGAGCGCAACGATGCTGTTCACGCTCTCGCCGACAGCACCATCCGCCAAACTGCGCAGTTCGTCTTCCCAGGCAGTGTCGAACTCACCCACCAAGTCCAGAATCACGCCCAGGCGTGGATTGCGGAACCGCTCCAGCCGCCGACTCATCGCTCGTTGAACCCTGGTATCCGCTCGAGTTTCGACATACTGCCTGAGCGTGTCCCGGAACGCCGCTTCCAGGTAGCCCGACGCCCAGATCGCGGCCATCTCGCCGAGCCACGCCCGATCCCTCATCCGTCAGGTCCGGCGACGAAGCTCGGGTGCGCGCCTTCCGAATGCGCTCTTCCAGGCGCTGTGCGTCGCCTGGGATCATGGGACGGGTCCGAACTCCTCGTTTGCGTAGCGAATCCTCTCGCGAAGCCGGTTTTCGTGCGTCGTGCGGCTCTGGTAGAGCTCGTCACTCCTGAGCCGGTCGATGAGCCGCTGGTGTGCGCTCCTGAACTCCTCGCCGCTCTCGATGGGGCCCCGCTCCAGTCGACTGGCAGTACCCACGAGAACGGCATCGGCTACGGCTGCATTCACCGGACGGTCCGGCCGCAGCGCTTTCGCGCCAAGCATCCGATCCACCGTCTCGACGGTCGTCTCGAACACCGACCGGTAGCGGGCCAGCGCATCCGGCAACGGATCCCGATTCCGTTCCATGAAATCGTTCAGGAACCTCTTCATCGGGCTCCTGTACTCCTCCAGGGCGTGCAGCAACGCGAGGAAGCGAAGGACCAACTCCTCGTCGCGCCTACGCGGACTCGACGGCCCGTAGACGTTGCGCCAGTGCGGGTTCTCCGCAAAGTCGTGGAGCAGTTCGTTCAAAGCCCCTTCGTAGATGCTCGAACGAATCTCCTGGGCCTGCAGGGGCGTGCCGCCCGTGTTGAGGCGCTCGAACACGGAGTAGACCGAACTTCGGTCGTCCGTCGGCTCGTCCTGCTCGAAGATCGTCGCGTGAATGATGAACTGATCGAGTTCGCGCCGCTCCGAAGGCTCCAACGAGCGGATCGTCTTGCCGGCGAAGTCCTCGCCGACCCCCCGGAGCGCGAAGTCGCGCTGGCCGAACTTCCCGGCGAAGAACTGACGCAGCGTCTTCAGCCGCTGCTGGCCGTCGACTACCAGGAGCCGTCGTGTATCCGGGTCCTTGAACAGGAAGATCTCCGGCACGGGGAGTCCGAGCAGCAGCGATTCGATGAACCGGGAAGCTTGAGCCAGGGTCCAGATGAACTTGCGTTGGAAGTCCGGGACGTAGATGTCCTCGTCCTCCATGCGTTTCATCAGGGTGTCGACCGGCATGTCCGCGCCGTACGTCCGGATCCTGTAGCGGATCGGTGGTCCCGGCTGCTCCTCGTCCCCGCGCGGATCGTCGATCACGTCCTCGGCCTCTCCGCGCTTCCCCGTTTCCCCGTCAGCGAAAGGCGGTGCGTCGAGCGCAGCCGCAGCCGCTTCGCCTTCAACGGCCGCGCCGCTTGCCTCGTCTCCCGGTCCGTTCATGCGCCCTCCTCCTTCAGAGCCCCGATGCGTTCAGTGGATTGTACGTAGGCCGGACCGCGGACGTTGGGCCTCGCTCCCCGGGGCAAACGGGGCGGTGGCCGAGCCGTTCGCCGTCATTCTGGGCTTCACCCTCGCCTGGCTGGGCCTCACCCTCGCCTGGTCGCTGCTCTCGATGGGTGACCGCGCCCACTCCTGGTCCTTCGGGACAACACGGACGCTTCCTTCATCGTGGGGTGCCAGCCCGTCATCAACGTCGCGGCTGCTACTCGTCCGGCACGTCCGGCACCCTCCAGCGGCGATGACTCTCCATTTCGCGCGTTGCCGGACGTCAGCGGCTGCCGCGGTTGTCGCCGGCCCCGGCGTTGGTTCTCTTGCCGAAGGTCGTCGACCGTCCCGCGCGTCAGTCACCGTTCACTCGGTACGAGATTCAACGTCTGGATCGCGGAGGCATCGGACCGGCCCCTGGTCGCCGACTCACATGAGTCGTCGGGGTCGCTTGAGGCCCTGCGGCCGACTGGACGAGTGCCTTGGCGCAGTGGACTGTCAGATGAAGGCGGTCTGGCACCGCTGCTCATTCTCCTCCAGAGGACCGACCTCGGGCAGCGAGGCGGCTGCTTCACGGACGTCGAGCTTGCCGGTGACGACGTCGGCGATGAGCCGTTCGCGGTACCGCTGAAGGAGAGAGCGCTGCCGTGCGGCAAGCGCACCGGCATCTTGTGAGTCACGTGATGTCTTGTTTGCGAACGCGACGATGGCGCGCTGCTCTTCGGACGGCGGGCATAGCATCAGAATCCTGAGAAACTCGTCGGGGTACAACCGTAATCGCGAAGACCGAATACCCGTTGAACGGCGACGATACTCGCTCCGGTAAGTCTTTGTGCGGAGCAGGAAGTCCACGTACTCAGCAGCGAGCTTCCGGGGGTGGAGCGGCCGGTAGATTGCGTACGAAGGGCTGACAAGACCAACCTGGCGGGCGACACCGAGCGCTGCCATCCAGGCCCACATCGTGTTCACAACGATGTCCCCAGGTTGGCAGAGCTTGTATCCAACAGTCGACCGCGCTTCGAACATCGTCACCGTCTTCTGACTCCGCCGAGGCGTGACGCCTGTAATGTGAGAGACGGAAAGAAGCTCCTCCAAGCCGGTCGCGGAGCGGTCATCCGCCTCCTTGAAGAGCTGCTTGGCCCGACGCACGTCCCAATGCTCCGGCACCTTTCCCAGCCACTCGACGCCGGAGTCCTTGTACGCGGGATAGGGCCGGCCGGTGCGGACGTCGACCTGGCCGGTGACGGCCTGATGGATGACGGCCTGCTTCTGTTCCTCCAGCAGCGCGATCAGCTTCTCCTTGGCGTGGATGTACCGCCGGATGCGCCGGTCGACGTAGTCGAGAAAACGGGCGATGGCGGTTTGTTCGGCGAGTGGAGGCTGAACGATGCGAAACGCGGCGAGCTTTTCTCGGGACAATTCCGAGAACGTGCTGCCTTGCCCGAAGGCCTTCATCTCCTCTCGGAATGTCGAGAGGGCGTAGTAGAGAAACTCGGACCGGATGTGATTGCTCGGAACCAAGAGTCTGCAGCCTTGATTGGTGCAGCAACTGCGACCAAGGATGGCGAGGTGGCCGATTGGCGCTCGCGTCGAGAGGGCAAGGCTGTCAGGAGGTGCCAAGGAAGCACCGCAAGCGTCGTAGCCGGCCGTCGTCAAGCTCCGTGCGGTCCGGCTGATTCGGCGACCTGCGCCTGCAGCTCCGGCGGCAAGGGCGCCAAGGTCAGTGGGTGTAATCCACGGGATGTGGCCACCCCAGTAGGGAGCATGGGTTGAGGAGGGCGTTGCCCCGTTCAGAATGCGCGCCAAGCCAGCGATGCGGCGCACTTCCCAATGCGCCGGAACCTCGCCCAGCCATTCCACGCCGGAATCCCTGGTCTCGGCGTAGGCGGGCAGGTCTGCCATCGCCGCCGCGTCGGCTTCCGGGAGCGGGCTCGGGTCCATGGCTACGGTGTCGCTGGAACTCTGGGCGGGTGGACCAGCGTCACGGGAGGGGTGGCCACTCTCCGGCGACTCGCGAAGGCGCTTTCGTCGGGCGATGTGGCGCGGCATTGGCCAGCCCAGTGGCGCGTGAGGACCCGCCTCCTCATCCTCATGGGAACGATGATGGAGGCGCGGGCGTCATGCGGGCGCAGCCCGAGGCATCCGTCTCCACGGAGGAGTGCCCGATCGACTCGGCAGGGACGACCTTCGGCCTCGGATCTCCGGCCAGCGAGGCCGCGCCTTGACTTCCAAGCACCTACTCTCCGGGCTCCTGAGTCGGACCGATGAGCTCGTTCAGCTTGACCCGCGGCGACCGCTTCATGACGCGGCGGAGAATGGGGTCGGTGATCTCCACGTTCCGCAACCAGTCCACGCGCTCCTCGGGGGTCATGGCGTTCAGCTTCCGGCTGATGCGGTCTCTCTGTTCCCGCATGAAGCCGACGCAGTCGAAGCCCTTGCTGTTCGGGTCGCGGAAGTTCTCGCCGAGGATGGCCGGGGGCTCGTACATCTCGATTTGGGGATGACCGAGTTCCCGGTTGACGGCGTTGAATCTGGGCCTGTGGCGGAACTTCAGGAGGTGCCTGTAGTCCCAGCTCGCAAGGGTGTCTACGTCCGCGAGCGTGGCGAAGGCGACGTGCAGGGCGGCGGACCGTGCGGCCGCGTCCACGGCGCCCGCGTCGATGTAGCGGTCAGCGAGATCCTCCGCCGCGGCGGACGGCTCCAGGAACTCCGTGTGCTCGCGGGGCACTGTCCCCGGCAGGGCTCGCGCGGCTTCGGTAGCCGAGTCCAACTCGTCCGCGACCGCGGCCGACAGGACGAGGGTCATGTCGCCGGTGCGGAATCGCTCGAACAGCCGCCGGGACGACTCCCTGATCCGGAACTTCTTGTCCTCGCAGGCGGCGAACACGGAGGTGTCGACGTACACGCGGTAGGTCTGTCGCTCGGGCGGAACGGGGGACATGGGGCGTCGCGCCTAAGGGCTGCTGCTTCGCGGCTCTTCGGGCCTGGGCGAGGACGCGACGGGGCCGGGGCCTGGCGAGGGCTCGTCCCGTGCCTTGGCATCGCGAGCCCGCAGACGCTCGAGCAGACGCCGCAGCTTCGGGTCCGTCGGTCGGTAGTCCCGCATCCAGGCGCCGATCTCCTCGCTGCTCAGGCCTTCGAGCTTCTTGCCGAGCTTCTTCCGCTGAGCGCGCTGAAAGGCAACGCAGTCGAAGCTCTTCTTTGTCGGACCGTTCTCGTCACTCATCGTCTTTGAAGTCTCCTGGGGTGCGGATGTCGAGGTGGGCGTGGCCGTGCCGCCGGTTCACTGCGTTGATGATGCTGATCCGCCACGGTTTGACCATGTGCTTGAAGTTCCAACTGACCAAGTGGTCGACCCGTGCCAGAGTGGCGGCTGCGATATGCACCCCGTCGGGGCGCATCGAGGGGCCGAGGGCACCGGCCGCGATGTACTGTGCCGCCAGCCTACCCGCTTCGTCTGTTTCGGGAAGCAAGTCGAGGTGATCGTCTGGCACGGTGTCGATTATCTCCCTGATCCGCCTCGGCGCATCGTTGAGTTCGTCGATCGTCAAGGGTGAAACCACTAGCCGTAGCTCGCCTTGACGGAAGCGCTCGAAGAGCCGTCTTGACGGTTCCCGGAATTTGTCCTCGTCGCAGCCGCCGAAGACGGAAGTGTCGACTTACACCCGGCGCGTCCGGCCCTCCGGCAGACCGGGCGCCATGCCGCCGATGATCTCGGCCAGCAGGCCCTCGGTCCGCGTCTCCAACGCCAGGATGTCGGCTTGGATCTCCGCCAGGGGCCGCATCGGTTCGGGCTGGTAGAAGTAGCGGTTGAAGCTGATCTCGTAGCCGGTCTTCACGGTCCTGGGGTTGTACCAGGCGTCCGGGGCCCAAGGGAGGACCTCGCGGCGCAGGAAGGCCTCGATGCCGCCCTCTTCCTGGAGCGGGATCTGTTCCGTGTCGCGGAGTTCCGTGTCCGGCTCGTATTCGACGACGGCGGTCCGGCCGTCGACCTTCGCCTCGAACAGGCCGCGCGGCGGGTCGGCGGCGACGCCTTGCTTGTGAACCTTCCGGATCACGGGCGGCGCGGGTTCGCCGCGCTCGCCGGTCGCCTTCAACTCCCTGATCTCGGCGAGCTTGTACGCGCGGTTCGGGTCGGCGCCGACGATTCGCAGGGGCCGGTCGACGGTCACCTTCCAGTAGCCGAACGCCTCGTTGTCGAAGATCCTGCTCTCCTCGGTCTCCTCGAAGGCCTGGAACACGCCGCAGATGCGGTCGATGTCCTCCTCGCCGAGTTCGCAGTTCTTCTTGCCGAGGTTCTTGCGCAGCGGCTGGAACCGCTTCGTCGCGTCGATGAGCTGGACCCTGCCCTTGCGATGCTCCGGCTTCCGGTTCGTCAGCACCCAGACGTAGGTGGCGATGCCGGTGTTGTA
>JAAXHG010000198.1:10100-140741 GCA_012270995.1 Vicinamibacteraceae bacterium | reverse complement strand
CCCTGGCCGGCGTCGCCGGTGAAGAGGGAACTGCCGTTGTGGACCTCGGCGATCCGGCTGCCGAGCGGGGTGTTCCGCTTCATCTTGGCGAGCTTGTTGGCCAGGAAGAGCATCTGGCCGTCGCTGCTGCGGGTGACGAGGGAGTACTCCGCGTCGCCGCCGTGCTCGACCTGGAAGCGCGGGTCGTTCATGCCCTTCTTGCCGCCCATGCGCTCGAGGTCCGTCTTCCAGCTCTTGCCGTAGGGTGGATTCGAGAGCATGAAGTCGAACTCGCGGCTCGGGAAGGCGTCGTTCGACAGTGTGGAGTGCTCCGGCCCGCCGACGATGTTGTCGGCGGCCGCGCCTTCGCCCTTGAGCAGCAGGTCCGCCTTGCAGATGGCGTAGAAGGGTCATCGGCAGAATGACGTCGCGGTACTTGCCGCGGACGTAAAGGTCGCGGAGCACGTCGTCGGCGATGCCCCAGATGTAGCCGGTGATCCAGCTCAGGGAGGCGTTGTCCACCTCAGTCCGCCTGGGGCGCCGGGACAACGTCGACTCCCAGTGCCAGCGCGTTCGCCCGTATGCGCCGGTCAAAGGTGAGGACCTCCAACTTCGCCTGGAACTCGCCGACCCGGAGTGCGGTGGCCAGGTGCAGCGCATCCAGCGTGCGAAGCGGCTCTCGCGGAAAGGGGCGGCGTGCGCGGTTCATGATGACGGCGCTGATCCGGAACACGTTCCAGGATCCGGTCGCCGCCTCAAGCCGCGCGCGCGCCGCTTCGGCTTGCCGGGCGTTCAGACGGCCCGCCGCTTCCGCCTGGTGGATGGCGCGTTCGCACTCGAGGAGCGTCAACTCCGAGGCGAAAATCCTGGTCGCGGACCTGAGGAGGCGAAGCGCTTCTTCGCCAGACGGCTCTCCAAACAACCAGGAAAGGACCGCGCTGCTCTCGGCGTAGAGCGTCACCTCTCGCCGCGAACCGAGTCCAGGAGCGCCATCACTTCGTCGTGCGGCCACCGCTCCTCCTTGGGCGGGCGCGTGTAGACCGCCTCGGCGTTGGGCCTGCCGAGACGGACTTCCCCTGCCCGCGCCAGCCGCAGCAACTCGTCGTCCGGGTCCAGACCCCGCGGAGCGTGAGGCACCAGGTCGGCGACCGGCGTTCCGCGGCTGGTGACGGTCACCCGCTCGCCGGACTGGGCCATGCGCACGTACTCGCTGAGACGGTTCTTCAGTACGCGGATGCCGACGGTCGTCATGACCGCAAATGTAGCCGCGTGGGGGCTACATTGCAAGCTCGGGGCGCGTCCGGGCGAAGCCGACCACGCGGTAACCGTACTCGCGGCGGCGCCGTCTTGCGGCCTCGCTACCGGAGAGGTGGCGAGACAGCTTCATACCGCGTTAGAGCCCTGTCTGACGTGATGCAACCGGATGACTCGGGGCGCGTCCTTCTTGTCGAAATGGCAGAGCACGGCGTCTCTGACCATCAACTTCAAGTCGCTCCAGTCGTTCCCTTGAGTGAAGATGCCGTAGTCGAGCGCTCTGGCGTCGTATCCGCCCTCACACGCTTCGGTTACCTCGAAGATGATCTCGTTCGACCTCATGCGGTCTTCCTCCGTTGGCTTGAGGTTAGCACTAGCCGACGGCTGTCGCGCCGGACCGGCGAGCCCCACGTAGCCTGGACGAGGGCGACCCGCGCCAACAGATGGCGACGCACCTCTCAGCCAATCGACGGCTTCGGACCGGACGCCGGGTCGATGGCAGGGGGCGGCGGCATGGATGAAGGCCAGCTGGCGCCTTGGTCGGGAGTCTCCGCCAGGATCTCCCGCGACACGTACTCCCGGAAGTCGTCGGCTGTCGTGAAGCAGCGGTAGCCCGCCCGGCTTGCGATCTCCCAGATGCTCGGAGGTTCGTTCAGCAGTACGGCGGCAGGCTGAGTGAGCCCCGGCTGCACCCCCTCGGGCCACGCCAGGTCGAACAGGGCGACTTGCTGCCCGCTCTCGGGGTCGACGTGCTCGTGCGAAAGCACTCCAGCAGGCAGTCCGCGAGTCTCCATCCAGTTGTTGATATCGAGGAGTTCCGCCTCCTCGTCCTGGTCCGCGATGCTGCCGAGAATCTCCGGCCCGTCCATCTCCCGTGGCGAGGCGGCGCCTTCGAGCCAGTGAGTTTCGCCGTGCAGGAGATCCGCCAGCAGGCGATTCGCCTCGTCGGCGAGCAGGCGTCTTCTCGCTTCCAGGAATTCCTCGTAGTTTTCGACTTTCCACAAGGCCGGCTCCATCGGAATCCACTGCGAGGCGAGGGCGCCCCGGTGCTTCTGCTCGATTCTGGGAAAGTACTCCTCGGGCAACCTGCTACCTATGTTCAGGTTCGTTTCTTTCGTCTGGAAGCAGAAGTTCGCCAACGCGTTCACTTGGGGCTTCGAGTAGCCAGCCTTGTAGAGCCGCGACTTCGGGAAGATGTGATGCACTTCCAGCTTGCTCATCTTGCCCAGCATGCCGGCCTTCAGCTCAAGGCCGTCGCCCCAATCCTGAGCTGATCCCATGCGCGTGAGCAGATACAGCACCGGATAGAGGCGCGCGCCCTTGCTCCAGCCCGTGAAGTGTCCGGGTTCCACCTTCAACGAGCCGTGCCAGAGACGGAGTCTCTCAAGCAGCCGGTCGAGCGGGTCGGCCCCGGCGGAGATGGCCTCGATGTCCACGTCGATGTAGGTCTCCGTCGAGCCGGAGAAGCGGCCCCACATGCCGGCGTGGACGAACCAGAACAGGAGCTTGTCTCGCTCGGTCTCCGTCAACTGGCCATCGTGCCGGTCCAGATAACGGACCATTACGGGAATTGCGTTCTTGGCGAAGAGAACGCGGTCGTGGTCGAGACCGAGCCGCCCCGAGATCAGGTTGAGGCAGGTGTCGATGTGGCGGCTGGCGCGCTTCAGGCCGTCCTGAATCTCCTCTGCGGAGCGATCGTGTAGAAAGTGGAACTTCGCCTCGCCGGTCAGCACAGTGTTGACGGACCGGAGCAGCCAGTCGAGCTTGAAGACGAAGCCGTTTCTGCGGAGTTGATGGAGTTTGTCCCGCATCTCCTGTCGGGCGTCGGGCCAGTCCGCGCAGATCTTCGCCAACGCGAGGTCGCCCTTGGACAGCTTCGTACCGCCGCTGTTGACACGGTTGAAGATGTCCACGACAACGTCGATCGTCTTCTCCGTGCCGGTGATGTCGTCGATGTGCAGGTCGATGTTCTTGATTGCCAGCAGTCGGGAAAGACGTTCAATGAAGACGGCCAAGCGCGGCGCGAGGTCCGGGTCCTGAGCGCCACGCGCCGTGAACTCGCCTAGCCCGCTGGCGTCTTGTTTCATCAACTCGGTGACGTCGACCCAGAGGGGGTCGTCCTTCATCTTGATCGGCTGATAGAACTCGAACGTCTCGGATTCGAGATGGAATCTCAAGTTATTGAAGGCGCGACTGTTGCCTTCGAAGAACCGGGGCGCTTTGCCCCGGACGACGCCGTAGAGCGAGGTCATGCGCTGCTGACCATCGAGAAGCAGCTTGACTACGCCGGGCGCCAACTGGCCGTCGCCACGGTGCTGGGCTCCGGCGGAGTCCGTCGTCCAGACGAGCAGACCGCCCACTGGATGGCCCCGGTAGAGTGATTCGAAGAGGCTTCGGACCTGGTTGCGATTCCAGACGTAGCCCCTCTGGAACTCGGGCAGCGCCATTTGGCCGTTGTCGATGAAGGCGAGGATGGTGTTTATCTGCATGGGGCGCTCCGGCGGTCTCTTGGCCGCGAGCCTACGGGCAGGCGGGGTAGGTAGCAAGGTAGACCCGACATGCTCTTGCTTGCACTGCAATCATGCCGTAGTCTCCAACCCTGCCCCGGACCATGAGGAGGCCCGGCCGATGGCGAGCATCACGATCCGCAATCTCGACGACGAAGTGAAGACACGCCTTCGTGTCCGCGCCGCCCGCCATGATCGTTCCATGGAGGAGGAGGTACGCATCATCCTGCGCGACGCGGTGAACGGCGGGCGCCCCGGTCCGCGGAACTTGGCCACGTTCACGCGCGAGTGCTTTGCGGCCCTTGGAGGCGTCGAACTCGAGGTTCCCCCGCGCGGCCCGATGCGCGAGCCTCCGACTTTTTCCTGAGCGGGCTTGGATGTTCGTCATCGACACGAACGTCGCGTCCGAGCTCATGCGCCCCGAGCCGGCACCCGCCGTCGCGGGATGGGTCGCGGAGCGCGACGCGCGGGAGATGTACCTGACGGCCGTCAGCGAAGCGGAATTGCGCTACGGCGTCGCGATCATGCCGGTCGGCAGACGACGAACTGCACTGGCGGCCAGCATGGCCCGGTGGTTCGACGTTGGCTTCAACGAACGGATTCTGTCGTTCGATAGTCGCGCGGCCCGAACTTACGCGGAGATCGCCGCCGATCGGCGCCGAGCGGGCCGGCCGATCAGTGAATCCGATTGCCAGATCGCCGCCATATCCCGCTCACGCGGCGCGATCCTGGTCACGCGCAACGTCCGAGATTTTGAGGACACAGGCGTAGACGTCGTCGACCCGTGGAAGGGCGCGTGAGTGAGGGAATTGCGAATCTGCTAAGCCCACAAACCCCGAATCACCTCGCCCTTCACCAGCTCTCTCGGCTGGTCCAGGTGATTCAGGATCTCCATCGCCGGATCGATCCCCAGCGTGTGGTACACCGTCGCCAGCAGGTCGTTCGGGTGGACTGGCTTCTCGCGGGGGGCGGAGCCGGTCTCATCGGACTCGCCGTAGAGCTGGCCTCGGGAGACGCCGGCGCCGGCGACCAACGCGGTGTAGCAGTAGGGCCAGTGGTCGCGGCCGTCCGGGGAGTTGCTGTTGCCGGAGGTGCTGACGCCCAGGCGGGGTGAGCGGCCGAACTCGCCGACGGCGACGACGAGGGTCTCGTCGAGCAGGCCGCGGTCGTCCATGTCGGACAGCAGCGCCGAGAGCGCGCGGTCGAGGACGGGGCAGTGCAGGTTCTTGAGCGGCCCGAAGTTGGCGGCGTGGGTGTCCCAGGAGTCGACTTCGGGGTTGCCGTTGGCGACCGCGGGCCAGTTGAGCTGGACGAAACGGGTGCCGGCCTCGATCAGCCGCCGGGCCATCAGCGCGCCCTGGCCGAAGGTGTTCTTGCCGTAGCGCTCGCGCATCTCGTCGTTCTCGTTCGAGAGGTCGAAGGCCTGGCGGGCCTTGCCGGAGAGGACGAGGTCGTAGGCCTTCTCGTAGTACTCGTCGAGGGCCGAGTCGGCGACCGCCTTCTCAAGCTCGGGGAGCGAGGCGTTCAGGCCCTTGCGGAGCTCGAAGCGGCCGGCGAGGCGCTCGGGCGAGGTCTCCTCGCGGAGTTCCAGGTCGCTGAGTTCGATCGGCTGGTTCGGGTCCTGGTAGAGCCGGTAGGGGTCGTAGGCCTTGCCGAGGAAGCCGGCGGCGCCGCCCTTGCCGATCACGTTCGATTCCTGCAACGGCCTCGGCAGCTCGATGAAGGGGAGCATCGCGTCGTCCAGCGGCTTGAGCCTGGAGATGTGGGAACCGGCAGTCGGGAAGTCGGCCGGGGTCGGCGGCTCGAGCTGGCCGGAGGGCGAGACGCGGTCGGGCGGGTAGCCGGTCAGCATCTGGTAGATCGCGGCGGTGTGGTTGAAGAGTCCCTTCGGCGTGTAGCTCATCGAGCGGATCAGCGTGCACTTGTCGACCTGGTCGACCAGCAGCGGCATCGTCTCGGAGAGCCTGATTCCCGGGATCTTCGTGTCGATGGCGCCGAACTCGCCGCGGACGTTGGACGGCGCATCGGGCTTCGGATCCCAGATGTCGATGTGGCTGGGTCCGCCCTGGAGGAACAGCAGGATGACCGACTTGGCGCTGCCGAAGCCCTTGCCCCCGGCGAAGGTGTCCACCGCGGCGGTGGCGGCGTGCGCGTCGCGGAGCGCCAGGGTCTGGCTGAGCGAGATGCCGAAGATGCCGAGCGAGCCGACGCGGAGGAACTCACGCCGGGTCGGGCCGTCGCAGGTGTGGCCGGACTGTCCTGGGATGACGAGCATGGTCGGGGCTCCTTTGCGGCTGCGGGCTGAGAGCTTACGAGTTGAAGAGGAAGGCGTTGGAGTTGAGGAGTGCCCACATCAGGTCCTGGGCCGCCGCGGTGCGGCTGGCGGAGGACTCGAAGTGGCCCTCCGCGAGCTCGGCTTCGTCGCCGGTCGGCAGACGGCCGATGGCGGCGAGGTAGAGCTCGGCGATCAGCTCCTCGTTGTCCAGGCCTCCGAGGACGAGGTTCGCCACCCGGCCCTCGGGGTCGGCGATCGCATCGGCGATGACGGAGCCGTTCAGCAGGCTCAACGCCTGCGGCAGGCTCATCTCCGTCTTCCGCTCGCACTCGCATGCGGTCTCACGGTCGGGTTTGCCGAACAGGTCGAGGAAGCCCTCGATGCCCATGCTCGCCGTCATCACGTGCGGATCCGGGAGCGCCGTGGCGTCGAAATCCTCGGGAAGGGTGTCGATCTCGAACCGGGAGTCGGTGGCGCGGGCGACGGCGTCCGCCAGTTGCTCGGCGCTCAGGCGCCGCGGTTCGTGGCGGGAGAAGTTGATCCGGTCGTCCTGGTTCCACTCGTTCGTCTGGAAGGACGACTGGTAGGCCCGGGAGGTGGCGATCGTCCGCATCAGGTGGCGGAGGTCGAAGTCGTTCTCGATCAGGTCGGCGGTCAGCGCGTTCAGGAGCGTCGCGTTGACCGGCTGGTTCGAGGCGCGGATGTCGTCGACCGGGTCGATGATCCCGCGACCCATGAAGTAGCTCCAGACGCGGTTCGCGATCGCCGGGGCGAAGTAGGGGTTGTTCGGCGACGTCAGCCAGTCGGCCAGCGCGGCCCGGCGGCCGGCGCCGTGGCCCGGTTCCGGCGCGCCCTCGACCGGCACCAGGTACTTCGGCGGCACCACGGCGTTCGTCTTCGGGTGCAACTGCTCGTTGTCCCGGCGCTTGTCGAAGACGATCTCCTCGCCGGTACGGAAGCCGGGACGGACGCCCAGTCCCGCGAAGAAGGCGGTCATCTCGAAGTACTGGTTCTGGGTCCAGCGCTCGAACGGGTGGTCGTGGCACTGGGCGCAGACCATCCGTACGCCCATGAAGAGCTGGGTGGTGGTCTCCATCGCCTCCTTCGGATCGCGGGCGGCGCGGAAGTAGCTGGCGGCCGGCTGATCGAGAGTGCTGCCGGAGGCCGTCACGAGCTCGCGGACGAGTTCGTCGTAGGGCCGGTTCTCCTCGATCGCCTCGCGCAGCCAGCCGCGGAAGGTCAGCATGCCCTTGTAGCTCATGAACTTCCGGTTGCTGCGCAACAGGTCGCCCCACTTGAGCGTCCAGTGGTCGACGTAGGCGTCGCTAGCGATCAGCTCGTCGACCAGGCGGTTCCGCTTCTCCTGGGTCGGTGTGTCGTCGGCGAGGAACGCGCGCACCCGTTCCGGGGTCGGGATCTGGCCGGTCAGGTCGAGCGAGGCGCGGCGGAGAAAGGCGGCGTCGTCGATCGGCGCCGAGGGCAGGACTTCGATCCGCTGGAGCTTTGCGTCGATCAGCTCGTCGATGTAGTTGGCCTGGGGCAGGGCCGTCCACTCGAAGCCCTCGCGGCCGCTGAGCACGGTGGCGGGCGCCGTGGCGAACTGACCTTCGTAGCGAACGAGCAGCGTGCTCTCGCCGCGCCGAAGTCCGGTGGCGACGGGGCCGGACGGCGTCTCTTCGATCGCCATCGTTTCCGTGTTGCTGCTGGTGACGTGGGCCTCGCGCGTCACGTCGCGGCTCCGCCCGTCGCCGTAGTGCGCGATGACGGTCGTCTGCTGCCGCATCCCCGGCCGGTTCATGAAGACCTCGGCCGGGTGGATCTCGAGGCGTTCGACCCGGTCATGCGAGGGATCCCCGTAGGGCACGCCCGCCCTGATCCAGTCGAGGATGAGGTTGTAGTAGCGGCCGCCGGGATCGAGGCGCAGGCCGCCTTCGTGGGGGACCTGCATCGTCGGCTTGGCGAGCATCAGGGAGCGCGCCGGGTCGGCTCGGTTGAACCGCCGGCCGGACATGTCGTAGAGCAGCGACTGGTAGTCGAACTCCGGGTCATAGCCGCGCAGCGACAGCTTGAAGCCGTTCTTGCCCTTGGCCGCGCCGTGACAGGTGCCCGAGGAGCAGCCGACCTTGTTCATGGCGGGCAGGACGTCGCGGATGAAGGTGACGGGTTCGGCGTCGTCGGTCGCTGCGTTGGCGGCGGCGCCGGGGACTGTGGCGGCGATCGTGAGTGCGAGGGCGATGCAGGGACTCTTCATCTGCCCTTCACCTCCATTCGCGCGGTCACGGGGACCGTAGTGTAGGCGGAGCGGACTTCCCGCTCGCCGGCCAGCCAGGACGACGACGTGATCAGGAAGTCGTAGTCGCCCGCTTCGACGGCGTCCGACGCCTCGCAGTCCAGCCGGAACCTGCCGTCGTCCCCGGGCTCGACTTCGGCGCCGTCGCAGACGACGCCGGTGGGCAGCGCGTCGGCCCGCAGCTCGACCGGCTGCCGGAAGCTCTCCTCGCGGTGCAGGACGCCTTCAACTGTGCCCTTCCTGCCGGATCGGACGCTCGCCTTCGCGACTTCGATCCGGTAGCCCGGGACGATCTCAAGTGTTGTGCCGGGCGTGTAGAGGCGTTCGGGACGACCGCCCACCGTGACTTCGCCGGTGAGGGTGACGGTGTAGCGGTCGTGCCGCGTGCCGTCGCTGCTGCGGATCAGCTTGCTGCCCTCGGACCTGTTGTAGTGGGCCTTCTCGGTCGTCTCGACCCGGAACTCGCCCACGCCCACGCCGATCAGGGCAGTGACGACCATGGGCGGCCTCACCGGGGCGTCCTCACCCGGTGGCGCCTCGAACTTCCACTCGAAGTCGAACGGCATGCCCTTGACCAGCCTCACCGTCTCGGGCACCAGGCCGACCAGCCGCGGTCCGGGCCGGCCGGTGAGCAGGATTGGCAGGCGAGTTTCCAGCCAGGGAGCGCTGAACGACCGCTCGGCCTCCGTCGTGTAGCTGCGGCCGTCGCCGGCGCGGACCTGCGTCACGCTCCCAGGCACGGTCGCCCGGCGGCGGATCACGGCGCCGTCCTCGAGGACCCCTTCGCCCCAGACCTCCAGGTCGAAGCGCTGGCGCGGAGCGTCGAGGTCGGCGGTGACGAGGATCCGGCCGGCGCGCGCCAGAGTGCGTGTGTCGAGGTCGCGTACCTCGCTCGTGATCCAGCCGCCCCGGGCCTCGATGCCGGCTGGCGGTTCCTCGACGTAGAGGCGAATCGGACCCAGATAGCCGCGGCGCACGGCGCCGATCTCGATCGGCTTCGAGGCGCCGTTGTTGAGCGTCAACTGGGCGGTGCCGAGACGGAGCTTGAAGTCGGGGCCGGCCGCGGTCGCCGTCAACCGGTAGCCGAAGCGGGGGCCGCCGCGGCCGACCAGGTCCTCGACCGCGACGTGCAACTCGTCCGCGCCTTCCGGCGTCTCGACCACGAGCCAGGGGTCGAAGGAGGTGGCGGTCGGCGACAGCAGCCGGAAGGTGTCGGGATCGGGGATGTCGTCGCCGGAGGAGGCCAGGTACTCGCCGTCCGGTGTGGTGACGGTCAGCACGCCGAACAAGTCGGAGGAGCCGAGCGCGGCGCCCTCGACCTCGATCAGGAGCCTCTGGCCCGGCTCGGCGGCGATCCGGTAGCGGTCCACCTCGCCGGGGTCGGCGATCCGCCCATTGACGACGAGGGGCGTGGTCAGGGGGGTGGCCGGGTCCGTTTCGCCTTCGCGGACCTCCGGGAGATGGCCGACGACGATCGGGAAGGGCAGCGCGGAACTTCTGGCTGCCGCGGCGAGCGTCGGTCCGACGAGGTCGAAACGGTTCGCCGTGGACGCCGTGTAGATCAGCTCCCGGCCAGGCGACGAGGCGGTACTTGCGACGGCATCCCTCGTCCCGCGCGCGGCCGTTGCGTCGCCGGCCGTCTCGAGGTCGGCCGGGACCGAGCCGCCCGACAGTTCGAATCGCGTTTCCTCGCCGCGGCGCGCCCCGAGCGGAAAGACGGCGTCGGCGTACTCGTAGTCCGAGGCGGCGATCAACTTCAGGCGGTAGAAGTTCCGCCTCTGGTCGCTGAAGCGGGCGTCGTGGACCTCGACGACGTACTCTCCGGCCTCGGGCGGCCGCCAGTCGAGGCGGGCGTCGACGTCGATGCCGGGGCCTTCCTGGTTGAAGGCAATCTCGGTGCCCTCCTCGTCGAGCAGCCGCAGGACCGGATCGATCGCCGAGCCGACGCGCCGCGCCTCGACCTCCAGCACGATGCGGTCGCCGGCTTCTGCGCGGAAGCGGTAGCGGTCTCGCTCGGCTCCGTCGAGCGTGCCGTTGACGACGATCGGCAGCGCATCGATTCGCGGCGCTTCGGTGGCGGCGCTGCTGCCGCGGATGCCGTCGCGCAGACCCCG
This sequence comes from Vicinamibacteraceae bacterium, assembly GCA_012270995.1. Classification (GTDB taxonomy): domain Bacteria; phylum Acidobacteriota; class Thermoanaerobaculia; order Multivoradales; family Multivoraceae; genus Multivorans. The sequence goes on along the minus strand of JAAXHG010000198.1, from coordinate 130,322 downwards.
CTCGGAGACTTCGGACACGGTGTCCACCCGGAACAGCAGGGCGTTGGACAGTCCGTCGTCGCTGATCGCGCGCAGCGGGTAGAGCCCCGGCGCGGCGTCGGCGTCGATCTCCACCAGAAAGACGGCGGCCTGAAGGTTGCGGTCGTTCGGCCGCCTCTGTTTCTGGAGCCGGTCTTCGGCAGCCGCCTCGCCGAGGCGAGCGAACGAACCGGGCAGCGTGCTCTCGATCTCCATCTCGCTTGCTATGCCGTAGCCCTCGATCACCAGCCGCAGGGCCCGCCCCTGCTGGCCGCCGTGCGGATGCATGTCGACGAGATTCGGCGGCGGCCCCGCGGCGCCGGCGGCCGCGGCGATGGCGATGCCGGCAAGCGCTTGGGACGCGCTTCGCAGCAACTGACGACCGTTCACGGCGCGCCTCCGGCGGTGGTCGCTCCCTGGGGCTCATCCTCGAGCGGCACCGGCACGAACTCGTGCAGCAGATCGCCGTCGTCGGCGCGGTAGAGCCTCAAGCGACCGTCGAAGCCCGCCGTTGCCAGCTCGGCGCCGGTCGGGTCGAACGCCATCGTGTAGATGCCGGCGCTGTGGCCGGAGGCGGTTGCGGTCCGTTGGCCGGTCTCCAGGTCGTAGATCGGAACCGCCTGTGCGGCGCCTCCCACCGCGAGACGGCCGCCGCGCGGATCCACCGCGAGCGCGAAGATCTCGCCGTCCTGCCGCTCGAACTCCCGCACCAGGGTCGAGTCGTCGGCGATCAGCATCTTCCGGGCGCGGTCCATCCGGTAGTAGTAGGGCACGCGGTCCTCACCGCCGATGACGACCGCCTCGATTCGCGGGTTGCGGACGATCGCGGCAAGCTCGCCGCGCAGCAGGTTGATGTTCTCGATGAAGGCGCCGCTCGAGGCGTCGATCAGCTTGGCGGCTCGGTCGCGGCCGACGGAGACGATCCGCCGTCCGTCGCCGCCGAAGACGACACCGAGCACCCAGTTCTCGTGGTGGTTCATCCGCAGCAACTCGCGGCCGCTGGTCGCCTGGTGGATGCGGACCGTGTGATCGGCGCAGCCGATGGCCAGCCGGCGTTCATCGGGCGACACGGCGAGGCCGAACAGCGTGTCGTGGCAGAGCATGTTCGAGACGCGGAGCTTCCTTTGGCCTATGTCCCAGATCTGGATCTCACCGAACCGGGCAGGCGTCCCGCCGGTGGCGATCAGCCGCCCGTTCCTGAGGAACGCCAGCCCTTGGATGCGCTCCGAGACGCTGCTGAAACGGGCCTCCAGGCTGTCGCCGCCGCCGATCTTCGAACGACGGTGGAGCAGCACCTCCCGGTTGCCCGACACGGCCAGCCACTCCCCGTCGGCGGAGTAGGCGACCGCCGTGATCACCGGCGGCTGGTAGTAGACGATCGGCCCCGTCGCCGCGCCGAGCCGCATCTCCTCCGGCGTGTCGTCGCCGGCCCCGGCCGCGATCCAGTCGCTGATCGCGGCAATCTCCGCCTCCGCCAGCGGTTCCGCCCGCATCGGCATCGCCGGCTCGATCTCCCCCCGAAGCATCTGCAGCATCCGACTCTCGCCCGGTTTGCCGGCGACAAACGCCGGCCCGCTCATGCCGCCCGCGGCCAGCCCTTCGAAACTCGTCAGGTTCAACTCACCACCCAACTGCGCTGGCTGATGACACCCCTGACACCGCATCTGAATCACCGGCCAGACATCCCGGTAGTAGCTCGAACCCGCTTCCTGAGCCCCCGCCCCACTCTGGATCCCCAGGAACAGAGCCGAAGTCACGGCCATCGCACGGATCAGGAGCTCCGTGCAGCCGACGGTGTCCAGCCTGAGTCGGGGCCGCGGGGGGCGGACTCCAGCGGCCTTGAAGCGAGCGACTCCCAACGACCCTGCGCACGGCAACGACCAACCGAAGCGAGCGGAACGGAGTGCGCGCCGTCCCTTCACTCTCCTCAGAGCGCGCACGTCCGCAGGAGTCCGCCCCCCGCGGCCCCGACTCAGGCGGGTGCCCACCACCGCCCTACGCGAGGATGTCGGAGACGACATTGCCGTGGACGTCGGTGAGGCGGAAGTCGCGGCCGCCGTAGCGGTAGGTGAGGTTGGTGTGGTCGATGCCGAGGAGGTGGAGGACGGTGGCCCAGAGGTCGTAGATCGTGACTTCGTCCTCGACGACGTGGTAGCCGAAGTCGTCCGTCGCGCCGTGGATCGTGCCGCCCTTGATGCCGCCGCCGGCGAGCCAGATCGAGAAGCCGAACGGGTTGTGATCGCGGCCATCGGAGCCCTGGTGGAACGGCGTGCGGCCGAACTCGCCGGCCCAGATGACGAGCGTCTCGTCGAGCAGGCCGCGGGCCTTCAGGTCCTTGAGCAGACCGGCGATCGGCTGATCGACCTGGAGCGCCATGTTCCGGTGGCCGACCTCGAGGCCGGTGTGCTGGTCCCACGGGTTCGCCGACTGTCCCGCGTCGGTCGGTTCCGGCAGGCAGCTCAGCTCGACGAAACGCACGCCGCGCTCGACCAGCCGCCGCGCCAGCAGGCACTGGCGGCCGTAGTCCGCCGTCGTCTCGTTCGGGTGGTCCAGCGCGTAGAGCTCGCGCGTCGCCCGCGTCTCGCCGCTGATGTCGCAAAGTTCGGGCACCTCGGCCTGCATACGGAACGCGGTCTCGTAGTTACGGACCGCCGCTTCGACGTCGGCATGGCCGCCGAGCCGCTCGAGGAAGGCCCGGTCCATCTCCGCCACGAAGTCGAGCCGCTCGCGCTGCGCCGACTGGGCCTCCAGCGCCTGGATGTTCTGAACCGCGTCGTCGGCGTCGCCGCGCAGGATGGAGCCCTGGAACTCGGCCGGCAGGTAGCCGTTGCTGTAGAGGCCGACGCCGCCGTGCGGGATGCCGGCTTCGCCGCTCTGCAGGACGACGAAGCCGGGCAGGTTCTCGTTCTCGGTGCCGAGCCCGTAGTTCACCCAGGCGCCCGCGGACGGGTGGCCGACCAGTGGGAAGCCCGTGTGGAAGAAGTAGTTGCCCTGGGCGTGCTCGTTCACGGTGCTGGTCATCGAGCGGATGACGGCCAGGTCGTCGACGCACGAGCCTGTGTGGGGGAACATGCTGCTGACCGGGATGCCGCTCTCGCCGTACTGCTTGAACGGGAAGGGCGAGGCGAAGATGTTGCCGTTCTGGTTGAACTGGGTACGTTCGATCTTCGTCGGCATCGGCTTGCCGTGATCGCGGTCGAGCAGCGGCTTCGGGTCGAACGAGTCGACCTGGGAGACGCCGCCCGACATGTACAGGAAGATGACGTGCCGGGCGCGGGCTCGCGGCGCGCCGTGAGCGGCGCCAGGCAAGAGCGCCGAGCCGAGCATGCCGTTCAGCGCGATGGCGCCGAACCCGGTCGAAACCTGGGCCAGCATCCGCCGGCGGCTCATCAGGGAACAGGTGTGTTCGCTCATCGGAGGTACATGAACTCCTTCAGGTTGAACATGGCGTGCGCCAGTCGGCGCCATGCGTCGCCGCCGCCGGCGCTCTGCTCGAGCTGGTCGGCTTCGGCCTCGAGGCGCGCGATGCGGGACCAACTGCCGCGGTAGATCCGCGCCTGCTCGGCTTCGGACGGCGCTTCGATGTTGCCGAGCGCGGAAGCAGCGACGTCGGCGGGAACCAGTACGCGGTCGTAGAGGCGGGCCTGAAGCACTCCCAGGGGCGCGTCTCCGCCGCCCGCGAACTGGAGGCGGCCCTTCTCCAGGCTCATCGGAAGTTCGCGGCGGACGTCTTCCGGGTCGGCCTCGGCACCGTTCCGGTACGCGGTCGAGGCGCCCTTGCGGTCCCGGGTCAGGATCAGGTGAACCGGCCCGGCATCCGCTCCGCCTGTCGGTGCGCTGGCCGTGGCGCGGGCCTTCCGGCCCGCGTTTACGGCATCTGGTCCGCTGACGACCCACCCCTCGAGCGTGTACTCGTCCGGAATCCGTCCGATCGGCTTCGACGCCACGACAGCCGATGTCTCCAGCCACAGTGCGCCGTCGTCCACGCGGACTTGCCGGCCCAGCCTGAGCGGCAGAAAGCCAATCGCGTCGTAGACGCGGCCGTTCTTGGGCGGGTCGTCGAACTCCCAGGCCGCTATCGCCCTGGGCGCCGACGCCCGGTGGTAGAAGCGCAGCACGCCGCGCGTCTTGTCGGCGGTGAACTCGCGGATTTCGGCGCTCTCCTCGCGGCGGTCCACCGCCGCCGCGTTCCATGCCTCCACGTCCCCCTGTGCGGGCTCCCAGTCCTGGGCCTGGTCGAGGAACTGCTCGGCGGCACGGAGTTCCGGTTCGGTCGGGGGCCGGCCGAGGGCGAGGCGGAACATCGCGACGATGCGTTCCCGGTCGCCGTGCAGGTCGGGGTCCTGGACGATCCGGTCGGCGAAGCGGGCTGCCAGGTGCATCACCTGGGTGTTGTTCATCATGAGCAGCGACTGCGCGGGCACGTTCGTCTGGTCGCGCTGGCCCTTGGTCGTCACCGGGGTGGGCAGGTCGAGTGTGTGGAGCAGGGGATCCGGCTGGTTCCGAATGACCTGAACGTAGACGCTGCGGCGGTTCGACCAGCCGGGTTCCGGGAGCGTTCCGCTGGCGGTAACCGGTTCGAGTTGACCGGCGGCAATCAGCATCGTGTCGCGCACCGCCTCCGCCTCCAGGCGGCGCAGATGGGCGTGCGAGAGGAGGTCGTTCCGGGAATCTCGTTCCCGGGCCGCAGGCCGTGGCGTCGACTCGAGCTGGAAGGCCCGGGTCGAGGCGAGCCGCCGGACGAACGTCTTCAGGGACCAGCCATCCTCTCGCAACGTCGTCGCCAGGTGGTCGAGGAGGGCGGCGTTCGACGGGAGTTCGCCCATCTGTCCGAAGTTGTCTGGCGTGGCGACGATGCCGCGGCCGAAGGTGTGGGCCCAGAGCCGGTTCGCGATGACGCGGGCCGTGAGCGGGTTGCCAGGGTCGAGAACGCTCTCGGCGAGAGCCAGACGAGGGTGGACCGAGTCGGCGTAGGGCTCGGAGTCGATCGCCTCCAGGAAGCGCTGCGGCACCGGTTCGCCGAGTTGCCGGTGATTGCCCCGCTCCATCAGCGGCTGATCGAAGCGCGGGCCGGCGAGCACCGCGGGGGAACGGGTCGGCACCGGGATCGCCTCCTCGAGCTGCCGGATCGCGTCGACGATCGGACGTGCCTCCGGCACCTCGGCGATGTCGTTCGGCAGCAGGCCGCGGCGCACGAAGCTCGCCAGGAAGCGGGCTTGGGCGTCGGTCATCGAACGGTCGCGCCAGGCTGCGACGGCGCCCTGAACCGCTTGGCCGTAGCGGGCCGCCAGTTCGCCTCGGTCGCCGGGCGCTCCGTCGATCTCGAACAGGGGCGCGGTGAACTCGGCCGGTTGGTCGCGCGGAAGCTCGCCGTCTTCGTCGAGCACGACCGCTTCGGTGATCCCGAACCAGGAGCGATCCGACCGTCCGCCGGAGCTCTCGCCGGTCATCGGGTGATCGGCCGCGGTCACCAGCTCGATGTACGCGTGGTCGCCGTCCCAGTAGTCGAGGTCCCAGTGCTGCCAGCGCCACTCGCCGTCCGAGAGGGTCTCGATCGGATAGACCTCGCCCCGTTGGGGGTAGTTCTGGACCACGTAGCGCGCGATGGCGCCGCCGCGGCCGGCGATGCGTACCGCCAGCTTCTGTCCGGTCTCGACGAGGAATCGCGGCGACGAGAAGGTGCCGTTGTGGCGGTTGGTCAGCGAGTGCGTGTAGACGCCGCCCGGCAGAATGTCGGCGACGATCGTCCCGCCGCCCTGAGTGACTTCGTAGCTTCCGGCTTCCCGCGGCTTCGCGTCGGGAAGGCCGTTGCCGTGTCGGTACCACTGCTCGACGTCCTCGGTGCGGCTCAGGTCCCAGCGCTGGACGGCGGGCCCTTGCAGCCGGCTCTCGAGTTGCCGCCTGCTCCGTTCGTAGGCGGCGGCCAGTTCCCGCCACTGCTTCGAGAAGGCTCCGCGGCCGCGAGTCCGGCCTGTTCGGACCCAGGCGTAGAGCGGGTCGTAGGGCGACTGGCCACCGGTAAGAGCCGCGGCCCACGGGCCGTCCGCTTCCCGCAGCCTGGCCGGCACGTCGGCGGCCGCTTCGAGCCATGCTTCGGCCAGCGCCTGCCTGAGCTCGCCCTTCAGCCGGATCAGGTCGTCCCGGTGGGCGTTCCGGCGCGCCTCGTCGTCGATCGTCTGGACGCCCGGGCGGCCGTTCACCATCGTGCCGTAGAGGGCGTAGAAGTCGGTCTGGCTGATGGCGTCGAACTTGTGGTCGTGGCAGCGGGCGCAGGCGACGGTCATTCCGAGGAACGCCTTGGAGACGACGTCGATCTGGTTCTCGGTGAAGCGGACCTGTTCGTCGAGGGCGTCGGTGGGACCGAAGCCGTGCAGCACGAAGCGGTACTGAGCGATGCCGATCGCCGATTCGTTGATCCCGAGCTCCGCGTTCATGCGGGGCTCGTCGAGCAGATCGCCCGCCAGGTGCTCGTGGATCAACTGGTCGACCGGCACGTCCGCGTTCAGCGCCCGGATCAGGTAGTCGCGGTAGCGCCAGGCGTAGGGGACCGGCGGGTCGCCCTCGCTGCCGTGCGACTCGGCGTAGCGGACCCAGTCCATCCAGTGCCGCGCCCAGCGCTCGCCGAAGGCCGGGTCGGCGAGCAGCCGGTCGATTTCGTCCGCGACCGCGGCGTCCCGGTCGACTGCGGCGCGGCGCTCGAAGTCGTCGACCTGCGCTGGCGTCGGCGGCAGGCCGGTCAGTACGTAAGAGAGTCGCCGCATCACGGTCCGCGGTTCGGCCAGCGGCGCGGGCTCGAGTCCGGCGTCGGCGATGCCTCGGGCCAGGAAGCGGTCGATCGCACTCGCCGACCAGTCGCGCGACCAGTTCGCGTCGGAGACCTCCGGAGGTTCCGGGTCGGCGATCGGCTGCAGGCTCCACCAGCTCTTCCGCTGTTCGAGGATCGTGCGCCACGCGGTCGCTTCCTTGAGAGCGTCGGCGGAGGGCGGTTCGTCCCTGGGATCGGGCGCGCCGATCTCGATCCAGCGCTCGAAGTCGGCGACCACCTCATCGGGCAGCTTGGCGCCGCCCAGGGGCATGCGGAAGTCAAGGCTCGGGTGCCTCATGGCCCGCAGCAGGAGGCTGCCGCGCGGCTTGCCCGGCTCGATGGCGGGGCCCCGCATGCCGCCAGTGAGCATGCCGTCTCGATAGTCCAGACGAAGCCCGCTTTCCGCGATCTCGGTGCTGTTGTGGCAGGTGTAGCAGTGCTCGACCAGGACCGGTCGGATCTTCTGCTCGAAGAACTCGAGCTCCTCGGGGGCGACGGGTTCTTCCGGGGTGAGTGGCGCCGACCCCGCCGGTCCGGCGCTGAGCAACGCAGCAACCAGGATCGCGGCGCCGAGACGCGGCGAGATCCTCTCTTTCGTGTTCATTGGAACGCTGTTCAGTCTACAACGGAGACCTGCGCTCGAACGGATCGATCACGCTGCCGGCGACGCCTTCGCGGATGATCCCGAACAGCTCGCCTCGCCATCCGCGTCCCTTGGAGATCTCGGTCGAGATGACGACGACGACCAGGTCCTCGGCGGGGGCCACGTAGATGTACTGGCCCCCGTAGCCGCTGGCGATGTAGGCGCCGCGTTCCCGGTGTCCGCGGAGCCACCACAGGTAGCCGTAGCCGCCGTAGATGCGGCCGCGACCACGCGGCCCGACGCGGCCGGGGCGGGTGGACTCGTCGACCCACTGCCAGGGCAGCAGTTGCTTGCCGTTCCAACGCCCCCGGTTCAGGTAGAGCTGGCCGAACTTCAGCATGTCCCGCGGCAGAAGGGACAGGTTGTTCCCGCCCATGTGGACGCCCTGGCGGTCGCTGGCCCAGGCGGAGCGGCGAATTCCGAGCGGATCGAAGAGGTGCTCGCGGGCGAAGTCGTGGGTGCTTCGGCCGGCGGCGCGGGAGAGGGTCGCAGACAGCAGGTGGGTGCCGCCGGTACTGTACGAGAAACGGGTTCCGGGCTCGGCCTGGAGCGGCCTCGCCAGGGCGGCGCGGACCCAGTTGCGCGACGCGACCCAGGAACCGTAGTTGCCGAAGCTGGTCGATTCGAGGCCCGAGGTCATCGTCAGCAGGTGGCGCACCGTGATCGCCTGCTTGCGTGGATCGTCGAGATCGGCGGCTTCGGGCAGCGCTTCCGCGATCGGTTGATCGAGTTCGAGAACACCCTCTTCGACCGCCAAGCCGGCCAGTGCCGAGAGGACACTCTTGGAGGCCGACTTCATGTTGTGTGGGCGGTGGCCCGCGGAGCCGCGGAAGTAGCGCTCGGCAACCAGGCGGCCTCGGCGCGCGATCAGGAGGCCGTGAACGCCCTCGAGGGCGCCGATGTCCTGAATCGCCTGTTCGAGCCGGCTCGCGTCCAGCCCGACCCGGTCGGCTGGGACCAGCTGCCAGTCGCCGGGCCAGTCGTCGTCGGGAGGAGGCGCCGGCAACTGGAACTCGACCAGGAGGCCGGGATGATCGGAGATCGCCCTGTCGAGCAAGGCGGACGGCCGTTCGCTCCAAAGCGGCCACCACCCGGACGCTTCGGCGTCGAGCAGGACGTGGTCGATGCCGCCCGGGAGGAGGTCACGGTATCCCGCCGCGTCGAAGCGGCCGAGTGCGGGGTGGCTGCTGTCGAGGTTGAAGTCGCCCGCGATCAAGGCCGGCCGGGCCGGGAGTGAGCGGACCCGCTCCAGCAGGCGCTCGGTCTGTGCGCCGGCGAGTTCGGGGTCGCCGCTCGCGGCGTGGACGCCCACCACGCGGAAGGACAGAGCCGGATGCTCGATCCGCGCGGCCAGGGCGATCCGGCGCTCGAAACGGTCCCGGTCGGGAAGCAGTGGCCAGGTCGCCGGTTCGGCAATGGGAAAGCGGCTGAGGATCGCCGAACCTTCCTCGAACCCGAGCCAGCGAAGCGAGCCGTTGGCGCGGGCGTAGACCGCCCGCAGATCGAGGGCCTCAGCCAGGCGGTCGGCGAGACAGCCTTCGGCGACCATGCACCAGGCTTCCTGGAGGACGACGACGTCGGGGCGCAGGCGGGCAACCGCGGCCTCCAGCCGTTCCGCGCGTTCCAGGCGGCCAGAGGCGCCCGCGGGCGGCAGGAGGCGCCCTTCGCCGTCCGGGTAGCCGTGGTACGCGTTCAGTTGGAGGACGCGAAGCCGGTCCGTTCCGATCGTCGACCCGGCCTCCTCGGCGTCGCCGGCCAGGCGCGGGTCCGCCGGCTGCTGGCGGGCCAGCAGCGCCACGAAGGCGTAGCTCGATGCGGCGGCCAGCAGGCCGAGGCCCAGAACCGCGACCCGCGGCGCCGGATGCGCCCGGCGCGCAAGTGCCGCCGCGCCGATGGCGACGATGCCGCCCACGGCGGCGGCGGCGAGGCCGAGCCGCGCCGCGCCCGGCTCGACGACCGTGAACGCCCCCGCGATCCACGGGATGGCTCCCAGCGCCGCGGCGACCAGGCCGGCGGCGAAGACCGCGGCGGCGGCGGCGAACGATGAGCGCGGGCGCGACATGACTGCGGGGAGACTATGCGCCGTCGTTGCCAACCTGTGATTGGCAAGCGCGCGACTCATGTTCGGGTGCTACGCTAGTGGTCACAGACGACGAGCAACAGCATGCGGCCCTGCCGCGGAAAGGAGGTCCGGAGTGGGTTGTCGAGAAATCCGCCGGATGGTCTCTGCCACGATCGTGTCTTGCTCGGTCCTGATTCTCGGCGCGGGATGCGCGGCGTCCCCGGAGGACGAGGCGCCCGCCCCTGAGGTGGATCCGCGCGCCGAGAACGAAGCTGCCCTGAACGAGTTGCTCGCCAAGTACTTGCAGGCGGTGAACCGGGGCGACGCGGATGGTCTCGCGGTGCTGTACACCGAGGACGCCGTGCGGATCAACGCGAACAGCAGGCCGATCGAGGGACGGGACGACATCCGGCTGTTCGCCGCGGCGGACTACGCGGACAACGACTGGGACATCCAGCTTCACGTCGACGAGAGCGACTACAGCGGCGATCTGGCCTTCGTGCGAGGCACCTACGCCATCACGCTGACCTCGAAGGACGACGCAGCCGTCGTTTACCAGGAAGTCGGCAAGTGGATGGATCTGATGCGGCGTGAGGAGGACGGCTCCTGGCTGATCGCTCGGGAAATCTCGAACCGCGATCACCCGCCGGGGGAGGCGCCCGAGGCGCCGGAGGAGGAGGGTTGACGATGGAGAGTGCGACCCAGCCGCGTGAACGCCCGGTGCCGACTCCTCTCGCGATCCTCCTCGCCGGCCTCTTGCTGGTGGCCTGCGCTCCGGTCCAGGAAGAGCCTGCGGACGACCCGAACGCCGTCGAGCCGAGCATCGGCGACGAGAGCGCCCTGAACGCCCTCATCGCCGACTACATGGTCGCCATGAACAGCGGCGACCCCGACGGGGTGGCGGCATCGTACGCGGCGGACGCGGTGCGCATGCCGCCGGACGCGCTGCCGATCAGCGGCCGGGAGTCGATCCGGCGGAACGTGGCGCAGGCGTTCGAGACGTCGGACCTCAACGTGCAGATGCAGGTCATCGAGACCGAGTTCAGCGGCGAGCTGGCCTATGTTCGCGGCACCTTCCTGCTGACGGTGACACCGAAGGACGGCTCGCCGGCGACGGAATCGGAGGGCAACTGGATGCGATTGATGCGGCGCGAGCCGGATGGCCGGTGGCTCGTGGCCTACTCGCTCTGGAACTTCCAGTCCTGAGTCGCTAGTCGTTCAACGACCGTTCGGCGCGGCGGGGTATGCTCCGTCGCCGCGCCTCATGCCTGAACCAGCTTCGCAGTTCCTCGCCTTCATGGGCGCCCCGGGGTCGCCCTACACGCGAAAGATGCGAGCGGTGCTGCGCTACCGGCGCATCCCGTACCGCTTCCTGATCTCGGGCGCCGAGGGCCGTGAGGATCTTCCGGCCGCCAAGGTCCGGCTGCTGCCTACGTTCTACCTGCCGAACGCCGAGGGCGAGATCGAGGCGGTCGTCGATTCGACGCCTCTCATCCGGCGATTCGAACGGGAGTTCGAAGGGCGGTCGGTGATTCCGCCGGACTCGGTGACCGCCTTCATCGACTACCTGCTCGAGGACTTCGGCGACGAGTGGCTGACCAAGGCGATGTTCCACTATCGCTGGGCCTATGAGGCGGACATCGAGAAGGCCGGCCAGATCCTGCCCCGCTGGCGACGGGTCGAAGGCCCCGAGGAGCAGTTTCGGCAGGCGGCGAAGACGGTCTCCGAGTGCCAAATCTCGCGGCTCTGGGTCGTGGGCTCGAACGAGACGACGGGCCCCTTGATCGAGGCCAGCTACCGGCGGATCCTGGAGCTGTTTCGGGACCACCTGACGGAGCGGCAGTTCCTGATGGGCAACCGTCCGGGCGCCTCCGACTTCGCCTTCTTCGGCCAGTTGACCCAGCTCGCGGCCTTCGATCCGACGCCGATGGCGGTGACCCTCGAAGTCGCGCCCCGGGTCTACGCCTGGGTCGACCGCGTCGAGGACCTGTCGGGCCTGGAACCGACGGCCGACGACTGGATCGGTCCCGAGCTGCCGGCGACCCTGCGCGCGCTCCTCGGCGAAGTCGGCAGGGTCTATGCTCCGTTCCTGCTCGCGAACGCGAAGGCTCTGAGGGCTGGGGCCGAGCGCGTCGAGTGCGAGATCGACGGCCGGTCCTGGGTGCAGAAGCCGTTCCCCTACCAGGGCAAGTGCCTGACGTGGCTGCGGGAGCGGTACGCGGCCCTGGCGGCGGCGGACCGCGATGCCGTTGACGCGCTGCTCGCGGGGAGTGGTTGCGAAGCGCTGTTCGTGGGCGCGGAGGCTTCGCTCTAGGTGGCTTCCAGCGACCGGTTGGCGTTCTGGAAGTCGTTCAACCCGAAGTTCTACGGCTGGCGAATGCTGCCGGCTGCATGGTTGATCTACGGCTTGGGCGCGGCACCCTTCTACAGTTGGGGTTTCTTCTCGCCGGAGTTGCAGGCCGAACTCGGGCTGAGCAGAGGCGACGGAGGTCTCGCCTTCGGTATCTGGACCTTCTTCGGCGGCGCGGTGGCCCCGGTGATCGGCATCTGCCTGACCCGCTACGGACCGCGCCCCGTGTTCACGGCGGGCTTTCTGGTCACCGCGGTCGCGTACTTCCTGACCAGCCGTTCGATGGGGCTCTGGCACGTGTTGCTGTGCTTCGGTCTCTTCGCCGGCCTCACCCACGGCTTCTCCACGGTACTGCCGACGCAGACCCTGGCGGTGAACTGGTTCCTTCGCTACCGGGCGCGGGCGATGATGCTCCTGATCACCGCCGCCGGCGTTCTGGGCCCTCTGATCCTCAGGTTCGACGCGGCCTTGCTGGAGCGTGGTCACACCTGGCGGGATGGCTGGGCGATTATCGCCGGTCTGTGCGCGATGTTGGGCGTTCTGTCCTATCTCGTTCTCCGCAGCACGCCGGAGTCGATCGGTCAGTTACGGGACGGTGCCCGATCGCTGGACGAACTGCAGTCAGCGACGGCTGGGAGCGCGGTCGAGACTCTCGATCAATGGACCGCGCGGGAGGCACTGCGAACGCCGCAGTTTGCACTGATGGTGCTTTGCGGCCTCGGCTACGCGGTTCCTTGGGGCGTCATGAGCGCCCATGGTCGTTGGCACCTGCAGGACAATGGGTTCGATATCGGCGCCGCGGCGTCTCTGTTGGGACTGATGGTGGCGGCGAGCACCGCGGGTCGCATTTGCGGCGGCTTCGCCGACAAGATCTCGCCGCCGCGTCTACTCGGTGTTGCTCTGGCAATGGAAGGCGCGGGCCTGGTGCTGTTCCTGTTCGCCAGCACCGCGGGCGTCGCGCGCATCTCCCTGCTTCTGCTGGGATTCGGTTTCGGCATGGCCTACATCTGCCAGGCAGCTACGTTCGCCAAGTTCTTCGGACGTCGGGCCTTCGCCACGACGACCGGGACGAGGTTCGCCGTGGGCGCGCCGTTCGGCGCCGGCGTGCCGTGGATCACCGGTTGGATGTTCGACACCCAGGCCAGCTACGCGATCCCGTTCCTGACGATCGCGGCGGTGACGCTGACGGGATCGGTCGTGGCGTTGCTGCTGCAGCCGCCGCGCAAGAGACGCTAGCGCTAGCGAGCTCCCGACGACGCTGCGCGGCCAGCCGTCCGACCGCGCGATTACGACCCGCGGCCCGGTTCGGGATCGACCTTCGGGGAGTTGACGTCGAAGCCGTGACGGAACAGAGTGTCCGAGCGATGAGGCGAGTGAGCACCGCAGCGATTGGCCTGCGACCCGTCGTTTCGACCGCTGTTGGCCTCTTCCTGCTCGTGCTTTCCGTCTCGCCTCCGCCGGCCTCCGCCGAAGACTGGCCGCAGTGGAGGGGGCCAGGGCGGGACGGCGTCTCGACCGAAACCGGGCTCGCCAACCGTTGGCCGGCCGGAGGGCCGCCGCTGCTGTGGCGCATCGACGGTCTGGGCGAGGGTTACGGCACGGTGGCGGTGGTCGACGGCTCGCTGTACGTCCAGGGAACCCGCGGCGGTCGAAGCCTCTTGTTCGCCCTCGATGCGTCGGACGGCCGCGTCCGCTGGGAGCGTGAACTCGGCTCGCGGCTACGCGACGGCCGGGGCAACGGCCCCCGCGGCACGCCGACCGTAGCGGGCGATTCGCTCTATGCCCTGACCGGCGTGGGAGATCTGGCGCGCATCCGTCTCTCGGACGGCAGGGTGGCATGGCAGCGGAACATCCTCCGGGACTTCGGCCAGCGGAACATCAGTTGGGGAATCAGCGAGTCGCCCCTGATCGAGGGCGACTGGGTGGTTGTGATGCCGGGCGGCGCCGGCGGCGCGATCGCGGCCCTCGACCGGGAGACGGGCGCCACGGTGTGGACCAGCACCGGCCTGACCGACCGGGCGGGCTACTCCTCCCTGATCGCCGTCGACCTGGAGGACGGCGGCGAGCCGCTGCGGGCGATCGTCGGCTTCACCGCCCGGGCCGGCGTCGGCGTGCGGGCCTCGGACGGCGAACTGCTCTGGTACTACCGGGAGCCGGCGAACCGCACGGCCAACGCGGCGACGCCGATCTACAGGGACGGCCTCGTCTTCTACACCTCGGACTACGGCACCGGCGGCGGCGCGCTCCGGGTGCGGGCGGCCGGCGACAACGTGAGCACCGGACAGGCTTGGTTTCAGTCGCGCCTCCGGAACCATCACGGCGGCGTCGTGCTCTACGAGGGCCACCTCTACGGCTTCTTCGGCAGCGCCCTTGTCTGCGTGGACTTCGAAACCGGTGAAACCGTGTGGCGGGACCGCAGCGTCGGCAAGGGCTCGCTCACTCTCGCCGACGGCAAGCTGTTCCTGTTCGGCGAGAGGTACCTCGCCGGTCTGGCGGAAGCGACTCCCGACGGCTACGTCGAACTGGGCCGTTTCGACGTGGGCAACCGCGGCCGCCCGACTTGGGCCCATCCGGTGGTCAGCAACGGCGTGCTCTACCTCCGCAACTGGGACGAACTGCTGGCGTACGACGTGTCTCCCTGAGGCAGCCGGCTCCGGACCGCGCTGTGCCGGGCAGGGGCTCAGCCCGAATGGAGGAGGCTGTTCGTACGAGCGATGACGAAAGCAGGTTGACATACCGACATACGCCGCTGTAGCTTCGCCTGCATGCGCACCACGGTACGGCTCGACGACGAACTGCTCGCGGCAGCGAAGCGCTACGCGGCGCGGACGGGGCGAACGCTCACCTCTCTGATCGACGAGGGGCTTCGAGAGGTGTTGGCGCGCGGCGAACGGCGGGCGCCGGCGAAGCGTGTCGAGCTGCTGACCGGCGGAGAAGGCGGTCTGAGGCCCGGAATCCGGAGCGATTCGTTTTCCGAGGTGCTTGACCAGTTGGACTGCGAACGATTCCTGAAGTCGATTGATCGTTCCTGACGTCAACGTGCTCGTCTACGCACACCGCGCGGACATGACCGAGCATGAACCGTACCGTGAGTGGCTCGATTCGCTGGTGAACTCGGGTCCGGCCTACGGCATGTCGGAGATGGTGCTGAGTTCCTTCGTGAGAATCGTGACCAACGGTCGGATCTACTCAAAGCCGACGGAGAACCATGAGGCCCTTGCCGGCGCCGCCAGACTGCTGGCGCCTCCCCAGTGTGTTCCGGTTCGACCGGGTCCGGGACATTGGGCGATCTTCGAGGACCTGTGCGGACGCCATGGAGCTCGCAGCAAACTGGTCGCCGACGCCTACCTGGCCGCGATCGTCATGGAGGCCGGGTGCGACCTGGCTACGGCGGACAGGGACTTCGCACGCTTCGAGGGTCTTCGCTGGCACCATCCGCTGGTCGGGAGACCGGACGGAGCGGACGACATCGTGATGGAACCGAGGCGTCGGCCCTGGCTCACGTCCGACTGAAGCACCTTCCAGCGTTGCTCGCACCGGGTGCACCGGCGTCTTCGCCGCATCCGGCGCCGAGCGCCGGCTTCGAGATCAGATCAGTCGCGCAGGGGACCTGATCGCTTGGCGTCGGCGAACCCGATCTGGAACCCCGGCCGGGCTTTGAGCCGGCCCATGTAAGCGACTACGTTCGGGTACCTCTCGTCAAGCAGGCCCAGTCGCTGCGCCAAGGCCAGCGAGTAGCCCATCATGATGTCGGCGGCCGAGAATTCACAGCCGAGCAGGTAGTCGCGGCCTTCGAGCGCCGCCTCGACAGCGTCGAGGCAGATCTCGGCCCGTTCCCGGCCGTCCTCGACGACGGCGGGTATGCGCTCCGGCTCCGGCTTGAGGATGCGGTGGTGGACCATGTCGCCGAGCGGCCGGGCGAGGCTCGCCTCGGCGAACCAGGACCACTGCAGGAACAGCGCGCTCTCGGGGCTGCCCGCGGGCGGCTGCAGGCGGCCTTCCCCGTACCGCTCCAGGATGTAGTGGACCATCGCGCCGGACTCGATCATCGTGAAGGGACTGCCGTCCGCGTCGACGTCGGTCATCGCCGGCACCTTGCCGATCGGGTTGAGCCGCCGCCATTCGGCTGACTTGCGGTACTCCGGGCTGAAGTCGACCGGGACGACTTCGTAGAGCAGGTCGAGCTCCTCGCAGAGCCAGATGACTCTGGCCGAGCGGGTGCGCGGCACGTGGTAGATCGTGATCATCGAGTTGGCGGTGGAGGCGGCAGGCGGTCAGGCCGCCGCGTGCGGCGGCTGACCGAGACGCCGCGTTCCGCGCTACGCCAGGGCGCGCTCGAACAGGGCCAGGAGACGGCTCCAGGCCCGCTCCGCCTGGGCCTCGTGGTAGACCGGGGTGTCCGGCGGGCACCAGCCGTGCATCGCCCCCTCGTAGACCTCGATCTCGGCCGGCAGGCCCGCCTTCTCGAAGGTCTCGCGCAGCACGTCCTTCGCTTCGGGCTGCCTCTGGTCGTCGTTCTCGGCGATCGCGAACAGGTAGTGGGCCGTCATCTTCTCCGCGAGGAGGTGCGGGCTGTCCGGCCGGTCGGTGACGAGGCCGCCGCCGTGGAAGGAGGCGCCGGCGCCGATGCGGTCGGGGATCGCTGCCGCGGTCCGCATCGTCATCGGACCGCCCATGCAGTAGCCCATCGTCCCCATCTTCCGGTCCTTGTCGACGGACGACTGGCTGTCCAGGAAGCTCACGAAGGCCTTCGCGTCCGTCACGTTGGTTTCCGGACTCAGCGCAGCCCTCAGCGGCCCCAGCGTCTCACGCAAGGCGGCGAAGTCGGTTCCCTCGGCGACGGGCGCCCTCTTCGAGCGGTAGTACTGGTTGACGGCCAGGACAGAGTAGCCGGATTCGGCGAGACGCGTGGCCATCTGTCGCATCGCCGGCCGCAGGCCGAAGGCGTCCGGCCAGATGAGAACACCCGGATGGGCGCCGCTCGCGGGATGCACGAAGAAGCTGTCGCAGACGCCGTCCGGCGTCTCGACCTCGATCTCGGATGCGGTCACGCTCTGGGCGTTCGCCGCCCGCGGCAGCAGGATCGTGAGGCCGGCGCCAGCCGAGACGGCCCCAAACTCCCGGCGGGTCAACCGCTTCCCTTGCAGGTACTTGGCGTTCTCGGCATTCGTTCTTTCGTCACACATTCTTGGGTCTCCTTCGTCGAAGTTACAGGCGTTCCTTCACCCATCGCATCACGCCCTCCGCGAGTTGGAGGGCTTCCGCGTGATCCTCTTCTGTCACACGTTCCGCCATGCCGGGGTAGCGCATGACTGCAGCATAGGGTGTCAACTGGCTGCACAACTCCACCGACTCCGGAACACTCTCTCCGGCTTCCGCAAGCAGTGACAGGAGGACGCTCAGGTCGTGGACGTACGGGAACTGGATGCCGTGGTGGATCAGCAGGGCCTTGACTGCCTTCTCCGCCGCCTGCTGGGCGTGAAAGCACAGGTGTTCGAAGCGGAGGCCGGGAAGGCGGTTCTGTGCCAGCCGGAAATCGCTCCGCGCGTGGTCCATCCACTCCTCCGGATCGTCCTGGAGCAGGGCGTCAGGCCGCTTCATATATGACCCGTCCCTCTCTCAGGGCCGGCTTGAAAACCAGGGCGTGGCTGTCGCGATACCGCTCGATATGCTCCGATGTCGCGACCAGGGCATCGACGGCGACTCCCACACCGATGAGGTTCCTGTAGATCGCCTTCATCACGTCGAGGGATCGAGCGCCGTCCTTCACGACGAGCAGATCCACGTCGCTGTGCGGCCCCATCTCGTCCCGGGCGGCCGAGCCGAAGAGGATGATCCTCTCCGGCTGCGCGACATCCACAATGCGCCGGACGATCTCCTCCAGGACTTCAGCGTCAAGCGCGTTCGTACAGTTTGGCGGAGGGGCGGTCATCGGTGCGAGTCTACTTTCTACAGGCTGCGGGTCGCTTCGGGCCGCGGGGCGAGCGCCTCTGCAGCCACGGACTCCGCGATGGTCCAGGATGGCCAGACTGAACCGGATAGCCTGAGGCCGTTCCAATGAGAGTCCCTGTATCTGACGCCAAGATCAGAGGTACTGGCATGTGCAGCGCCGATCGGGCGTCAGTCAGGTCGCGGGCGACCCACCACGATGCCCGCTACACGTGGCTTTCGCCGGGCTCGTGCTGGCAGCCGCGGAAGCGCTCCACGCGCACCCGGTCCGGCAGCCCGAGGGCTTCGGTCCGGCCCACCTTCGAGGTGTAGAACGCGAACAGCGTACGCCGCTTGAGGTCGCTGAAGAAGGCGGCGCCGGCGAGCAGTTCCGACGGGTGGTCTCCGTGCTCGTCGCTGATCTCGCGCAGCATGTCGAGTTGGCGAGCCGCGTCGAGCGGCAGGAAGGACGAGCCGTGCAACTCCTCTGCGCGGCGGTCGATCCAGTCCAGGCCGCCGGTCGCCTGGAGCTGCTCGTCGCCGTCGGCGAGCGAGAGCTCGAGGTCGATGAACTCGTGGACGCCGGCGTCGCGGGCGCCGGGCGTGTCCGTGCGCGGCAGGATGTGCTCGCAGAGCGTGGCCAGCAGTTCGCCCTGGGCGGGCGTCAGCAGGCGGGGCGTCCAGCCGGAGCCTTCGGCCTGGTAGGCGGCCACCGCCGGGATCGCGGCGCGAATCGGCTCGGCTTGCAGCGTGGCGTAGCCGAAGGCGCCGGCGCCGGCGGCCAGGACCTTCCGTCTCGTCGTCGGCTTGCTCATGCCAGTTCTCCCCGCTTGTGCTGGTCGACGAGGTACTCGGAGGAACGGAGCGCCAGCGACATCATCGTGAGGGTCGGGTTCACGCAGCCGATGCTGACGTAACAGGACCCGTCCATCACGAACAGGTTCTTCACCGTGTGGGACTGCTGGTACTGGTTCAGGTACGACGTCTTCGGATCGTCGCCCATGCGCGCCGTGCCGACCTCGTGGATGCCGGAGCCGAGCGGCGCCGGTTCCGTGTTCTGCGTGATGTTCGTGCAGCCGAGCGCCTCGAGCATCGCCCGACCTTCCGCGATGATGTCCTGCACCATCGCGTACTCGTTGCCGCCGAGCGTGCAGTTCATCTGCAGCACCGGCACGCCCCACTTGTCGGTCGCCTCGGGATCGAGGGTGACGCGGTTCTCGGGCCGCGGGAGGATCTCGCCGAAGCCGCCGAGGCCGATCGTCGAGACGGTGCTCGACTCGACCATCCGCTTGAAGTCGGCGCCGAAGCCGGGAATGCCATTGCCGTGCTGCCAGGTGGTGATGTTCTCGCCGCCCTGGTAGCCGTAGCCGCGGATGAAGTTCGGGTTCTTCGTCGCCGGGTCCTTCAGGTTCTGGAAGCGGGGGATGTAGATCCCGTTCGGCCGGTTCGCGCGCTCCGGCTGAGCGCCGGCCCGCGCTTCCAGGACGCCGCGCACTCCGGTCGCGTAGATGTGGTCCATCACGTAGCGGCCCAGGCAGTCGCTCTCGTTGGCGAGGCCGCCTTCGGCCGAGTTGAGCAGGATGCGGGTCGAGGCGAGCGTCGAGGCGCATAGCACGACGACGTCGGCTTTCGCTTCCCGGGTCAGGTGCGACGTCTTGTCGACGTAGGTGACGCCGGAGGCGAGATCGCCTGCCTTCATGTCGACCTTGATGACGGCGGCGTCCGGCACCAGCGTGAACCGGCCGGTGGCCTCGCAGTCGACGAGCGTCGTCTGTGGCGAGTTGAAGTACGAGTTCGTCCGGCAGCCGTAGTGACAGGGACCGCAGTAGTGGCACATGTCACGGCCGTTGTGGCGGCGGGTGAGGACGGCGTTGCGGCCGATCGTCATCGGCCGGTTGAAATTCTCGGCCAGGGTCTCCTTCAGCATCGCCTCGCCGCACGTGAAGGCCATCGGCGGCAGGAACTCGCCGTCCGGCAGGATCTCCAGGCCCTCCTTGCGGCCGTTGACGCCGATGTAGCGCTCGACCCGGTCGTAGTACGGCGCCAGGTCGGCGTAGCCGATCGGCCAGTCCATGCCGTAGCCGTCGAGGCTGGCCGCCTTGAAGTCGTAGTCGCTCATCCGGTACGACTGCCGCGCCCACATGATCGAGCGGCCGCCGACGACGTTGCCCTGGATCCAGTTGAAGTGGGTGCCGGGGGCCTCGGTGTACGGGTTGTCGACGTCGTCGATGAAGAAGTCCGCGTTGACCTGGGTGCAGGCGTAGCAGTAGGACTGGCGGTGTCGGCGCTGGAGCAGTTCGTTGCGCGGGTCGGGCCGGCCGCGGAGTTCCATGTCGTGCGGCAGCGTGTGCTCGCGGAAGTCAGTGGCCGGGTCGAAGGCGCGGCCGGCCTCGAGCATCAGCACGTCCATGCCCGCCTCGGTCAGGACCTTGGCGGCCCAGCCGCCGGTCGCTCCCGAGCCGACGACGACCGCGTCGTAGGTCTTCGTGTCGGAGGTCGGCTTCATGCCCCGGCGTCCTCGATCCGATGGGAGAGGGGAAGCGGCATCTGTTGCATGCAACCGAGCCCGGACGTTGTTTGAGGAGCCAGCATGTTATGAGATGTCAAACAAGACAATGAAATGCGATGCATAGCTGTTGCTGCAAGCATCGTCTTGTTGTGCGCCTTGTTGCGATCTGTTTCTCGAGTCCGTCCGGGCACTCAGCGAACGACGGCCTCCGTCGATGCCTCGACGTTGTACGGCAGGGCGTCGTCACCCTCGAGCCCCAGCCGCTCGTTGATCGCCAGCAGGTGGTGGTCAACGCCGATCTCGGCGCCGGGGCGGAAACCGGGCACGGTGATCACCTGCGCCAGCACGCCGCCCAGACCGCGGTGGATCACGCCGCGCGGCAAGTAGATCAGGTCGCCGGCGCGGACTTCGTGGACGTCGAAGAGTTGCCCCGCCAGTTCGGGCGTCATCGTCTCGGGCGACTCGATGGCCGCGGCGTGGTAGCTGGTGAGGAGTCGATCCTCGTCGTTGCTCATCTGGACCAGGTAGAACTCGTCGAAGCCCGTGTCCGCGGGGTGGTAGTGGGTGAAGGAGTCCGTGATCCGCACCCGGTGCGCGTTCAGGCCGCGGAAGTTGTAGGGCCCGTTGTCGTTGAGCCAGGTGAGCAGGATGCGCCGGTAGGCGCCGGTTTCCGTGGCGCAGCCGCCTGGGACGTCCGTGATGTCCGGGTCCCAGTCGGGGCGGATCGCCGCTGGCACGCCGTCGCTCGGGGTGTCCGGGACGTCGAAGACGAGCGCGGCGATCGCGGGTTCCACGGTCAGCCGCTCGCCGGGCCGGAGCACCGCGATGTCGCCTACATGGAGCTGGGTCTTGCGCAGCTCGGTTCCGGTAGCGCCGGAGGCCGTGTGGATCTCGGCCGCGGCGGGCTCTTCCTCGACCGGCGTCTGAACGAAGACGAGCCGGCTCGACGCGTCCGCCGCGATCTCCCTGGCCGCGGCCAGGAACGTCATCGCGTAGCCGGGATTGGCCGCTTCGAAACGCTCCTTGACGCGGGCGAAGGCGGCCCGGCCGTCGGCGTCGTCGTCGAACAGGTGAGCGCGGACGACTTCCGTCCGTGGCTGGGTGGTCACGGGTTCCGCGTCCGTGCCGTCAGCTTCGGCTCCCGCCTCGCTGATCGTGCAGGAGGTGAACGTCGCCGAGGCCAGCAGCATCGCCGCTGGCGCAGCCAGGCATTTCCGTGGATTCACGGGCGAGACGGTACCATGCGGCGCGTAGCGTGACCTGAATGGAGGCAGAGGATTCGGCGATGAAACACTTGGCGTGGACACCGTGTCCGTCTTTGGGAGCGCGGGCATCCTGCCCGCGTCCGGCGCGACGCGCCGGCCTTCGATTCGTGATGGGAACCGCCGGCCTGCTCGCCTTCCAGCCGACTCTGCTTGTTCCGCCGGCGGCAGCGGGCGACGAGGGCGCGCCGAACGTCCAGCTCGGGAAGCGTGGCGGCGACCGCGTCCTGGTCACCGTCGACGGCGAACCGTTCACCGAGTATCGGCCCGGCGGCGAAGCGGATGGCGGCGGCCACCTGCCCTACCTGTATCCGGTCTACGGCCCGGGGGGCCAGGCGCTCACCCGCAACTGGCCGATGGCCGAAGCGGAAGGCGAAGAGCGGGACCATCCTCACCACCGTTCATTGTGGTTCGCGCACGGTGCCGTTGGCCCGGCCGACGGCTCAGAACGCTACGACTTCTGGACCGGCCGCGATGGCTCGGCGATCGTCCACCGGGAAATCCTGACTGTCGAGTCGGGCGAGGAGGGTGTGCTGCGGACGGTCGCCACCTGGCTCGCGCCCGACGGCGACGAGGTGCTCCGCGAGGAACGGACGACGACCTTCCGCGCCGGCGCCCTCGACAGCGGCCAGGCTTGGCGCGCGATCGACTTCGAGGTTCGGCTACAGGCCGGTGCCGCTGCGGTCGTTCTCGGCGATACGAAGGAAGGCACGATGGCCATCCGCGTCGCGCCGACCCTCCGCCACCAGGGCGAGCACGCCGCCGGCGCGATGCTGAACAGCGAGGGCGTCGAAGGCGCCGCCGTCTGGGGCAAACGCGCCGCGTGGGTTCACTACAGCGGGCCGGTCGACGGCAGGCCCGTTGGCATCGCGATCTTCGATCACCCCGGGAACTTCCGGCACCCGACCTGGTGGCACGCCCGCGCCTACGGCCTGTTCGCGGCCAACCCCTTCGGCGTCCACGACTTCGAGAAGGCGAAGAAGGGCACCGGCGACTGGACTGTTCCGGCGGGCGGGGAGTTGCGGCTGCGGTACCGGCTGCTGTTCCATGACGGTGAGGTGTCGGCGGACCAGCTCGAGGACGAGTTGCAACGGTACGGGAGGAAGTGAGGGGTGAGCGAGAACTCGCCTTTGGGCCCTATCCGCGAGCAGTTGCTCGACATCAGCAAACGCAATCGGCTCCTGAACACTCCGGTCGCGAGCACTCGGGCCAGGCAGCTCTACATCGAGGACGAGCGTTCCGACGAGGTCTTCAAGATCCTGTATCGGAGTCGCGGCAAGATGACGTTCGATCCGCGCCGCGCCGCTTCGGGGGATGACGAGGCGGCGGGCCGGGAGGATGGCCGGTTCTTCGTGCCGGATCATGACGACGGCAGCGCCGCTCTCGCCTCACATCACGTTGATCGCAAGCTCCAGACGCGGCTCTCGCCGGAGCAGCTTCAGAAGCGGTTGCTGACACTCTATCGCTACGCTCGGAGCCTTGAGGAAGAACAGGGCGTCAGTATTCTCTACCTCGGTATCGGGTTCCTGGAGTGGTTCGACGACAAGCAGAAGAAGAGTTACGCGCCGCTGATCCTGCTCCCGGTGGATCTCGAGCGTCACAGCGCCCGCGGCCGCTTTCGGCTCGGCTACCGGGATCAGGACCTGGAACCGAACCTGTCGCTCCAGGCGATGCTCCGGAACGACTTCGAGCTCGACTTGCCCGAACTCCCCGATCTGGAAGAGTCGTTGCCGTCCGAGTACTTCGACCGGGTTCGCACAATGGTGTCGTCCCGGCCGAAGTGGCGGCTTCTCCCGAACGTCATGGTGCTCGGTTTCTACTCGTTCGCCAAGTTCTTGATGTGGAGGGATCTGGCGCCGGATAACGAGTGGATGCCTGGGAAGGAGCCGGTCGACCATCCGCTAGTCCGCAAGCTTCTGGTGAAGGGTTCGAGGTCGGTCCGAGCCTGTTCTCTCCCGACGAGAACCTCGACGAGCGCTTTCCCGACCCGAGGGAGGTCGGGCATATCCTCGACGCCGATTCGTCTCAGACGCAGGTCATCGCCGCGGTGCGTGAGGGCAGAGACCTGGTTGCCGAAGGTCCGCCGGGCACCGGCAAGTCGCAGACGATCGCCAACATCATCGCGGACTCGGTCCGGGAGGGCAAGAGGGTTCTTTTCGTGGCGGAGAAGCGCGCCGCTCTGGACGTTGTCCATGCTCGACTCGAGAAGTGCGGGCTGGGTCGGCTCTGCCTCGAGCTCCACTCGCGGAAAGCAAGCCGCAAGCACGTCTACGCTGAGCTCAAGAGTACGTTGGAGTTGGACCGGCCTGAGCCAGTCGGCACGGAGGGCTACCAGCGTGTGCGGAACCTGCGGGACGAGTTGAACTCATTGTCGGCATTGCTTCACGTTGTCGACGAAGAAACCGGCGAAACGCCGCACGGAGTCATGGGGCGGATTGCGATGCTGGTGGAGAGGGAGTGTCCGCGTCCGGAGTTCGCGGTCGAGGGAGCGGACTGTTGGTCGCGGCGTCAGTTCGAGGAGCGTAGTCGGGCGGTGTCCGAGTTGGTTGACTGCGTCCGGGAACACGGGAGAGAGGAGGACCACGAATGGCGCGGAGCGGGTCGCAAACTGGCTGCCTTCGAACTTCCGCAGCTGACTGACCGCGTGCTGAAGGCCGCTTCGTGTCTGCGGGCGATTCGGAGGTCGCTGAGGACGGCCGCGACGGCGGTTGGTCTTGAGAGCGGCCGGGAGCGGGCTGTGGAGCCGTTGATGAGGCGTCTCGAGGCGTTCTCGAAGGCGCCCGATCCGGTTACGAGCCTCCTATCTTCGCGGGCTCTGGTGGAGCGTCCAGCGACGGTGCTCGATCTGTGCAGCCGCATTCGCGATCTGCAATCCCAGCGAAGCAAGCTCCTTCAGCAGGTCATCGAGAGTGCCCTGGAGGTCGATTGGGCTGAGACCCGTCTCGACCTCGCGGCCCACGGCAGCTCCCGGTTTCGCTGGCTGAACGGGCCCTACCGACGCGCCGTGAAGCGGCTCCGATCGGTCTGGCATGGACGCTTCTCGAACCAACTCGATGAACGGCTCGGGTTGCTTGACCGGCTGATCGGGTTCCGAAAGGCTCAAGCTTCGGTCGCCTCCCTGGCGCAGCTTGGTCAGGGGGCGTTGGGTGATGCTTGGCGCGGTGACGAGACGGATGTCGAGCCGTTGTTGCCCGCGCTCGGCTGGGTCGTGGCCGAGGCGGAGGCGTTGGGCTCGGGCGAAGCGGTCGCGGATTGGTTTCGGGGCGTGCCTGACGGGCTGGACTCTGGCGCCGTCGCTGAAGATCTTGACGGAGACCTCGGCCGATGGAGACGCTCGTTCGAGGCGGTTGTCGAGATTACGGGCCTGGATTCGCGGACTGCATTCGATGAGGACGCCATCGAGGACGTCGAGTTCGCGGTCTTGGCCGAGAGACTGGACTCGTGGTCCACCAACTACGACAAGTACGCGGGTTGGTTGCAGTTGGCGGAGAGAGCCAACCGGGTTTCGACGCTCGGACTAGGCGAGATCAGGCAGCGCCTTGCCGACGGCGACTTGGATCCGTCGGTGGCGGTAGACAGCCTCGACTACGTGCGTTCCGAGGCCGTCTGGCGACGGATGGTGCGTCGGATGCCGGAACTTGAGTCGATCGACGGCAAAAGGCGTACGGAGAAGGTCGATGAGTTCAAGGAGTTGGACCGAGGGATCCAGGAACTGGCCTGCAAGGAAGTTGCGGTGCGGCACTTCGAGTCGCTGCCGACAGGTGCCAGCGGTCAGATCGGGGTCATCCGTCGCGAGTGCAACAAGAAGAAGCGCCATATGGCTCTGCGGAAGCTCCTGGATCAAGCCGGCGAGGCCGTGGCCGCAATCAAGCCCGTGTTCCTGATGAGCCCGTTGTCGGTCGCCCAGTTCCTACAGCCGGGAGGCTTGAAGTTCGACCTCCTGTTGATCGACGAGGCAAGTCAGGTGCGCCCGGCCGATGCACTCGGGGCGGTTCTTCGCGCCCGCCAGATGGTCGTGGTCGGAGACCAGAAGCAACTGCCGCCCACGTCGTTCTTCGATAAGCAGGTCGAGGTCGCGGAAGAAGACGAACTGGAGGACGATGCGTCACTTCCGGGGAATCAGGTGGCTCACATGGAGAGCATCCTCACGTTGTGCAAGTCGCAGGCGATGGAGGACATGATGCTCCGGTGGCACTATCGGTCGATGCACCCGTCGCTGATCGAGGTCTCGAACCGCGAGTTCTACGATTACCGTCTGGTGTGTCCTCCGAGCCCCGAGCCGGCTGACACCCGTTTCGGCTTGTCGCTGGTCCAGGTGGAAGGCGAGTACGACCGGGGCGGCAAGCGGAACAACCCAAAGGAGGCCGAAGCGATCGTTGAAGGGATTCTCGCTCACGCACGCGAGCATCCGGACCGGACTCTAGGCGTGGTGGCGCTGTCGGTGGCTCAGCGAGACGCGATTCTCGATCGCCTCGAGTACATGAGGACGGAGTGCCCCGAACTGGACGACTTCAGCCGGGAGGGGAAGGACGAGGCGCTGTTCGTCAAGAACCTGGAGAACGTGCAGGGCGACGAACGCGATGTGATTTTCATTTCCATCGGCTATGGACCTGATGCGGAAGGGCGTTTGGCGCAGAATTTCGGTCCCGTCTCGGCCGCGGGCGGCGAGCGGCGGCTGAACGTCCTGTTCACGAGAGCGAGGAGGCGATGCCGGGTCTTCTCGTCGATTCGCCATGGGCAGCTTCAGGCGGAAGCCGTCAAGCACAGCGGGCGGAGAGCGCTGAAGCGCTTCCTGGAGTTTGCCCACACAGGGAAACTTGGCTCTCTGGAGCCTCCTGGGACGCCGACCGACACGGCGCTGGAGGAGGCGGTCGGGGAGGCGCTGAAGAAGCGCGGCTACCGCGTCTCGGCGCGGGTCGGCTCGGCGGGTTTTCGAATCGACCTGGCGGTTCACGATCCGGACGACGAGGACCGTTACCTCCTGGCTGTCGCGTGCGACGGCCCTGGCTACCATGCCTCAAGTTGGGCACGCGAACGAGATCGCCAACGCCAGGCGGTCCTCGAACAGAAGGGCTGGGCCTTCCATCGCGTTTGGAGCAGCGACTGGTTCTTCGGCCGTAACGACGAGCTTGAGAAGATCGTCCGGGCGATCGATAAGACGCGCTCGGCCCGTAAGGAGGGGTCGACGTCCGTCCCGGGCTCGGACTCAGATTCGAAGTGCGGATTGAGTGCGGATCCGGAAGCGGAGTCTGTAGGCGCCAAGTGCCCAAGGGTTTCCTGCCGCCCACCGGTGGCGGAACCGGAGGAAGCGCAGGGGACCTCCTATCGCGAGGCGACCTTCGAGATTCCGGGCCCCCGGCAAGAACTCCGCGAGGCACCGCTCCAGACCATAGCCGAGTGCGTGGAGAGGGTCGTCGAAATGGAAGGCCCCGTTCACATCGAGGAAGTCGGCCGCCGCCTCAGCCGGCTCTGGGGCTACAAGAGGGCCGGTAAACTCATCCAGTCCCGCGTGGCGGATGCTGTGAAGACGTTGGACTGCTCCGGCCGGATCCGGGTCTCCGGCGCCGGCGGTGCCCGTTTTCGTGAACCGGCGGCGGGCTCCAAGATCGTGGTCCGCGACCGCAGCGCGGTCAAGTCCCGTACCCTTCGCAAGGTCGAGATGCTGCCCCCTGTCGAGGTCCGCCAGGCAATCCTCGAAGCCGTGAAACGCAATGTCGGCCTTAGCTCCGCCGACTGCGCCAGAGAAGTCTGCCACGCCTTGGGCTTCAAGAAAACCAGCGCCGACATGCGCCGCCTGGTGGAAGACGAGGCGGAACGGTTGGTGGAGGAAGGCCGCCTGATGCGGAGTGGGGAGGAACTCCGACTGGCGGGAGGGACGGCGTGAGACGGTCCGATTCCAGGCTTTCTGTTCGGGGGCGCCGCTTCTGAGCCTTTCGCTCTCCCAGCCGGACGGCTGAGCAAGCCACGGGACGTTCCTTGATGGGCGCCCGTTCGCGGGCGTCTACGGGTCGAACCGGCCGCCGCTTGATGCGTCGGGATCCGCTTCGGGCGGAAAGTACACGTCGCCGACGGTGCGCCCGCCGTTGCCGTTCGGGCGGTTCAGTCGGCCCGACAGGGCATCCCGGGCAATTTGGACCGCGCCCAGGATGGTCTCCGTCGAGCGCACGCCGACGTAGTCGGAGAACGCCTTCAGGTTTCCTTCGTCCGCGGCCTCGAGGGCCCGGATGTACGCGGGCTTGCCTTCGGCGGCGACCACGGGCGGCGGCAGGCGCCGCTTCACGTAGGCCCACGCCATGAGCAGCCGCGACACCCGGCCGTTGCCGTCCTGGAACGGGTGGGTGCGAACGAAGCGGTGGTGCAGCCAGGCGGCCTCCACGTTGACCGGATAGTCCTGGTTGCGGATGTCGCCGTTGTAGAGGTCGAGGAATCGGCGCATCTCCGGGTCCACCTGCTCCGGCGGGCAGTACTCGTGAACGAGCCCGTCCGCGCGCCGGGGGTTGTTGGGCCTCGTCTTCCACTCGCCCTTGCCGCGGAACTCGCCCTGGACGCGCCGGCCCTGGAGGTCGAGGCCCGTGACCGTGTCCTGGTGGCGCGTCAGCAGAGCGTGCCAACTCTTCATCATGTAGACCGACAGGGGGCGGCCGCTGGCGACATCGTCGAACATCATGTCGTAGGCGGCCTCCTGGTCTTGCAGCAGCCCCCGCAGGGTGCGGTCCTCGATCCCTTCGAAGGTGTGCGCCCCCACGGCGCCGGTAAAGCCCTCCGCGATGAGCTGCTCGGTGACTCCCCGTCTCAGCGTGTACAGGCCCTCGATCTGGCCGGTCTCCAGAGCGAAGGCGCGCACTCGCTCCCGCAGCCAGCCGTCCAGAAAGCGCGACTCGGGGGAGCCGTCCTTGAGTTCCCGCCTGCATTCGGTCCACTCGGCCTCAAGGTCGGCGTAGCCGGGCATCGCCCAGCTCCGCGCGCCGTCCGGCATGCCGGTGAGCGGCTTCCACTTCTCGGGGGCCCGCGCGTCCATTGCCAAGTTCCCCGTTCGGTCCCTGTCCTCCGCCCGCTATCGTACACCCGGCCAGCGTGGCGAGCGGATCGAGTGATGCCGCCCCTGGGTCGGGAGCTCGGCCGGCAGCCGGGGGCGCGGTTTTACCTGTGGAATGATCGGCGGCTAACCGATGGGAGGACATCCGGTCAACGATCGCGAGGACCTGCTTCTGAGGCTGCGCCGGGCTTGCCAGTCGGGTCGTGCGGGAGGCCCTTGGCTACAAACAACGGAAGGCCGTTAGCGCTGAGGAGCGAGGCCGATCGGCTGGTAGTCAGCCTCAAGGCAGAGGCGAAGCGCCTTGCCGACGCCGCCGGCCTGTTCGAGGAGGCTGCGTTGCAGGCAACGCTTCCCGATGATTCCTGGCTGCGCCACTGGCCGCTGCTGGTCCATCTCTGCGGCTTCCATCGGATCGACGGTTTCCTGGGCTCGCGCTCGACGAAGAAGGCGCGCGTCAAGGCGGCAATCCTCGGCCGCGAGAATGTCGACGCCACCTGCGACAAGTGGACAGATTATCTGTCTGGTCGTATGATCCGTCCAGTTTCTGAGGCCCTGCCGATCGACGACGAGAGTGAGGATCCGTAGACGATGAGCCGTACCATCGGCGCCGCGCAGTTCAAGGAACAGTGCCTCGCGATTCTCGATCAGGTGGACCGCGAAGGCATCGTGATCACGAAACACGGACGCCCGGTGGCGAAGCTGGTACCGGTCGCGGGCACTTCCGAGCACTTGATCGGCTGCCTTCGGGGGAGGTTGCAGCCTGCTGGCGACATCATGAGCACCGGCGTCAGGTGGGATGCTGAATCTTGATACCCACATCCTCGTTGACGCCCTGGAAGGAGAGCTGAGACCGGCGGAGCAGCGGCTTCTTTCCGGCGACCGCTGGGGTGTCTCGGCCATCGTTCTCTGGGAACTCGCCAAGCTGGCGCAGCTCGGGCGGATAGGACTGGATCTGGGCGAGCCCCGGATGCAGAGGGCGCTCCGTCAGATCCACACGTGGCCTTTGTCAGTGGAGGTATGCCGCACGAGTTGCGAACTCGACTTTCGGGGTGATCCCGCGGACGAGCTGATCGCTGCGACGAGCATCGTCCATCAGGTCCCCCTGGTCACGCGCGACGGGAAGATCCGTGCCTCGCGGATCGTACCGCTGGCAGAGTTCGACTGAACCGTTCGTCGACTACTTGAACGCGGAAGCCTGGGCCCTGCGGGAGTCCGGCGCCCAGATCCGGACCTTGCTGAAGCGGCCGGTGTCGTCGAAGGAACCGAAGCCGACCCTTCCCCAGCCGAGCGGATCGCGGTCGGTCGACACCGTCGGCTGCTTCTCGCCATCGAAGTAGACGCGTAGCGAGCCGTCCTGGCGTTCGACCCTGACCCGCTTCCAGCCACGGTCCCAGTCGACGCCTTCGTCCGGGATCGCGCCCATCGGCGTGCGGTCCGCGTTGTCGACCAGGAAGATGTTGTGGGCGCGGTCGTCCGGCTCCGTGGCCAGGTGGGCGTAGTAGTAGCGGTTCGGCCCCTCGAAGCCGAAGAAGAGGCTGAGGTCCCGGTGGCCGTACTCCCTTCCGGTCTGCCATGCCTCGACTTCGAGGACGAAGTCGGCGAGCAGGAGATCGTCGATCAGGGCGATGTTGAGCGGTGAACGGTGCTTCGGCTTATACCTGCCGCCGCCCTTGAGGTCGAGGTAGCCGCGCCAGTCTCCCGCGCCGTACGCCCACGCTCGCTGGTCGCTGAACGTGAAGTCGTCGAGGACCGAGGCGTCGGTGAAGTCCTGGGAGTAGACGAGTTCGTAGCCTTCCGGAACTCCTGACTGGGCGTACAGGCCGCCCGCGGCGGCTATGGCGAGGAGAGTCGCCGAACTGAGCCAGACCGGCGCTTTGCGCCGGATGCCGGCCAGGACCCGGGTGGCGCGAAACCGCGCCACACGCGAACCAGTCCGGGCACCCGTCAGCGGGCGCACGGATGGCAGGCCGGCGCACCCAGTCCGTCGCGTCGCTTCGATGCGTGTCCGGCGCATCAGACGGCCCGCGGCACGACGAACGGCTCGCGGTACTCGCGGGTGAGCAACCGGTTCGCCTCCGCGTCGCCCTCGATGGTCTCCGTGTCCGGGTCGATCTCGATCCAGGGCCCGACGATCGGCTGCTCGATCTCCGGATCGACGCCGTTCCTGGCCAGGTGGTCGAGGAAGCGATCGGCGGTGTCGCCGGCGTGGCGGAGCCTGGAGGCGATCTTCGACACCTTGGCCGGCCCCCCGGCTTCGCCGCGCAGGTAGGAGATGTTGCCGAGGTGGCAGAGGGCGCTTGAGAGGTGGCCGTCCTCGATCGAGGCGGTCAGGTCCTCACCGCGGCGGCTGCGCACGGCGTCGACGAAGTTCGCGTAGTGGTTGGCGCCGCCCTTCCAGGACTCCAGCTTCCTGCCCTTGTTGTCGTAGGCGGTGGCCTGCGTGTAGCTCGGGATCTGCACGTGGCCTCCCTCGCAGTGGACGATGACGCCGATGCTGGCGCCGAGATAGTCGTCCATGCCGTCGCGCCACTTGCCGGCCTGGGCCCTGGCGTCGCGCGGCAGGCCGCGGACCTCGAACAGCAGCGGCGCCCGCTCGTAGTCGTGGTACACGAACTGGGTGTTCGGGGTGTTGCCGTCGTCGACGTAGCCGAACCGGCCGCCGACGCTGATCGTCCGCGGCGGCAGCGCGGATTCGCCCAGCGCCCACCGGGCAATGTCCATCTGGTGGATGCCCTGGTTGCCCAGGTCGCCGTTGCCGGTGTCGAACACCCAGTGCCAGTCGTAGTGCAGGCGCTCGCGCATCAGCGGCTTCTTCGGAGCAGGTCCGCACCACAGGTCGTAGTCGATCGCGGCGTCGACCTGCTGTGCGCCTTCGACCCGGCCGATGCTCTCGCGCGGCTTGTAGCAGAGGCCGCGGGCGAGCTGGATCTCGCCGATGTGTCCTTCGTTCACCCACGCCAGCGCGTTCTGGATCGAGGGCGACGAGCGGATCTGGGTGCCGGTCTGAACGATCCGGTCGTACTTGGCCGCCGCGTGAACGATCTGGCGGCCCTCCCAGACGTTGTGGGAAACGGGCTTCTCCAGGTACACGTCCTTGCCCGCCTGGCACGCCCACACGGCCTGCAGCGCGTGCCAGTGGTTCGGCGTCGCTATGGACACCGCGTCGATGTCGTCTCGTTCGAGGAGTTCGCGATAGTCCACGATCGTCATCGGATCGGTTGCGCCGGCCTCGATCGCCTTGGCCTTCGCCGCTTCGAGCACGTTGCGGTCTACGTCGCAGAGGGCGGCGACGTCCACGCCGGGCAGATCGACGAACTGATTGACGTGGTCTCTGCCGCGTCCGCGCAGGCCGACGACGGCGACGCGGAGAACCTCGTTCGCGGTCGCGGCGGCCGTGCCGGCCGAGGCACGGCATCCCAGAGTCGTGGTGGCGGCGGCAGCGGCGGCCGAGCCGAGAAAAACGCGGCGGGTGATCGCGGACATGGTGTTCCTCCCAGCGTCGGAAGTTGCCCGAGGGCGGAGCTTGATTCTAGCGCTAGCCCGTGGCGGTCATGGGGCCTCCTGGGCGAACGCGGCGCCGTGCACGAAGGACTGGTCGAGCGTCAACGCCTGGCCCGTGAGCCAGCGATTCTCGCCGCGGCGTTCGACGCCAAGCCCGACCCCCTGCACGGCGTTGGTCCTGAGGCTCCCGAAGCGCTGGATCAGCGAGAGCACCGCGGAAGGCGACGGTCGTCCGTTCGGGCTGGCCGAGCCGATCAGGTGCGAGCGAACGATCCCGCTCCAGTGGGCGCGGAGCAGATGGGGCGCTCCGAAGAGTTCGATTGCGGTGACCCAACGTCCATGGGCGACGGCGACGCCGCACTGGCCGGGCAGCGGCCCCCCTCGCGTGAGTTCCTCGACGGCGCTGGAGCGCTTCCGATCCCGTTCGTAGACGGCGTCCACGTCCGCCGCCGCGCCTGTCGGGGAGTGCATGGAGTGCTCGTCCAGCAGGAGGTGGACGTCATTCCAGACGGCGCCCTGATCGCCTCTCCTCGAACCGGCGTCGCGCATCGAGGCGTGGACTGCCCTCTGGTGCCTGGACCGCACCTTCGCGGGGGTGAAGCTCGGCGCGCGGCGGTACGACCTGGCGCGGCCCCAGCGGCCCTGCTCAAGGCAGGAGACGGGGATCTCCAGCTTGGTCGCCGCCGGAACCAGCACGGTCACGTTGACCATCCGGTTCTGCTTGCCGCCAAGAAAGTGCTCGCCCTCGACGAGGAGGGCGGGGCGGTCGCCGCGGTTGTGGACGGAGAGCTTCGGCACCGCCGCGTTGTCGAGCTCGTCGATCTCGCAGTCGGCCTGGTCGCCCGTGGCGATCTCTGGCAGCTTGTTGCCTGGCAGGTAGATCGGGAAGAAGGAGACACCGAGCCGGGTGATGGGGTTGCCGACGGCGGCGGCGTCGAGGCCGGGGATGGCGGGATGGGATCTCATGTGTTGGTTCCTCCACGAACACTGTTTATTGTGCACCGGACAATAACAGGATATTGTCGAGTCGTCAAGAACAGGATTCGGAGAGTGGAGGCGGACGGTTCGATGAACGAGGCTGTTACTGTGAGGCGCGAATGAGCTCCGGCGGCATTCCCGGATACGACCCGCGCAGCTTTCCCCCCGTGGCGGTCACGGTTGATGTGGTCTTGTTCGCGATTCGCGGCGATGCCCTCCAGGTGCTGCTGATCGAGCGCGGGGGCGATCCGTTCCGGGGATGGCGGGCCCTGCCCGGTGGTTTCGTGCAGCCGGGCGACGGGGACCTGGACCGGGCCGCGGAGCGGGAGTTGGCGGAGGAGACATCGGTCGATCCCGAGGCGGCGTACCTGGAGCAACTCGGCACGTACGGCGCCGCGGACCGGGATCCCCGCATGCGCGTGATCTCGGTCGCTTACTGGGCCGCTTGCGCCGAGCTTCCGCGCCCGAGGGGCGGAAGCGACGCCGCTCGCGCCGAGCTCGTTCCCGTGTCGCGAATCGAGGACGGCGACGTCGAACTGGCCTTCGACCACGGCCAGATTGCCGGCGATGCGCTCGACCGGCTTCGCGCCAAGCTCGAGTACACGGCGGTCGCCGCGAGGTTCTGCGGTCCGGCGTTCACGATCAGCGATCTGCGCAGGGTGTACGAGGCGGTCTGGAACGCGGAGATGGATGCGGGGAACTTCCAGCGCAAGGTTCGCCACAACGAGCCCTTTCGCCGGTTCGAGGAGGAGGAGGCGCCAATGCTGTCGATGGCATCGCCTGCCGCAAGCCTCGTTGGGAGGCGCGGCGTCCGGGTTCCGTCGGGTCGACACGGGGGGCGGCCGGCTTCCCTGTGGACTGCTGAAGATCCGTCGTCTCTGCTGAACTCGCCGATCACCCGTCCCGGACCGGCTTCGGCGGCCTTCCGTTGATGACGAGCGACGGCTGGCAGCCCGTGCGCCGGCAGAGGATGCGGACTCTCCGCGCCGCCGGCCTTCTCGCCTGCTTCTGCGCCTGCGCGGGCGGACCGCCGGCCTTCTCGCCGGCCCAGCCGCCGAACGTCGTCTTCCTGCTGGTCGACGACCTCGGCGCGATGGACGTGGACGCCTTCAACCCGGACACCTTCTACGAGACGCCGAACATCGACCGGCTGGCGGCGGGCGGGGTGCGCTTCACCCGGGGCTACGCCGCGAACCCGGTGTGCAGCCCGACGCGTTACAGCATCATGACCGGCCGCTATCCGACCCGGGTGGGCGCGACGAACTACTTCGCGGGCCGGCGGCAGGAGAAGTACGCGCCGGCTCCGCTAAACGACCGGATGCCGCTCGAGGAGTACACGCTGGCCGAAGCGCTCCGCGACGGCGGCTACGACACGGCGTTCCTGGGCAAGTGGCACCTGGGGCCGACGGAGGAGTTCTGGCCGGCGGCGCAGGGCTTCGACGTGAACGTCGGCGGCCACCGCGGCGGCATGCCGCGCAGCTACTTCTCGCCCTACTCGAACCCGACGCTCGAGGACGGCCCCGAGGGCGAGCACCTCACCGCGCGGCTCACCGACGAGGCGCTCGCCCTGCTCGACGGTTACGCGGCGGACGAGGAGGGCAGGCCCTTCCTGGTCTACCTCTCGTACTACACGGTGCATACGCCGCTGCGCGCGCCGGCGGACCTGATCGAGAAGTACGCCGCCAAGGCCGGCGTCGAGGTGGACGCGCCGCTGAAGCCGTCGGACCTGGTTGCCGGGTCCGACGCCTCGGCAGCCGTCGCTTTAGCGACGCCTGCCCATCCCGACGACTTTGGCGAAGAGGAACAGATCTGGCCGCGCGACGAACCCCGGCGGGTGCGCGAGGTCCAGAACCACGCCGTCTACGCGGCGATGGTGGAGACGCTGGACACCAGCGTCGGCCGCATCCTCGACCGCCTCGACGCCCTGGACTTGGCCGAGAACACGATCGTCGTCTTCTTCTCCGACAACGGCGGCCTGTCGACGGCGGAAGGATGGCCGACCTCGAACCTGCCGCTGCGGGGCGGCAAGGGCTGGCTGTACGAGGGCGGGATCAGGGCGCCGATGGTCGTCCGCTGGCCGGCGGTTGCGGCCGCCGCCGGCGTGACCTCGGCGCCGGTCATCAGCACGGACTTCTACCCGACGCTGCTGGAGGCGGCGGGTATCGCTCTTCGGCCCGAGATCGAAACCGACGGCAGGAGCTTCCTCGATCTCCTCCGCGGAGGCGAAGCGGGCGACGACGCCACGGCCGCAGCCTCAGAGCGGGACCTGTTCTGGCACTACCCGCACTACGCCAACCAGGGGGGCTTCCCGGGCGGTGCGATCGCACGCGGCCGGTACAAGCTGATCGAGCGCTACGAGGACGGCCGGGTCCACCTCTACGACCTGGAGGCCGACGTCGGCGAACGGAACGACCTGGCCGCCGGGCAACCCGAGCGGGCCGCGGAGATGCGGGCGCGGCTTCACGGCTGGTACGGCGAGGTCGGGGCGCAGTTTCTGAGCGCACCCCCTGACGGCCCGGATCCCTGGCGGCCACGCGCGGACTAGCGGCGCGCGCCGTCTCGGCGCGTCGCCAGGACGAACGGACGATCAACCGAAGAGAGGTTCTCCTGGTGTCTCTCCGTCCTCTTCGCAGCCCTTGAGGTACAGGTCAACCGAGTCCTGGAAGGACCTCCGAACCTCTTCGGACGTCCGGCCGCGGAAGTCCACGTGGTCGCGGCGGAGTTGACGACCGTGCCGTAGAACTCGCTGTCGTCGATTTCCACCTTATCCGAGGTAGCCGTCGTAGAGCAGCGTCTCTCCCATGACGTCGGCTCGTTGCAGCTCAGTCGTAACGATCCGACCTTCGTCACGGACGGAGTCCGACGAGACATCGCAAGCCACGTTGTACGAGACGGATGCCTGACCGAGCGTCGCCCGCGGCAGCGCCGCTGCATTACCGCCAGCAGGAGCGGAGAGCCTTCGCGCCTACACGCCGCGGTCGGCGAGATAGGTCTCGATCGCGTCTGAAACGACCGCGTTCAGGCTCCTGTTCTCGATTCTGGAGAGAGTGCTTGCTCGACGGTGCGTCGCGGGCGGCAGGCGGACGACGAATCGGCCCGAGAAGGGCTTCTCTGGTTCTTCGCCGTCTTCCTTGCAGCCCTTCAGGTAGAAGTCGACCGAGTCGTGAAATGCCTCGCGGACCTCGTCGATCGTCCGGCCGCGGAAGTCCACGTGGTCGCGGTGGAGATTGACGACGACGCCGTAGAACTCGTCGTCCTCGACCTCGACTTTGCCCAAGTAGCCCTTGTACTCCATCATGATTGTTTTACTCCCGTTCGCCTCAGCAGGGTCCGAATCGCTCGAACCGTCGCGCGCCCCGTGCGGTTCGACGGGTGCGGCCTGTGGAAGACTGCTCGGGTTCCGTCAGGGAACCGGTAGCGGACCCGCGAACCGGCCCGCTCCTTGATCTCCGCTCCCAGTTCCACGAACAACCCTTCGATATCGTTCCAGTCAAGGTCTGCTTGGACGTTGGAGATCGCATCCAGAGTTCGACGATGCTTCCTTCGCACCGGCGACATGATACTGCAATCTGGTACCGGATGATGTTCCGCCGTCCTCTTGAGTTCTCGAACCGGCGGTCCGGACGGCGCCCGTCCTGGTCCGGGTTTCCTCGTTGAGCCGACGCTACACGCCTCCGGGCCACCATCGCGGCGTAGAGGCCTTCCGGGAGCACCTGCGCGGGCTCGACCCGGCGTTCGACTGCGCCGGCGAGTTGCTCGGCCCGGAGGGACCGCTAGCGGAGCCGCTCGCCTTGTTCGGCCGCGAGGCGGGCAACCGGTTCGCGGTCCACCCGATGGAGGGATGGGACGGGAATCGGGACGGCAGCCCGAGCGACCTGACTCGCCGGCGCTGGCGGCGGTTCGGGCTGAGCGGCGCGAAACTGATCTGGGGCGGCGAGGCGGTGGCGGTGGTTCCCGAGGGGCGTGCCAACCCGAACCAGCTCTTCGTAGACGGCAATCGGCTGAAGGACTGCGTCGCTTGGCTCGGGATCCTCCGCCGGGAGACTCTCGCCGGGCACGAGGAGAGCGGGATCGGCGGCGAACGGCCGGTGATCGGCCTGCAGCTGACCCATTCCGGCAGGCTGTCGCGGCC
Source organism: Vicinamibacteraceae bacterium (assembly GCA_012270995.1). Lineage (GTDB taxonomy): Bacteria > Acidobacteriota > Thermoanaerobaculia > Multivoradales > Multivoraceae > Multivorans. Next base: position 93,098 of record JAAXHG010000198.1, on the reverse strand, counting down.
CGATCCGCCGCCGGCGTTGCCGAGGCCGTTGCGGACGCAGGTCCATCCGGTACTCGACGGTCGTCTCGGCAAGGCGGCCGAGCGTCCGCTGATCAGCGACGAGCAGTTGGAGGAGATCGCCGGCGCCTACGTGCGCGCCGCCCGTTGCGTCGAGAAGGCGGGCTACGACTTCGTCGACGTCAAGTGCTGCCACGGCTATCTGCTGCACGAGCTGCTCGGCGCCAACACCCGGCCGGGTCCCTACGGCGGATCGTTCGAGAACCGGGTGCGACTGCCGCTTCGGATCGTCGCCGCCGTGCGGGCGGCATGCCCCGGCCTCGGCCTCGGCGTCCGGCTCTCCGTCGGCGACGTCGCGCCGTTCGCGGCGGACGAGACCGGCGTCGGAGTCCCCGAGGGCCCGAAGACGCCGCCCGGCGAAGTCGTGCCCGGCGCCCCCGACGCCATCCGCAACGCCCGCGGCGCGGCTGGCGCCCCTACGCCTCCTTCGGCCGATCTCGGCTTCGGCATCGACCGCTCGAACCCTGCTCTGCCCGACCCCGCGTGCGTCGAGGCGATCCGCTTCATCGGGTTGCTGGTCGAGACCGGCGTCGAGGCTGTCAACGTGACGATGGGCTCGCCCTACAGTTGCCCGCACCTGTCGCGGCCGTTCACGTATCCGGCATCGGACAGTTACCTGCCGCCCGAAGATCCGCTGCGCTCGGTGCTGCGTCAACTCGCCGCCGTGCGCACGGTGCGCGCGGCGTTCCCGCGACTTCCCCTGGTGGGGACGGGCTACAGCTACCTCCAGGAGTGGCTGCCCTACGTCGCGGAGGCGGAGGTCGGCGGCGGTCACGTCGACTTCGTCGGCCTGGGCCGGATGGTTCTCGCCTATCCGCGCCTGCCGGCCGACGTCCTGGCTGGGCGGCCACTCGACCGGCGGCGGGTCTGCCGCACCTTCAGCGACTGCACGACGGGGCCTCGGAACAACATGGTCAGCGGTTGCTACCCCCTGGATGAGCACTACCGGAAGACCGCCGAGTTCGGGCGGATCAAGGAGATCAAGAAGGCGGCCGCCTTGTGAGGGCGACCCACCAGGAACCGTCCGGCGGCCTGGCGCCGCTGCCCAGGCTCTGTTTCGCCGCGCTTCGCGTCGTCGTGCGTGACGGCTACTCGCAGGCTGACCACTCGATGGAGAGTCCCGGTTCGGCGCGCGAGATCGAACACTGGATCGACTGGAAAGCAACGGCGGGCCTGCGCCGCCACGTCGACTCGCTCGGCTTCGGCGTCGCCGAGGCGATGGACACGGCGCAGCGCTTCGAAATCGGCTGGCCCAGCGCGCGGCGGCTGATCGAGCTCTGCGCTTCGCTCGAACTCCGCAACGGCTTCGTCGCCGGGGCCGGCAGCGACCAGTTCGATGTGGTCGACAGCAACGCGAAACTGGTCGACGCGGTGGCGGAGCAGGCGGAGTTGATCGGTCAACAGGGCGGCGTGCCGGTGCTGTTGCCGATGCCGCGCCTGACGGCCACCGGCGCCTCCGAGAGGGACTACGTCGACGTCTACGGCGCGATCATCGATCAACTGGAGGGACCGCTCTTCCTGCACTGGCTGGGCGAGATGTTCCACCCGGCGATGCGCGGCTACTTTCCGGGCGCCAGCCTGGAGCGGATCCTCGCCCGCCATGCCGACAAGGTGCGCGGCGTCAAGTTGTCGCTGCTGGACGAGGAGTACGAGGTGCTGCTCCGGCGGCGCATCGGCATGCGTGGCCAGATCGTGCTGACGGGCGACGATTACCACTTCGCGCGGCTGCTGGAAGGGCAGGAGGCGGCCAGGGGGTCGAGGCTCGGAGGAACGGTCGAACTGAAGGGCCGCAGAGTGGCCATGGGCGACTTCAGCCACGCGCTGCTTGGCGCCTTCGACGCGGTAGCCGAGCCCGCGGCCGAGGCCCTTCGCGCGCTCGGCGCCGGCGACCTCGAGCGCTATCGTGAGTTGATGGGGCCGGCCGAAGAACTCGCCCGCTTCATCTTCCAGCCGCCGACGCGTCACTACAAGGCCGGACTCGCCTACCACGGCTGGTTGCGCGGGCTGCAGGACAATCCGATGCTGGTCAACCGCGAGGAGCTGGCTCGGGACGCCGACTACTACCGGGGCGTGGCGGTGCTGGCCGCCAGGGCTGGTTCCCTGGGCGACGGTGAGGTTACCCGGCGCCGTCTCGCGAAGGCCCTGGCGGCCAGCACGGCCGCCGGTCGCTGATTCGGTTCGAGTCCGCGCGTGTCCGATTCCGCCGCTGAGATCACGGTCCGCGACGCGCGGCGGCTGGCGCTCGCCCGGGCGGGGCTCCTGAATCCCGAGTGGACCGGCTTGCCGCGCGCGGCTTCCGGCCGGGGCGTGCGGGCCCGCCGGGCGCTCCACGCGCTGATCGAACGCTTCGGCTACCTCCAGCTCGACACGATCTCGATTGCCGGCGCCCGCACCCACGCTCTCGTGCCGTTGTCGCGCTGGCCCGGAGTCGACCGCAACCTGCCGGAGGAACTCTTGCAGCCGGGCGAGCCGATCTTCGAGTACTGGGGTCACGAGGCGAGCTGGATTCCGATCGATCTCTACCCAGCGTTCGGCTTCCGTCGCGAGGAGTATCGAAGCGGCAGGACCTGGCACAGCAAGGGGATCCGCGAGCACCCGGACGTGGCGAAGGCGATCCTGCGCCGGGTCGAGGCCGAGGGGCCGATGCGGTCCCTGGACCTGACGGGGCCGATGCTGGGCGAGATGTGGCGCTCGAAGCGGGAGCGATGGGTCGCCTACTCGTTGTGGTCCACCGGGGAGCTGGCGGTCCGGTCGCGCCGCAACTTCCAGCGGACCTTCGACCTGCCCGAACGGGTGATTCCCGAGCGCTGGCGGAACGAGGAATGGAGCCTGGAGGAGGGGGTTCGGGCGTTGATCCTGCGCGCGCTCGAGGGTCACGGCTGGGCGACGATCGGAACGCTGGCCGACACCTGGCGGCTCAAGAACGTACGGCCCCAGATCAGGACCGCGCTGGAGGACCTGGCCGCGGCGGGGGAGGCGACCCCGTGCGACGTGATCGCGGCCGGCGGCAAGAGGCGGTCGGGATGGGTGCGACCCGTCGACCTGGACCTCGCGGCACGGCTGCGGCGAGTGCGCCCGGCGGCGGATCGGGGCGTGCTCCTGTCGCCGTTCGACCCGATTCTGTGGCGCCGCGCGCGGGTCGCGCGCCTGTTCGGCTTCGACCAGATCCTGGAGATCTTCAAGCCGGCCTCGCAGCGGCGTTACGGCTACTACTGCATGCCGGTGCTGGCCGGTGACCGACTGGTGGCCCGCTACGACCTCAAGGCGCACCGCCGCCAGGGTCGCCTGGACGTGCTTGCGCTGCACTACGAGGCGGACGGTCCGAAGCCCCCGGCCGCCGACCGGGCGGCCGCGGAGAGCGCGTTGTTGAGGTTCGCGGAGTCGGCGGAGCTGGCCGTCGACTAGGGGCCTGTTGACGCTATCGCGGCGTATCGGGGGGTGTCCCGCCGGTTGTCGAACTTCGGGGAGTAGGGTGGCGGCTGACCCAATCTACGCCGAATCCACCAGAAACCCGGAAGAGCCACAAGGATGAAGTGTCCACGAAACCGGGGCAAGCTCAACCACTTCAGTTGCCAGAAGTGGGGCATTGCGGTTGCCATCGACAAACGCTAGCGCCGCGAGTTCGGTACGCTGTAGCGCGATGGCAGACACGAGCCGCCGTTGCGCCGTAAGGGGCCTGTTCCTGGTTGTGGTCCTTGCCGTCGGCTGCGGCGTCGGCGATGTGCCGGGTGACGAAGACGACGCACGGCCGCAGATCGCCCTTGTCATGAAGTCCCTGGCCAACGAGTTCTTCGAGACGATGGCCGAGGGCGCGCGCGCCCACCACGCGGCTCACCCGGACGAGTACGACTTGGTCGTCAACGGCACTCGGAACGAGAGTGATCTGGCCCAGCAGGTCGCCCTGGTCGAGCAGATGGTGGCGTCCGGCAGCGACGCGATCGTCATAGCGCCGGCGGACTCGAAGGCACTGGCGCCGGCGCTGGCTCGCGCCCAGGCGGCCGGGGTAGTCGTCGTCAACATCGACAACCGGCTCGACGCGGAGGTAGCGGCGGAGGCGGGTCTCGACGCGCCCTTCGTCGGCCCGGACAATCGCGATGGCGCCCGGCGGGTCGGCGAGGTGCTGGCGGAGCGGCTCTCGCCGGGCGATGAAGTGGCGATCGTCGGCGGCATCCCGACGGCGTTCAACGCCCAGCAGCGACAGGCCGGTTTCGAGGTCGCGATGAACGCTGCCGGCGCCGAGATCGTCGATGTCCAGAGCGGCGGCTGGGAGCAGGCGCAGGCGAACACGGTGGCGGCGGCGATGCTGCGGGAGTACCCGGACCTGCGCGCGCTCCTCTGCGCCAACGACAACATGGCGCTGGGCGCCCTGGCGGCGCGCCGGCAGAGCGGCCGCGAGGACGTGCTGATCGTCGGCTTCGACAACATCGACGCGGTGGGCGAACTGGTCGCCGACGGTGAGATCCTCGCCACCGCCGACCAGCACGCCGGCCGGCTCGCCGTCTTCGGGATCGAGGCGGCGCTGGAGATTCTCGGCGGCGGCGAAGCCGGCGACCGTCAGACGCCGGTCGACGTCGTCGCTGCGCCCGATTAGCGCGCTCTGCCGGCGCTGGAGGTGGCCGCCCTCGCACTCCGTCAGGGGAGCTTCGTCACGATGGCCTGGCCCGTGGGCAGGGCGAGCGGGGCTTCGGGCCGGTCGGAGAAGAACTCGTCCACGGCGTTCTTCTCGCCGCGGGCGGCGGGGAAGCCGTAGTCGTCGAAGACCACGATCCCGCCGGCGGAGAGGCGTGGATAGAAGTACTCCAGGCAATCGAGCGTCGAGCGGTAGAGATCGACGTCGATGTGGACGAAGGCGAAGCGGGAGTCCTCGAGACCGTCGAAGGTCGACGGGATCCACCCTTCGTGGATCCTGAGAGATCCGGAGAAGCCGCCGAGAAGAGCCTCGACGGCCTGGACGGACGTCGCCTTGAAGACGCCCCGTTCCAGATCCGGGTCTCTCTCGGGATCGGGCGCCGGCAGCCCCTCGAAGCTGTCGAAGAGGTGGAGGGTCTTCTCGTGCCCTTCCAGAACCTTCGAGAGAAGAAGCGCCGTGCCTCCCCGATACACGCCGCACTCGGCGAAGTCGCCGTCCACGAAGAGCGCCTGGTTGCCGAGACGGTAGAGGACCTGGCAGCGGTCGCCCGAAACGACCGTGTACGGCTCGACGCCGTCGTAGGCCTCCCGAAAGTCGGGCTCGCCGCGCCAGGGCGCCCAGACCGGCGACGGCGACCTCCACTCACGGTAGAAGCGCTCGTCCGCGCTCCCCACGGCGTGAGCATCCCGCTTCGAGCGGGGGAAAACCTCGAAGTCGTAGCCGAACCGGCGCAGCACGCCCTTCGTCAGTCGGTAGGCGGCGGCTTTCGAAGCGCTGCGGACCTTGCGAACGAGGGAGCGCACTACGGGGAGCGCGGGACGCCGTCCGGGCATCCATCGCCGGGAAGACGCTGGGGCGTTGTCATGGGATCGGGGCTCTCGGAGTCGGCCGCGACTGTATCCTCGTCCCGATGCTCGCCGGGCACTCCGACCGATGACGCTGGCCGCTGCCGGCTGGCGCAGCTCTTTGTCTCCGGGATACCGGGGAGGATTGGTCCTGGTCATCCTCGGCCTCTGTGTCGCCTTCGGCCTGATAACGGACCACTTCTGGACAGCGGTGACGTTCCGTACGCTGGCGAACCAGCTTCCGCCACTGGTCATCGCTTCGGCCGGACTGACGCTGGTGCTGATCGCTGGCGGCATCGACCTTTCCGTCGGGTCCGTGCTGGCTCTGGCCGCTGCCGTACTGGGCGTCCTGACGCTGGATCAGGGATTGCCCCTGCTCGTGGCGGCGCTTGGGGCCCTTGCGGTCGGCGGGATCTGCGGCGCGATCAACGGTGCGCTGGTTGCTCGCTGGTCCATCCCGTCGTTCCTCGTCACGCTCGGGATGCTCGAGATCGCGCGAGGCGCGACCTACCTGGTGACCGCGTCGAGGACCAGCTATCTCGGCGACCGGGTCGCCGCGCTGGGCGCCAACCTGCCGGTCCTGGGGCTGTCGGTCGCGTTCGTCGGTTCCCTCGCGGTCGTGGGAGCGCTGCAGTTCGTCCTGTCGCGGACCGCCTTCGGCCGCTGGGTGTTCGCGGTCGGCGGCAACCGCACGGCGCTCCACCGCTGCGGCGTGCGGCCCGCCCGGGTCCAGTTCGCGGTGTTCACACTCGCCGGGTTCCTTGCGGCGGCCGCCGGACTCTGCCAGGTCGGCTACCTGCAGTCCGCCGACCCGAACGCGGCGATCGGCATGGAGCTGTCGGCGATCGCGGCGGTGGTCATCGGCGGCACGTCGCTCCTCGGCGGCCGGGGCTCGGTGACGGGCACGCTCCTGGGCGTGCTGGTGATCGCGGTGCTACAGACAGGGCTCGCCCAGGCCGGGGCCACCGAGCCGACGAAGCGGATCATCACCGGCGCGGCGATCCTGCTGGCGGTGGCGACGGACGTCTGGCGGCGGCGACGGAGCGCGGCCACCGTTTCCTGACGCCGCGCTTCATCCGTGCGTCCGATGACGTACGCCCGGACGCTCCGCGGCAGGCTAGTTCATCAAGGACCCCGCTGCACCGGCTATTCTCCGTTCGTTGTCCCGGAACTCCGCAACCCGAGAGGAGCCCCGCCATGAAGAACCGACTGGCCATCCGGACGCAGGTGCTGTGCCTGGCCGCGTTTGCCGCGGCTGTGCCCGTCGTCGCCCAGGAGCGAGCTATCGAGTTTCCCGACGTCGACGGCTACCGGACGTTCAGCGTCGATCTGCACACCCACTCCGTCTTCTCCGACGGCATGGTGTGGCCGATCATCCGCATGCAGGAATCCGAGCGGGACGGCCTGACGCTGATGGCGGTCACCGAGCACCTGGAGTACCAGCCGCGCATGGAGGACATCCCGCACCCCGACCGGAACCGGTCGTACGTCGTCGCCAGCGAGTACGGCGCGGAGGCCGAGTCCGACGTGATCGTGGTCAATGGCGCGGAGATCACCCGCAGCATGCCGCCGGGCCACGTCAACGCCGTGTTCATCTCGGACGCGAACGCACTCCTCGTCGAAACCAGCGGCGCGGACTACATGACCCGGCTCCGACCCTCCACGCCCGAGGAGCAGGCGGCGAGCGAGCGTGAGGCGCGGCAGGCGATCGAGGCAGCTAACGAGCAGAGCGCCTTCGTCTTCTGGAACCACCCGAACTGGCCGCGGCAACGGCCTGACGGCGTTGCGAAGCTGACCGACATGCATCGGAAACTCATCGCCGAGGGTTTGCTCCACGGCATCGAGGTGGCGAACGGCGACTTCTACTCGGCCGAGTCGCTGCAGATCGCGCTCGACAACGACCTGGCGATCCTGGGCGTTTCCGACGTCCACTACCTGATCGACTGGGACTACCGACCCGACGACGGCGGCCACCGCACGGTGACCCTGGTGTTCGCCGCGGAGCGGAGCGCGGAGTCGATCAAGGAGGCGTTGCACGCGAACCGCACCGTCGCCTGGTTCGGCAACTGGCTGATCGGCCGAGAGGACGCGCTGATGCCGTTGCTCGAGGCGTCGCTCCGGCTGACGAAGGTCGAACGGAGCGATGGCGACGAGCTGATCGACATCAGGCTCTCCAACAGGTCGGACGCCGCCTTCGACCTGCGGGTCACCAGTGGCCACCGCTTCAACGGCCCCCCGTCGACCATGCGAGTCGAGCCGCACAGCGACCTCGACCTCGCGATCAGCGGCGAGGCCCGCACCAGCTTCGAGATGGCCTTCGAGGTCCTGAACGCGATCACGGCGCCGGAGACCCACCCGACGCTGCGGCTCGCGGTCGAGGTGCCGCCGCGGTAGCAGGACTGAGTGCGCGGGTCCGTTGCGGCGGGTCTTCTGACCCGCGGGCAAGGCGCGCCGTAGGCGGGCTTCAAGTTCGTCGCCGGCTTCCGGCCGGCGTCCTGAGTCGCGTTCGCGGCGGCGTGAGGACGAACGTCGCCACCGAGGTCGAGTTGGCCCCGGGGATGTGGCTCGAGCGAGTCGGGACGAAAAGTGTCCGTGAGAGCCTCAGAAGTCCTCGATCTCCACCCTCGTGGCGCGACGCCGCTCGGTCCAGACGGTCCGCGCCCAGTCCCCAACGTGGACGGTGTACTCGCCGACGGGAAGGTTCGAGATCGTCTCGCCTACCGAGAAGGCCGAAACGCCGTGGAACCAGAGGCGGAGCCTGCCGAGATCCCATCCGCCGGGTCCTATGATCCGCGCCTTTCCCGGAGACGCTTCGCCAACGAGGGTGATCGATGAGGTTGAGTCGAGCGGGTTGAACTCAATGCCGCGGTCCAAGGCCGTCAGCAGGTCCCGCCAACCGTCCAGAATCCACCGGCCATCCGTCAGGCAGGCGACCCGAAGACGGTTCGGAAGGGGGGGCTCGGGAGTTACCTTGGCCACGCCGGCGTAGATCTGGAGGACCTTCGGGAGGGCCGAGTCCATATCCACGAAGCAGAAGCCGCTGTCGCTGCCTCGGAGCACGATCTCCAGCTCTTCCGTGAGAGGGCCGTCTTCCAGGATCAACTGAACGATCTCCCCCCTGGAGTCGGACAACTCGACGTCGACCAAGGGGGAGCGCAGGTGCTGGAACCGTGCCCGCAACTCGTGGATTCCAGGCGCCAGGCCCAGAATCTCAAAGCGGCCGTCCCGGTTCGTGCCAACCGTCCGTCGACTCGGAAAAGCGGTCACGTTCGCAAGCGGAACGGGCCGACCATCAGGATGCAGAACCTGACCCTCGATCGAGACGCTGTCGTACTGGAAGTCCAGTACAGCGTTTCGGGTCTTCGGGACCGTGACTGACCGGGCATCCTGCATCCCGCCTGAGAGCGGCGCCCAGACGACCTCCCACTCGCCAGGGAGAACCGCCTTGATGTTGTAACGACCATCGCTCTCCAGCGGCGCCTTGAGTTCCACGCTATGCGTGGACGCCAACTCTTCCGTTCTGGTGAAAGGCCCCGAACCGTGCCTCAAGAAGCCTTCCGGCAATCTCGTCTCGCGCACTCGCCGCCACACCAACATCCCGCCTCCTGGCTGATCGCCTCTGGTGACCAATCCAGTGACCCATGCGGCGCTGTGGTTACAGGTTATGGCCTCGTCGCCTTCGGAGTCGTCTTCACTCTTCTCGCAGACCGGGTCGCCTTCCTCGTAAACCACTACGCCGAACGGCTCTTCCGGCACGGCGGTGAACTCAGCTCTTCCCTCGACCAGCTTCTCGGTGAGTCGATCCCGCGGCAGGCCCGTTCTTCCGGCATCCAGTACGACCATGCCTTCGTCGACGTCCGTGCGGACCGTGACGCGCCGTCCCCGGGAGATCTCCACGATGCCGACGTCGACTCCCTGGATCGTGGCCGCTTCGACGTGAAGATCCCTGGAGGCGTATCCCTCGGCTTGCACCCTGAGCGTCGATGTTCCCAGCTCGAGACCATGCATCTCGAAGTAGCCTTCACCGTCCGTCGTCACCGTCGCAACCTGGCCCAATGCCGGGGCCAACAGCGGGCCGAACTCCGATGGCCGGGTGTAGGACACTGAGGCGCCCGTCACCGGCTTGTAGTCGTCCTGACCGAACACGTGGCCCCGGACCCAGGCGGAGGGCCGTGCCGAAACGAAGCCCAGGTCGAGCGATTCTCCCGCTACGCCTTGAAGCTCGATGCGTCGATAACCGGTGCTTCCCGCAGTCAACTCCAACTCGTAGGCGCCCGCCTGGAGGTCGATGGAGAACGAGCCGTCGCGCTCGATGCCGACGTTCATGCCCATTCCGCCGCTCGTCCGGTTCAGGGCGCTCACCCGCCCGCCGGTCGCCGGAGTGACTCCGTCGGCGGCGACAAACACTCCATCTATCGAGAAAGCTGGCTCCAGCCCGACGACGAGCGGCTCTTCCTTCGTCACGCCGGCCAGCACGGGCAGATCGAACTGCGTCGGGATGTAACCCCCGGCCTTGACGATGATGGCGCGGCCGAATTCGAGCGACAGCCGAGCCAGCCCGTCCTCATCCGTGGACATCCAGTGGCTGCTCGGATCCTGAATCCTGGCGTCGGGTACCGGATTTCCATCCCTCGCGTCGACTGTCTGGACCCAGGCGACCTCGGGAGCTCTCAACACGATAGGGCCAAGGTCCACCGACCCCTCGAGTTCGAACGTCGCGGAGAAAGCCAGGTCGCCTTCCTCGGTCTGCAACGATGCCTGACCGGGTGAGAAGCCGCCGATCGCGAAGCGCCCATCCGGTCCGGTTCCCCCTCTATGCCTCTGCATCAGTCCGAAGGAGTCAGGAACGAAGGACAGGCCTTTGAGCCGCACCGCCCCTAGCGGCTTCCCCTGCTCGTCCACGGCTTGCCCGCTCACCGTAAGGCCGGGGCCGAGTTCAATCACTCTTGGCGTGCTCCTGAACCTGGGGAAAGGCTCGGCGACGCGGGTGTCATGCGAGACAACCGCGGCAGAACTCTCCGCAGTCGGCAGAGTGAGTGCCACTACGCCCTCGTGATCAGAAACCTCGAAGCCAAGCAGATCCCCGGGCGAGATCTGCCTCGGCTTGACCAGATAGAAGCGGGAGTCCTCCAGAGGGACGCCGTCCGCGGTCACGACGAACCGGAAGTCAGCTGCTGGAAGCAGCGTCAGCGTTACCGAGGCTTCGTGGTCAGGGACGTACCTCCATGTCGATGCTTGGTCGTCGACATGGGCTTGCAAGCGCCATGGACCGTCGCTGCGCGGAAGGGAGAACGCCGGTGCCTCCGTCGCGGTCATCGGGAGGAGGCTTCTGGGAACCTCTGCCCACATCTCCACCGGCGCGGCGGCAATGCCGACCTGTTGTGGTTCCGTGTCAAGGCCAGCGAGACGTACCTTCAGTCGGCGAGTCCGATCGCATTCAATGACAGCCGCCAGCGGCTCCTCGTCGACCGCGATTCTCTTCGGCGGACAACTGTCGCTCCATGACCAGCAGTGGGTGATCTCCCGGTCTCCGACGAGATCCCGCAGGGATCGGATGGGGGAGGTTGCCGGCAGCGGTTCGACCGCAAGCGCATGGTGGTCCACGTCCAGGCAGACGAACCGTGCTGGACCCCCGCTCTCCTGGGCCGTCGCTTGGATCGCCGTGAGGCCGCAAGCAAGAAGCAGAAGCCAGACTGGACTTCGCACGTTCCCGGCCTTTCAATTCCGGGGGGGGGATCAACCGCGCCTCGAAAGCCTCTGATCGTCGCACTTGCGGCGTGGCGCCGTAGGTGTCGCCGCGCAGGAGGACAACGGCCCTGTCTCCGCGAAGATCGGCCCGCAGTCGCGCGTCGGCGACCCCGGCTTCGACCACGCAGTCGGCCTTGGTCGCTGCCTGGAGATTCTCCACGTGGGCGTGGATCAGATCCCAGCAAACCTTGGTGCGCCGTGGCGCCGGAATGTCGGAGGTCGCCATGATGCGGTCCAACTCCCCTATCAACGCTCGATTCTCAATGGCGATTGGCTCTCCGCTGGTGATCTCGTGGCCGGACTCCTGGACCACTTCCAGCATCCTCGTAACCTGTTCGTCCGATAGCGGCACCGGCTTGAGGTTGCCCGATCCGTCGATGACAGTGAGTCCTCCGGTGATTCGTCCTCGAGGATCCGAAACGACACGCGTCGGGTACGGCAGGTCTGCCGGTACGTGACGGACGAAGAAGAAGACGTTGCCGCGGTCGTCCACCACGACCTCGTCGATCACGCGGTGTCGACTCAGCCAGGCTCGGAACCAGGACGACTCCGTCAACACGTGCTTCTGCTCTGGACTGATTCGCCAGGGACTGTCGGCGAAGAACGTCGCGGCTCCAAGAGTGTCCAGGAGGCGACCGTCCCAGTCGTAGACGAAGACATCCGGCTCAATGCCGGGGATGATCAGGACTTGATCTTCCGAGAGAATCCGCGCCACGCCCAACTCGCCAGCGAGGAGCCAATGACTGGTTTCGGCGGCTCTCCTCGGCAGGATTCCGCGAACGGTTCCGTCATCGGAGATCAGCCAGGCGAGCCGGTCTTCGTAGTCGCCGTCGGGACCGCGGCTGAGTCCGACCGCGACGGTTCTGGCGTATCGCCGATCGAGGTCGCCTACGATCTCGACGTCCTGGAAGGACCTGATCCCGCTGTCGTCCTGGCGGTAGACTCCGTACGCGGAACTTGAGAAGGCGACCGAGCCGGACGACTCACCGCCGACGTTGGAGTAGTTCTGGATGAGGCCGAAACGGGCGCCGCTCCATCCCGCCAGGGTGGCCTCCAGTTCGGCGCGTTCCGCTCCTGCCTTCCAGGAATAGATGCCGTTGCCGCCCACTCCAAGCAGCAGGGCGCCGTCCTCCCGCAACCGCACGTCGCTGGCTGTGGCGACCTCCTCAGGAAGATCGAGGGTCGACATCGACTCCAGACGTGGGCCGTCGGCCTCGACGCCAGACGCGAACGCCGTCGCCAAGGCGACGGCGAACGCGCAAGCGGTCCCGGCACAGCACCGACGGTGGCGACCGCCTAGCGGACTTCTCACGGCGCAGCAGGCGTCAGGAGCGGCGAGCTGACCAGCGGCTCCGGCGCCTTGGCCTCATGCGGAGGCGGGTTCCGTCGCCGGTCCAAGCGTTCGAAGAGGCTGCGGCTCTCGCAGGAGGATTCCGCCAGGGCGAGTTGGGTGTCTGCCTCCTCTGACGGGTAGGTTTCGTCCAGAAGCGCGATACGCGTTTGGGGGATCGTCAAGTGGCCCGGCGCCGACCTGTGGTCGATGGGGTACGGCTGGCCGTCGCACCACTTGTAGAAGTCCACGCGCATCCAGCCCGTTCCCTGGCAGACGCCGCCCTTCTTGGTGCTGTTGTCGTAGATCTGGATCACGATGTCGCAATCCTTGCCCATCTGCGCCGTCGCCGCGGGCGCGGCGAACACGGTCGCGATGGCGCTCACGAGAGTGGCGGCTGACCAGTACTTCTTCATGGAGGACTCCTGTTGTGGAGGACCTCCTGTTGTGCGTTCGAATAGCTACTACAGGCTCCTCCGCGTGTCAAATCGGCTGCTGCCGATCAAGAGGTAGGGTGCTTCGTCTCTCTTGAGTTCGTGGGCTCTCAGTCGCGCTCACCCCGCCGCTGACGCTCGACAATCCGGCGTACCGAGTCCACGTCGGGCGCCCAGTACCGTTCCTGCTCCTCGGCCGACGGCGGGGCGAGCGGCCGAACGACACGGAAGCCCAAGAACCGGGCGTTCGTGTGGTACCAGACGCTCTGCGGGATCTGGGGGTCCATCCGTTTCCACGCGAGTTCCGATCCGCGGCGGGCGGCGCAGCGGAGGGCGGCCGGTTCGTCCTGCCAAGAGCCGCCGCGGACGCTGCGCGGGTACTCGTACTCCGGCCAGGCGATCGGCTCGGCGAGCGGCTCGGCGTCGCCGAGGCCCGCATAGTCGCCGTAGGCGTCGAGGGTCCACTCGGCCACGTTGCCGTGCAGGTCGAAGAGACCCCAGGCGTTCGGTTCGAGTTGAGCCACCTTCCGGTAGCGGCGGTCGCTGTTGCCGGCGTGCCAGGCGAAGCGGTCGATCTGCGCTTCATCGTCGCCGAAGGACCACGCGGATTCGCTGCCGGCGCGACAGGCGTACTCCCACTCGGCCTCGGTCGGCAGCCGGTAGAAGCGGCCGGTCTTCATCGACAGCCACTTGGTGAACTGGCGAGCCGCGAACTGGGTCATGGAGATCGCGGGGAAACCGTCCGTGCCCATGCCGAAGTCCATCGGCCGGTAGGGCGGCGTCGGCCTGCTGACCGCGTCGGCCCAGGCGGCTGCGGGATCGTTGCCGCCGCGGTCCGTGTCGAACATGAACACGCGGTAGAGATTCCAGGTCGTCTCGTGGGTCGCCATCCAGAACGCGCCGACCTGTACGCGGCGACGCGGGGACTCCAGTTCGCCGTGGCCCGTCTCGCTCTCCGGGCTTCCCTGCAGGAACTCACCGCCCGGCACGGGAGCCATGTCGAGGTGGAGTTCGCCGCCCTCGGCGCTGACTCCGACGATCCGCTCGCGGTAGGGCCTCATTTCGGCTTCAGCCGCGGCGACGGCGTTGGGTACGTCGATGGCCGGCGGCCGGCTCGGCGGCATGTCCGGGTAGCGGCCGGCACCTGGTTCCTGGACCGCGGCGGCGAGCAGCGCGACCAGGATCGGGAGCCCCTTCAGCACGGGAGCGGTCTCAGCGGCCGCGGAAGTTCGCCCGGCGCTTCTCGAAGAAGGCGGCGATGCCTTCCGCGGCGTCCTCCGTGCGTGCGGCGTCGGCGATGGCCTGCGACTCGAACTCCATCTGGGACTCCAGGTCCTCCGAGAAGGAGCGCATCACGAGCTCCTTGGCGGCGCCGAACGCCCAGGTCGGTCCGGCGGCGAGTTGCCTTGCGAGCTTCCCGGCACGAGCGTCGAGTTCGCCGGCCGGGACGACTTCGTTGACGATTCCCCATTCCCGGGCCTCGGCGGCTGACAGCGTGCGGTTCGTGAGGATCAGTTCCAGCGCGCGGTGGCGTCCGAGCAGCCGTGGCAGAAAGTAGGTCGAGCTGCCGTCCGGCGTCAGGCCGGCCCGCGTGTAGGCCATCGTGAACACGGCCTGCTCGGAGGCGACGACCAGGTCGGCCGCGCAGGCGACGGAGAACCCGGCGCCGGCTGCCGGTCCCTGGACCGCGGCGACGACCGGCGCACTGCCCCGAGTCAAACGCGTGATCGCGGCGTGCAGGTAGACCGTCATCTCCTTGAGGCCGCGAGGCAGGGCCTCGCCCGCCTTGGCGAAGGAGGCCAGGTCGCCTCCGGCGCAGAACATCCGGCCCTCGCCGCGCAGCAGAACCGCCCGCACCTCCGGATTCTCGTCGCATTCGATGCCGATCTCGAGCAGGTCCTTGGTCATCTGCAGGTTCATCGCGTTCGCCGCGTCGGGCCGGTTCAGGGTGACCCGGGCCACGTTGTCGGCCAGTTCGAAACGGAGGGTCTCAAGATCGTTCATGGCGGCGGATGGTAGCGGAGGCGGTCGCCGGCGATAAGGTATGGCGACCAGGAAACAGGGCTCGACCGGACGGATCGACGAAGACGGCACCTTGCGGGTGCGGGGAGACACCATGGACGGAACCTCCAGGCGCAGTTTCATCACGGGGGCCTCCGCGGCCCTGCTTGCGGGCGGAGTCGGCGGCGGTGCGGCCGCGGCGGCCAACACGGCATCGGACGTTGGCCGCGCCCGCGGCAACGCAACGCTGCGGATCGGCCTGATCGGCTGCGGCGGCCGGGGCACGGGCGCCGCGGCGCAGGCGCTCTCGACCTCTGGGCCGGTCGAACTCGTGGCGATGGCGGATGCCTTCGAGGACCGGCTCGACAACTGCTACGCGCGGCTCGCCGAGATGGGCGAGAACGGGTCCTTCGAGGGCGGCAAGCGGCTGCAGGCGCCGGCCGAGAACCGCTACGTCGGTTTCGACGCCTACCGCAAGGTGATCGACTCGGGCGTCGATGTCGTCGTGCACGCGACGCCGCCGGGCTTCCGGCCGAAACACTTCGAGTACGCGGTCGAGCAGGGCAAGCACGTGTTCATGGAGAAGCCGGTCGCCGTCGACGCGCCGGGCGTGCGGCGGGTGCTCAAGGCGGCCAAGGCGGCCAAGGAGAAGAACCTCAAGGTCGGCGTCGGCCTGCAGCGCCACCACAGCGCGATGTACAACGAGACGATCGACCGCATCCACGACGGCGCGATCGGCGATGTCGTGGCGCTCCGCGTCTACTGGAACGGCTCCGGCGTCTGGGTGCGGCCCCGGAAGCCCGGGCAGACCGAGATGGAGTACCAGATGCGCAACTGGTACTACTTCAACTGGCTCTGCGGCGACCACATCGTCGAGCAGCACATCCACAACATCGACGTCGGCAACTGGATCAAGGGCGGACACCCCGCCTTTGCCCAGGGCCAGGGCGGCCGCCAGTGGCGGAACGGCCCCGACCACGGCGAGATCTTCGACCATCACTTCGTCGAGTACACCTACGACGACGGCGCCGTCATGCTGAGCCAGTGCCGGCACATCGAGAACTGCTGGGACCAGGTCGCCGAGTTCGCGCACGGCAGCAAGGGCCGGGCGAGCCTCGCCTCGGGCCTGATCGAGGCGGCGGGCGGCTGGACCCACCGCGAGCCGGAGGACGAGGAGAACCCCTACCAGGTCGAGCACGACCGCCTGTTCGAGGCGATTCGCGAGGGCAAGCCCTTCAACGAGGCGAAGAACGGCGCGATCGCCACGATGACTGCCGTGATGGGCCGGATGGCGACCTACTCCGGCAAGAAGATCACCTGGAAGGAAGCGCTCGAGTCCGACGTGTCGCTGGCGTCCGCGACCTACGCCTGGGACGCCGACCCGCCGACGGTGCCGGACGAGACGGGCCGGTACGCGGTGGCGGTGCCGGGGGTGACGAAGGCGTAGGCGCCGATCCGAGACGGCTCGGAACCTACCGATCCGAGAGCGGACCGAACTTCCGCTCGACGGCAGCCCAGAAGCCGTCGATGTCGAGTTCAACTTCCGGCACGACCGGTGACCGCCACCGGCCCGATTCCGGTGGATGCACCGTGAACGCGGTGCCGTCCGAGACCAGAAAGGCGATGTGGCGGCCGGCGGGGTCAACGATCCAGTACTCGGCGACACCGGCTTCGGCGTAGAGGTTCAGCTTGTGGACCTGGTCGCGGCTGGCGGTCGACGGCGACAGAATCTCGACCGCCAGGTCGGGCGCACCCTCGATCCATGCCTGGACGATTTGGCCACGGTTCGGCGAAACGTAGAGCAGGTCGGGCTGGACCACCGAGTGCGGAGCTAGATGGACGTCCATCGGTGCGACCAGAGCCAGGCCCCCGGTCCGTTCAGCGACATCGTCCAGAAGACGACCGAGGCGCAGCGCCAGGTACTGATGCAGGGGGACGGGACTGGGGCTCAAGTAGAAGTGGCCGTAGATGAGTTCGCAGCGCGGTTCGTTTGGCAGGCCGGCGTGATCGGCCCTGCGGTAGGGACCGAGGTTCCGGTGCAGGGTCGGCGGCGGCTGGTCGAGCAGCGTCACGGACATGCAATGGAGTATACGGAGCGATCCGCGGAGTCGCCCATGCTCCGGGCGAGGCCCGCTACGGCGCCGCTTCGAACGCGGCCAGGAACTGGTGATCGCCCCAGGCGATCCGCAGCACCGCGCCCGGCTCGAGCTCCAGGAACTCGATCGTCAGCTTCTCGGTCGGTTCGTCGGCCATTGAGTGCTCGAGCGGCGCCTCGACCGCGTCGGCCGCCGCGTCGCGCTGGCTGCCCCAGATGTCGGCCTCGCCGTTGAACACGAGGTTCCAGCCGTCGGCGGTGCGCTTGGGCCACAGGCTGTAGACGCCGGGATAGTCGGGGGAGGCGTTGCCGTAGGGGACGACGACTCCGTCGAAGGAAAGCGAGACGTGGGTGAGCAGCTTGACCGCCCGGCCGCTGTTCCAGGCGAAGACCTCGCCGGTCCCCAGGCTCTCGAACGCCCGGTAGTCGTCGCTAGCCGTCAAGAGGTCCGGCCAGGAGATCCGGAGTTGCTTGCCCGCCAGTTCGATCTCGGCCAGGTTGCCGTAGCGCAGGCGCCGGAACCGCTCTCGCCGGGCCGCGGCCCTCGCTTCGGCGTCGCTGTCCGCGGTCTGGGCGGTTGTCGGAGCAGAGTCGGATCGGCCCGAGGCCGCCGGCTCCTGGGCGGCGGTGGGGGCCGCCGCCACGAGCAGGGCGAAGAGGGGGGCGAGGGCGGTAGTGGTGGTCGTCGTTCTCACGGCGAACTCCGGTAGAGGTTGGGGAGGGCCGGGCGGTGTGGAGCCGCCGACTCAGGCTGGATGGCGTTCGTGGAGCTTACAAGCAGACACGGCGGTTCCGCTGCACTGGCGCGCAGGACCTGGTCGCCGCTTCGCGGTGCGGAGCTTCCGCGGGTCAGGAGACCCGCGGTCAAGCCGGCGGGGACGCCGGCGCACCCACTGTGCTGCGCCCTGCCGTGAGACCGGGGATCCGCCGTCGGCAGTAGACTTCGGGCCGACGCCAGCCCGCCTACACACCTTCCCATGACCACACCCGAACAGGATCCGCGGATCCGGCCCGCCGAGGACGCCAGCCCGCTTCGCTTCGTGACCGCGGCGTCCCTGTTCGACGGCCACGACGCGGCGATCCACATCATGCGCCGGATGATCCAGGACCGCGGCGCCGAGGTGATCCACCTGGGCCACAACCGCGGCGTCGACGAGATCGTCCGCGCGGCCGTGCAGGAGGACGCCGACGCGATCGCGATCAGCTCCTACCAGGGCGGTCACATCGAGTTCTTCCGCTACATGATCGACCGCCTGGCGGACGAGGGAAGGGAGGACGTTCTCGTGTTCGGCGGCGGCGGCGGCACGATCACGCCGGAGGAGATCGCGGAACTCGAGGCCTATGGAGTCGAGCGGATCTACCACCCCGACGACGGCCTGAAGATGGGCCTGCCGGCGATGATCGACGACGTCGTCGAGCGGACGCATACGAAGCGCCGGCCGGCGCCCGAACCGCGTTTCAGCGTGCGGGTCGCCTCGGACCCAGACGGCGACATCGAGCTGTCGCGCCTGCTCTCCGCCATCGAGCGCGGTGCGGTTGGCGAGTCCGAGTTGCGCCGTTTGCGCAAGGAGTGGCAGTTGGCCGGCGCCGGCGTGCCGGTCGTTGGGCTCACCGGCACCGGCGGCGCCGGCAAGAGCAGCGTCGCCGACGAGTTGCTGAACCGCTTCCTCGAGTGCATGCCCGAAGCGCCTTCGGGAATCCGGATCGCCCTTCTGGCGGTCGACCCGACGCGCCGGCGGACGGGCGGCGCCCTGCTCGGCGACCGCATCCGGATGAACAGCCTGCGCAGCGAGCGCGCCTTCATGCGCTCGATGGCGACGCGGCGGCAGCACCTGGCGACCAGCGAGGTGCTCGGCGACGCGATCGCGCTGCTCAAGGCTTCCGGGTTCTCGATGGTCCTGGTGGAGACCGCCGGCATCGGCCAGAGTGACAGCGAGATCGTCGACCTGGTCGACCTCTCGATCTACGTGATGACCTCGGACTACGGGGCGGCCAGCCAGCTCGAGAAGATCGACATGCTCGACTTCGCCGACGTCATCGTGCTGAACAAGTTCGATCGCCGCGGCGGCCAGGATGCGCTGCGCGACGTGCGCAAGCAGTGGCGGCGCAACCGTCTCGCCTTCCATACGGCCGACGAGGACGTGCCGGTCTATCCGACGATCGCCAGCCAGTTCCAGGACCCGGGCATAGGCTGGATGTTCTGGCACGTGTGCCGGCTGCTCCGGGAGCGGCTCGACCTGGACGAGGCCGTCTGGACCCCCGAGGTCGACCTGGACGAGCGGGAGCCGAAGGCCGCCGTCCTGATCCCCGACAATCGCAACCGTTACCTCGCGGAGATCGCCGAGGCGGGCCGCGCGGCCGAGGCCGATGTCGAGCGCCGCGCGGCGGCCGCCTCGAAGGCGCATGGCTGCTACCGGGCTCTGGCGGAGCTGGACGATCCGGACCTTCCGAGGCCTCTTGCCGGGTACGCGGCGTCGGCGCTCGCCGCGGCGCCCGACCAGAGCCTGGCGCGGTTGCGCCGGAGCTACCAGGAAGCGCTGGCCGAGGTCGGCGCCGAGGCGACCGAACTCCTGAAGAAGTGGCCCGAACGCGTCGACGCCGCGCGCGCCGACGAGTACAGCTACCCGGTCCGCGGCCGCGAAGTCACCGGCGAGAACTACGTCACCACCCTGAGCCACCTGCGGATGCCGAAGCTGGCGCTGCCCGAGTACTCGGACTGGGGCGACCTGTTGCGCTTCCTGATGAAGCACAACCTGCCGGGCGCGTATCCGTACACGGCCGGCGTCTATCCCTACCGGCGCGCCAGCGAAGAGCCGACGCGAATGTTCGCCGGCGAAGGGATCGCGGAGCGCACGAACCGCCGCTTCCACTACGTTTCCCGCGGGCAGCCGGCCAACCGGTTGTCGACCGCCTTCGACTCGGTGACGCTTTACGGTTCGGACCCGGGGCTCCGGCCCGACATCTGGGGCAAAGTCGGCAACTCGGGCGTCTCGATCGCCACCGTCGACGACATGAAGCGCCTCTACTCGGGGTTCGACCTGTGCGACCCGGCGACCTCCGTGTCGATGACGATCAACGGCCCGGCGCCGACCATCCTCGCCTTCTTCATGAACGCAGCGGTCGACCAGCAGGTCGAGCGTCACCTGCGCGAAACCGGCGGCCTGGAGCAGGCGCGGGCGGAGATCGACCGGCGGTCCGCCGGCGACGTGCCGGTCTACCGCGGCGAGCTGCCGGAGGAGAACGACGGCCTGGGACTGGAGCTGCTCGGCATCTCCGGCGACCAGGTGGTCGAACGCGACGTCTACGAACGGATCCGGGTCGACGCCTTGAGCCGCGTCCGGGGCACCGTCCAGGCCGACATTCTGAAGGAGGACCAGGCCCAGAACACGTGCATCTTCTCGGCCGAGTTCTCGCTACGGATGATGGGGGACGTCCAGGAGTTCTTCATCGACCACAACGTCCGCAACTACTACAGCGCCTCCGTCAGCGGCTACCACATCGCCGAGGCCGGAGCGAACCCGATCACGCAGTTGGCGTTCACGCTCGCCAATGGCTTCACGATCGTCGAGTACTACCTGGCGCGGGGAATGGCGATCGACGACTTCGCTCCCAATCTGTCCTTCTTCTTCTCGAACGGGATGGACCCGGAGTACGCGGTCATCGGTCGCGTGGCGCGGCGCATCTGGGCGCGAGCGATGCGCGAGCGCTACGGCGCCTCCGCCCGCAGCCAGATGCTGAAGTACCACATCCAGACCTCTGGCCGTTCGTTGCACGCCCAGGAGATCCAGTTCAACGACATCCGGACCACGCTGCAGGCGCTGTACGGCATCCTCGACCGTTGCAACTCCCTGCACACGAACGCCTTCGACGAGGCGATCACCACGCCGACCGAACAGTCCGTGCGCCGGGCCCTGGCGATCCAGTTGATCATCAACCGGGAGTTCGGGCTCAACCGGAGCGAGAACCCCTGGCAGGGCTCCTTCGCCCTGGACCAGTTGACCGACGCGGTGGAGGAGGCGGTCTACCTGGAGTTCGAGCGCCTCGCCGAGCGGGGCGGCGTGCTGGCGGCGATGGACACGATGTACCAGCGCTTCAAGATCCAGGACGAGAGCATGGAGTATGAGGCGAAGAAGCACGACGGCAGCCTGCCCGTCGTGGGCGTGAACACCTTCCTCGCCGAGGGCCAGGACTTCGCCGAGACGGTCGAGGCGGAACTCATCCGCTCGACCGACGAGGAGAAGCGGCAGCAGACAGAGAGTCTGGCCGCCTTCCACCGGCGACACGCGGACCACTCACCGGCGTGCCTCGAGCGGCTCCAGGAGGTGGCGCGACGGCGCGGCAACGTGTTCGAGGAGCTGATGGAGACGGTCAAGCACTGCTCGCTCGGCCAGATCTCGGACGCGCTCTACCGCGTCGGCGGCGAGTACCGGCGCAGCATGTAGCAGGAGCGTAGCGCCGGCCTTCCCGCCGGCGAGCACCGTCCCTGCTCCTACTGGCAGGGAAACGCCTTGATGTCGCTCTTCGTGGCGGCTGTCGCTCCCGGCCGGTTGGTGTGCTCCCAGCGACTGCCGTCGGGTCCCGTCACCCGAAGCGCGAACTCCAAGGTGGTCACGGGCGCCACGAACACCCAGCGGTGGCCGTTGTGCCCGCAGCCGTTCAGCACCTTGACGAGGACTTCGGCATTGCCGCGGTTGAAGAACCAGAGGATGCCGGACTCGTCGGACCAGGCGTCGCCCTTGGCTTGCCCTTCCTCCCCGTTGGGCGTGACGTAGCACATGCTGACCTCGTAGCCGCCGTCGAACTCGAGTAGGGCCGTGGTCGGGGTGCAGCTCGCGACATGCGGCGGCTCGGGTTCCGGGTCGGGATCCGGGTCCGGGTTCGGATCGGGCGAAGTCGGGCGCGAACCTCTGTCCGCGAAGCCGTCCCTGATCCAGTCGAACACCTTGGTATTGGCTACCGTGCCGCGCACGTTCTCCGACGTGCGGCCGACCGCGTAGATCACCACGTCTTCTCCGGCGTGCGTCTCCAGGAACAGTGGGACCGTTGCCTCCTGCCGGTACGCCGAGTGGGCGGTGCTCGAAGGGACGGCGCCGCCGTAGCCTGCCGTCCTGTCGCTGTTCGGATTGACGCGCGAACCGCTTCTGTGTCCCGGCCCGTTGGCGTAGCCGAGGATGGTGTACGGAATGCCCCCCGAGTCTCCGCTCTCCGAGATCGTGCCTCCGCTGTCGATGTCGTGGACCGTTCCAAGGATGCCGTGGTGCGGCTGGTTGCGGAACGACGCGGGCACCGAGCGGGGTGTGTAGTGCAGGTCGCCGAGCGGTCGCATCGGGTAGCCGGCGATCGTGAAGACGTGGCTGTGGTCCGCGGTGGCGAGGATCAGCGTCCTGTTGAGGTTCACGCTCCGCTGCGCGGCCGCTATCGCCCGATCGAACATCCGGGTGTCGGTGAAGGCGCGAAAGGCGTTCCCCTCGTGGTGCGCATGGTCGATTCGGCCCCCTTCGACCATCAGGAAGTACGGCTTTCCCGTCGCGGCGAGGATCTGGATCGCCTTCCTCGTCATCTCCTCCAGGCTCGGCTCGCCGCTGTCCCGGTCCGCTTCGTACTCCAGGTGGCTCGAGGCGAACAGACCGATCGCGCGGCCGGAACCGCCGAGCGAATTGAGCCCCTGCCGGTTCCAGACGTAACGATAGCCCCGCTGTTGCAGTTCGTTTCGCAGATCGCGGCCGTCTGCCCGGCTTCCCGGAAGACCCTCGTCGTCCGTTGCCGAAGTGGGAAGGAAGTGCCGCCTGCCGCCACCGAAGACGACGTGAAGCCCGTCTCCGAGCCGCGCGTTGAAGCCCCCTCCGCCCGGCACCATCTGTGCCGCGATCTCGTTCTCCAGGTTGCGGTTGTTGACGTGCGCGAAGACGGCGGCGGGGGTCGCGTGAGTGACGCGCGTCGTCGTGACGATCCCGACCGCGTAGCCCATCGAGATGGCCAGCTCTCCGATGTTCGTCAACCGCGGGCCGTCGCCGTTGCCGTTGAAGTCCGCGTACTCCGTGGTCGGGCCGTATCCGATCACGCCCGTGTTCGTGTTGACGCCGGTCATCATCGCCGACATCGTGGCGGCGCTGTCAGGCGTGATGTAGTCGGCCGACGCCGTGCGCGAAATGGCGGTGTAGGGCAGGCGGTCCATTGCCAGTTGCCCGTCGACGCCGACCATCGCGATGCGGCTGGACGTGATGGTGGACACTCCCATGCCGTCGCCGACGAACAGGATGACGTTGTTCCTCTGGGCCGAAGCAGGGAGCGCTGCCGCCAGCAGGAACGCGATCGTCGAGAGAGTGCTCATCGATGCCGCGAGACTCCCCCGTGCTCTGCGGATCCACACAGAACGACTCGTCATGGCTCAAACCCTCCTTCTTGATGCGTGGCTTCGATATAGGGGCGATCTCCTCCAGTTCGCCCAAGCGTAGCCACTCCCCAGTCGGAACCCGCCGCCCGGAAGGTTCCGACGGAAGCAGCGCGCGGTTCCTCTCTCCAACTGCACAGTGCCAGAGTAGCCGATCAACTGGTGGTTGGGCCGGTTGCCCAGGTCGGTGTCGGAGACGAACCCGGCGCTACCGTCAACTGCTAGATTGCGCGTCCATGAGCGACTGGCATCACGCGGACATTCTTGAGGCGATCGGCGAGCATCAGCCTGAGGCGCCGGCGCAGGCCTTCATCGATCCCTTGGGCGGCGCTCCGGCCCGTCGCTACACCTGGGCCGAGATGCACCGCCGGGCGAACGGCGTGGCCGCGACGCTGATCGAGGGCGGCGCGAAGCGCCAGGACAAGGTGGCGCAGTACCTGTACAACGTTCCCGAGTACCTGGAGTCGGTGCTCGCGTGCTTCAAGGCGTCCCTGGTGCCGGTGAACACGAACTACCGCTACGTCGAGGGCGAGCTGCTCTACCTGTGGGACAACGCGGATGTCGTCGCCGTGGTTTTCCACGGTTGCTTCGCGTCGCGGATCGAGGTGTTGAGGGCAAAGATCCCGCAGATTCACACCTGGATGTGGGTCGACGACGGCTCCGGGCCGTGTCCCGATTGGGCGATTCCCTATGAGCAGGCGGCGGCCGCGGCGCCGGGCGACTCGCTGTCTTTCGAGGCGCCCTGGGCGCGCAGCGGCGACGACCTGTGGCTGCTGTACACCGGCGGCACGACCGGCATGCCGAAGGGCGTCATGTGGCGGCTCGACGACCTCTGGCTGCTCGGCAACGAGAACCGGCCTGAGCCGTTCGACCTCTCGGGCGGCGTCGAGGGTCTTGTGCCCCAGTTCGACGAACTCCTGATGCGGCGGGTCTCGCTTCCGGCATGCCCGTTGATGCACGGCACGGGTTTTCTCACCGCGCTTGGCGGCATGCTGAACGGTGGCTGTGTGATCACCGTTGCCAACCGCCGTTTCGACGCGGTGGCCACCCTCGAAGCGATCACCAGCGAGAGGATCAACGGGATCGCGATCGTCGGCGACGCGTTTGCCCGGCCCATGGTCGGGGCGCTCGATGACAGTCCCGAACGCTTCGACCTCTCGAGCCTCGAAGCAGTCGTTTCGTCGGGCGCCATGTGGAGCGCCGAAGTCAAACGGGCTCTTCTGTGCCACTGCCCGCCAGAGACGATCCTGACCGACAGCCTCGGGTCGTCCGAGTCGATCGGCATGGGCCGCTCGGACTCGACCGCCGGCGAGGCGACCGAGACGGCCTCCTTCGTGCTCGGCGACAACGCCTGCGTGATCGACGACGACGGCAACAAGGTCGAGCCGGGCTCGGGGGTGCTTGGGCGGATCGCCGTGACCGGTCACATTCCGATCGGGTACTACAAGGACCCTGAGAAGACGGCGGCCATATTCACCGAAGTCGCCGGCGTGCGCTACTCGATGGCCGGCGACTACGCGACGGTCGAGGAGGACGGCTCGCTCAAGCTCTACGGCCGGGGCTCGGTGTGCATCAACAGCGGCGGCGAGAAGATCTTCCCGGAGGAGGTCGAGGAAGTGCTGAAGACCCATCCCTCGGTTCGCGACGCGGTGTGCGTCGGGGTGCCGCACGAGCGCTTCGGGCAGGCGGTGACGGCGGTCGTCGAAGTCAACGATCCCGACCGCTTCAGCGAACCGGACGTGATCGGATGGGTCAAGCGGCAGCTGGCGTCCTACAAGGCGCCCAAACGCGTCCTCGTGCGCGACAGCGTCGGACGGGCGGCGAACGGCAAGGCCGACTACAACGGTCTGCGCGAGTGGGCGACCTCTGAGCTCGCCACCGCGGAGGCCTGAGGTCGTGAGCGGCAACGGCAAGCAGAAGGTCGTCGTCCAACTGCCGGGCATCGCGAAGGCCCCCTCCGTCGAGACCCGCTACACCTTCGAACTGGAGGCGCTGCTGCCGCTCGCGGAACTCGTCGAGGTGGCGGCGACGACGGAGGAGGACTTCCTCGCCGAGGCCTCGGACGCCGCGGCGATCATCACGTCGTGGGGCTTTCGCATTTCCCGCTCGGTGATCGCCGGTCTCGACGAGTGCATCGTGATCGGTGTCGGCAGCGTTGGCGTCGACATGGTCGACGTCGAAGCGGCGACCCACGCCGGCATCGTGGTCACCAACGTCCCCGACGTCTTCATCGAGGAGGTCGCCGACCACACGATGGCGCTCCTCCTTGCCGGCGCCAGGCGGATGCGCGAGATGGACTCCATGGTGCGTCGCGGCGACTGGTTCCAGGGCCGGCCGCTGCTCAACGAGGTGCCGCGGCTCTGGGGGCAGACGCTCGGCCTGATCTCGTTCGGCAACGTGGCGCGGGCGGTGGCGCGGCGCGCGAAGCCCTTCGGCATGCACGTCATCGCGCACGACCCCTACGTCAGCGAACTGAAGATGACGGGCGAAGGGGTCGAGCCGGTCAGCTTCGATGAACTGCTGGAGCGCTCCGACTACCTGTCGATGCACCCGCCGCTCAACCGGGAAACGCGCCACATGCTCTCGGGTCCCCAGTTCGCGGCGATGAAGGAGACCGCGGTTCTGATCAATGCCGGCCGCGGTCGGACGGTGGACGAGGCGGCGCTGATCGAGGCGCTCGAGTCCGGCCGGATCGCCGCCGCGGCGCTCGACGTGCTGGAGCGGGAACCGCCAGCCGAGGACAACCCCCTTCTGGGAATGGACAACGTGATCCTGACGCCCCACGTCGCCTCCGCGACGACCCGCATGCGGCCGGTGACCCGGCGGCGCGTGGGCCGTGAGGTGGCCCTGGCGCTCTCTGGCCGCTGGCCGATGAGTTGCGTCAACCCGACGGTGTTGCCGAGGGTCGAGTTGGAGCGCTGGCAGCCGGTGCCGATGGAGCGCGGACCGAACCGGTAGGTGGGGCGCGCACGGCTTTCAGGCCGCCTCGACTACCTCGCCCGCCGCCTGCGCACGCTCGATCCGGCTGCTCTCCTCGGCGGCCACGCTGCGGCCGGCGAGCCAGAAGAAGATCACGCCGAGGACGTACGCGCCCAGGCTGGCGAGCATCGCCAGTTGCAGCGACCGGCCGGAATCGGCGCCGCCGGCCTCCAGAGTGGTGCTCAGCCACCCCATCAGGAAGGGACCCAGAGCGAGACCCACGAAGGTCATCATCAGGAGGTAGAACGCCGACGCGGTGCCGCGCATCCTGGGCAGCACGAGGTCGTTGGCCAGGGCGACGGCCGAACCGATCCAGGCCGATCCGACGACGGTGAAGGCGAAGTTCATTACGTAGGCGATGGTTACGCTCTCGGTGAGCACGAGGAAGGCGCCAAGCGGGATCGCGGCCAGGGAGATGATGATCCCGCAAAGCGGTCGGGCCTTCGCCGTTCTCTGCTTCAACCAGTCGGAGAAGTAGCCGCCGCCGGCGACTCCCACCCAGCCGGCGACGGCGGCGGTGACGCCCAGGATCAGGCCGGCTTCGCCGGCGCTTTGGTCGTGTACCCGCCGGAAGAAGGTCGGTGCCCAGAAGCCGACGCCGTAGGCGACGAACGCCGTCCAGCCGAAGCCGAACATGCCGTAGATCATGGAGCGGGATCGGTAGACCAGCTCGAAGGTAGGCCTGTCTCTCAGCCGCAGCCCCTGCACCCAGGAGAGGAAGGCATAGGCGCCGATCGCAAGGGCGATCCACTGCACCGGGTTGCCGAAGACCTGGATCAGGCCGAAGGAGGCAACGGCGCACCCGACCGCGATCAGCAGATTCCGGCCGACCGTGCCGGCGCCGCCGGCTCGCTGCAATGAAAGCAGGGTCAACGGCGGCAGGATGGCGGCCGTCTCCCGGCCCAGCTCCTTGAACGGTTCGGGATGGTCCGCGGTGACAATGCCCTCCTGCAGGCCGCGGACCGGCTCGCGCAGGGTCCATACCCAGATCGCCATCAGCAGCCCTGGCAGGCCGACGGCGAAGAAGGCGACCTGCCAGCCGGCCAGGCCGAGCGGCGCTCCGCCGTCGGCAAACGCGTTGTTCCACCGGTCCACGATCTGACCGCCGATCAGGATGCCGAGGCCCGCGCCGATGTAGACGCCGCTCGAGTACATCGCGGTGACCGTTGCCCGGAGCCGCGGCGGATAGTAGTCCCCGAGCATGGAGAACGCCGCCGGCCCGGCGCTCGATTCGCCGATGCCGACGCCGATCCGATAGGCGGCGAGCGAAACGAAACCGCGCGCGGTCCCCGACAGCGCGGTCATCAGGCTCCACGCGGCCAGGCCGATCGAGATCAGGCTCTTGCGGGTCCACATGTCGGCCAGACGGCCGAGCGGGATCCCGAAGATCGCGTAGAAGACGGCGAACGCCGTGCCGTAGAGGAAGCCGAGCTGGGCGTCGCTGACGCCGAGGTCGTTGCGGATGTCCTCGGCGAGGATCGAGAGGATCTGGCGGTCGATGAAGTTGAAGACGTAGACCAGGACGAGGACGCCCAGTACGTAGTTGGAGTAGCCGCGGCTCGGCGCCTGCGGGGTTGGGGTCTGGCGATCCTGGTTTGGTGACGTCATTTGGCTCCCATCGTCATTCGGCTACGTCCGCTCCCGGTTCCGCCATGGCGCCGGGCACGGTGCCCTTCGCGAGTTCCTGGTCGATCATCAGCATGCCGACCCCTTTGCCGCTTACGAGCCTGATCCTACCGAGCAAGGTGCGGGCGACGTTTTCCTCTTCGACCTGCTCGTTGATGAACCACTGGAGCATGATCGACGCGGCGCGATCGTGGACCTTCTCGGAGAGGTCGTAGAGCTCCTCGATCGCCCTGGTCACCCGCTGCTCGCTCTCGAGAATGGCGGCGACGGCGGCTTCCGGCGACTCCCACTCGGTCGGCTGGGCCGGGATCTCTGGGATCCGGACGAGGAGATCGCGGTCGGCGAGGTGATCGATGATGCGGTGGGCGTGACTGAGTTCGTCGGCGGACTGGCCGCGCAGCCAGGCGCCGAAGCCGGGCAGGTCGATGCGCTCAAGCCAGAGCGCCATGGAGAGGTAGCGGTGCGCGGCCTCGAACTCGAGCCCGAGGTGCGCGTTCAGACGATCGTGGAGGTTCTGGTCCATTGGGTCCTCCGTGTTCGGCGGTTGGGTGCGATTGGGGCGGACGCCGCCAGCATAGCGCCGCCCGGTGCAGAACCGGTGAAGCGGACCGGTCCGCCCGCGCCGGGCTACGGCAGGAGTCCTTCGACGCCGGCGCGCTCTTCGAACAGCTCGTCGAGCGTGGCCTGCATTCGCCCCTGGCTGAACTCGTCGACGTCGAGGCCCTGGACGATGGAGTAGTCGCCGCCGCTCGTCGTGACCGGGAACGAGTACATGACGCCTTCGCGAGCGCCGTAACTGCCGTCGGCCGGGACCGCCATGCTGACCCAATCGCCGTCGGCCGTGCCCTGGACCCAGGTGCGGATGTGGTCGATCGCCGCGGCGGCCGCGGAAGCCGCCGAAGAGGCGCCTCGGGCCTTGATGATCGCCGCGCCGCGCTGCTGAACGGTGGGGATGAACTCCTCGCGGGTCCAGGCATCGTCGACCAGCTCGGGCGCCGGTCGTCCGTCGACCAGGGCGTGATTGAGGTCCGGGTACTGAGTCGCCGAGTGGTTGCCCCAGATCGTCATCCGGCGTACCTGCGTGGTGTGGGCGCCGGCCCTCTCTGCGAGCTGGCCGATCGCCCGGTTGTGATCGAGCCGGGTCATCGCCGTGAACTGCCGCCGGTCGAGCCCCGGCGCGTTGCTGGCCGCGATCAGCGCGTTCGTGTTCGCCGGGTTGCCGACCACGACCACCCGCGCGTCGCGGCTCGCCTGGGCGTCGAGAGCCTTGCCCTGGACGGAGAAGATCGCGGCGTTCGCCTGCAGCAGGTCCTTGCGCTCCATGCCGGGTCCGCGCGGCCGCGCGCCGACCAGCATCGCGATGTCGACGCCGTCGAAGGCCTCGTCCGCTTCCGAACTCGTCACCACCTCATGCAGCAGGGGATAGGCCGAGTCGCGCAGTTCCATGACCACTCCCGCCAGGGCGTCCATGGCCGGCGGAATCTCCAGCAGGTGGAGGCTCACGGGCTGCTCCGGCCCCAGCATCTCGCCGGCGGCGATACGGAAGATCAGAGAATAGCCGATCTGACCGGCTGCTCCGGTGACGGCGACTCGAACGGGTGTCTGCATGGCCTGGTTCCCTCCTCGATCCGGCGCGGGATCGTAGCACCGCGACCCGGCGCGCGTCCCGGCTCGGAAGCATCGGCGGCGGAGCGGCGCCGTATCGTTTGTAGATTCGGCCTGCGGGCAGGAACCTCTCGACGGAACTCGTTGTCGGCTCCTCGGATGTCGATCTGAGCGGCGGGGAACTGGACGTAGTGGTGGCCGTGCCCTTGCCCGAGGAGCGTTAGCGTTAGCGCCGGAACGAGCGCGGTCGGTCCGCCTCCGGGCGAAGGAAGGCGGCTATGCTGCCTCGTGCCTGACGAGCCACCGGGCCTCCGCGTTCAGCATCAATACAAACCGGCCGCCTTCGGCCTGCAGCCGCTCCCACTCGTCGGCGGTGTATACGAGGAGGTCGGCCGGTACCGGTAGGTTCTCCGTGGGCCAGTCGTGCGCCCGCTCCATCGCTGGGCGGCTGTCGGCTCTCACAATCGCGATCAGATCCAGGTCGCTGCCGAAGCCCTCGTCACCTCGGGCGTAGGACCCGAAGTAGCCGAACCCAAGAAGTCCATCGCGGCGTGCGACCTCGGCGGCGCACCACTTCCCGAGAGAGCTGAGGACCACCTCAGCGCTCGGCCAGCGCTTGATCGACGAAGTCGAGGATGTGACGGGCATGGCTGAGCGCGAGTTCGCTCTGAATCGGACCGTAGTGCTCAAACGGAGCGCCTTCGGCGTGTCCGTTCGGATACCGTGCGGGCACGTAGAAGTTGTCCAGAACTCTACCGCTCTCAACGAGTTCCTTCGGCGCGGGCGTCGGCGACTCGGTAAGGAGCCGGGCCACAACGTGACCCCATGCCTCCTGGCCCGCCGCGAGGTGGAGCGCCTTGACGGCCTTCTCGGCTGCCTGATGGGCCGCGAAGCAGGCCCATTCGTGACGGTCGTTCGCCCGGTTCTCGGCGGCGGTGTCCAGGTCGCGTCGTGCCTGCTTCCACCAGTCCTGCGATCGTTGGGTCATCTGAACTCCCTTCGATCAGTGTACCTACGCAAGCCCCAATAGACTCCGGCACATGGCGGAGCGGGTTCTGGTCACCGGCGGAGCCGGTTTCATCGGCAGTCACGCCTGCGTGGAGCTGCTGGCCGCCGGCTGGGACGTTACGGTCATCGACGATCTCTCGAACAGCTCGGCGGAGGCGCTGCGGCGGGTCGAGGAACTGGCGGGTCGGAGCCTGCGCTTCGTCGAAGGGGACGTCCTCGACGAGGCCGTGCTCGAGCGAGCGTTCGGCGAGGCCGGCTGCGCGGCGGTCATCCACTTCGCCGCGAAGAAAGCGGTCGCGGAATCCTGCTCCGACCCGCTCGGCTACTACCGGACGAACGTAGCGGGCACGATCAGCCTGCTGCGGGCGATGCGTCGCCACGACGTGCGTCGGCTCGTCTTCTCGTCGTCGGCGACGGTCTACGGCGACCCGGGTCCGGGCGCCTGTCCGTTGGCGGAGAGCGCGCCGCTCAGGCCGTCGAATCCCTACGGTCACACGAAGCTCTGCGTCGAGCGGATGCTACGCGATCTCGCGGCGGCGGAGGACGGCTGGCAGATCCTCTCGCTCCGCTACTTCAACCCGGCCGGCGCCCACGCGAGCGGCCGGATCGGGGAGGATCCGCGGGGCCGGCCGGAGAACCTGCTGCCGGGCGCCATGCAGGTCGCCGTGGGCAGGTTGCCGCGGCTACGGGTGTTTGGTACCGACTATCCGACTCGGGACGGCACGGCGATCCGTGACTATCTCCATGTCGTCGATGTCGCGACCGGGCATCTGCGGGCCCTGGATCATCTGCCGGCGGTCGAGGGCTGCGCCGAGTACAACCTCGGCACCGGTCGCGGGGTCACGGTGTTCGAAGTGCTGGAGGCAGTGAGACGGGCCAGCGGCCGGGAGATCCCGACCGTGCTCGAGGGGCGGCGCCAGGGTGACGCGACGGAGGTGTGGGCGGACCCGGCGCTCGCGGGCCGCGACCTCGCCTGGACGGCGGAGCGCGGCCTGGATGACATCTGCGCCGACGCCTGGCGCTGGCAGAGCGCGAACCCCGAGGGGTATGGGAGTTGAGCGAAGGCGGCAAGCCGGGCTTCGGTGGCGACGAGCCGCTTGAGGTGTTCGTCTACTACGACTTCGCCTCCAGCCTGAGCTACGTCGCCCACCGGGTGCTGGCGCGGATCGACGAGCCGCTCGCGGCGGAGCGCGTCGATCTGCGTTGGAAGGCGATCGACCTGACCGGGGTGGGGAACTTCCAGCGCGGCCGACTCCTCGATCCGGCACGGCGGGAGAGTCTGCTTCGGGTGGCCTCGGCGCTGGACGTTGACTTCGACCCGCCCGCGCGCTGGCTCGACTCGCGCCTGGCCGGCGAGGTCGCGGTGGTTCTGGACGAGCGCATCGACCGCGGGCTCGACCGGGCGATGGAGCGGGAATGGCGGGAAGCCGCGTTCGCTGCGTACTACGAACGGCGGAGCGAGATCGAAGACCTGCTGCGGAATTTCGGTCGCCGCGTCCCCTTCCCGCTCGGCGCCGCCGACGATCTCGCCTCCGGCCGCCGGCTCGCCGAGGTCACGCGCAGCGCGGTGGCGGCCGGAGTCGAAGGGGTGCCGACGCTGATGCTCGACGTCTTCCCGCTGTGCGGCATACACGACGCGGAGACGATGCTGGGGATGATCCGGCGCTACGCCCGCCGGCGCCGCCGGCTGGAGACGGAGTCGGCGGTCGGGGTCAATTGATGATCCTGTGCGTGAGGGAGTGGTGTAGGCGGGCCGGATGCCGGCCGGACCCCGGCTGGCGCGTCGGCGGGGGGCCTGCGTGGTGGCCTCGCCTCCTGCCGCCGTCCGTACTGATGGTGGCGGTAGGCACGACGGTAGGTTGCGCGCCGGGGGAAGGCGCTTCGGACACGCCGTCAGTGCCGTCGCCTTCGACCGGCGCGGAGCCCGCACCGAGCGTCCGATTCGTCGACGTGACGGCCGAGACCGGCCTCGACTTCGTCCACGCGACGGGCTCGGCCGGGACGTTCCCGATGCCGGCGATCATGGGCGGCGGCGTCGCGGTGTTCGATGCCGACGGCGATGGCCTGCTCGACCTCTACTTTCCGAACGCGGGCCGCGAGATCGCTGGTGAGGCCGGCCGCAACCGTTTCTACCTGCAGCGACCACGCGGCCGTTTCGTCGACGCGACGGCGGGTTCCGGGCTCGACAATCCGGGTTACGGGATGGGCGCCGCGGTCGGCGACATCGACAACGACGGCGACCTCGATCTCTACGTGACGAACCTGGGCGCCGATGTCCTCTACAGGAATGAGGGCGGCGGCCGCTTCGCCGGCGTGACGGAGGAGTTCGGCGTCGCGACATCAGGCTGGTCGACCTCGGCGGTGTTCTTCGACGCCGATCTCGACGGCTGGCTGGACCTCTACGTTGCGCACTACGTCCAGTGGCACGAGGCGCGCGAATGCCAGGTCCAGGGAGGCCGGGTCGACTACTGCGGCCCGCAGCAGTTCGAGGGCGAGGCCGACGTCTTCTACCGGAACGACGGCGGCCGGCGCTTCGTCGACCGCAGCCGAGAGGCTGGCGTTTCGCTGATCGAGGACGCCGGCCTGGGCGTCGTCGCCGCCGACCTCGACGCCGACGGACTGGCCGACGTCTACGTCGCCAACGACGCCGACCCGAATCAGCTCTGGATCAACCGGGCCGACGGGATGTTCGAGGACGACGCGGTGCTGCTCGGCGCGGCCTACAATCGGTTCGGTGTAGGCGAGGCGGGAATGGGGATAGCACTGGGTGACATCGACGGCGACCGGGACCTCGACCTGTTCCTGAGTCACCTGATCGAGGAGACGAACACGCTGTATGTGAACCTGGGTGGAACACCGGGAGCGACGGACGGCTTCGAGGATCGGGCCGCCGAAGCCGGCCTGGCGGCGCCCAGCACGCCGTACACGGGCTTCGGCACCGCCTTCTTCGACGCCGACAACGACGGAGACCTGGATCTCGCCGTGGTCAACGGCGCGGTCAAGCGGCGCCCGGAGGTGCTCTCGGAACGTGACGACTGGTTTTGGAGCGGCTACGCCGAGCCCAACTTGCTGATGCTCGGCGACGGTGCCGGCGTCTTCGCCGACGCCAGCGGCGTTTCGGGCGACTTCGGGACGGCGCTCGACGTGAGCCGCGGCCTGGTTCCCTTCGACTTGGAGGGCGACGGGGACCTGGACCTGTTGGTCAGCAACCTGGAGGGTTCGGCGCGCATCTACCGCAACGAGACGATCGCCGGCCCCGCGCCGGCGGCCGGCACCGGCGCCGGCTGGGTGCGGCTACGGGTGATCGACCCGGAACTGCGGCGCACTGCCCTCGGTGCCTCGGTCGTCGCATGGGTCGACGGCCGACCGCTCCGGCGCCTGGTGCTGCCGCTCGGCGGCTACCTGACCGGCGGCGAAGCGCCGCTCCACATCGGCCTCGGCGACGCGACCTCCGTCGAGCGCTTCGAGGTGACCTGGCCCGGCGGTGCCGTCGAGGAGTTCGACGGCGCTACTACTGGCAGCGAAGTGACTCTCTTCCGCGGAGAAGGCCGATGAGGAGCTTTGCCGCGCTCCTTGGCTTCATCGCCGCCGCTGCGTCTGCCGCCGAACTCCCGTCCCCCGACCTCACCGCCGTCGAACCCCGCGTACGCGCCGCCATCGAGAAGGAACTCGCCAGCGCAGCCCGCGAACCCGACTCGCCCTCCACCTGGGGCCGCCTCGCCATGACCCTTCACGCCCACCAGTTCGACGACGAGGCCGCGGCCGCCTACAGCGAAGCCTCGCGGCTGGCACCCGGCGACTTCCGCTGGACCTACCTGCAAGCAAACGTCGAAGAGGCGAGCGATCCGGCCGCGGCGGCGGCGCTCTACGGCCAGGCCGTCGAGCTCGACCCCAGCTACGCGCCGGCCCGCATCCGGCTCGCCTCCTCCCTCGAGAAGATCGGCCTCGCCGCCGACGCGGACGTCCACTACCAGCAGGCTGCGCGTCTCGAGCCTGACAACGCGGTGGCGCATCTCGGCCTCGGCCGGCTCGCCCTCGTGCGCGGCGACGTCGATCAGGCCACTCGGCACCTCGAACGCGCCTACGAGTTGAGCCCCGAAACCCAGGCGGTCGTCGCCATGCTGTCGCGCGCCCGGCACCGGGCGGGCGACAGCGACGGGGCGAGGCGCCTCGCGCAGGCGGCGCGGGACCTGCCGCCGCTGCTCCATCAGCGGGATCCGCGCCGGGCCGAGGTCGACCTGCTGGCGGTGGACTCGGAGAGCTTCCTGCGCCGGAGCAAGACCTACCGTGAGACGGGTCAGTTGCAGGCTTCCCTTGGGGAGCTCCGGCGGTTGATCGAACTGGAACCCGGCAACGCCCAGGCGCACTTCGCGGCGGCCGGCGTCCACGATCGGATGAACCGCCCACGGGAAGCTGTCGCCGCCGCCCGTCGCGCCCTGGAACTCGACCCCGACCTCGCGGGCGGGCGCGCGGTGCTGGCGGGGGCCCTGTTCAAGCTCGGCCAGTTCGGGGAGGCGGCGGCCGAGGCGGAGCGGGTCCTCGCCCAAGACCCGGCCGACATCCACATGCTGCTCGTCACGACGATGCTGGCGATGCGCGAGAACGACGTGGCGCGGGCTCTCGAGCGGCTCGACCGAGCGGCCGGGGTCGGCGCCTCCGATACCCGGATGCGGGAACTGATGATCCAGCTCCAGCTCGAACTGGCCGACGCCCTGGGCGGCGCGGGCCTCTACGACGATGCCGCCCGCCGGATCGAGCAGGTGGTCGAGACGCTTGAGCGGGCCGGCGCGGGCGATAGCGAGTTGCAGCCGTACCGCAGCCGGCTTGCCCGGTATCGCGAGAGGGCACGCGGATGAGCGCGCCAGGACCGGAAGCCACGGTGCCGGTACGCGTGCGGGTCGCGCCGTCGCCGACTGGCGACCCCCACGTCGGCACCGCGTACCAGGCGCTGGTGAACCTGGCCTTCGCGCGCAGCCGCGGCGGCGTGTTCGTGCTGCGGATCGAGGACACCGACCGCGCCCGCTCGAGCCGGGAGTCGGAGGCGGCGATCGTCGACGCCTTGCGCTGGCTGGGCCTGGACTGGGACGAGGGCCCGTACCGGCAGAGCGAGCGGCTGGACCTCTACCGCTCGGAGGTCGAGCGCCTGCTCGCCGCGGGCAGCGCCTACCGCTGCTTCTGCACCCGGGAGCGGCTGGACGAGATGCGCCGGGAGAACCGCGCCCGGCAACGTTTCCCGGGCTACGACCGCCGGTGTCGGGACCTTCCGGTCTCCGAGTCCGAGCGACGGGCGGCGGCGGGAGAGCCCCACACGATTCGCCTGGCCATGCCGACGGAGGGCGAATGCGTCATGCAGGACCTCTTGCGCGGCGAGATCCGCCGCGAGTGGGAGCTGATCGACGACCAGGTGATCCTCAAGGCCGACGGCTACCCGACCTACCACCTCGCGTGCGTCGTCGACGACCACGCGATGGGGATCAGTCACGTGATCCGCGGCGAGGAGTGGATCAACTCTCTGCCCAAGCACTTGCGCCTGTTCGAGGCGCTGGGTCACGAGCCGCCGGTCTTCTGCCACTTGCCGCTGCTGCGAAACAACGACGCGAACCGGTCGAAGCTCTCCAAGCGCCGCAACCCGACCTCGATCACCTGGTTCCGGGACGCCGGCTTCCTTCCCGATGCGCTGCTCAACTTCCTGGGACTCATGGTGTCGAGCCGGGCCGAGGGTGAGGAGAAGTTCGGCATCGAGGAGCTCGTGGACGGCTTCCGCCTCGAGGACATCTCGCTCGGCGGCCCCGTCTTCGACCTCGACAAGCTGCGCTGGCTGAATGCCCGCTACCTGCGCGAGGACTACGACGCCGACGGCCTGGCGGACGTCGTGCGGGAGTGGTCGATGGGGCGGGAGCGGCTCGCGGCGATCGCCGCCCTCGCACAGCCGCGCCTGGAGACGCTCGGCGACTGGGGCCGGCTGACGAACTTCCTGTTCGTCGACGCGCCCGCCGTCGAGCCGGAGACGCTGGCGGTCAAGGGGCTCGAAGAGGCGCAGGTCGCTGACGCGCTTCAGTTCATGCTGTGGACGCTGGAGCGTGAGCAGGAGTTCACCGCCGACGTCATCCAGGGCCACTTCCGGCGCCTGTCCGAAGCGCTCGGACTCAGTCTGCGGGACCTGACCCGTCCCTTCTACGTCGCCATGTCCGGCGATACGGCCTCGTTGCCGCTGTTCCAGTCGATGGAGATCCTCGGCGCGGACCTCGTGCGCGCCCGCATCCGCCACGCCATCGTGGCGCTCGGCGGCATCTCCGGCAAGCGGATGAAGAAACTGCAGAAGCGGTTCGAGGGGCTCGGCTAGCGGACAGGGGCCGCAGAGGATCTGCTCCTCTCAGGAAAGCCGCCCTTCGTCGTCGATGAGGACGACCTTGCCGGGTGGATCGGGACCGCACCTCCAAAGCACGAGACTCAAGTCGTCCAGCCGCTCGCGGGAGTTCTGACGCTGTAGCGCTGCCGCCCCTGCGCCGCTACAATCGCCTGCCCGTTGGCGTTGCCGTCGACGCCGACCGCCCCGAAGTGCCGGCACATCCGATTCATCGCCGCTACTACGCGGAGGAGCTCGTTCGCGCCCGCCGGTCCAGCGAGCGCAGGCGGCAGGTCGCCTCGCAGCGACGCGCGCGGATCGACCCGAACCCGCACCAGATCGACGCGGTCATGTTCGCGTTGCGCCGCATCCCGGAAGGCGGGTGCATCCTCGCGGACGAGGTGGGTCTGGGCAAGACGATCGAGGCTGGCCTCGTCATCGCCCAGTTGATGGCGGAGGGCGCCGAGAGAATCCTCATCGTTCTGCCGCGGCCGCTGCTCGGCCAGTGGCAGAATGAGCTGTACGACCTGTTCGGCATCGAGGCGTTCGAGGCAGCGGATCCGGCGGTCCACCTCGAGACGCCGGGCGTGTACCTGGCTGGGCGGGAGTACGCGGGCGGCGCCAGGGGCTTCGACCGGCTGCGGGATGCGCCGCCGTTCGATCTCTGCCTGATCGACGAGGCTCACGAGGTCTTCGCCGGCATTCACCGGCGGTTCGACCGCTACGGGGCGTACGACGAGGACAGCAGCTACGCACGGACGGCGCACCGCTTGCGGCAGGTCATCGGGACCGCTCCGGTGCTGCTCCTGACCGCTACGCCGATCCAGAACTCGCTGACGGAACTCTGGGGCCTCGTGCAGTACATCGACCGCACCGGCACGCTGCTGGGCTCGAAGTCCGTCTTCCAGGACGTCTTCTGCGCGGACGACGCGGGGCGGCAGGTGGTCGGCGAGCAGGCCGAAGAGTTGCGAAGGCGGCTTGGCGTCGTCGTCCAGCGGACCCTTCGGCGACAGGCCCAGGAGTTCCTCGACAAGCCGTTCGTAGGCCGCCAAGCCCGGTTGTTCGAGTACGCGATGAGCGCGGAGGAGCACGCGCTCTACGACGACGTGACGGCCTATCTTTTGTCGCCGATGCTGCACGCCTTCAGCGGCAGTTCGCGGCAGTTGCTGCTGCTGAGCTTTCACCGCCGCATGGCGTCCTCGACCGCCGCGCTCGCGGACAGCCTGGAACGGGTGGCCGAGCGGCTGCGCGGGATGCTCGGCGACGGCGAGGCGGCGAACGCCGACGCGGCGGAGGTGTTTGCCGGCGACCTGGAAGAAGAGGAGGAGGAAGACGCGGAGGTCGATGCGCCCGCTCCTCGATCCGACGGCGAGGACGGCGCCGACGGGCCGACTGTCGACGCGGCCAGAGTGCGAGCCGAGCTGGAGCGAGTGGAGAGCTTCGTGCGCCGCGCCCGCGGCCTGCCGCACGACAGCAAGGCGGCGAGCCTGCTGGACGCCGTGCGCATGGTTCTCGAGGGGCCGGAGGATCGGCGGAAGGTGGTCGTGTTCACGGAGTCGTTGACGACCCAGGCCTACCTGCGCGAGCTCCTGCTGGAGCAGACCGAGCTCTCGGACGGCGACATCACGCTGTTTCGCGGCGAAAACGACTCGCCGCGGGCGCTTGAGGCGCTCGAAAGGTGGCGGGAGGAGGTCGAGTGCGACATCGAGCCGCGGCGACGGCCCAGCACGACGGTCGCGGTGCGCCTGGCGCTCGTGCACGAGTTCCGCACCCGCTCCAGGGTGTTCATCTCCTCGGAGGCCGGCGCGAAGGGGCTCAACCTCCAGTTCTGCGACACCTTGGTGAACTACGACCTGCCGTGGAACCCGCAGCGCATCGAGCAGCGCATCGGTCGCTGCCATCGTTACGGTCAGGAGCGCGACGTCACGGTGATCAACTTCCTGGCGAAGGACAACGAGGCCCAGCGGTTGACGTTCGACATCCTCAGCACGAAGCTCGACCTCTTTGGCAGCGTGCTCGACATGTCGGACGTCGTGCTCAGGACACCCCGCTCCGAGTCGTCCGAGGACCTCGCCTCGGCCCTGGGGCCGGACTTCGAGGGGCAGTTGCGGCGCATCTGGGATCGTTCGAGGTCGGTCCGGGAGGTCGAGGACGAACTGCGCCGGCTTCGGGACGAGCTGGAGGAGCGGAGACAGCGCCTGGATCAGGTGCGGGAACGGACGACGGCGCTGATCGAGAAGCAGTTCGACGAATCCGTGCGGGAGGTGTTCCGCAACATTAAATCAGAACTGCCGGCGACTCTCGCGAGGCTCGACTCGGAGCTCGAACGGGTGGTGACTGCCTATCTCGACGCGTGCGGCGCGCCCTGGGGCGCCGCGGAACGCAATGGGCGCCGCGTGATCCACGTCCGGGCGTCGAAAACGGCACCCCCGTCGCTGGCCGACGGCGTCTCCGTCGCCCTGGGGCCGACCCGCGACCTGGGCGACACGGAGTCGCTCCATCTCGCCCACCCGCTCGTCGCCGCCGCGGTGGACGAAGCCCGGACCGCGGGCAACGGGCACTTCCGGGTCCGCTTCGACCTCACCGCCGATGCTCCGGAGACGCTCCGGCGCCAGCGCGGTCGCCGCGGGCGGCTCGCCCTGACGCGGGTGACGAATGCCCGCTTCGAGCGGGAGGATCGGCTGTTCGCCACGGCCGTGTTCGAGGACACCGAGGTGCTGCGCCCGGCGGAAGCGGCCCTCGAACTGCTGCGCCAGCCGTGCAAGGACGTCGACGAGCTCCGGCCGCCGCTCGGCGTGGCGGCGCACGATCTCGACGAGGTGGTCGACGAAGAGCTCTTCCTGGAGCAGGGCCTCGCCGCCGCGGACGACCAGGCGAACTTCGAGGCGGCGATCGACCAGTTGGACCAGTACCTGGCGGATCGTCTGCTCGTGCTGCGGCGCGAACGCGGCAGGCAGAGTAGCCGCCTCGCCGCCGCCGAACGCCGCCGCGACGCGGCCATCGGCGCGGAGAACCGGGCCCGGGCCGGGGCAACGACCCGCGACCTGACGGGGAAGATCGAGGCGCTCGACAAGCAGATCGAGGACCTCCTGTCGGGCGACGACGAGACGTATCGGCGCGGGCGCGAGCACGCCCATGGCCGTCGCTATCGGCGGCCCGAGACTGCGCGGCTGCTGACCGCGGAGTTCGTCATCGGATGATCTCCCGCAAACGGAAGCTCGATCGCGGGGCCGCCCGATGACGGACGGCCGCCAGGAGGTCCACCCTCTGGAGGAGAACGACGTGGCGCTCAAACTGCTGCACACCGCCGACTGGCACCTGGGCCGACGATTCCCCAGCTTCGAGAAGGGTCAGGAGGAGCGCCTGACCCGGGCCCGGCTCGAGGCCGTTCGCCGGACCTTCGACCTGGCGGCGAGTTCGGACGTGGACGCCGTGCTGTGCGCCGGCGACCTGTTCGACGAACCGTCGCCGGAAGAGCTGTGGTGGCAGGGACTCCTCAAGGAGTTCCAGCGCCGGGAGTGGCGGCGGCCGGTCGTCCTGTTGCCGGGCAACCACGATCCGATCGGGCGCGGCGCCGCGTACCACGCCGACCACCCGTTCAGACAGAGCCTGCCGGCCTACGTCCACGTCGTTGACCGGCGCGGATGGGAACTGCCGATTGGCGACGACGCGGTGGTCTACGCCAGCCCGTGCGAATCGAAGGCCGGCCAGACGGATCTCGTCGCCTCGCTGCCTCGACGCGAGCCCGGCGACGAGCGGTTCCGCATCGGCCTCGTCCACGGCCAGACCTTCGACATGGAGGACCACCAGACCAACTTCCCGATCGCGCGCGGCAGCGCGGCCGAACGGGGCTTCGACTATCTCGCCTTGGGCGATACGCACGGATTTCGGGAGGTCGAACCCGGCGCGGCGGCGCCGACCGTGTATCCCGGCGCGCCGGAGGCCACAACCTTTGGCGAGCGCGATGCCGGGCACGCGGCGATCGTCTTCTTCCCGCGCGACCGGCGTCGGCGCGCTCATGTGCTCCAGGAACGCGTAGGACGCTGGACGTGGCGCGAGGAAACGTGTCGATCGATGGACGAACTCCGCCGGCTGAAGGAGGCGCCGAACCTGCGCAAGACGGTTCTGAGGCTCGTGCTGGAGATGGAGCTGCCGATGGCGGAGTACGACGAGGCCGAGCGCCTCGTCACCGAGTTGGGCGGTTCGATGGCCTCGACACCCTTGGTCGGCGTACTCGTCGTCGAGCGAAGCGGGCTCCGGCTGGCTTCCGACGCGCCGATCGACTTCGGGAGCGAGATGACCGTGCTGCAGGCTGCCGTCGAACGTTTGCGGGCCAATGCCCTGGCCCGTCCGGAGGTCGTGGAGAAGGCGCTTCATCATCTCTACACTCTGGCGCGGGAGCAGGGCTGACGCCATGTGGATCCGTCGCCTGGAGGTCTCCGACTGCGCCGGCATCGCCGACGCTTCGGTCGACCTTGAGTCCGGTCTGAACGTGCTCCACGGGCCGAACGAGCTCGGCAAGTCGACCCTCGTGGAGGCGGTGCGGGCGGTTCTCTTGCTGCAGTCCGGTTCGAGCGCCGCCGCCGCCCTCGACGACTGGCACGGCGGTGGTCAGCCGTCGGTCGGCCTGACCTTCGAGAGGGACGAGCAAGTGTGGCGGGTGCGCAAGACCTTCAAGCGGGGAGGGGGCCAGGCCTTCCTGGAGTTCTCGCGGGACGGCCGCGACTTCAGCACGGACAGCCGGGGCCGCGAGGTGGACGGCAAGCTGAACGAGATGCTCGGGTGGGGCGCCTCGCCTCCGGGCGGCAGGGGCGGGCCCCGCGGCATGCCGAGCACCCTCATCACCACCGCGCTGCTGGGCCGGCAGGACGAAGTGGCCGCCATCCTCGAGGGCGGCCTGGCCGACGATCCGACGGAGTCCGGTCGCGAGCAACTGATGCGCGCGCTGGAGGGTCTGTCCGAGGATCCGCGGCTGAAGAAACTGCTCGACTCGGTCCAGGAGAAGGTCGACGAGGCGTACACGGCCACAGGAAGGCGGCGAGGCGGCGCGGCGTCGCCGTGGACCCGGTTGAAGGACGAACTCCGGGCCGCCGAGACACGACAGCAGGAGGTCCGCGTCCGGCAGGAGGAGAGCGAGGTCGTCCGCGGACGGGTGAACGAGTTGCGGCGGGAGCAGGCCGAGGCGGAAGCCGCCCATGAGGCGGCTGCGCGAGCGCTGGCAGAGGCGCGGAAGGCTCTGGAGCGCCATCAGCGCCGCGCCGAGGCGCGGGACAGCTTCCGGGCGGCGGAAGAGGACGTGTCGAGGATCGAGACGCAGACTCGGATGTGCGGCGAGAAGGCCAGGGGGGCCGACGAGGCGCGCGGCCAGATCGTCGAGCTGTCGAGCGAGCATGATGGTCTGGTCGGGAAGGTCGCCCGTCTTGCCGAGCGGTTGGAGGCGGCGCGGGCCCGGATTCGCGAACTGGAGGCCGGAGGCGACGAGCAGCGCAGGCGGCTGCGGGAGCAGGCAGCGGAGAACGCCCGGCTGGAGACC
This sequence comes from Vicinamibacteraceae bacterium, assembly GCA_012270995.1. Classification (GTDB taxonomy): domain Bacteria; phylum Acidobacteriota; class Thermoanaerobaculia; order Multivoradales; family Multivoraceae; genus Multivorans. Next base: position 50,470 of record JAAXHG010000198.1, on the reverse strand, counting down.
GCCGGAGAACTGGAGACGTTCGACCGCCAGGTCCGGGACGCCGAGCGCTTCGCCGAGCTCGACCGCCAGATTGGGGAACTGGACGGCCGGATCGAGGCGGAGGAGCGGAACCGGGCCCAGGCCGAGGGTCTGATCGAGACGGCGGACCAGGAGACGGCGGCTGATCGGCGTCGGATCGAGGAGCTCCGGCTCGAGCGCTTGCGGGCTCGCTGCCTCGCCTTGGAGGAGGACCTGAAACGACGTGCTCGGGAGCACGAGGAGGCCCGGAATCACCTCCGCGCGGCCGCGGCCGCCGAGGACGAAGCGGCGTCCCTGCGGAAGGCGGCCGCCGATCTGCGAGCGCCGAACCGTGAGGAGATCGAGCGGCTGAAGAGGGCGGAAGACGATCGACGGCTTGCCCGGGCGAAGCTCGCCGTGGGCCTCGCCGTCGATCTGGAGCTGCAATCGGGAGTCGAGGCTGAGGTCCGCGCGGACGATCAGCCGGAGGCCGTGCCCTACGGCGAAGGTCGGCACACGGAGATCGAGGCCAGGCGCGAGTTGCGGCTCGACTTCCCGGGAGTGGCCATGGTGCGCGTGCGCGGCGGCGGCAGGGAACTCGCCGCGGCGGCCGAGGCGGCCGAGCGGGAACTCGTTGCAGTCCGGCGGCCGCTCCTTGAGCGGGCGGGTGTCTCGTCGTCCGCGGAACTCGAGGAACTCGGACGCCGGGCCGAGTCCATGCTCGGCACGGCGGAAGAGGAGGAGCGCAACGCCGCTGGGGAGAAGATACGGGCGGAAGGCACCGAGGGCCTGGAACGCGAGGAAGCCCTGGCACGGGGCGCTCGGGACCGCGGTCGTCGGGAGCTGGCCGACGCGCTTGGAGACGGCGTGTCGGTGGAGGAGCACCTCCAGAGTCGTGAGGCGCCGCCGAGACCGGAACCGGACGTCTCGAAGCAGATCGAGGAACTTGAGGCGAGGGTCGACAAACGCCGGGAGCGCTGCCGCGAACTGGAGTCGGCGGTCGAGCGGGCCGCGGGCGACCTGGAACGCGACCGGCGGGAGCGAGACGCCCGCCGGAATGACCTGTCGCGAGCCGACTTCGATTGGCGCGGCGTGCTTGCGGACGTTGAGCGGCGACGTTCGGAGATGGAGCGCCGCCTGGAAGCGGCCGAGGGCACGCTCCGCGCCGTGAGGGCCGAAGCCGCATCGGAGGTCGAGGAGGCGCGCGGCCGGCTTGAGGCGATGCGGGCGGATCACGCCGCCGCCGTCGCCGAGCGGGACAAGGCGGCACTGAAGCTCGCCGCTGCTCGCGAGCGGCTGGCCCGCCTGAAGGGCGAGGTCGAGATGCTGGAGGGCGCTCTGGAACGGGAGGACGCTGCGTCCGCCCGCGAAGAACGGGAACGGCGGCGGAAGGTCCTCGCGGAGCTTGACGAGGACCTCGCGGAAACGCCGGCCGTTGACGCCGTCGAGGTGGAGCGGATTGCCCGCCAGGCCGAGGCAGCCGAGAAGGAGGTCTCGCGGATCAACGCTGAGCTGTTACGGCAGCGCGGCGCCTTGGAGCAGGTCGGCGGCGCCTATGCCGAGGAGCAGGCGCTGCAGGCCAGCGAGCGCTTCAAGACGGTTCGGAAACGGGAGGAAGAAACCGAGATCGAGTACGAGGCCTGGAAGCTCCTGGGGGAGACCCTGATGGACGTGGAGAAGAAGGAGACCGCGCACTTGGGGCGGGCGCTGGTGGGGCCAGTGAGCGAGCGCATCTCGGACCTGACCGGCGGCCGCTACGGCGACGTGGCGATCGGCCCGGAACTGGACGCCGGAGGCATCCGCTTCGCCGGCGCGGAGCGAAGATTCAGCGAGCTCTCGGTCGGCGCCAGGGAGCAGATCGCGATCCTGCTGCGGATCTCCATCGCCGAGACGCTGGGCGCCTTCGTCATTCTCGACGATCAGCTGACGCAGACCGACAGTCGGCGGCTTGCCTGGCTTCGGGACCTGCTTGGCAATGCGGCCGCGAGAATCCAGATCGTCGTGATGACCTGCCACCCCGAAGACTACGAGGAGGCCCCGGGAGCGCGCATCGTGGACCTGACCCGTTGCATCCGGCGGAGCGCGCCAACGGCCTGACTTACTCCTCCGGGACCACTTGGGACGCCGCCGAGACAACCCAGGACGCATCGTCAAACGCCCGCTTGGCATCGGCTTCCGTGTAGTGCTCGGTCGGGATCAGACCCGGTTCCCCGTAGAAGGAGGGCTCCCGTTCGGCGTGCAACCAGGAGGAGATGGCTGCGATTCGGTCCAGGTCGGCCGAGTCCAGATCGGGGAAGCGGTCGGGTAGCTCCCTAAGAAGGCCGCCCACGTCGTGCCAGTGGGGAGGCTCCACGCCTGCCTGCCGGAGCATTCCCTTGAGCGCTAGCTCGACGAGTTCCTGCGCTTCCCGGATGACGTCGGAGTGCGCCTCTTCGGCCACGAACACAGCCAGGGCGCGGAGCCGCACTCTCGCCTTGGCGAGGTAGCTTCTCGCCAGGGCGCCGTTCGTCGTCATTGCGGGAACAGGTCGAAGACGTCGCCGGGTTTGTAGTCGGGCTTGAGGTCCCAGTACCACTCGTCGCCCTTCCAGACCCGCTTCGAACCCAGTTCGCGGAGGCGATCACGGAGGCGATCGAGGGTGTCGGCCAGACAGTGGTCGGGGTCGTGGAGGATGCGCGCGTCTTCGGTCATGTCGAGCAGGAGCGGGGTTCCGAGGCGCAGTTCCCGGGGCGTCTTGAAGATCGGCGCGAGACGGGTGTGGATTCCGAGATCGGCGGCCGTCTCGAACAACGGTCGCAGCCGGTCCTCCATGGCGTGGAACTCCTCGACCCGAGCGACCCGGCCATCCGGCAGGTCGTCCGCCACGAGGAGGAGGTCGATGTCGGAGTCGGCCCTGGGCGTGGCGCGGCCGACGGATCCGTAGACGGCGAGGGCGGCGAGTCGGCTCCCGTAGTGCGCCTTGCAGGCCTTGAGGACATTGTCCAGGAGGTTGTCGTACTGGCTCACCAGTCGCGCGGTCGTGCGGCTCTGTTCAGAGGATCGACGGACAGCCATGCTTCCTTGATTGTAGGACGGGCCGAGCTTCGCTGGCGCCCTGAGCCGCAGGCAGCAAAGCGCGAGGCGTCAGCCCCGCTTCGCTTTCTGCGCCCGCTCGATCTTCGCCCACGTATCCCGCAGCGTCACCGTCCGGTTGAACACCGGCGCGCCGGGTGCGCTGTCCGGATCGACGCAGAAGTAGCCGAGCCGCTCGAACTGGACCCGGTCGCCCGGCGTGGCTTCGGCGAGGCTGGGCTCGAGCCGGCAGTCCTTCAGCACCTCCAGCGAGCCGGGGTTCAAGTGATCCTCGATCGCGCCGGGCGCGCCGCCGGGGTTCGGGTGGTTGAACAGCCGGTCGTAGAGCCGGACTTCGGCCGGGATCGCGTGCGCTGCCGACACCCAGTGCAGGGTCGCCTTGACCTTGCGGCCGTCCGGCGCGTCGCCGCCGCGGGTCGCCGGATCGTAGGTGCAGCGGAGTTCGACGACGTTGCCGTCGTCGTCCTCGATCACGTCGGTGCAGGTGATGAAGTAGGCGTAGCGGAGCCGCACTTCCCGGCCCGGCGCGAGCCGGAAGAACTTCCGCGGCGGGTCGCGGCGGAAATCGTCCCGTTCGATGTAGAGCACCCTGGAGAAGGGCACCTTGCGGGAGCCGGCGGAGGCGTCTTCCGGGTTGTTGATCGCGTCGAGTTCCTCGACGACGTCCTCGGGGTAGTTCTCGATCACGACCTTGAGCGGCCGCAGCACGGCCATCGCCCGCGGCGCGGTCCGGTTCAGTTCATTGCGAATCGCGAACTCGAGCTGGCTGAGGTCGACGACCGAGTCGTTCTTGGTCAGGCCGACGCGCGCGCAGAGGTCGCGGATCGCTTCGGGCGGGCAGCCGCGGCGGCGGAGCGCGGTCAGGGTGGGCATGCGGGGATCGTCCCAGCCGTCGACCAGGCCTTCGTCGATCAGCCGGCGCAGCTTGCGCTTCGAGGTCAGGGTGTAGGTCAGGTTGAGGCGCGCGAACTCGATCTGCTGCGGCAGGTGGATGCCGTCGATGTGGTCGAGGAACCAGTCGTAGAGCGGCCGGTGGTCCTCGAACTCGAGGGTGCACAGCGAGTGCGTCACGCCCTCGATCGCGTCGGACTGGCCGTGAGCCCAGTCGTACATGGGGTAGATGCACCACCTGGAGCCCGTGCGGTGGTGTTCCGCGTGCAGGATGCGGTAGAGCACCGGATCGCGCAGGTTCATGTTCGACGAGGACATGTCGATCTTCGCGCGCAGCGTGTGAGCTCCGTTCGGGAAGTCGCCGTTCTTCATCCGTTCGAAGAGATCGAGGTTCTCCTCCACGGAGCGGTCTCGGAAGGGGCTCTCGCGGCCTGCCTCGTTCCAGCGCCCGCGATAGGCGCGCGCCTCTTCCGGGCTCAGGCTGCAGACGTAGGCCTTGCCCTTGCGAATCAGTTCGACAGCCCACTCGTAGAGCTGGTCGAAGTAGTCCGAGGCGTAGAGCGCCTCACCGCCCCAGTCGAAGCCGAGCCAGCGCACGTCGCGCTCGATGGCCTCGACGTACTCCGTGTCCTCCGCGGTCGGGTTCGTATCGTCGAAGCGGAGGTTGCAGTGGCCGCCGTACTCCTCGGCGACGCCGAAGTCGAGGCAGATCGCCTTCGCGTGGCCGATGTGCAGGTAGCCGTTCGGTTCCGGCGGGAACCGGGTGACCATGCGGCCGCCGTGCTTGCCGGCGGCGACATCGGCCCGGACGCGTTCGCGGATGAAATCGAGGGGCCTGGAAGTGGCGGAATCGTCGGTCATGGCGGGCGGCCGGGCGCTTTGCTGCGAAGCAGCGAAGGTTATCGGATCGCTCTATGTCTTGCAATTGCGGAGTTTCAGTCCATAATTGCAAGGATGCTGAAGGCGCTGGTTCCGCGAACGCTCCGATCCCGAGTGGAGGATCGCCTGCGCTTCTTCCCGGCGGTCGGTTTGCTGGGGCCGCGTCAGGTCGGCAAAACGACGCTGGCCCGAGGAATCGCCGAGAGCAGCGGTGAGCGGGGGAAGCGGCAGCCGCCAGGGCTCTATCTCGACCTCGAGAACTCCGTGGACCGCGAGAAGCTGGCCGACGTGCACGGCTATCTCAGGCGACAACGCGGTCGACTCGTCGTGCTGGACGAGATTCACCGTACTCCGCGTCTGTTCGAGGCCCTTCGCGGAATCATCGACGAACGGATTCACGGTGGCGAACCTGCGGGCCAGTTTCTGCTGCTCGGTTCGGCCGCCGTCGAACTGCTGCGCCAGTCGGGAGAGAGTCTGGCGGGTCGCATCGCCTACCTTGAACTCGGCCCCCTGGATCTTCGGGAGCTGGGCCGGCGCGACCACACGCGCCTCTGGATTCGGGGAGGCTTCCCGCGGGCGTTTCTTGCTCCGAGTGACGGCGACAGTGCGCTGTGGCGCGAGAGTTTCATCCAGACGTACCTGGAACGCGACGTTCCGGCCCTTGGACCCCGCGTTCCCGCGGAGACGCTGCGACGGTTCTGGACCATGCTCGCGCACGCCCAGGGCGGGCTCTGGAACGGCGCCGCGATGGCCCGGAGTCTGGCCGTGGACGGCAAGACGGTGGCGAGGTATGTCGACCTGCTGGTCGATCTCCTGCTCGCCCGCCGGCTGCCGCCCTTCCATGCCAACGTCCGCAAGCGACTGGTCAAGTCGCCGAAGGTCTACCTGCGGGACAGCGGCATCGTCCATACGCTGCTGCGACTCGACGATACGGAAGCCGTGCTCGGCCATCCGGTCGCCGGTGCGAGCTGGGAGGGATTCGTCGTCGAGACGCTGATCCGGGCGGCGCCGGACCGGACGCGCGCGAGCTTCTACCGAACGGCGACCGGAGTGGAGATCGACCTCATCCTCGAGTTGCCTGGCGATCGGACCTGGGCTTTCGAGATCAAGCGTGGCCAGGCGCCGCCCCTCGGCAGGGGGTTTCAGGTCGCCCTGAACGACCTGAGGCCCGAGCGCGCGTTTCTGGTTCATGGCGGCGACGAGCGCTACCCGAAAGGAAGCGGTGTCGAGGCGATCGGGCTTTGGGAGTTGGCAGAGGTTCTGGCGGCCGCGGGCGGCGGCTAGGTTCAGCCAAAGCGTCGTCAGCCGTCGAACCGGTAGCCGAGCCCGTGCACCGTGACGATGAACTCGGGCCGGCCCGGATTCGACTCGATCTTCTGCCGCAGCGACGACACATGGACGTCGACGGTGCGGGTCGTCGGCGTCGCGTCGTAACCCCAGACCTCGTCGAGCAGGCGGTCCCGGTCATGGACTTCGCCACGGTGCTCGATCAGGAACCTGAGCAGCCGGTACTCGAGCGCCGAGCAGGCAGCCTCGGTCTCGGCGCCGTCCTCGCCGCCGCGCCACACCTGGGCGCGGTCGAAGTCGACGCGGACGTTGCCGAAGCGGTAGCCGTGGAGGGTTGGCTCCCGCGGCGATGCCGACGCCTGTGCTCCGTCCCGGCTCCGTCGCATCAGCGCCTCGATCCGAGCCAGCAGTTCCAGCGTCTCGAACGGCTTGGCGAGGTAGTCGTCGGCGCCCAGCTTCAGCCCGACGACACGGTCGACGAGTTCGTTACGGGCCGTCAGCATCAGGATGGGGATGTCGATGCCGTCCCGGCGGAGGTCCCGGCAGACATCGAAGCCGTTCTTGCCCGGCAGGTTGACGTCGAGCAGGACGACGTCGAAGCCGCCGTCCCTGGCCGATTGTTCGCCCGACGGGCCGTCGGCCGCGATGACGACGTCGTGGCCTTCCGCGGCCAGGCGGTCACTCAGGGTGCGGGCAAGGCTGGGTTCGTCCTCGACCAGGAGCACGCGCGCGCTCATGGAGTCTGCACCGGTAGCACGACGCGGAAGGTCGTGCGCCCGGGCTCGCTGTCCACGGTGATCGAGCCGCCGTGCTCCTCGATCGTGTTGCGCGCGAGACTCAGGCCCAGGCCCGAGCCGGGTAGACCGCTCTCGGTTGCCGCGAGGCCGCGGACGAAGGGATCGAAGATTCGGCGCTGCTCGGCCTTCGGGATGCCGGGGCCCCGGTCGGTGACGGCGACGGCGACCCCACGCCCATCGGCGTCGCCGCTTGCATCGATCCTCACCCTCACCGCGCCGTCGGCGCCGCGGCCGTACTTGGTCGCGTTGTGCAACAGGTTCATGAAGACGGTGATCAGGCCCTCGCGGTCGCCCCGGAGCAGGGGCAGATAGTCCAGCCCTTCCAGCTCGAGTTCGACGCCGTTCTCCTCCAGAAACCACTTCGACTCGGCGACTGCCGTGCACAGCAGTTCGCCGAGGTCGATCTCTGCCGTGGCTCTTCGCGCCGTACTCCGCCCGATGCCGGCCCACTGGAGCGCCTGCTGAACCAGCCGCGACAGTCGGCGCTCTTCGCGTTCGATGAGCTCGCCGTAGCCGCGGACGTCATCTGACCTGTGGACGATCCCGCTCCGCAGGTTCTCGCCCGCCGAGCGGATCGCCTGGAGCGGCGTGTTCAGCTCGTGGGAGACGCCGGCGACGAAATCGACTTGCTGGGCGGCCAGGGCCCGGGCGCGGCGGGCGGACACCAGGACCAGGGCGAAGGCGACGCCGATCAGGAACAGGGCGCCGGAGCTGTGGTAGAGGTTGCGCCGGCGTGCCGCGCTGGTGGCGGCTTCAAGCGACCCTCTGCGGTGGGCGATCCGTACCAGCCAGGCGCCGTCCGTCAGGTCGGCTTCGGCGGCGCCACCGCGAAGTGCTCGTTCGTTGCGGCCTTCGCGGCGTTCGGGGAACGGCCGCGTCCGTAGCGCCCGGAACTCGACGTCCGCGGCTTCGGATGGGGTCGAGGAGACGTGCCCTGGAGCACCCGCCGGGTCGGGATAGATCTGGCGCGGCGCCGGACCGGACACGTCGGTCACCGAAACCAGATACGGCGGCTCCCCGCCTGGAGACCCGGCGCCGAAGTGGCGTTCGATCAGCGCGGGCAGCATCTCCTGTTCGAGCACCGCAACGTCCAGGCTGGCCACGATCAGGGTCGTCGGTGGGCTAGGCCGGCCGCCAGGCATCCGGCCGGAAACCGGAATCACCAGCCGGTCCGGGCGGGCCTCGGGCAGCCGGCGGCGTGGCGGCCGCAAGTGGCGAACCAGCTCTTCCAGGTCGTCGGGCCCCGGGTCGGGCTGCAACCGGCCGCTGGCCTCATCGAGCCGGGAGATGTCGCGCGTTCCCTCGCGGCGGTCGGTGACCACGATCCAGGTCTCGTCCAGAAGGTCCGGGAATGCGGCGCTCTCGCGCCAGTCCCGGACGGCTCGGGCAAGCAGTTCCTCGAACGGCTCAGGGGCGCCGTCCCGCCTACGGCGCGGATCGTCCCGAATCGCAAGCCAGGCTCCTGCCGCGGCCGTTCGCCGGCCAGTGCGCTGGAACGAGGCCTGGAGCTGAGCCAGTGGGGCGTCGATGTCGTTCGCAAGCAGCCGGCTCGACTCTTCCAGGTTCGCCCGCATCCGCTCGTTGGCGGCGGCGCTCAGCTCTCCGGTCCAGCGGTACTGCAGGACGGCGAGCGTCACCAGTAGCAACGAGGCGGCCACCGCGACGATCAGGGTCCAGCGGTCGCTCGAACCGCGTGCGCTCCGCCGGATGCCGGCAACGGGCATGGTCGGCAGTCTAGCGCCGCGGAAACCTCGTCAATGGAGGGCTTTACAAGCGTTACAAACATCTTGCAGCGGCTTGATGACTCACTGGCTGACCGAACCGTACTGTCTCACCCGTTCGATTCCCGCCACCCTGGAGCCACCGGAAGTGAAGACAGCACTGAAGCTCTCGATCCGAATCCCCCGCGTTCTACTTCTCGTTCTGCTGCTCGCGGCCTCCGCTGCGTGCGCGGAGGCCCAGTGGAGCGAGGAGCGCCGGTCGAGGCGCGACTTCCGCGGCGACTTCACGGAGCGCCGGGACCTTCGCGTCACGCTTCCCGAGGCGATGGCGGCCGTGCGGCCGGCGCTCGATCTCGCCGGGGATGCGGGACGCGGCGAGGAGTCCTTCCTCGAACTCTGCGCCCTCTGTCACCGAAGCGGCTCCCTGGGCGGCGGACCGGGTCCGGACCTTTCCCGCGTCGCCCAGTGGAGTGTGGAGAGGGTTCTGCGCGACATCGTGGACCCGAACGCCGAGATCGACGCCGAGTACGCGAGCCAAAGTAACGGCCCGTCCACGATGCCGGAGGGGCTTGCGGCGGGGCTTGAGGTTGCCGACATGGCGGACCTGCTTGCGTTTCTGAATCGCTGACGTTTGATCCCTTACACCCCTATAGGAGGTACTTGACATGAAGACATCCCTGAACCACTCGATCCGTATCGCCCGCACCCTGCTTCCCGCTCTGCTCGTCGTCGCGGCAACAGGGCTAGCGGCAGTTGAGGAGGGCGAAGGCCGCCAGTCCAGGAGAGGCGCTCGCGGCGACTTCGCGGAGCGCGACGCCGAGCGCATGGCGCGGGTGCTCCAGTTGACGGAGGACCAGAAGGAACAGTGGCGCCGCCTGCGCGAGGAGCACGAAGCGAGCGTCGGCCCGTTGATGCGTCAGATGCGCGACATCACGGAACGTCTCGAGAGCGAGGCGAGTCTCGAGAACCCCGATCCAGCCGTCGTCGGTCAGTTGGAACTCGACCGCCGCGCGGTCGCGCGTCAACTGAGGACCGCCCGAGTCGAGGCTCACGAGGACGCGACACGGCTGCTCGACCGTGACCAGCGGATCCGCTGGGAGGCCCTGCAGGAGAATGGTCGCGGCGGCTTCCGCGGACTCTTCGGTCCAGGCAGCCGCGGTCCTCGTCCTCGGAACTGAACGCGCAGGCAACAAGCCTCCGCTCTTCGGGCGGGCGTCCTTCGGGGTGCCCGCCCCTCTTGTTTGGGGACGGCTAGGATCGCGCCTCATCGATCAAGTTCGGGCGGCGCGATTCGCGGCCTGAGGAGGTGGTTCGTATGGCAGACGTAGCGTTCGTCGGACTTGGAGTCATGGGCTATCCGATGGCTGGCCACCTGGCGGCAGCCGGACATCGCGTCACCGTGTACAACCGCACGGCGGCGAAGGCGGAGCAGTGGCTCGGGGAGCACGGCGGCAGGAGCGCCTCGACGCCGGCCGAGGCGGCGGCAGGCGCGGAGTTCGTGTTCTGTTGCGTCGGCAACGACGACGACGTGCGGGCCGTGACGCTGGAACCCGGCGGCGCGCTCGAGGGCATGGCCGCGGGCAGCGTCCTCGTCGACCACACGACGGCGTCGGCCCGCCTCGCTCGCGAGCTCGCGGGCGCCTGCGACGAGAAGGGCTGCGGCTTCGTCGACGCGCCGGTCTCGGGCGGCCAGGCGGGCGCCGAGAACGGCGCGTTGACCGTCATGTGCGGCGGCGAACTGGACGTGTTCGAGCGGGTGAACGCCGTCATCGGCTGCTACAGCCGTGCGGTCACCCTGCTCGGTCCCGCCGGCAGCGGCCAGTTGACGAAGGCGGTCAACCAGCTCTGTATCGCCGGCATCGTCCAGGGCCTGTCGGAAGGCATCCACTTCGCGGAGAAGGCCGGCCTCGACCCGCTGGCGGTGATCGGCGCCATCTCGACCGGCGCCGCGGGGTCCTGGCAGATGGACAACCGCGCCGAGACGATGGTCCAGGGGAGGTTCGACTACGGCTTCGCGGTCCAGTGGATGCGCAAGGACCTCGGCATCGCGCTGGAGGAGGCGCGCCGGAACGGAGCGCACCTGCCCCTGGCTGCGCTCGTCGACCAGTTCTACAGCGAGGTCACCGCGCTCGGCGGCTTGCGCTGGGACACGTCGAGCCTGGTCGTGCGGCTGCGCGCCATGAGCGGGGACGGTGGCTAAGGGTCAGGCGCGCGGTCCCCTGGACACGTTCGGGTCACCGGCGACGTAGAACCGCCAGAGCCGGTTCGGGGCTCGGGTGACGCCAATACGGCCGCTACGGCCCGGGTTCCTGGGAGGCGGCGTGCCGTCGTCGGCGATGAAGATCGACTGGCGGCTCCGGGGATGAGTAGAGGCGCCGACCAGGTCGCCGCCGTCGTCGCGGCGGTCGAGGCTGAAGGCCTGGCAGAGGCGGGCGGGCCCGGAGCAGAGGTCGACCACGCGGAACGGCTCGGTGGAACGCCGGCGGCTGGCCGCGTTGCGTGCGCGGCGCATGGCGCCAGCGCCGTCCAGCGGTGCGGCGGCGCGCAGCAGGACGGCGGAGCAGACGCCGTCCTCGCCGCAGACGACGTTGGCGCAGTGGTGCATGCCGTAGGTGAAGTAGACGTAGAGATGTCCGGGCGGCCCGAACATCGTCCGGTTGCGGTCTGTCATCCCGCGGTAGCCGTGGCTGGACGGGTCGGTCGCGCCCTCGTAGGCTTCGACCTCGACGATCCGGGCGGCTCGGCTGCCGCGCACCAGGACCTTGTTCAGGAGCCGGGGCGCCACGTCGAGCGCCGTTGGCACGTAGAACGATCGGGGCAGCGGCGAGAGGCCGGCGCCCGGCTTCAGACGGTCGCCCCGTCCAGGTCGGTTTCCGGCCCCATGTAGGCGCGGATCTCGGTCGGCGTCTCCATCTTGGTGTACTCCGGCGCGTGGACGCTGACGTAGAGGACTTCGGCGCTGAAGATGAGCCGTCCTTCGTGGCTGCCGCGGTAGCCGAGCGTCCAGGAGGTCCGGCCCCAGTGGCGGATGGCGAGGTCGATGTCGAGCAGGTCGCCGTCGGTGACCGAGCCCAGGAAGTCGATCGTCGTGCGGCGGAGCATCATCTCCCAGCCCAGCTTCGCCCGCACCTCCCGGATGCCGAGCAACCAGTTCTCGAGTGCGTCGTCCATGTACGCCATGTAGTGGGCGTTGAAGACGACGCCCTGCTTGTCGACCTCGCCGTAGCGGACGCGGATCGTGTGCCGGTAGGGCGTGGTCACGTGCCGGAGCGCGGCTGGAAGCTCGGTTCGAGGCCCAGCGCCCAGGCCGCGAACGCCCACTGGTCGGCGACGTCCTCGATCTGCATCCAGGTCGGCTTCCCGGCGCCGTGGCCGGCCCGGGTTTCGACCCGGATCAGGACCGGGTTGTCGCAGCCCTGCGCCTGCTGCATCTCGGCCGCGTACTTGAAGCTGTGCCACGGCACGACGCGGTCGTCGTGGTCGGCGGTCGTGATCAGGGTCGGCGGGTAGCAGGCCCCTTCCTGCACGTTGTGGAGCGGCGAGTACGCGTGCTGGGCCCGGAACTCGTCCTCGTTTTCGGAGAGGCCGTAGTCCGTCGACCAGTTGCGGGCGTTCGCGCTCGGCAGGTGGTAGCGGAGCATGTCGAGCACGCCGACCGCCGGCAGCGCCGCCGCGAACAGGTCGGGCCGCTGGTTGAGCGTCGCACCGACCAGGAGACCGCCGTTGCTGCCGCCCTGGATCGCGATGCGGCCGGCGCTCGTGTAGCCCTCCGCGACCAGCCACTCGGCCGCCGCGATGAAGTCGTCGAAGACGTTCTGCTTCTTCTCCTTGGTGCCGGCGAGGTGCCACTCGCGGCCGTACTCGCCGCCGCCGCGCAGGTTCGGGATCGCCAGCACGCCGCCCATCTCGAGCCAGGCAAGGCGAGAGGAGGAGAAGCCGGGCGTCAGCGAGATGTTGAAGCCGCCGTAGCCGTAGAGGAGAGTCGGGTTGTCGCCGTTCTTCTCGAGCCCCGCGCGGTGTGTGATGAACATGGGGATGCGGGTGCCGTCGCGGCTCTCGTAGAAGACCTGTTCCGTCTCGTAGCCGTCGAGGTCGGCGTCGATCGCGGGGCGGCGGATCAGCGTGCTCTCGCCGCTGGCCACGTCGTAGCGGTGGATCTGGGACGGCGTGCCGAAGCTGGAGTAGGAGTAGAAGGTCTCCGTGTCCTCCCAACGTCCGCCGAAACCGCCGGCGGTGCCGATGCCCGGCAGGTCGACCTCGCCGGCCGGCGTCGCGGGCCTGGCGCCGTTCGGTTCGGCCAGGCGGACGACGGTGCGCGCATCGTGCAGGTAGTTCAGAACCAGTTTGCCGCCGACGGCGGAGGCGTACGAAAGGGTGTCCTCGGCTTCAGGGACCACCTCGTGCAGCGTGGGGTTCCCTTCGGGCGATTCGTCGTTCAGGTCGACCGCGACGATCCGGTTGCGCGGCGCGTCCTTGTTCGTCTCGAACAGGAACACGGGGCCCACGTTGACGATGTAGCCGTAGAGAGCGTCCCACTGGTCGAGTAGCGGGCGGATCGCCGAGTCCGGCTCATTGATCTTGCGGTAGTGGACCGCGTTCTCCAGGTATCCCTCCTGGAGGTTGACCAGCAGGTACTCGCCGTCCTCGGAAATCGATGCGTAGGGGTTGCGGCGCGCGTGTTCGGGCTGGCTGAACACGAGCCGGTCGTCTGCCTGGTCCGTGCCCAGGGCATGGAAGTAGACGGAAACCGCCTTCGAGCCGTTGCCTCTGGTCGGGTCGTCCTCGCGTGGGGGATAGCGGCTGTAGAAGAAGCCCGAGTTGTCCGGCATCCAGGAGATCGACGTGAACTTCGTGAAATCGATCAGGTCGCCCGTGTCCTCGCCGTTCTCGACATCACGGACCTTCCACTTCCGCCAGTCCGAGCCACCGTCCGACTGCGCGTACGCGACGTAGCGGCCGTCCCGGCTGGGCGCGAACCCGGCCAGTGCCACGGTCGCGTCGTCGCTCCAGGTGTTCGGGTCGAGCAGCACGTGTCCGGGCGGCTCGTCTCCCTCCTGGTCCATGGAATCGGCCACGTAGACGACGCTCTGGTCCTGGAGGCCGTCGTTGTGGTTGTAGAAGTAGCGCTCGCCGCGCTTGCCGGGCGTGCTCCAGCGCTCGTAGTTCCAGATCTGGCGCAATCGCTCTTCGATCGCTTCGCGGCCGGGCAGCGCGGCCAGGAATGGCTCCGCGACTTCGTTTTGAGCAGCGACCCAGGCCGCCGTCTCCTCGCCGTCGAGGTCTTCCAGCCAGCGGTACGGATCCGCGACCTGGACGCCGAAGTAGTCGTCGACCTGGTCGACCGTCCGGGTCTCGGGATACTCGACCGGAAGGTCGAAGGTGTTGGGGGAACAGGCCAGGAGGGTCAGGACGAGAGCCGGCAGAAGCCGGCGACGAGTGGGCTTCATGATAGGACCCGATTATAGGCGCGTGCGCTGCGAGCGCCGCTCTACTGGATCAACAGAACTTCAACAGCGTCGCAGTCAGCCTGCCGGTAAGTCCCTGTCGCGGTTGATCGGACCACTCCGCCGAAGGCGTTTCGTGCCCGGAATGTCATCTCGATTCGGTGTTTCCCCGCATCGTTGACCGGCGCCACGCGGGTTGCGTCATGCTCGAAGCTGTCCGGGTCGTTCAGTCGCGCCCTCACGGCGTGTACAAAGGCCGGATGCGTTCCGTTCCATGCGCTGAGGCAATGGAACCCGGCGCGGCGCTTGCGCAGCTCTTCCGCGCGAGCGTCGATCGCGGCCTGTCGTTCAGCCTCTTCCGCTGCGGCTCGTTCGGCTTCCATCTCTGCCTGCATCTCTGCCCGTTCTTCGGGAGTCGTACAAGCGTAGTACGACCCAACAGTCAGCGCGGGTACCGCGACAGCGAGTCCCAAGACCCACAACATGCATCCACGCTTCCACTTACTCTTCGCCTTCTCTGTCATGTCCGCTCTCCCGTGCTTGAGCGCGGCACCCGGATTGGTGCCGGGCCGTGTAACGCGCTCGCACGGGCGAAGGCTCCCGCCTGTTCACCGAGTCCTGGGAGCTACCCTGGACCGTTTGGTCGGCTCTTGTATTGAGCGGGCAACCCGGCTCGGGGCCGCCCGTGCTTGGCGTTACGCCCGAGAGAGTAGCGAGGATGGTGGCAAGCCGCAACGAAGAAGACCATCGCGGAGTCCGCGAGGACCTCGGCCCTCATGGCGATGCGTCCCGTGCCGGACACGCCGGCAAGGCAGGCCGGCGGTCGGGGCCCCTGTGGACCCGCGCCGAACGCATCGTCATTGGGAAGGCATGCGCGAGTCTGTATAGGCTTGGTCAATGGCTGGCTCGAAGTCAGGCGTGGACGATGACGGAACTGCCAAGACCGGGGGCGACGAACGACTGCCGACGAAACGCCGTGCCGGAGAGCCGGCTCTGGAGACGTCTACCTCAGCACGCTTGACGCTGGAGGAGGCGCGGCGTATTCGAGGATGTGGCTGGGTCGGCGATCTCCGGGAGCTGAGGTCGAGTCGTCTCGAGCGGTTCTCGCCGAAGCCCGGCGCCGAGTGAGCCTTGAGGTGTCGCCCGTGATCCGCGTCGCTGTACAGCCCGAGCTCCTGAAGTGGGCCCGCGAGCGGTCTGGCCGGAGTGCAGAAGACTTGTCGCGGCGGTTCTCGAAGATGGAAGCGTGGGAGCGTGGCGAAGTGCAGCCGACGCTCAAGCAGTTGGAGAACTTCGCCAAGGCCACACACACTCCGATCGGTTACCTGTTCCTGCAAGAGCCGCCGGTCGAGTCCGTGCCGATTCCGGACTTCCGAACTGGAGTGAAGGCCCAACTGGGCCGGCCTAGCCCCAACCTGCTGGATATGGTCCACCTCTGTCAGCAGCGCCAGAACTGGTATCGGGACTACGCCCGGATGGCCCATGAATCGGCGCCTACGTTCGTGGGGTCGGCTCGCGTTGGAGACGATGTTCTGGAGACGGCATCCGTCATTCGTGGAACGCTCGGTCTGGATCTGGAGGAACGGAAGCGGCTTGGCGCCTGGACGGACGCGCTTAGGCGGTTCATCGAGCAAGCGGACGAGCTGGGTGTTCTTGTGATGGTCAGCGGCGTCGTTGGCAGCAACAACCGCCGACCGCTTGATCCGGAGGAGTTTCGAGGTTTCGCGCTTGCTGACCCGCTGGCGCCGCTTGTCTTCGTCAACGGGGCGGACACCAAGGCTGCCCAGATGTTCACGTTGGCGCACGAGATCGCCCATGTCTGGTTGGGGCAGTCCGCAGTAACGGACGCGGGGATCCGCGCGATACCCGACGAAGAGACCGAGCGGTGGTGCAATCGAGTGGCGGCTGAGCTTCTGGTGCCGCTCGAGGTACTTCGCGGGGAGCTTGATGTCCGTGCAGGTCTTGAGAGCGAGGTCAGCCGCCTCGCCCGTCGCTTCAAGGTCAGTACGCTGGTTGTCTTGAGGCGCATCCACGATGCAGGAGCGCTCTCCCGTGAAGAACTCTGGACCGCCTACGACGAAGAACTCGCTCGCTTGCGCGGTCTGTCGAAGGGGAGTGGCGGGAACTTCTACTTGACCCTGGGAGCGCGAGTCAGCAAGCGCTTTGCTCGGGCGCTTGTGGAGAGCACGCTTGAGGGTCGGACGGGGTTTACCGAGGCGTTCGGAATGCTCGGCGTCAAGAAGATGGAGACCTTCAACGAACTCGGACGCAAGCTGGGGGTTGGCTACTGATGGGCTATCTCCTGGATGCGAACGTGATGATCGCGGCGCAGAACCTCCACTATGGCTTCGACTTCTGTCCAGGCTTCTGGGATTGGCTTCTCGCCGCGCACGATGCCGGGCGGGTCTTCAGTGTTGAGAAGGTTGGAGACGAGGTGCTCGGACTGGGCGATGAACTGTCGGACTGGGCTTCGGAACGCGGTGAGGAGTTCTTCCTTCGCCCGGACGCATCCGTGTTTCCTGCGATGGCGGAAGTCAGCGCTTGGACCAACGACCAGAGTTATGAGCCGGCCGCGGTCAGCACGTTTCTGCAGAAGGCCGACTACTACTTGGTGGCTCAGGCTCGGGCAGGCGGTCACGCCGTAGTGACGCACGAAGTGCCTTCGGGCTCGACTCGCAAGATCAAGATCCCCGACGTTTGCATCGGTCTCGGTATCAAGTGCATGACGCCGTTTCAGATGCTTCGCCTGGAAGGCGCGCGGTTGGTCCTCGAATCGGCGTGAGACAGCACCGCTAACTGTCGAGAGCGAGCTACAGCCCCAGCACCTCCCGGCACCACTCGCTGACCGCCTCGGCGACCTCCCGGTCCACGTCCTCCTGCCGGCGCCCCGACCTTTTCGGCACGTGCAAGCTGTGGTCGCCGCCCTCGACCGCATGGAACGTGGCGCGCGGGCCGAGCCGGTCGCAGACGCCGGCGAGCAGTTCCGGGTCGGCGAGCCGATCCCTGGCACCATTCAGAAAGAGCATCGGCTTCTCGACCTGGCTCAGGTGGTCGGCGCGCGACGTTCCGGGCTTTCCCGGCGGATGCAGCGGGAAGGCGTGAAAGACGAAGCCGGCGACGCCGAGGTCGTCGACCGCGTCGGCGCCGGAGGCCATGCGGCCTCCCATCGACCGCCCGCCCGCAAGGAGCGCTAGTTCAGGGCGCATGGCCTTGGCGTGCGCCACCGCGGCCCGAACGGATCGCTGCAACACGAGCGGCGGGTCCGGCCTGCGGCGGCCGGCTTCGGTGTAGGGAAACTGAAATCGGAGCGTGGCGATTCGAAACCCGGCCACGCCTCGGGCGAAGGTCTCGATCGTCGCGTGATGCATGCCGGCGCCGGCCCCGTGGGCGAAGACGAGCAGGCAACGGGGCGTTTCGGGCTCGAGCAGCAGGGCGCTGACCCGCCGGTCCTCACTGACAGCAATGCTGGTTTCGCTGGCCCGCGTCACAGCCGGAACGTCTCCGCCGCCCGGTCGGCCAGGGTGTCGCCGATCGCCAGCGACGCCGTCGCCCCGGGTGACGGGGCGTTCAGCACGTGGAGCATCCGCGGACTCGTCTCGATGGCGAAGTCGTCGACCAGATTGCCCTTGCGGTCCAGGGCCTGGGCACGGACGCCCGAGCCGCCGGGCATCAGGTCGGAGTTCCTGAGATCGGGGACGAAGCGGCGCAGGTCGCGGGCGAAGCGGGCGCGGCTGCCGGAACGCGCCATCTCGCTGATGCCGACCTTCCAGAAGCGCAGCGCCATCTTCCAGAAGCCGGGGTAGCTCAGGCTGCTCCAGGCGTCGCGGGCGTCGAAGCTGCGGCGGTCGTAGCCCTCGCGCTTGAGCGCCAGGACGGCGTTCGGGCCGGCTTCGACCGAGCCGTCGACGCGTCGGGTCAGGTGGACTCCGAGAAACGGAAACCGGGGATCGGGAACGGGGTAGATCAGGCTGCGCAGCAGGTGGCGGCGCTCGGGCACAACGTCGAAGTACTCGCCGCGGAAGGGAACGATCCGCACGTCCGGATCGAGGCCCGCCATGCGCGCGACGCGGTCCGACTGAAGGCCGGCGCAGTTGATCGCGTGGCCGGCTTCGAACTCGCCGGCGGTGGTCTCCACGACGACTCCGCCGGGGCGCGGCGCGACACCGGTGACCCGGGTGCGCAGGTGCAGGGAAACGCCCGCCGCCTCAAGTCCGTCGGCGTAGGCGCGGGCCACGGCCTTGAAGTCGACGATGCCGGTCTCGGGAACCCACAGCGCGTCCACGCCGGTCGCGTGCGGCTCGAACTCGGGAATCCGCTCGGGCGGCAGGCGCTCCATGCCTGCAAGGCCGTTCGCCCGGCCGCGGCGCTCCAGTTCGTCGAGCCGCGGGACCTCGGCCGGGTCGGTCGCGACCACGAGCTTGCCGCAGATCTCGTAGGGAATCGCGTGTCGGTCGCAGTAGTCGAGCAGCCGCTTCCGGCCGGCGACGCAGTTGCGCGCCTTGAGCGAGCCGGGCTTGTAGTAGAGGCCGGAGTGGATGACGCCGCTGTTGTGGCCGGTCTGGTGAACCGCGGGCCTGGGCTCCGCCTCGACCACGCGGATGTCGACTTGCCCGAAGCGCCGCGCGAGGCTCCGGGCCACGGCAAGGCCGATGATGCCGGCCCCGATGCAGACGACGTCGGCGCGCTGGGGCAAGGCCGGGCTCAGGCGCCTTCCGCGGCCGCGTCCCCGGCTGGCCGCTCGGCGGGCGTTGGCGGCAGCGCGCTCGGGTAGGTGCCGAGAATGCGGAGCTCCTTCGCCTTCGCTTCGATCGACTGGAGCGCCTCGGTGACCGGCACCGAAGCGGCGTGCCCCTCGATGTCGAGGTAGAAGCAGTAGCGCCAGGGCGTTGCCGGGATCGGTCTGGACTCGATCTTCGTCAGGTTGACGCCGCGCCGCGAGAAGCTCCGCAGCACCTCGCCCAGGTCGCCCGGCCGGTGCCCGGTCACCAGCAGCAGGGAAGTCTTGCAGGGCTGGTCGGGCGGGCAGGGCGCCGCTTCCGCGGCCACTTCCACGAAGCGAGTGAAGTTCCCGGCCTGATTCTGGATGCCATGGGCGAGGATCTCCAGGCCGAAGACCCGCGCCGCCGGTTCGCTGGCGATGGCGCCGACCGTCAGGTCGTTGCCTTCGCGGACGCGCGCGGCGGCGCCGGCGGTGTCGAACTCGGGCTGCGCCCGCAGCCAGTCGTGGTCGTGGAAGAACTGGTCGCACTGGCGCAGCGCCTGGGGGTGGGAGAGCACGAGCCGCAGGTCCTCGAGTTTCGCGCCGGGCAGTGCGAGCAGGCAGTGCGCGACCTTGCTGATCACCTCCGCGGTGATGACGAGCCCGCCTTCGGCCAGCAGGTCGTAGGTCTCGTTGATGCTCCCCGCGGTGCTGTTCTCGATGGGCAGCAGGGCGATGTCGTGGCGGCCGTCGCGGACGCCCTCCGCGGCCCCCCGGAACAGCTCGTAGCCCTGGAGCACGACGCCTCCCGCCCGGCCGGCGTACTGCCGCTGGGCGGTCAAGTGGCTGAACGAGCCCTCGACGCCCTGGTAGGCGACGCGCAACGGCGCCCGGTCGAGATCGCGGATGTAGCCCTGCTGCGCCGCGATCGACATCTCGATCAGCAGCCGGAAGATGCGCTCGGTCTGGTGAGGATCGAGGTCGAGTTCGGCGGCGATCGTCCGCACCCGGGTCAGCAATTGCTCCTCGCGCAACTGGTCGCGGAACGGGAAGGCGGCGGCGATCTTGGCGCCCGCGACCTCGCGCGACAGTTCGACGCGGCGCCTGAATCCCCTCAGCAGCTCTTCGTCGACCCGCTCGAGCTCCTGGCGCACCGCCTCGAGATCGGGCAAGAGGTCATGCTCGTCGGCGGCCATGAGGAGTCTCCGCGGCACGCGATGGCCGCCGGCGCAGTATACGGCGCTCGCGGGCAGGCACCTGTCTCGACTGAGCGCGCGAACGCCGGCGGTGGCGACCACGCCGCGGCCCTAGCGCCTCGTAGCCTCGCGGATTGCCAGCAGGTTCCGCTTCCTTTCGCCTTCCGGCGCGAGCTCGATCGCCTGGTCGAGATACGCCCGCGCCTCGTCCGCGCGGTCCATGCGAAAGAGCGCCGCGGCGATGTTCGCGGGAATCTTGTGATCGTGGCCGCGTATCGACTGCAGGAACAGCAACGTTCGGACGGCCTCGCGCTCGGCGCCCGCGCCCGACTGGCTCTCGGCGACGCCGGCGAGACCGTTCAGCGAGTAGGGGTAGTCGGCCACAAGGCGCTCCCAGATCCGCAGGGCATCCTCGTGCTCGCTGCGCCTTGCGTGGCCCCTCGCGACGAACCGGAGCAGCCTGCGGTCACGCGGATTGGCCTGAAGGCCCCTCGCGGCGGTCTCCGACGCCGACGCCCAAGCGCCGCGCTCCCGCTCGATGCCCGCCCGTCTGACGCTCGCCTCCGCCAGATGGAGACGCGCGTTGACCGCGGTCATGGCCAGGAAGCCAGCCAGAAGGAACCCGGCCGATCCGTACCAGCCGAGTTTCTTCATCTGGACGGAGATGGCGCCCAGCGGCGCTCGCCCGCCTCTTGCCCGTTCTTCGCAGAGCGACGACAGGAGGCAGACGAACGTCGCCGCGAGGAAAACGGTCGTCGGTTGGTGGAAGGGGAAACTGAAGCAGGCATGAACGGCGACGCCCACGAGCGCCGCGAACAGGCAGGCCGCCGCCGTCCTCTGCTCGCCCGGTTCGTTCCTTCGCGCGTGTCGCGCGAACTTCCGGGTCAGAAGAACCGCCGCCGCGGCGAACAGGAGGCCTCCGATCGCTCCCAGCTCGGCGACGATCTCGAGGTAGTCGTTGTGGGCGTTGAGATGATGAAGCGCGAAACCCATCTCGCGGTCCACGAGGACCTTCGCGTGCCAGGCGGGGTACTCCACCATCCAGTTCCCCAGGCCGACCCCCAGGATCGGCCGCTCCGCGATCATGGCGAGCGTGTTCATCCAGATGGCGATGCGATGCAGGCCGCCGCCATCGAAACGAAACTGCTGGGCCGTTCTGACGGCGAGCTCGGCGACGTCGCCGGCGAACCAGTCGAATCCCCTCGCGTTCAGGTGCGCGGCCCCGAGCACGAGCGCCGCCATGGCTGCGGCGGAGACCCTCTTTCGGGCGTCGCGGAACGGGTTGCGCCCCCTTCGGGCCTCGCGGACGACGAACCAGCACAGGACGACCGCGGCGGCGCCTAGACCGAGCCACGCGCCCCTCGTTCTCGTGTAGAGCAGGGCGACGACGACGGCCGCGGCGCCGAAGGCGGAAAGCCAGTGGCTCAAGCGCCCGCGGGCCTTCAGGAACAGGAAGGCCCCGAGCGGGAACACCAGCACGAAGTACTGCGCCGCGGCGTTCTTGTTGACGAACGTCGCCGCTGGCGGCACGTTCTGGCTGACCCACGATACGCCGAAGAGGTGCTGGGCGATCGCCAGCAGAGCGAGCGCCGCGCCGGCCCAGAAAACCGCTCCCGCGAACACTCGCAGCGAACGCGGCGTCCGGACGATCTGCACGACGAGGAACCCGCCAAGGAGCGCCGTCAGCCAGACGAGGAGCTTCACGGTTCCCTCGAAGCGGTTGTGCGCCCACAGGAGGGACACGAGCGCCCAACTGACGAAAGCCGTCAGGGCGACGAAGACGCGGTCGACCAGGAGTACGCGCTCTCGCTCCCGCTCCCGCGCCCGCTGCAGGCAGAAGACGACGGCCGCCAGGCAACCCAGGACCTGCAGGTACGCGGACATGTGCAGGTCGGGCGCGTAGCCGTTCCGGTCCCCGTAGGGCGCGACGACGGCCGGCAGGGCGGCGAACAGGCAAAAGAGAGCGACCAGCCACGCCGGGTTGCGGGGTTCGTCCGCGTCCGCTTCCCGCCGGTTCCGCCCGCGGCGCGGCCGATCAGCCATCGAGGATGAAGCGGTTGTAGTCGATTCGATCGCGGGCGATCTCCCGATGGTGCGCCAGCAGGTACAGATAGCTCTTCCAGGCGGCCCGCCACGCGCGCCGTTTGGCGTGCCGGTAGCGCCTCACCAGCAGGAGGGCGAAGCCGATCTGCGAGTACAGGTAGCACAACGCGTTCAGCGGCGAGCCTTCGTACACCTCCTGGCGCCAGAAGACGAAACGGTAGATCACCTGCATCCTGACCGCCGACTCGTCGCTCAGGCTGAGGTCCCGGCCCCAGTAGTGGCGCAACGCGAACGCGGGGCAGTAGGCGAGCGAGCCGTGTCCGTAGTGCTTGTAGAGACGGTAGGAGAACATGACGTCTTCGCCGAAGCCCCAGCGGATGAAGCGCTCGTCGAAGCGGAATCCGTCCTCGAACACCTCGCGTCGGCAGGCGAAGTGGCACCCGAAGAGAAAGGCGACGTCGCGGGAGACGGGGCCGTGCCGGTCGCGGAACCGCCGCGTTCCCATGTCCCAGAACGGCGCCGAGTTCGCGCCCGATCTCATGACCTCCCAGCGGAAGGACGAAACCAGCAACAGGAGCGCCAGGAACCGCCTCCACATCCACCGGGGCGCGCCCCTGGCCTTCCAGCCGTGATCGATGTGGCCGGTCAAGCCCACGACGTCCGGGTAGCGGGAGAAGCAGTCGAGAGCCGTCTCCACGTAGCGCGGATGAAGCGTCGTGTCGTCGTCCGCGAAGAAGACGAACCTGCCCGCGGCGTTCGCGATGCCGAGGTTGCGGGCTCGGGTCAACGATGGAACGGACTGGGTGAGCACTCTCGCGTTCAGGCTGCCGTGGCGCTTCAGGACCTCTTCGGTTGCCCTCGGGTCGCCCTGGTCGACGATGAGAATCTCGTCGAATCCCCGGCGGAGCCTCTTGATCGACCGCAGGCATCGCGCCAGGTCCGTCGGCCGATTGAAGGTCGGGATGATGAGCGAACACAGCGTCAAGTCGAGCCTCCGGCCGGGGTCCGGCGGCGCGGCGCGGACGAAGCCGCCGCGGTTCGCGGGCTGGCGGCCTTCTCGCGGCCGCCAGGGCCTTCGACGACGAAACGGTTGTAGTCGATCCGGTCGTCGGCGAGCTCGCGGTGATGCGCGAGCAGATAACGGTAGCTCAGAAGGGCCGCGCGCGCCGCGCGCAGTGGCGTTCGCCGGAAGCGTTTGAGCAGGAAGAGGAGAAAGCCGAACTGCGCGTACAGATAGCACCACGCGTTCAGGGCGGAACCGCCGTAGACCTCCCGGCGCCAGAAGATGAAGCGGTAGATCACGTGCATTCTGACGGCGGTTTCGCCGGTCGGGCTGCGCTTCGGGCTTGCGTGGTGTCGCAGGCTGAAGCCGGGAACGAAGGCGAACGAGGCGGGACCGTAATGCCGGTGAACCTGTCGGGAGAACATCCGGTCTTCGCCGAAGCTCCCCAGAACGAAGCCGGAGTTGAACCGGAACCCCTCGTCGAACACCTTCCGGCGGCAGGCGAAATGACCGCCGGGAAGGAACTGCGTGTCGGGGAACCAGGGCTTGGGCGTCCGGAAGACCGGCGGCGCCGCGCCGCCGGACCTCGAGATTCCCGGGCCGAGAGGCGCAACGAGCAGCAGGGCGCCGAGCAGCCTCTTGACGACACGCCACCAGCGCGGCCGCGCCCGCGTTTCGTCGATGTAGCCGGTGATCGCCACCACCTCTCGCCGCCGCTCGAAGCAGTCGAGGGCGGTCTCGACGTAACCCTCGTCGAGCTCGACGTCGTCGTCGATGAAGAAGACGAACTCGCCGGTCGCCTCCTCGATTCCGGCGTTGCGGGCCGCCGCCGCGGACCGGACCTCGAAGGGGACGATCGCGACGTTCGGTCCGCAACCGTCGCCGGCGTTCTCGACCGCCCGCTCGGTAGCCCTCGAGTCCCCCTGGTCGACGATGACGATCTGGTCGAATCCCCGGCGGAGTCCGGCGATGGACCGCAGACAGCGTTCGAGATCCGCCGGACGGTCGAAAGTCGGAATGACGAGCGTGGTTCCGCCGGGCATGGGAGAGGTCAGGGGCGCCGGGCGGCCCCGGCGCCGGCCTCGGCCGGGACAAGATCCCCGGTGGGCGCAAGATAGCCGTAGCGGGCGAGCTTCGCCTCGCTGACGCCGTGCTCGCGGCTCAGGTAGTCGTCTCTCAGGCCCAGGCGAGCCTGCAGGCGCTGACGCGTCTTCGCGTCCGGATACGGGAAGGCGGCCCTTGCCGGGGTCTCCAGGTCCAGAAGCCGGCGCAGGAACGAGAGCGCGAAGGGCGCCCGAGCGAGGCGCGGTCGCGCGAGGGCGCCCCAGGCGAGCAGCGAGGGGAGGCGCCTTGCGAGGAGGCGCCGAAGCTCCAGGCGCTTCGACAGCTTCCCCGACGCCGTGTAGCGGCCCGCGTTGCGCTTCACTCGCGGAAACAGGCTCTCGACCTCTTCCGGGCTCGCCGGCAGCAGCCTGGCGAGGGTCCGGGACCAGGCCCGGCGGTCGTGCTGCAGGTCCTCGTACAGAAGCACCTCGACGCGGCCGAAGATCCGGGCCGCGGCCCGAATGTAGGCGTCGTAGAAGAACACGGTCCACGGTCCCCGCCCCGGTTCCTGCCGAAGAAGCTCCGCGAAGAAGTCGCCGATGGAGGCCCGCTCGTCGCGGTGGTGAAACCGCCAGTAGTACTGCTCGACATACCACGAAAAGGCGAAGTCGACCGGTGATCGCAGCGTGATCAGCAGCGTCGCGTCGCAATCCTCGAACAGCGCGCCGAGGTTCCGCAGACGGGTTCGCCCGTCTTCGTTGGCCGGCTTGCCGCCGACCTTGGCGTGGACCTCGACGATGCGCTCGTTGCTGACGACGTTCAGCCGGCGGGAGTCGAGCCGGGCTCTCAGGTCCGCGCGGAGACTTCGCAGCTCGTCCGCGCTCAGGGGTCCCGCCTTGACCCGGTCGATCGCGCGCTCGAGCGGATCGTGCACCACCCCGTCGCGCACGGCGCGGCCCAGGAAGTTGATTCTTCGTTGCTCGTGAAGCGGCATCAGCACGTTGCACTGAAGCGACGTGGTCGCCGTCTTGGGCAGGCCGACGTGCAGCAACAGTCCGTACACGGCGCCGTCGAGTCGTCAGGCCGGCGGTTCGGAGCGAAGAGCGCGCCTCGTTCCGGCGCGACCCGCCGGGGGCGCCGGGATTCGGGCGCCGCTCCCGTCCACCGTTCGTTGTACCGTTGGTTGTCCCGGCAACCCGGAATCTCCGATCGCCTCCATGACCGCAGACGGAACTCGGCGCATTCGGCGCGATTCTAGCTCTAGCGCGGGCCGGCGCGCGCGGAACGACCGTTTGCCGGTGTCGATCCTGCTTCCGGTCCGCGACGAGGACCCGGCCACGGTCGCCCGGGCGGTGGCTTCGGCGTTGGCTCAGGGCTACGGCGGCGAAGTCGAGGTGGTTCTCGCCGACGGCTCGGACACGACCGCGACGGCGGACTCGATTCGCCGGGAGTTCCCGGAGGTGCGCGTGATCCCGAACCCGGAACGGACGATTCCGTCCGGCCTCAACCGCGCCATGCGCGCGGCGCGGCGACGCGTTCTGGCGCGCTGCGACGCGCGAACAGTGCTGCCGCCCGGCTACCTCGAACGGGCGGTCGAGCAGCTATGCGCCACTGGCGCCGCCGTCGTTGGCGGTCGTCAGAATCCGGTGGGGAAGACGGCCTTCGAGCGGGCGGTCGCGCTCGCCATGACCAGCCCGCTGGGCGCGGGCGACGCCCGTTACCGCCTGGGCGGTCCGGCCGGGCCGACCGATACGGTCTACCTGGGCGTTCTGCGGCGCGATGCCGTAGAGGCCGCGGGCGGCTACGAAACGTCACTGCTCTGGAACTCGGAGTACGAACTGTACTGGCGGCTGCGCCAGCACGGAGAGATCGTCTGGTTCGACCCGACCCTCGCGGCGGACTATCGCCCGCGCGGCGCATTCGCGGCGCTGGCGCGGCAGTACTTCAGATACGGCCGGTGGAAGCGGGCGATGCTGCGTCGCCATCCGGCGTCGCTCAGATGGCGGCAGCTCGCCGCGCCGTTGCTGGTTCTCGCTGCCCTCGCCTCCTTGTTCCTGGCGGCGGCCGGTTGGGTGGCCGCGGCCACTGCCGCCCCGTCCACCGGAACGTCGATGCTGGGCGCCGCGGCGTTGGTCCCGGCGCTCTACCTGCTGCTGCTCCTGGGCGGCGCCGCGCTCGTCGGAGCGAGGCGGCGAGCCCTCGAGGCGGCGCTGTTGCCGCTCGTGCTCCCGACCATCCACTTCAGTTGGGGAATCGGTTTCCTCGTCGGGCCGCCCCGCGGGCGGGACCGGCCGCCGCGCGTGTAGTGCTTGCGCCATCGAGGACCTGGCGTCCGCCGGCGCCCGCCGCGGAATCGCGGGTCAGGCGACGCGCCTGAGCAGCTTCCGCTCCAGATCGGCGGTCGATCCCAGCGAGGAGATCATTTCTCCCCCTACATCGGAGAGCCGCGCCAGATCGAGACGGGGAATCTCCGACTGGTCCGAGAAGACAAGGATGGACTCGAACTGGATGTCGTGACGGTGGAAGTGGGACAGCATGATCGTGGCAAGACGCGCCTTGTCGCGATTCGGCACGCCGTAGAGGAACAGCGGTGTATCCAGTCGTCCGTCGATCCGATAGTCCACGCGGTACGGCTCGGGGTCGGGAAGGCCGTCGGGCGAGTAGTCCGCCTGGATCTTGTCTTCGTCGACGAGGCCGTGCAGCAGGTCGGCAAGATCGTCGTAGAAGGCGGATCTCGCGCGGGACCTCGAGAGCAGTGTCAGGTCGTGAACCCTGGTCAGTGCCTGCCCGAATCGAAAGACTGCTTCGGGCAGTTGCTCGATGGACGTGTCGAGGCGGAAAGAACCGCCATCTCGTTCTACACCCATCTCGGTCACGATGCGTTCGAGAATCTGTCCGCGTGTCCCTTGAAGGAAGGCTTCGATGTCGTGGTCGTAGCTGATGTGCATGAGCGTGTGACCGCGGTCCGATAGCCGAATCCCGCCGATTCCGGCGGCGGAGACGTGGATGGGAAACCGGTCGCCGTCTGGAAACTCGAAGTGCGTCCGTAGCATCAAGGCATCGTCCGGGCGCCGTGCGAGTCGTACTTCGGCACAGAGACGTTCGCAGAGGAGCTTCTGCACCGCGTCGACATCCAGGGTCATGGCAGGAGAGTCCTCTGGGAGTCGTGCGTGGCGGAGACGCCGGCGATGTTGAAGTCCTCGATCAGGCATGCGAACGCGCCCTCCAGCGTGACGAAGCGGTCGGTTTCTTCGGCGTGGCGTTCGGGCTTGCTGCCTGTAGCGATCGACTCCGCGTTCGCGCGGTGGATATGAGGTCGATAGCAGATATCCCCATGTTCGTGACTCGGTCCGTTGTAGCGTGCCAGCGTCAAGCGCGCGCCGTCGACCGACACGAGGGCGATGCCGCTGGAGAAGTCCGCTTCGTCGAGGAGGTTCTGGCGCTGGTAGAGGTCGAATCTGGTTCCGGCCGCGCCCTCTCCAGTAGCCTTGAACGACCGTTGCCGATGGACCGGTGCCCCCGATGGCTTCTCGGACCAGCGAGAGCCGGGATTGGTCACCCGCTTTGGCGCCAAGCGGAGCGCGTTGAGCTCCTCCTCGCTGTAGAGACGGGCGGTCATCGCCCTGCATTCTACGGTGCAAGCCTGGTTGCCAGCGCGCTGCCGATCGTCCAGCGGATCAGGCGCACTTCCAGAGCAGCAAGATCGGCCCGCATCTCGGCCCGCAACGCGGAGAACGGCGCCGCGTCGACCACGCGCCACGCCCGCCAGCCCGTAGGCGGTCTTCCGTTTCCCGCGGCGTCGCCGATGGGATTCGGGAAGGCGGAGTGCGGTAGCATCCGGGCCTGCGGGAGCGAGCGCGGGGCACCGTTCCCGGCGTGAAAAGCCGGTCTCTTGCCAACGGGAACTCTTCGCTTCTTTCGGGCGGCCTCGGCGGGAAGGAGTTTGAATGACGAGCACGAACGTACCCGGCGCGGGCGAGACCGCGCCGACTTTTGAGGAGATCCGGGTCATTCTGGAGAGAGTCGCCCTGCGGCAAGAAGAAATCGCCCGGGAGGCGAAGGAGACCGACCGGCGGATGAAGGAGACCGACCGGCGGATGAAGGAGACGGACCGCCAGATGAAGGAGACCGACCGTCGGATGAAGGAGACCGACCGCCAGACGAAGGAGACCGACCGCCGCCTCAAGAAGGCGGAGGATCTGTTCACGACGCAGTGGGGCAGGTTGGTCGAGAGTCTGGTGGAGGGAGACCTCGTTCCCCTGTTGAGGCAGCGAGACATCGACGTCACCGAGACGGCGCAGCGCCTGAACGCGGTTCGGAACGGCTCGCATTGCGAGCTCGACATCGTCGCCAGGAACGGCGCGGAGATCGTGGTGGTCGAAGTGAAGACGACGCTGCGGCCCAGGGACGTCAAGCGGTTCCTCGACAAGCTGCGCCGTCTGGCCGACTGGTTTCCGTGGTCCGAGGGCCGTCCGGTCTACGGCGCGCTGGCGTACCTCCGAACCGACGCCTCGGTCGCGAAACACGCCGAACGCCAGGGCCTGTTCGTGATCCGCGCCACCGGGAACAGCGCCAGCGTCCTCAACGCGTCGGACTTCGAGCCGCGCGTCTTCTGAGCGCGTCCCTCCGCGGCCAGGCCGGTTCGCCAACGAGGTGACCGCGCTGCGGGACCAGGAGTCACCGTTGGTGGTCACGGAAACGCCCTCGGACGTGCTGGGAGCGCCGGGCAGTCTGAGCGCAACGCCGGGAGACGGCGAACTGGCGTTGACCTGGGGCACGCCGTCGGGCTCGGTCAAGCCCTTGGCTTACGAGCTGCGCTGGCGTTCGGCCGCCGGGACGTTCGACGACTGGGAGGTGGCTCCCTGCTCGTCGAAGCGCCGTCACAAGGTGACAGGGCTGACGAACGGCACGACGTACACGGTGGAGGTGCGGGCCGCGGGCAATGCCGGGAACGGCGCCGCGTCGACCACGCGCCACGCCCGCCAGCCCGTAGGCGGTCTTCCGTTTCCCGCAGCGTCGCCGATGGGATTCGGGCAGGCGGAGTGCGGTAGCATCCGGGCCTGCCGGAACGGGCGCGGGGCGCCGTTCCCGGCGCAAAGCCCGGTCCCTTGCCAACCGGAGCGCTTCGCTTCTTTCGGGCGGCCTCGGCGGGAAGGAGTTTGAATGACGAGCACGAACGTACCCGGCGCGGGCGAGACCGCGCCGACTTTTGAGGAGATCCGGGTCATTCTGGAGAGAGTCGCCCTGCGGCAAGAAGAAATCGCCCGGGAGACGAAGGAGACGGACCGGCGGATGAAGGAGACCGACCGGCGGATGAAGGAGACGGACCGGCGGATGAAGGAGACGGACCGTCGGATGAAGGAGACGGACCGCCAGATGAAGGAGACCGACCGCCGCCTCAAGAAGGCGGAGGATCTGTTCACGACGCAGTGGGGCAGGTTGGTCGAGAGTCTGGTCGAGGGAGACCTCGTTCCCCTGTTGAGGCAGCGAGACATCGACGTCACCGAGACGGCGCAGCGCCTGAACGCGGTTCGCAACGGCGAACATTGCGAGCTCGACATCGTCGCCAGGGACGGCGCGGAGATCGTCGTGGTCGAAGTGAAGACGACGCTGCGGCCCAGGGACGTCAAGCGGTTCCTCGACAAGCTGCGCCGTCTGGCCGACTGGTTTCCGTGGTCCGAGGGCCGTCCGGTCTACGGCGCGCTGGCGTACCTTCGGGCCGACGCCTCGGTCGCGAAACACGCCGAACGCCAGGGCTTGTTCGTGATCCGCGCCACCGGGAACAGCGCCAGCGTCCTGAACGCGCCGGACTTCGAGCCGCGCGTCTTCTGAGCGCGTCCCTCCGCGGCCAGTCCCGCCTCGTGGATCGCCAGACCGATGGGAGCGCGCGTCAAAGGTTCGCCGCGCCCTTTCTTCCTGGCGCTGGTTCCCGGCGTTGTGTCGACCAGCGCCACGCCCGCCAGCCCGTAGGCGGTCGTCCGTATCCCGCAGCGTCGCCGATGGGTTTCGGGCAGGCGGAGTGCGGTAGCATCCGGGCCTGCGGGAACGAGCGCGGGGTGCCGTTCCCGGCGCAAACCCGGTCTCTTGCCAACCGGAACTCTTCGCTTCTTGCGGGCGGCCTCGGCGGGAAGGAGTTTGAATGACGAGCACGAACGTACCCGGCGCGGGCGAGACCGCGCCGACCTTTGAGGAGATCCGGGTCATTCTGGAGAGAGTCGCCCAGCGGCAAGAAGAGATCGCCCGGGAGATGAAGGAGACGGACCGGCGGATGAAGGAGACGGACCGCCAGATGAAGGAGACCGACCGGCGGATGAAGGAGACCGACCGCCAGACGAAGGAGACGGACCGTCGCCTCAAGAAGGCGGAGGATCTGTTCACGACGCAGTGGGGCAGGTTGGTCGAGAGTCTGGTCGAGGGAGACCTCGTTCCCCTGTTGAGGCAGCGAGACATCGACGTCACCGAGACGGCGCAGCGCCTGAACGCGGTTCGGAACGGCTCGCATTGCGAGCTCGACATCGTCGCCAGGAACGGCGCGGAGATCGTCGTGGTCGAAGTGAAGACGACGCTGCGGCCCAGGGACGTCAAGCGGTTCCTCGACAAGCTGCGCCGTCTGGCCGACTGGTTTCCGTGGTCCGAGGGCCGCCCGGTTTACGGCGCGCTGGCGTACCTCCGAACCGACGCGTCGGTCGCGACGCACGCCGAACGCCAGGGCCTGTTCGTGATCCGCGCCACCGGCAACAGCGCCAGCGTCCTCAACGCGCCGGACTTCGAGCCGCGCGTCTTCTGAGCGCGTCCCTCCGCGGTCAGTCCCGCCTCGTGATCACGCTCTCTAGCCGAACAGCCGCAACAGCAGGCCGACGGCGGCGACGGTCAGGGCCGCCGTCGCCAGCACGCTGCCGATCGCCCAACGGATGAGGCGCACTTCCAGCGCGGCAAGATCGGCCCGCAGCGCGGCCATTGCCGCGTCCAGGTCGGCTCGGGTCACCGCGCCCGTACCGCCGACCGCGCCTCCGATCGCTTCCGTCACCGCTTCCGCGTGGGCCGGGTCCATGCCGGCCCGTTCCAGGGCGCGGGCGGTCGCCAGCGAGTCGAAGGTGGTCGTACTCATTGCTCCGCTAGCGTAGCGCACTCCGCGCCGCCGGGATACGGCGTCACGTCTCCCCGACGCCTCCTCGACACGCCGGTCTTCAAGCCGCTCGTCTCCGAGTCGGACGTCGTTCCGGGCCGCCGCGCTCGCCGGACGCCCCGTGTCCGCGTCGTCGCAGCAGATGCTCCCCGTTTCGCTGCTGCGGATCCGGGTTGACGGACTTGACCAGCCTGATAAACTTGCCGCCGTCCACGCCGGAGGCCCTCCACAACCGGAGGCCCTCCACAACCGGAGGCCCTCCACAACCGGAGGCCCTCCACAATGCAGTATGGCTACGCGGTTCGCCGCGCCCTTTTCTTCCTGGCGCTGATCCCCGGAGTCGCCGCCGCGGACGACGACGCGGCGTTCGTTTCGTTCTTCGGAAGCGTTCCCAAGACGATGACGACCGGGGAGACCCGGACCGTCACCATCCTGATGCGCAACGCCGGCGACTCGACCTGGACTCGGGCCGAAGGCTTCGAACTCGGCTCTGAAGACCCGAGCGACAACACGATCTGGGGCCTCTCCCGCGTGGAGATCGACGACGCGGTGGCCGTCGAGCCCGAGGCGGCATACACCTTCAGTTTCGCCATCACCGCCCCGTCGACCGCCGGCGAACACGCCTTCCAGTGGCAAATGGTCCATGACGGCGCCCGGTTCGGCGGCAAGACGCCGAACAAGACGATCACGGTGACGCCGCCGCCGAACGACGCGGCCTTCGCCTCCTACCGCAGCGTGCCGGCGTCGATGACCGCCGGCGAGACGGCGAAGGTCGGCGTCACCATGCAGAACACGGGCACGGCTTCGTGGACCGGCGACGGAGGCTACAAGCTCGTTTCGCGGACCACTCCATCCGATCTCTGGGGGGTCAGCCAGGCGACGGTTCCCGACGGCGTGAGCATTCCCCCGAAGGCGTACCGTTCGTTCGCCCTCACGATCACGGCGCCGGCGACCGCCGGCGACCATGCCTTCCAGTGGCAAATGGAGCAGAACGGCGCCGCGTTCGGCGCGACCACGACGAGCCAGACGATCATGGTGACGCCGGCCAACACGGCGCCGGTCGTCGCCCTCGCCATCGACGACATGACCCTGACCGTCGGCGGGCGGTCGGAGACCGTGGACTTGTCGCTCCATTTCAGCGATCCTGAGCAGGACGAGATGACCTACTCCGCCTCATCCGCGGATCCGGCCGTTGTCGCCGCTACCCTGGCGAACGGACTGCTGACGCTGACCGCTGCGGCGGCCGGCACCGCCGACGTGACGGTGACGGCGACCGACGCCTCCGGCCTCGCGTCGGACCCCGACGCGTTCACGGTGACCGCGACGTTGCCCGTCGACGTCACGATACCGGACGCCAACCTGCGAGCCGCCGTCGAACAGGCGTTGGGCAAGCAGGCGGGAGAGACCATCACGAGCGCCGAGATGGAACACATGGCCAGCTTCGGGTGTGGGGGATGCGAGATCAAGGACCTGACCGGTCTGGAGTTTGCGACCGGGCTTGGCGACTTGGTGCTCGACAGAAATGCAGTTACGGACGTGTCGCCACTCTCGGGTCTCACCGAGATCACGACGCTGCATCTCTTCAGCAACGCGGTTACGGACGTGACGCCACTCTCCGACCTTACGAAGCTGACGTCACTGTTGCTCTACAACAACGAGATCGCGGACATGGCGCCGTTAGCCGGCCTCACCGAGCTCACGACGTTGCATGTTGGCAACAACACGATCACGGACGTGACGCCGCTCTCCGCCCTCACCAGGCTCAAGAGGCTTTCTCTTTATGGCAACGCGATCACGGACGCAACGCCGCTCTCGGGTCTCACCGAAGTCACGACGTTGAATCTCTCAGACAACAAGATGACGGACGCAACGCCGCTCTCGGGCCTCACGAAGCTAGGCTCACTACATCTCCACAGCAACGCGGTCTCGGATGTAACGCCCCTATCGAGCCTTACCGAGCTCAGGTGGTTGTATCTCTCGAGGAACGCGATCACGGACGTATCGCCGCTCTCGGGTCTGACCAAGCTGAGCTCGCTGGAGCTCGGTTCAAACGGGATCTCGGACGTCTCGCCCATATCGGGCCTCACGAAGCTCACGTGGCTCGACCTCTCCGGCAACGCGATCACGGACGTGACGCCGGTCTCTGGCCTCACCGAGCTCACGGGGCTGGGTCTCGGCGGAAACGTGATCACGGACGTGACGCCGCTCTCTAGCCTCACCGAGCTCACGCTGCTGGGGCTCGGCGGCAACGCGATCACGGACGTGACGCCGGTCTCGGGCCTTACGAAGCTGACGAAGCTGCATCTTGGCGGCAACGCGATCACGGATGCATCGCCGCTTTCGGGACTGACCGAGCTCGCGAGCCTGACTCTCGACCGCAACGCGATCACGGACTTATCGCCGCTCTCGGGCCTTACGAAGCTGAGTTGGCTGGATCTTCGGACGAACGACATCACGGACGTGACGCCGCTCTCCAGGCTCACCAAGCTCACGACGCTAAAGCTCTCGACCAACTCCATCACGGACGTATCGCTGTTCTCGGGATTCACCAAGCTCGAATGGCTTTGGCTCGACAGCAACTGCCTCACGAGCATCGGAGGCTTGACGAACAACACCGGCCTGGGCGACGGAGACCACGTCTTTCTCAGGCGGAATCCCCTGGATGCGCAGACGCTCGCCAACGACGTGACCGCCCTGCGGGATCGGGGAGTCACCGTGCTGATCTCGGAGACGCCCTCGGTCGTGCTCGGAGCGCCGGGCAGTCTCAGCGCGGCCCCGGGAGACGGCGAACTGGCGTTGACCTGGGGCGGCCCGTCAGGCTCGGTCAAGCCGGTGGCGTACGAGCTGCGCTGGCGTTCGGCCGCCGGGACGTTCAGCGACTGGGAGGTGGCTCCCTGCTCGTCGAAGCATCGCCACACGTTGACTGGCCTGACGAACGGCACGACCTACACGGTGGAGTTGCGGGCCGCGGGCAATGCCGGGAACGGCGTCGCGTCGACCAGCGCCACGCCCGCCAGCCCGTAGGCGGTCTTCCGTCTCCCGCGGCGCCGCCGATGGGATTCGGGCAGGCGGATGTGCGGTAGCATCCGGGCCTGCGGGAGCGAGCGCGGGGCGCTGTTCCGGCCTGAACCCCGGTCCCTTGCCAACCGGGACTCTTCGCTTCTTTCGGGCGGCCTCGGCGGGAAGGAGTTTTGATGACGAGCACGAACGGACCCGGCGCGGGCGAGACCGCGCCGACCTTTGAGAAGATCTGGGCCATTCTGGAGAGAGTCGCCCTGCGGCAAGAAGAAACCGCTCGGGAGATGAAGGAGACGGACCGTCGCCTCAAGAAGGCGGAGGATCTGTTCACGACGCAGTGGGGCAGGTTGGTCGAGAGTCTGGTGGAGGGAGACCTCGTTCCCCTGTTGAGGCAGCGAGACATCGACGTAACCGAGACGGCGCAGCGCCTGAACGCGGTTCGCAACGGCGAACATTGCGAGCTCGACATCGTTGCCAGGAACGGCGCGGAGATCGTCGTGGTCGAAGTGAAGACGACGCTGCGGCCCAGGGACGTCAAGCGGTTCCTCGACAAGCTGGGCCGTCTGGCCGACTGGTTTCCGTGGTCCGAGGGCCGTCCAGTCTACGGCGCGCTGGCGTACCTGCGAACCGACGCGTCGGTCGCGAAGCACGCCGAACGCCAGGGCCTGTTCGTGATCCGCGCCACCGGGAACAGCGCCAGCGTCCTCAACGCGCCGGACTTCGAGCCGCGCGTCTTCTGACGACGACGCCGGCGTCCCTGGCGTCGTCAGCCGAGCAACCGCGACAGCAGGCCGACGGCGGCGACATGCGCGGCGGCGTCCCGAGCCGCCCCGCCTACTGGAACGCCCCGGTGTCGATCTCGCCGCAGATGCTGCCCGCCTCGTTGCGGTAGGTGCGGTCGAGTCCGGTCCAGGTGTCGGTCACGGTAATCGCGTACTCGACGTCCGAGAGGCCGCCGTAGAGCAACCAGAAGCGCTCGTTGATCGCCCGGCCGTCCAGCATCTTGACCGCCAGTTCGACGTTCACGTCGTTGAAGAACCAGAAGAAGCCGGTCTCTCGCGTCGTCAGCGTGGGCAGCACTCGGGCGGCCCGCTCGCGCTCCGCGGGATCCTCGACGTTCGGGTCGATCAGGTCGACCTCGACCGCGAACCGGTCCTCCAGCAGGCAGAGACGCTCCGCCGACGGCTCGCAGACGCCGCTCTCCTGTTCGGGCGCGGCGGCCGCGGGTTCCCCGACCGCGAACGAGGCCGCGTTCATCGGCAGCAGATCCACGCCCAGCACGCCGGGCTCGCGGCCCCAGATCCGTTCCCAGCCGCTCCCGCGGCCCGAAGGCGCAGCGGCCGATGCCGGCGAAGCCGAGGCCGACGACTCGAGCGGCCGCAAGAAGGCCGAGGTGTCGTTCTGGCCGCAGACCTCCTTCGGACGGTTGTGGTACGTCCGCGCCTCCCCCGCCTGTGTGTCGTTCACCGTCACCCAGTACTCCACGTCCGACAGCGCCCCGAAGAACACCCAGAAGTGATCGTTGATCGACCGGCCGTCCAGCACCTTCGTCACCAGCTCGATGTTGTCCGCGTTGAAGAACCAGAACATCCCCGACTCGTCCGAGATCGACAGCGGCGCCGCCGTCCCGACGCCGAAGTCCGCCTCGCGGTCCGGATTCGTCCAGTGCGCCTGGACCTCGAAACGACCGTCCCGAAGGCACAGGAAACCCGCGCCCCGGCGGCACGGACCGCCGAACCAGCCCGTCGTGGCGCTTTGCTCCTCGGAGTACGCGACTTCGCCTTCGGACGTCTCGGTCCGCAGCCGGAACGTGTACGGCGAATCCGGGTCGAGACCCTCGACCAGGATGCCGCGCGCGGCGGCGGCCGCCGCGGCGTCCGCCGCCCCGGAACCCGTCGCGCGGGCCTCCGACCGCCGCGGGGGCCACGGCGTCCAGCCGTGCTTCGGACCTCGAACCTCCACGTCGATCTCGTTTCGAGGCAGGCCCGCCCAGCCCGGGCCGAGAATCAGCGCCACGCTCTCCTCGCCCGCCGGCGAGGCCGTCACGTCGGACTGACCCGGCGGCGGCGGCGCGGTCGCCACGGCGATCGTGAATCGCAGTTCGTCGCTGTCCGGGTCCTCCGCGTCGCTGTCGGTCGCCCGGTACGTGTAGGTCGCCGGATCGTCCGCCGCCACCGGCGTCCCCCACAGCACGCGCGAACCCGCGTCGAAGCCCAACCCCGAAGGCAGGGCCGGCGACAGGCTGTAGTGGAGCTCGCCGTTGCCGCCGAAGGCCGCCGGCAACTCCTGACGCGCCGTGACGCCGACCGTGAACGTCTGACTCGGGACGGACGCCCCGCCGAAGCTCGGGAACTGATCGCCGGCGGACACCTGGATCACAAAGCGCAGGCTCGCGGCGTCCCCGTCGTCGTCGGTCGCCGTGTAGGTGTAGGTCAGCGCGGCGCTTGCCCGCGTCGGGGCCCCCGAAAGCACTCTGGTCTCGGGATCGAAGCCCATGCCGTCGGGCGGCCGGGGCGTCACGCGGTATTGCAGGGGCGGGTCGCCGCCCGAAGCCGCGGGCAGTTCCACGCGCACGCCGCTTCCCACCACCAGCGACAGATCGTCGATCGACACGCCGGGCAGGAAGAACGGCTGCTGATCCACGGGGGGAGGGGGAGGACCGCCCCCGCCGGGCGACGACGCGGTCGTCCCCGTGCCCGAAACCGACCAGCCGCTCGCTCCCTCGGGGTTGACCGCCCGGACCTGCACGTCGTAGGACGTGCCCGCCGCCAGATCGACGATCAAGGCAGTCGTCGCGGCGACGCCGTGCGGGTGGGAAGTCCACGTCCCGTCAATCGACGCGCCCGCCGGCCGGTACCGCACGTCGTAACGGCTGATCGGCGGACCGGCGTTCACGGGCGCCGTCCAGTCCGCCCGCAGCCCGTTCGACGACAGCGTCGTCACCACCGGCGCCGACGGCGTCTCGGGCGCCTCGTTCACGTCCGTCAACGTGATCGCCACCGGCAGCGTCGCCGTCAGGCGGCCGGGGTCCGTGGCCACCACGTTGAACGCGTACTGCACCTGCCTCTCGAAGTTCAGGTCCGTCGTCGCCGGCACGGAGAGCTGCGCTGTTCCCGAATCAATGGCGAATGACCCGGCGTCCGCGCCGGAGAGCGAGTACGTGAGCGTGGCGCCCTCGGGGTCGGTGGCCGTCACCGGATCCCCGATCTCGCCTTTCGTGTTCTCCGGCACGCTCAACTCGTAGCTCGGGTTCGGGAACGTCGGCGGCTGGTTGTCCGGCGCCGCCGTTCTGCCCGTGCCCGAATCCGACCACTGGCCCTCCGACTCGGGGTTCTCCGCACGCACCTGGACGTCGTAGGCCGTGTCCTGGTCGAGTTCCGTGATCGTCGTCTCCGTGTCCGTGCTGTCCGCGGCCGAAGGCTGCCACTCCGTCCAGTCCGACACGGACGACTTCTTGTACTGAACGTCGTAGTCGTCGATCGCGGGACCTGTGTTCGACGGCGCCGACCAGCTCACCTCGAGACTCGTCGTCGAGGCGGTCCCCACCGTCGGCGCGGCCGGCGCGGCCGGCGCCTCGTCCACGTCCGTCACCGTGACGGTCACGTCGACCGCCGCGTCCACCACGGGGGGGTCCTCGGGGTCCCCGTTAGCGTCCCTGCCGTCGCTCACCCGCACCGTCACCGTGTAGCGTTCTTGTGCCTCATGGTTCAGAGCCTTCCTCGTCGACAACTGGCCCGTGACCGAGTCGATCCCGAACGGCTCGTTGTCCCCGCCGGTAGACAACGAGTACGTCAGCGAGTCCTGGTCGTCCTCGTCGGGATCCGTGGCCGTCACCGGATCCCCGAAGTCTGAAGTAGCGTTCTCCGCCACCTCGCGCGTCGGATTCGCCTCGTCGAACGCCGCAATCTCGTTCACGTCACTCACCGTGATCGTCACCTCGACCGTCGCGTCCACCACGGTGTCGGAGGCGCCGTTCTCGTCCTTGCGGTCGCTTACCCCCACCGTCACCGTGTAGCTGGACGCCTCCTCGTGGTTCAG
Source organism: Vicinamibacteraceae bacterium (assembly GCA_012270995.1). GTDB lineage: Bacteria > Acidobacteriota > Thermoanaerobaculia > Multivoradales > Multivoraceae > Multivorans. The sequence continues at coordinate 12,215 of JAAXHG010000198.1, read as the reverse complement.
AGCCTGCTTCGTCGACAACTGGCCGCTCGACGGCGCGACGCCGAACAACGTCCCGTTGCCCCCCTCCAGCGTGTACGTCAGCGTGTCGTCCTCCGGGTCGTTGGCCGAGACCTCGGCGCCGAAGTCCGCAACCGTGTTCTCCTTCACCTCGCGCGTCGGACTCAGCTCGTCGAACGCCGGCGGACTGTTCGTGGGCGCCGGCGTCGCGGTGACTTCGGCCGACTCGGCGCCGTCGCCCTCGTTGTTGACCGCCCGCACCTTGAAGGTGTACGCCGTGCCGTTGGCCAGGCCGGCCACCGTGAAGCCGGTGGCGTTGCCCTCGCCGGGGGCGCTGTTGGGGATGTCGGTCCAGTCGCCGTAACTGCCGCTGCCCGCCTTCTGCCGGTACTGGTGCTTCGTGATCGCGCTGCCGCCGTCGCCGCCCGCGGTCCACGACAACGTGACCTCGGTGTTGCCGGCGAGCGCCGTCAGCCCGGTCGGCGCCTCGGGAACCGTCGCCGGCGTCGCGGTGACTTCGGCCGACTCGGCGCCGTCGCCCTCGTTGTTGACCGCCAGCACCTGGAAGGTGTACGCCGTGCCGTTGGCCAGGCCGGTCACCGTGAAGCCGGTGGCGTTGCCCTCGCCGGGGGCGCTGTTGGGGATGTCGGTCCAGTCGCCGTAACTGCCGCTGCCCGCCTTCTGCCGGTACTGGTGCTTCGTGATCGCGCTGCCGCCGTCGCCGCCCGCGGTCCACGACAACGTGACCTCGGTGTTGCCGACGGTCGCCGTCAGCCCGGTCGGCGCCTCGGGAACCGTCGCCGGCGTCGCGGTGACTTCGGCCGACTCGGCGCCGTCGCCCTCGTTGTTGACCGCCCGCACCTTGAAGGCGTACGCCGTGCCGTTGGCCAGGCCGGTCACCGTGAAGCCGGTGGCGTTGCCCTCGCCGGGGGCGCTGTTGGGGATGTCGGTCCAGTCGCCGTAACTGCCGCTGCCCGCCTTCTGCCGGTACTGGTGCTTCGTGATCGCGCTGCCGCCGTCGCCGCCCGCGGTCCACGACAACGTGACCTCGGTGTTGCCGACGGTCGCCGTCAGCCCGGTCGGCGCCTCGGGAACCGTCGCCGCCGTCGCCGTGATCGTGATGCTGAACGTCAGCTCGTCGGTCAGGCCCAGCACGTCGGTCGCCGTGTAGGTGTACTCGGTCGCCGTCTGGGTTTCTGTCGGCATGCCCGTCACCTTCCGGGTGTCGGCATCGAAGGAGAGCCCCGCGGGAAGGTCGGGAGCGCCGCTGTATTCGACGTCGCCGGCGCCCTGCGTGGCCGCCGGCAGCGTCAGGGGGGTGATTTGGCTGTCGACGACCCAGGTCTGGTCGGCGATCGTGTCAGCGAACTTGGGCTTGGTCGTGGCCTCGTCGTAGATGCGGGCGATCGCGTGGTAGCCATACACCCCGCTTGAGTAGCTCACCGGGGCCCACGTCGCCTTGTGGGTATCGCTGTTGTCCTCGTCCTGGCCGCCGAACAGCTGTTCGATGCGATCCCTGAGATTGCCCGAGCCTGCGCTGCCTGTTCCGGTTCCGCGAAGAGTCAAGTCGGAGAGCGTACTCATCTCCGGGCTCGAGCTCGAGAGGGTGAAGACCGTGGACGTCGAGGCAATGCCGTCGTCGCCGATTCCAGTACACCCAGCGACCCGTGTGCACCGGTCGAACAGCCCGGTGACGGTATACGTGCTCCCGTCGTACGTGAACGTGGTCGAGGTCAGACTGCCTGCAACGCCTTGCCGGTAGCCGACGTCGCCGTCGTATCCGGGGTTGCTCATCGTGTTGGACGTGAGCTTCGCGCACCAGATGTCCGTGGCCGTCGTCTTGTCGCACGGGACGGCGGTCGGTTCCTGCGCGGCGGCCGGGGCCCAGGGGCCGGCGACGGCGAACGCCGCGACCAGCGCCAAGGGCAACGCGGCCCAACGCCCGCCGCTCGCGGCGGGCCGCGCCGTGCCACGGGCTGCCGGCGCCTCCACGCGGCCGCTCCGCTCCGCCGGATCGGTCTCGAGCTTTCTCACTTCGACGAGCAGCCGCCGCACAGTCGACGATTCGGGACGGCGAACGGCAGCCGGGCGAAGCCGCAGGCTCCCCCCCCCCCCCCC
>JAAXHG010000198.1:0-10068 GCA_012270995.1 Vicinamibacteraceae bacterium | reverse complement strand
CCCCCCAGGAATCTGGCTTGAGGGCGCTTCGCCGAAGAAGCCGGCGACGTCGAAGCCGGGAGCTTCCCCCGGCACGGGGCGAGCCGAACCGACGCTGTTTCGGCGCAAAGGACTTCCGACCGCCGCGCCAGCGTGTGAGGACGACCGGTTTGAGGTCATGTTTGTTGACGATAGCACACGTGCGCGGCGTGTGGGCTTCGCTACCGCGAAGACCCCGCGAAGACAAACGGCGTGCCGTTCCACTGAAGCCTGAACCGTCGGCCGCGTCCCGGTACGATGTACGCTCGGTCGCCATGGCGGGAATCCAGCATCCGGCCGCGGTCGGGTTCTTCGTTTCCCTGATCGTCGCGGCCGCGCTCGTCGCCACCAAGCGCTGGCACGCCGCCAGAACCGGCGACAGCGGTGCCGGACCGCACAAGTTCCACGATTCGCCGACGACGCCGCGAGTCGGCGGTCTCGCCCTGTTGTCGGGGTATGGCGCCGCCGTCGCCGTCTCGGCCTCGCCGGCGCGCGAACTGCTGCTGGCGGCCGGCGCGGCCGCCGCCGTCGGCCTGCTGGGGGGGTTGGCCGAGGACCTGACGAAGCGGGTCCACAAGACGGTCCGGTTCGTGGGAACTTCCCTCGCCGGCCTCGCGTTCTGCCTCTTGAGCGGCCATGCGATCACGCGCGTGGAGATACCCGCCGTGGACGACGCGCTGCGGGCGGCGCCGGCCATCGCGATCGCTCTTGCCGTCCTGGCCGTGGCCGGCACGGCTCACGCGATCAACATGATCGACGGCTTCCACGGCCTGGCGCCGGGGACGGCCGTCATCCTGCTGGCCGCGTTCCGCCTGGTCAGCCTGAGGGCCGGGGACGAGTCCCTGGCCATGTTCTGCCTCGCCGTCATCGGCGTCGCCTGCGGGTTCGCGGCGCTCAACTTCCCGCTCGGCGCCCTCTTTCTGGGAGACGGCGGAGCGTACTTTCTCGGCGTTCTCGTGGCCGTCGTCGCGGTGATGGTCCCGGCGCGCAACCCCGGGGTTTCGCCCTGGGTCAGTCTCGTCGTGCTGGCCTATCCGCTCACGGAAGCCGCGGTCTCGGTCATTCGGAAACTCCGCGCCGGCGGCAGCCCGTTCGACCCCGACCGGCGGCATCTGCACATGCTGGTCTACGAGCGCCTGACCAGGAAGGGCCTCGGCGGGCGTCGCGCGGCGAGGCTGGCGAACCCCGCGACCGGGGCGCTGCTGTGGAGCAACCCGCTCCTGAGTCTCGGCGCGGTCGCGCTGATGCCGCTCGAGCGCTCGTACGCGATCGCCGCCTTGGCCCTGCTGGTCTGCTTCTACCTCGCCTGCTACCGGCGCCTGGCGCCCGGGTCGGCCGAGGCGCGCCGTCGTCCGTGTTAGCCTTGGGCGCCTCGGGGAAGGCAACCGCCGTCCATGGACTCACCAACGACGAAGACCCAGACCGACGACAGGGAACGGCTTGTTCGACTGGCGCGGGGGGTTCCGGAGGCTGAGGTTCGGGCGGCCGCGCGCTATCTGGAGTACTTGACCGATCGGGCCGACTCCTACGCCCGATTCCTGTTGAGCGTGCCCGAGACGGACCGGCGGTTGAGTGAGAAGTGTGAGCGTCGTCTGGAGCAGGCCTGGGACGATGTCGAGGCCGGCCGAGTGCATGGTTCCGAGGAAGTCAAGAGGGAGCTCGGCCTCTGAGCGGCCGGCGCCTCTCGTACACCACACGCGCGGTTCGTGATCTGAAGCGGCTTGACCCGGCGGCGCAACGCCGAGTCGTGGAGGGAATCGATCGGCACGCCCTGACCGGCGCCGGGGATGTCAAGCGGCTCAAGGGGACGCGTCGTGGCAACTGGCGGCTCAGGGTTGGAGATTGGCGCGTCCTTTTCGCCTACGACTCCGCGAAGAAGGCGGTCGTGATCATGGGTGTTGAGCATCGAAGGGCGGTGTATCGGTGCCGGTGAAGGGCAGGAGGACCTGGAGGAGTCGGCGGCGCGGTCAGCCCGAAACCGGCCGGATGGCGACCTTCAGGGCGTGCCGACCGATCATCAGGTCGAGTGCTTCCGTCAGCCGATCGAGGGGCAGCTCGCGTTCCACCAGCGCGCCGTAGCGCTCCGGCGCGGTATGCAATCGGTCGAGCGCGGCGCGGAAGGACGAGGGACGGTGGTGATAGACGCCCAGCAGGGTCTGTTCCCGGTAGTGGACCCGTTCCGCGTCGATCACAAGCGTGGTCCCCGGACGGCAGCCCCCGAACAGGGCGGCGACGCCGCCGGGAGCTAGCGACTTGACGGCGTGATCCCAGCCGGCGGGCGTGCCGGTCGCGTCGATGGCGAAGTCGAACGAGTCCTCGGCCGTCGGACCGTCGCCGTCGCCGGCGCGGCCGAGACGCGTCTCCGCGGCGCCGAAGGACCGCGCCGCTTCCAGGCGGCGGCGGTGCGGGTCGAGGGCGCGGACCTGAGTGCGCATGCCGTGGAACAGGTCGATCAGCATGAGTCCCAGCGGCCCGCAGCCGATGACCAGGGCCCGCGCCTCGGCTGGCGGGCCGCTCCAGGCGCCGAGGCAACGCTCCAGGCAGTGAACGGCGCAGGCCAGCGGCTCCGCCATCGCGGCCACCGCGGGGTCGAGCCCCGCGGGGCGCGGATGCACGCTGCGCTGAGCCATGGCTTCCGGTATCAGCAGGTAGTCGGCGAAAGCGCCGTTCAGGTAGGCGAGGTGGCGGCACAGGTTCTCGCGCTTGTGCCGACAGGGTCGGCACTTGCCGCAGGAGGCGCTGTTGGCGACGACGACGGCGTCGCCCTCGCCGTGGGCGGCGCCGGCGCCGGCTCGGACGATCGTTCCCGTAACCTCGTGGCCGAAGGGCGCCGGCGGGGCCAGCATGGTCGGATGGCCTCCGCGACGGTAGACCTTGACGTCCGTGCCGCAGGTCGTGGCGGCGTCGACCCGGAGCAGGAGTTCCTCGGCGCCCGGTTCGGGCATCGGCAGCAGCCTCAGTTCGAGTTGGCCGGGGCCGGTGAGGAACGCCTGCGTCTGGCGTCTCGGAGTCACGGGCCGATCCCGGCGTCAACCCGCATGTTTCACCGAGCTTCGTAGCGAGGGCGCGTAGCGAGCGGGTCCGCGGTCGCGGCGGGAGATCGGAGAAACACGCTCGCCAAGGCGTCGACTCACGGATGCAACAGTACCTTGAGAGCTTCCCGGCGGCGGCACAGGTCGACGGCCTCGGCGGCGCGGTCCAGGGGCAGGCGGTGGGTGACGAGGGGCGTCGGATCGAGCGCGCCGTCGTGGAGCAGATCGAGCGCGCGCGCCTGTTCGGCGGGGGTGCCCGAGTAGGCGCCGATCACCTGGCGTTCGGACTTGAAGACCGCGTTGATGTCGAAGGTGACGCGGGCGTCGGCCGGGGCGTGAGCGAAGAGCACGACCCGTCCGCCCGGCCGGGTGACTTCTAGCGCCAGGTCGAAGGCCGCTTGGCCTCCGGCCGTGTCGAAGACGGCGTCGGCGCCGTCTTGAGGCTGCGCGTAGTCCACCAGGTCTGCGATCGCGTCGGGCGGCGCGGCGGCTTCGGCGCCGAGCTGCCTCGCGGTGGCGCGTCGGCCGGCGTTCGGCTCGGCTACTTCCCCGGGGGGCGCCGCGGAATCGGCGCCCAGCTCGAGAGCGATCGCCCGGCGATCCGGATCCGGCTCGGCGACGACGATCCGGGCGCCCGGAAAGGTCGCTCTCAGCACCAGCAGGTGGAGCAGCCCCATCGAGCCGGCGCCGAGCACCGCGACCTCGGGCGCGTCGCCGGAGAGCCCAGCCCGGTCGATGCCGCGCAGCACGCAGGCGGCCGGTTCGACGAAGACCGCCGCCTCGTCCGGAAGCCCGGCGTCGAGTTTGCGTACCGTGTGTTCGACGGCGCGGGCGGGCAACCGTATCCGTTCGCTGAAGCCCCCAGGGTCGAGCAGATTCTCGGCGAACCGGGCGCACATCGTCTCGGCGCCCGAACGGCACAGGCGGCAGTCGCCGCAGGGAGCATGATGCGGCGCGACGACGCGGTCGCCCGGACGGAGCGAGTCGGCGCGGCTCTCGATCACCCGGCCGACGACTTCGTGCCCCAAGACCTCTCCCGACGTCCGGCCGGCGTCGGCCAGCTTGTAAAGGTCCGTGCCGCAGAGGCCGCAACAGACGAGTTCGATCAGCGCCTCGCCGTCTTCGAGGTCCGGCTCGGGCGCGTCGATGACCTCCAGGCCGCCCGCGGCCGTCGTCCGTACGACCTTCACGTGATGCGGCGGGAGCCCGCGGCGACGGCCGGCCGGCGCCGGCGCCGTCAGTCGCCGGTGAGCGCCGCCCCCTGCTTGATGTAGATGTCGTGCTTGCTGTACGGGATCTCGATGCCCGCCTCGGCGAACGCCTTGATCGTCGCCTTGACCAGTTCGTGGGTGACGATGCCTCGGAGCACCGGCTCCTCGACCCAGCACAGCAGCTCGTAGTCGATCGAGGAGGGTCCGAAGCCCCGGAACCGGACGCGGGGCGTGGGCGCCTTGCACACCTTCTCGTTGTCGTCGGCTACCCGGAGCTGCAGGGCCTCCACCTTCTCGACGTCGCTGGTGTAGGCCACGCCGACCCGAACGCGGATCCGGTACTTGACGTGGGGTCCGCCGCTCTCGTTGTTGATCTTCGCGTTGCCCATCACGGCGTTGGGGATCGTGACCTCGATGTCGTCGCGAGTCAGCAGCCGGGTGCTGCGGATGCCGATCTCGGTGACCATGCCGCGTTCCCCGGTGTCGAGGGTGATGAAGTCGCCGATCTTGTAGGGCCCGTCCGCGAAGATGAAGACTCCGGCGAAGAGGTTGGCCAGCGTGTCGCGAGCCGCGAAGCCGACGGCGATGCCGGCGATGCCGCCGGCCGCCAGAAGCGCCGAAACGTCGGCGCCCCAGATCTTGATCGCCAGGTAGGCGCCGAGCAGAACGATCGCTACCTTCGCGAGGTTCTCGAACAGCGGCTGGGTGTGCCTGGAGACCAGACCGCCGACCCGTTTCCGGCGCGCCATGGCGCGGACGACGACCGTCGAGACGCTCAGGGCGCCCAGGAGCCAGAACGCGAGGGCGACGGTCTGGAGCGTGCTGGCGGCGGCGGCCTGGGTTCCTTCGCCGAGCTGCAGTCGTCCGATCCCCATCCCCATGCCGACCAGACAGACGGACGCGACCAGCGGCCAATGCGCCGCCTCGAGCAGCCGGTCGTCGACTTCGGTCTTCGTGGCCGCGACCACGCTCTTGACCACTCGCTCGATGAGTCGCCAGACCTGCCAGGCGATGACCGCGAAGACGAGTGCGATGGCCAGCAACTGGAGCCAAAGGGTGGCGCCGTAGAACGGAACGGCTTGCGCCAGGCGCTGTTCGAGCGCTGCCGAACCGAGGAGCCACAGGAACACGAAGAGCGGCCAGCGCGCCGACCGGACCACGGAGACATCGACTCCGGTGAAGATCCGGGCGAGCACCCTTCCGAGCAGCGGCATGACGCAGATCGCGACCAGTCCGGCGACGATCGTGAGGCCGAGCGCGATGGCCAGCAACTGGAGCCACGGGTTCTCGCCGTAGACGGGCCAAGCCTCGGCCAGCCATCGTTCCAGGGCCGTCAGTTGCTCGTTCACTTGTGCGATCCTAGCCCGACGATGGACCCCCGGATCGGTTCGCGAGTGACCCGGAACACTTCACCAGTCGCGTTGCTACGATTGCCCTGAGCTTGCCAATGAACTGGCTGTTTGTCGGACTGTTGATGTGCGCCGCCTCGGTGGGCGCGGGCGCTTTCGGCGCGCACGGCCTGCGCGCAGCGCTCGACGCCGAGCACCTGGCCTTGTGGGAGACGGCCGCCCGCTACCTGATGTACGGCGGCGTCGTGGTCGCGCTGCTCGGGCTCGCCGCCCGCGGTTCGAACGTCGACGTGCGGCTCGCCGGCTGGCTGCTGTTCGTCGGCTCTCTGGTCTTCTCCGGAACGGTCGGGGCGATTGCCGTCGGCGGACCGCGCTGGCTGGGCGCGATCACGCCGCTCGGCGGCACGCTGCTGATCGTCGGAATCCTGGTTTTCGCCTGGAGGATGCTGGAGCGTCCAGGGACGTCGGCAGGGTTCTAGGAGCCTTTCTCAGCCGCGAGCCTGGGCTGCCGCGCAGGGAGCTGGCCGCCCTGTCGGCGCGCCGGCCTTCCGGCCGGCTCCGTTCTGGCAATCCCGTCCGCGCGCGGTCTATGCTGCGGTCGCGGTTGCGACGAGGCAATCCGCACACCCCAGGAGATGAATGCAATGCCGAACGGCAGGCTGAACGTACCCGCACCCCGCAACGAACCCGTCCTCGACTACGCGCCCGGTTCCGCCGAGCGAGCCGCTCTCGAGATGCGGTTGAAGCAGATGCTCGGCGAGCGGGTCGAAATCCCGGTTATCGCCGGCGGCCGCGAGGTCCGCAGCGGCCGAACGCAGGACGTCGTCTGCCCGCACGATCACGCTCACGTTCTCGGCACGTGCCACCAAGCCGGCGCCGCCGAAGTCGAGGCGGCCGTGGCGGCTTCCCAGGAGGCCTGGCCGGAGTGGTCGGCGATGCCATTCGAGGAGCGCGCGGCGATCTTCCTGCGCGCCGCCGAGTTGCTCGCCGGTTCCTGGCGGTCGACGGTGAACGCCGCCACCATGCTGAACCAGTCCAAGACCTGCTACCAGGCCGAGATCGACTCCGCCTGCGAGCTGATCGACTTCCTGCGCTTCAACGTGGCGTTCGCGGAGGAGCTCTACGCCCTGCAGCCCATCTCGTCGCCGGGGATCTGGAACTACGTCGAGTACCGGGCGCTCGAGGGCTTCGTGTTCGCGGTCACGCCGTTCAACTTCACCGCGATCGCCGGCAACCTGCCGACGTCGGCGGCGATCATGGGCAACACCGTGCTGTGGAAGCCGGCGTCCACGGCCTTGCTCTCGGGCTACTACGTGATGAAGTTGCTCGAGGAGGCCGGGCTGCCGCCGGGGGTGATCAACTTCGTGCCTGGTCCCGGCGCCGCGGTCGGCGATCCGGTCCTGGCCAGCCGCCATCTGGCGGGAATCCACTTCACCGGTTCGACGCCCGTGTTCCAGCGCATGTGGCGGACGATCGGCGACCGGATCGAGAACTACGACACGTACCCGCGGATCGTCGGCGAGACCGGCGGCAAGGACTTCGTCTTCGCCCATCCGTCGGCGGACGTGGCCGCACTGAGCACCGCGCTGATCCGCGGCGCCTTCGAGTACCAGGGCCAGAAGTGCTCCGCGGCCTCGCGGGCGTACGTTCCGGCGTCGCTCTGGGGCGAGGTGCGCGAGCGCCTGTGCGACGAGCTGGCGACCGTGAGGATGGGCTCGCCGGTCGACTTCTCGAACTTCATGGCCGCGGTGATCGACCAGTCGTCCTGGGGCAACATCTCCGGCTACCTCGCCGAGGCGGAGAACGATGCGGCTTGCGAAGTCGTTTCCGGCGGCGGCCGGGACTGCTCGACCGGCTACTTCGTGGAACCGACGGTCGTCCGCAGCGAGGATCCGCGGTCGCGCCTGATGAGCGAAGAGATCTTCGGGCCGGTGCTCACCGTGTTCGTGTACGCGGATGCCGCGCTCGACGACGCGCTCGAACTCTGCGACACGACGAGCCCGTACGCGCTGACCGGCGCCGTGTTCGCCAACGACCGCGCGGCGGCGGCCCGTGTCGGCGCCGCCCTGCGGCACGCGGCCGGCAACTTCTACATCAACGACAAACCGACCGGCGCCGTCGTCGGCCAGCAGCCCTTCGGCGGCGCCCGCGCGTCCGGCACGAACGACAAGGCGGGCTCCATGGCCAACCTGCTGCGCTGGACTTCCCAGCGAGCGGTCAAGGAGAACTTCGCGCCGCCCGTGGACTATCGGTACCCGCACATGGGGCCGTGATCGAGCGGACGCACGCCATGCGCGAGCCCATTCATCCCGGCGAAACGCTGCGCGAGGATCTCGACGCGCTCGGCATGAGTGCCGCGGAACTGGCGCGGCGGATCGAGGCAACCCGTCGGCCGAGGTCCTCCGATCAACCGCGGGGAGGGTAGGCGTTCGACCTACGCGGCTCGGGACGACGCTCGCTCCCGCGTTGCCGCGGCCTCCAGACGCGGCGGTGGGCGCCACAGGACCTCCATCGCGTAGCGCAGATCCAGCGGCTCGCCGTCCCAGAGGGGAAAGGACTCCTTGCCGGTGATGATGATGCCGGCGTCTTCCAGTTGCCTGACGAGATCTTCGGCGGCGTGAAGACCGATGGGCGGCGGGACCGGACTCCGTTCGAGCTGTCGGCCGCGGTGGTCGAAGAACTCCGCGTCGCCCCGAGCGTTCATCCGCACGCCGCAGCCGCCTTCGTGCAGCAGACGGTGGTGCCGCCGGCACAGGAGGACGAGGTTGGACAGCTTCGTTTCGCCGCCGTCGGCCCAGTGTTCGATGTGATGGGCGTCGCAGTGCTTCGACGTGCAGCCGGGGAAGCGGCAGCCCTGATCGCGGAAGGTCAGGGCGCGTCGAATCGGCGGCGGGACCGCCCTGGTCTTGCGGCCGACACTCAAGATCTCCCCGTTGTTTCCGGTCATCCGAACGGTTGAGGCGTCGCAGGCGACGCGTCGGGCGGTTTCAGCGGAAACGCCGACGTGGGAGTCGCCAAGCCAGGCGCCGGGTGGGCGGGGGACTGCCATTGGTCTCTCCGCGGAGGCGCATGCCTTGCACGTTTCAGCGGAAACGCGAGTCGCGGACGCCCGCGAAGCCGCAACGGCGCGGGGCGTCGAGGCCGGCGGGGTTGGCGCGTTGGAGTGCGGTTGACGGTCGGCTTCGCGCCGCTGGAGCTCGTCTTCGTTCACGTGGACGACCACCTGATAACGGTCGCCGCAGTGGGCAGGGGCCAAGCCGGCGGCCAGGGCGCTCTCGGCGATCAGGGCTAGGGCGTCGGCTCGCTGCTTGCCGATGGGAGGGCGATCGTCGCTGCCCTTGTCGAAGAGCGTCTCACCGGCCGCCTCAAGCGCCTTGAGCAACAGTTCACCCGTTTCCGGCGCAAGGCGGCCCCGGATGACGAACATGCCGTTTTCGTCGATGTGGGTGGTAACGGTACTGAGCGCGTCGCGTAGTTCGTCCTCGCGCGGTTCAATGGTCCGGTCGATGCGGCGCCACGCCCGCACGACCCGCTCGACATGGGCGGCCGTGCCGGCCCTGCCCAGGTCGAGAAGCGATCGTTCCGTGTCGGGTCTTGCGACCCGCGTCAGCGCCCGGACCTTGGAGTAGGAGAGCCGCCCTCGCTTCATGGCGTCGCTGATCAGCGGCAGTTCGGCCAGCGCCCTGGCGACCCGGACCCGCTCGCGGGCCGAGTTGGGCGCGAGCCCGATGCGCCACGAGAGCCAGTGGGCGCAACTGGCGAATCCGCTCCAGCCTTCCTGCTCGTCGAACCTTCGGATCAGAACGAGCAGTTCGTAGGTCGCCGCATCGATGCGGGCGGCGAGAGTGGCGATCCGTTCGCCCAGTGTTTCCTTCGGCGTCAGGCGCGCCGGCCTGGTGTCGTTGTCAACCATTTCTTTGGTCCGAGTCGGGGTTTCTGATGATGGTGGGAGGCGCTTCGGCGCCGCCTTGGCGCTCGCGACGAGGAGGCGTAACTATAGCGTAAATGAGTGCGAGACGCCAGCGGTCGAAGCGCTGTCGAATCGGCGTCGAAGCGCTTGGGCCGCGACGTCGAACGTGGCGACGTCACGAGCCTGCGCGTGCTCTCAGTCGGCTTGGCGCGATGGCGGTTGCGATCCGGCCGTGTCGACCCGCGCGAGCAGTTCGGCGAGGCTGGTGGCGACCTCGTAACGGGCTGGCGAACTGCCTGACGCCAGCGCTGCGAAGTGCGCCCTGCCGCACTTGATCTTGTCCTGTTCCGCCGGGCGCAGTTCCGCCGTGTGCGTGGTCCCCTTCGTCTCCACCACGAGATACAGCCGTTCGCCATCGCCGGAGTCGACCAGGACGGCCCAGTCCGGGTTGTAGGAACCGAGCGGAGTCGGTACCTTGAACCAGCCAGGCAGCTTCGCGTACACCTTGACGGCGACGTTCTTCTCTAGCAGCCCGTGGCGGAAGTGGT
>JAAXHG010000096.1 GCA_012270995.1 Vicinamibacteraceae bacterium | reverse complement strand
CGCTAGCCCGCAGATTTCACCGAGGTTCGTAGCGAGGGCGCGTAGACGCCGCTGTAGCGGGGCGCACGGACTGAGGGAACGCTGAAGGCGTACTGCAGTACGTCGAAGCGGCCTGAGGGAGTACGGCCCGCTACAGCGAGCGGATCCGCGGCCGCAGTAGGACATCGGTGCAATTTGCGGGCTAGCCGCGCGCCGTCGGCAAGCCCTGCTCGCGGAGCCAGTCGTCATTGTAGATCGTGCTCAGGTACCGCGTGCCCGAATCCGGGAAGAGGGTGACGACCCGGGCGCCGGGCTGTAACTCCGGCAGGATCTCGCGTACGCCCCAGAGCGCGGCGCCGCTCGAGCCGCCCACGAGCATCGCCTCGTCCCGTGCGAGTTCGCGGGCGGCCAGGAACGCCTCCGGGTCACTTACCTGGAGCATCCGGTCGAAGATCTCGAACTCCGGACAGTCGATGATCTCCTCGTCGCCGAGTCCTTCGAGGAGGTAGCGGCCGGGAGGAGCCGAGTCGTCGTCCGACCCCGACAGGGCCGCGAAGTGGCGGCTGAACACGGAACCTTCGACATCGACCGCGACCACCTCGATCTTCGGATCCCGTTCCTTCAGGTAGCGGCCCACGCCCGAAACCGTTCCGCCGGTACCGATGCCGCCGACGAAGACATCGATGCGTCCGTCCATCTGACGCCAGATCTCGGGAGCGGTCGTCTCGTAGTGGCACTGGTTGTTGTCCCGGTTGTTGTGCTGATCGGGAAAGAAGGCCTCGGGACACGCAGCCACCAGGCTCCGCGCCTTGCGGTTGTACGACTCCGGGTGCTCCGGAGGCAGATCGCCGTCGACGAGGACCAGCTCGACACCGAGCGCTCGAAGGCAGTCCAACTTCTCCCGGCTGGTCTGGCGGCGAACGACCGCCCGGCAACGAAGCCCCCGGTTCGTAGCCATCATCGCCAGTCCCATCGCCGTGTTGCCCGACGACGCCTCGATCACCACGCCGCCCGGCGAGAGGGTTCCCGAGGCAAGCGCCTGGTCCACGAGGTACCGGGCCACGCGGTCCTTCACGCTGCCCATCGGGTTGAGGTACTCGAGCTTCGCGAAGACCTCGATTCCCCGCCCCGTCTTCACCGTGCGCTGGAGACGCACCATCGGCGTGCCGCCGATCGCCTCGCTCACATCCTCGTAGACATCAGCCATCTTCAGAGGTGTCGAGCAGGCGATCCCGGACGAGCTGCATGTCCTCCCAGGCGGCGCGCTTGAACGACGGATCGCGCAGCAGGAAGGCCGGGTGATACGTCACTCTCACCGGCACGCCCGCCACCTCGTGCCAGCGCCCGCGAAGGCGGCCCAGGGAGTCCCGGGTCTGCAGCAGTTGCTGGGCCGCGACCCGGCCCAGGGCGACGACCACCCGGGGCTCGATGAGTTCCACCTGCCGGTCGAGGAACGAACGGCAGGCGGCGGTCTCGTCGGGCTGCGGATCCCGGTTGTTCGGCGGCCGGCACTTGACCACGTTCGTGATGTAGACGTCCTCGCGCCGCAGATCGATCGCGCGGATGATCCGGTTGAGAAGCTGGCCGGCCCGTCCCACGAAGGGGAGGCCCTGCCGATCCTCGTTGTAGCCGGGTCCCTCGCCGACGAACATCAGGTCCGCGTTGGCGGCGCCGTCGCCGAACACGACCGTGTTGCGCTGCTCGCACAGCCGGCAGGCGGTACAGGCGCTAGCCTCGACCGCTACCGCCCGCAGGCGTTCCGAGCGGTCCTCGGCAGCCTCCCGGACTCCTTCCGTTGCCGCCTGCAGGCGCTCCGAGCGGTCCTCGGCAGCCTCCCGGACCCCTTGCGTCCGCCGTGGCGGATAGGCATCCTCGAAACCGAGCTCTCGCAGCAGGCAAAGTTCCTGGTCCACCGAGAGTCGAAGGCGCGTCACGAGCTCTCGCCCGCGGCGTCTTCGCCGGGCATGTCGCCGGCGAACAACTCCAGCAGCCGGCCCGCCAGTTCGTCCTTCGACTGCTTCGCGAGGCGGACCGGAGCGTCGTTCCGGCCGAAGACGACGACTTCGTTGTCCACGGCCTCGAAGCCGATGTCCGGCCGCGACACGTCGTTGGCGACGATCCAGTGTGCCTGCTTCGCTTTCAGCTTGCCCCGCGCCGCGCTCTCGAGGCGCTCGGTCTCGGCCGCGAAGCCGACCCGAACCGCCCGGGGCGCCACCGTCGCGAGGCCGGCGAGAAGATCGGGGTTCTGCTCCAGTTCGAGAACCAGACCGTCGGCCCCCGACTTCTTGAGCTTCCGGTCCGCGCACCGGAGAGGCCGGTAGTCGGCGACTGCTGCGGCCATCACGATCAGGTCGGCCGACGGCGCCGTCTCCGCGAGCGCCGCCTCCATCTCCACCGCCGACACGACGTCGATCCGCTGTACGCCGTCGGGCGCTGCCCGGTTCACGGGTCCCGCGACGAGAATGACCTCCGCACCGCGAAGCGCCGCCTGGCGCGCCAGGGCGAAGCCCATGCGGCCGCTCGACCGGTTGCCGAGAAAGCGCACCGGATCGATCGCCTCGAAGGTCGGACCGGCTGTGACGACCACCCGTTTGCCGCCCAGAGGACCCACCGGCGAGGTCGCTCCGTCGTCAGGGAGCGCCAACGTCCGGCAGACCGCGTCCACGATCTCTTCCGGCTCCGCCATGCGCCCCCAGCCCCGTTCGCCCGAAGCCAGCGCACCCTCGACCGGACCCACGATCTCGGCGCCCCGGCTCCTGAGTGCCTCGACCTGGGCGCCGACCTGCGGCTTGCACCACATCGCGTCGTGCATCGCGGGCGCCACCACCACGGGGCCCTCGAACATGAGGGCCGTCGTACTCAGGAAATCATCCGCGAGACCGAGGGACAAACGGGCCAGGGTGTTGGCGGTCGCCGGTGCAACGCAGAGCAGGTCGGCCCACCGCGCTGCCTCGACGTGAAGTTCGGCGCCGTCCACACCGCCGTCGCGCGACAGGTAGTTCTGCCCGTAGACCCGTTCGCCGCTCAGCACCTCGAGCGTCAGCGGCGACACGAAGCTCTCCGCCGCCAGCGTCGGCGCGCAACGTACGGCGATCCCCCGCTCCCGAAGCCTGCGGACGAGGTAAGCGCCCTTGTAGGCGGCGATCCCGCCGCTTATGCCAAGAAGGACCTTGCCCTGGGCAACCCCTGCAGGTGCGTCGGGCACGGCAGGGTCAATGGACTGTGCTTCGCTGCCCGAAGGCACCGTCCCCGGGCTGCGGGTCGCCGTCCCCGGCGCTGTCCGGTTCCGGAGACTCGGGCGCCTCGCCGTAGTCCCACTCGACGAGGTCGCTCTCCATCTCGCTCATCGCATGACGGGCGAACTTCGGGCTCTCCCTGGGCATGCGTTCCTGGGCGCCCCGGATCAACTGCTCGGCTCGGCGCGCGGCCAGAAGGACGAAACGGAACTTGCTGTCTACTTTCTCAGGAAAACGGGCCATGTGCATGAAAATCCGCGAGAACGCGGCGTACGCGCTCCCGCATCCGCTCCCTTCGCTGTCGTTTCTCGAGAATGATGGCCGCCAGGGTCTCGCTGGCCACCTCGGCGCGGTCGTTGACAATAACATAGTTATAGTCGCGCACCCGCCCCAGTTCATCGAGCGCACCCTGGAGCCGTTGCCGAATGGCCGGCGCCTCGTCCAGGTCGCGTCCACGCAGCCGCGCCACCAGCGCCTCGGGGCTCGGGGGCATGACGAAGACACTGTGAACGGCCGTACCCAACCGGCCCGCGACGCCACCGGCGGCCATGACCTGTGCCCCTCCCTGCACGTCGATGTCCAGCAGAACGTCCATTCCCCTCTCGATCCGCGGCAGCACCTCGTCGACCGATGTTCCGTAGCGGTTGCCGTGAACCTCCGCCCACTCCAGGAACCGGTCTTCCGCCACCATGGACTCGAAGGTCTCCGGCGCCACGAAGTGGTAGTCGACGCCGTCTTCCTCGTTCTCGCGAGGCCGGCGCGTGGTGTGGCTGATCGAGAATTCGACCCCGGCGACAAGTTCCATCGCCCGATGCACGAGCGTCGTCTTGCCGGCGCCGGACGGCGCCGAGAGTATGAACAGCTCTCCTCTCGCCGTGCCCGCAGTCATTCGATGTTCTGCACCTGCTCCCGCAACTGCTCGCAGAGCACCTTACCCTCGACGACTGCCCGCTGCATCGCCAGGTCACGACACTTCGACCCGATCGTGTTCAGCTCGCGCAGGATCTCTTGGGTCAGGAAGTCCAGGCGCCGCCCCACCGCGCCCTCTTCGGCCATCGCCGTCTCGAAGCCGTCCAGGTGGCCGCCGAGCCGTTCCAGTTCCTCCGCCGTGTCGCTGCGTTCGATCAGCAGGGCCACCTCCTGAGCCAGGCGTGCGGGGTCCAGGCCGGCGCCGGACCCGTCTGCCGCCTCGGTTCCCTCGAGCAGTTCGCGCACCCGCCGCTCCAATTCGTCCGGGGCTCGATCGACCACTTCCCCGCGGCGCGCGGCAAGTGCCTCCACGGTGCGGCGCAGCTCGGAGAGATGGCCGCGCAGCGCGTCTTCCAGGACCTGTCCCTCCCGTTCGCGTTCGGCCACCAGAGCAGCCACGGCGCGCTGGCTGACCCGCACCGCGAGCGCCCGTTCCTCCGCTCCCATGACCGGCGGCACCCGCTCCGGCCGCGCACCGCGCACGGCCGACATCAGTTCGCCGGCGCTGAGGTCCGAGGCGACGAGACCCCGGCGCCGCCAGCGACGGGCGATCCGCTGCAGCGCATCCGCCGTCTCGTCGCACAGTTCCACGGTCTGGGCGTCGGAAGCGGTCTCGATCTCGACCCCCAGTTCGACCCGGCCGCGGCGAATCCTCGACGCGACCACCGCGCGCAGTTCCGGCTCCAGAAGCCGGTAGGGCGCCCGCAGCCGTACCACGAAGTCGAGGTATCGGTGGTTGACGGACCGGGCCGTCACGGTCACACGGCAGGGGCCTCTCTGCTCCGTCGCCTCCCCGATCCCGGTCATGCTCCTCAGGGTCGACCTCCTTCCTTGGATTCCCTGGCCGCACCCAGCTCCCGAAGGAGGCTCCGGGCCGCCCGCTCGCTGGCGCCGGACGCCCCGAGCGCCGGCCGGAGTTCGGCCAGGTCGGCGCGCATCCTGTCGATGCGGGACCGCTCCGACAGGAGATCCCGCGCCGTCGCCGCCATCCGCGCCGCACCGGCCTCGCCCTGGAGCAGCTCAGGAACGACCCGGCGACCGAGAACCAGGTTGACGAGGCTGATGAACGGCAGGTCGACCAACCACCGTCCGACGAGAGCTGTCAGCGGCGACACACGGTAGACCACCACCATCGGAGTACCCAGAAGCCCAACCTCCAGGGTCGCGGTACCGGAAGCGCAGAGGGCGAGATGAGAGCCGGCCAATGCCGCGAACCGCCCCGAGCGCACGATCTCCAGGTCCTGGCGCGCGAGCGGACTCGCCGCAACCAGTCGCTCGACGAGGCTGGCATCCACCGTGGGGGCCAGGATCAGTCGAACGTGGGGGCTGTTGGCCTCCGAACCGTCGTCCCGCGAATCGCGCCCGTCCGACGCAAGCGCGGCCGCGGCCCTCAGCATCGGCGGCAGGATCCGTCGCACTTCGCTGTTACGCGACCCCGGCAGCAGCGCCACCGTTGGCCGATCGGGCAGATCCGCCTCCTGCTCCCAGACGGACGCGAACTCCGGCACTTCGTCGACCAGGGGATGACCCACATGCTCCACCTTGAGCTCGAGCCCCCGGTACACCTCGACCTCGAAGGGAAAGAGGACCAGCATGCGCTTCACTAGGCGCGCGATCGCCGCCACCCGGCGCCGGCGCCAGGCCCATACCTGCGGCGAAACGTAGTAGAGCACCGGCACGCCCCGACGCCGAAGCCGCCGCGCCAGACGCAGGTTGAAGTCCGGAAAGTCGACGAGCACCGCCAACTCCGGCCGGCGTTCCTCGACCGCCCGCAGCAACCGGCGGAACACCCGCCGAATCCGCGGCAGCTCCCGCAGGACCTCGAAGATGCCCACCACGGCCACCTCGTCGCTGTGCGCGACCGGCTCCAGGCCCGCCGCGGCCATCGCGTCGCCGCCGAGCCCGAAGAACCGGATCGGGCCTCCTTCCCCGGCCAGCCGACCGGCCGCCTCCATCATTCGGGCCGCGTGGTGGTCGCCGGAGGCCTCGCCGGCGGAGATCAGGACGGCCGGGCTGCCCTCGATCAGCGAGCCCGTCCTCAGGGAATCGGCGCCGCCGGCGACCATGGTAACGGGAACATCAACCAGGCCAGCACCAGGCCCCCGCCCACCATGCCGACCATCATCTGCAGAAACAGCCGCGCCCGGTCCTTGAATCGCCGCCTCCACAGCACGGCAAAGAACAGGCTCACCTGGAGGGCGTAGATCACCATCAGGGCGAAGTGGCTCGTCAACACGTCCGTCAGTCCTTCGATCCGCTGGCGATGTCCCAGGCGTCCAGAACCGCCAGGAGGTTGAGAAGACCGGCGGTCAGCATGAACGCCTTGCCGTACTCGAACGTCGACGCCAGGATGTCACCGCTGTACTCGACCAGGTAGCGGGCCACAAAGTACGGAACTCCCGCGCCCATCGAGCTCAGGGTCGCCAGCCGGCTGAGCGGTTGCTCCGGCACGACGACGTAGAGGTGGCCCCGGAGCCAGCAGCCGAACAGGAACGAGAAGAGGACCACGCCGAACACGACGGCGGCGCGCCGCGGCTTGCGCAGGATCAGGTGACCGGAGCCCGGCACCGCCCAGGCCGCGACCGCAACGAGCACGGGCCGGAGGACGCCCCGGGGCTCGGCAGGAGGCCCGGCTGAAGGCGAAGTCTTCGTCATCTGTGCGCGGCGGGCCCGGGCCTTTGGGGCCCGGTCTACTCGTCGGAGTTCAGGCGTTCCTTGAGTTCCTTGCCAGGCTTGAAGTAGGGGATCTTCTTGGACGGAACGTCAACCCGGGCACCGGTCTTCGGGTTGCGTCCGATCCTGGAACCTCGCTCGCGGATGCGGAAACTCCCGAAGCCCCGGAGCTCGATCTTGTCGCCGTCCTTGAGGGAATCGACGATGCTCTCCAGCACCGTGCTCACGATGACCTCGGCGTCCTTCTTCGTCAAGTCGGTGCTACGCGCCACTTCCTCGACGAGGTGAGCCTTGGTCATCCCGCGGCGGATGGCTTCAGAGATCTGGATCGCATCTTTCATGTTCGGCTTCTCCCCCTAGCCGGCCTTCCTAGTCCTTCTGCGACGACTCCTCCGCGGCGGGCGCTTCCTCACCGGCCCCGCCCTCTTCGATCTCCCCAGGCGGGTCCACTTCGGCTCCGGCGGCCTCCACCTCCGGCGCCTCCTCCTCAGCTTCCTCGGCCTCGGCGGCCACTTCCGGCGCCTCCTCAGCCTCGGCGGCCGGGGCGGTCTCCTCAGGCGCTTCGGACTCCTCGGCCTCGGCGGCCTCAATGGTCTCTTCAGACTCTTCGGACTTCTCGGCCGCCGTTGCCGCCGCCCTCGCCTCCGCGAGCTTCCGTTCCCGCTCCGCCGTCAGCTCGTCCGCCTCTTCGTCGGTCAACTCGACCACGCCGCGCAGGCTGAGACCGACCTTCTTGTCCTCCTCCTCGATGCGGAGAATGCGAGCGCGGACGAACTCGCCAATCTTGTAGTGGTCCTCGAGCTTGCCGCCCGGGATGTCGACCTCGCTGACGTGCGCCAGCCCTTCGAGCCCGTCGTAGACATCGATGAACAGCCCGAAGTCGGTCACGTTGACCACCCGACCGACGATGTCGTCGCCGACGCGGTTGCCGTCCACGAAGTCCTGCCACTCGTTGGGAAGGAAGTCCTTGATCGACAGGGATACCCGCTGTCCGGTGACATCGATGTTCGTGATCCGGGCCCGAACAGCGTCGCCCTTCGCAAGCACCTCGCTGGGGTGCTTCACGCGCTTCGTCCAGCTCATGTCCGAGACGTGGACGAGGCCGTCGATCTCCTCCGTGATCTCGACGAAGGCGCCGAACTCGGTCAGGTTCCGTACGCGGCCCTCAACGATCGTGCCGACCGGGAAGCGGGCCGCGAGATCCTCCCACGGGTTCGATTCCACCTGGCGCAGGGACAGGCTGATGCGACGCTGCTGCATGTCGAGCTCCGACACGATCGCTTCGACCTCCTGCCCGACACTGACGATCTTGGACGGCGGCACGACCTTCTTCGTCCACGACATCTCGCTGACGTGGACCAGGCCCTCGACACCCTCCTCCAGTTCCACGAAGGCGCCGTAGTCGACCAGGCTGACGACTCGGCCGCGGACCCTCGAACCGAGCGGGTACTTCTTGTCGACGAGGGTCCAGGGATCCTCGGTGGTCTGCTTGAAGCCGAGGGAGACGCGCTCGGTTTCCGGGTCGAAACGGAGCACGACGACCTCGACCTCGTCGCCGACCGCGAAGTGCTCCGAGGGATGGTTGACCCTGCCCCAGGAGATATCCGTGATGTGGAGCAGGCCGTCGATGCCGCCCAGGTCGACGAACACGCCGTAGTCCGTGATGTTCTTGACCACGCCCGGCAGCCGAGCCCCCTCCTTCAACTTGGTCAGGGTTTCGGCCTTCTTCTTCGCGTACTCCTTCTCGAGCACGGCGCGACGCGACAGCACGATGTTGTTGCGCCGGCGGTCCAAGCTGATCACTTTGAACTCGAGTTCCTCGCCCTTGAACGATTCCAGGTACTTGACCGGCTTGATGTCCACCAGCGAACCCGGCAGGAAGGCCCGCAGACCGACGTCGACCGTAAGGCCTCCCTTGATCCGGTCGATCACCCGGCCCGTGATCACCTTGCCCTCCTTGAAGCTGTTCTCCACCTGCGCCCAGATCCGCATGCGCTCGGCCTTGACCTTGGAGAGCATCACATGGCCGTCGGCGCCCTCCGTCTGCTCGAGCAGCACTTCCACGTCGTCGCCGACGCTGACCTGGAGTTCGTCGTCCCGGGACGTGAATTCGTGGATCGGCACCAGGCCTTCGGACTTGTAGCCGACATCCACGACGACGTCGTTCGATGTGATCGCGATCACCGTTCCGGCGACGATCTCACCTTCGTTGAGATGCCGCATGCTGTCGTCGTACATCTCGACGAGCTGCTCATAGGAGAGGTTCTCTGTATCGGGCGCCTGCGCTTCGCCTGGAAGCGCGTCAGCGGAGGGCGCTTCCTGTGGAAGCGCCTTGGCCGTGTGTTCTTCGGTGGGTTCCATGAGTTCCTGTGTTCTCGCTTCGGCTGTGAACCGTGCGGTGGGCGTTTCCAGGTAGGCGGCGCACCGACAATCGGGCCGCAACGCGCTGCCGAAAGCAGGCGTCGAGGCCCGAACGGACGCCAAGGGTCAGACCGACAAGTATAGGGACGCGGCCGCAAGCGGTCAACCGGCGGGCGCTCAACCAACAGCCGCCACGCACATGACCTAAACACTCATTCCACGACACTTATGCGTCGCGCTCCGGCCGCTCGGCGACGTGAGCTCCCAGCCGTTCCAGTGCCCAGGCCGCGTGGCTCCGGACGACGGGGTCAGAACTTCCTCGCGCCCGTTCGAGCGCCGGGATGTAGACGGCTTCGCCGCGGTTGCCCATCGCCAGCGCGGCGTTGCGCCGCAATCCCGAACGACCGGGCCGCTTCATCGGACTGCCGCGAAAGCGCGTCCGGTACTCGTCCTCCGGGAGCGCGAGAAGCGCGACGAGATCCAGTTCCGCGCGATGCGCCGGCAAGGAGAATTCCCCGCTCCGCTCGGCCGTCGCCGTCGGCGCGCGATGCTCGTTCCAGGGACACACCTCCTGGCAGACGTCGCATCCGAAAACCCAGTCCCCCACCAGGGGTCGCGTCCGCTCCGGCACTTCGCCCCGGTGCTCGATCGTCCAGTAGCTGATGCACTTGCGGGAGTCCAGGACGTAGGGCGCGGGCAGCGCTCCGGTCGGGCAGGCGTCGAGACAGCGCCGGCAGTCGCCGCACAGGTCCTCGGCCAGCGGTTCGGACGGTTCGAGCTCCAGGGTCAGGAACAGCTCTCCGAGCAGGAACCACGATCCCGTCCGGTCCAGCAACTGCGTGTTCTTGGCGATCGCGCCAAGGCCCGCCCGCGCCGCCAGATCCCTCTCGAGCACCGGTCCGGTGTCCACGTAGACCCGGGCGCCCGAGCCCGGAAACGCCTCCCGGATGCGGGTTGCAAGCGCCCGCAGTCGACGCTCCATCAACGGGTGGTAGTCGTCCCCGCGGGCGTAGCGGGCCACTCGCGGCCACAGGTTGCCTCGCGGCTCGGGATCGCCCTCGAGGGGATGGTAGTGAAGCGCCACGCACAGCACGGATCGCGCACCGTCCAGCACCGAGGCCGGCATCAAACGCCTCCGCGTCCGCCTGCCGAGCCAGGCCATCGAGGCGAACAGGCCCCGCTCCAACCGGCGCAGGAAGGACGACCCGGCCCCGGCTCGCGGTTCCAGCGACGCCACTCCCGCGCGGTCGAAACCGGATTCGACCGCCCAGCCGACCAACAGTTCCGCGCGGTTCTTCGCCTCGCTCATCCGGGGCCTGCTGGCGGCGAAAGGACCTCGAAACGGGTGGCGTAATCGTCGTTCGGGCCGGCGGGCACCTCCTCGAAGCTCTCGACGCGCCATCTCTCGAGCGCGCCGAGATCGACCGCGGTATCGCCCTCGACCTCCGCCAGCACGCGGGTCAGGTATACGCGGTCGGCGAAACGGAAGGCCGCCTCGAACAGCCCGGCGCCGCCGATCACGAAGGCCTCCTCCTCGCCCGCCCCGCGGGCCACCGCAAGCGCCTCGTCGAGCGAACGGCAGGTCGCCGCGCGCGGCGCCGCGAAGTCCGTTCGGGTGCTCAGAACGATGCACTCCCGTCCGGGCAGCGGCCGGCAGCCGATCTCCTCCCACGTGCGGCGCCCCATCACCACGTGATGGCCCACGGTCAGCCGCTTGAAGCGCCGCACGTCCGTCCGGAGCCGCCAGGGGAGCTGGCCGTCCAGGCCGATGACGCCGTTCGCCGCCGCCGCCAGGATCACCGAGAGCCGCATCGCTCAGACCGCGACCGCGGCGCGAATCCGGGGATGCGGGTCGTAGCCCACGAGTTCGAAGTCCTCGAGTTCAAAGTCGAAAACCGACGCCACGTCCGGATTCAACCGCATCCTGGGCAACTGCCGCGGCTGCCTGGTCAACTGTTCGCGCGCCTGCTCCACGTGGTTGCTGTACAGGTGGGCGTCACCGAACGTGTGGACGAACTCGCCGGGGGCGAGATCGCAGACCTGGGCAATCATCATGAGCAGCAGGGCGTAGGAGGCGATGTTGAAGGGGACCCCGAGAAAGAGGTCGCCGCTGCGCTGGTAGAGCTGGCAGGAGAGGCGTCCGTTCGCGACGTAGAACTGGAACAGCGCGTGGCAGGGTGGCAGCGCCATCGAGTCGACGTCGGCGACGTTCCAGGCGCTGACGATCAGCCGGCGCGAAGTCGGCTCACGCCGAATCTGTTCGATGACCGCCTTGATCTGATCGACCGATCGCCCGTCCGGCGTCGACCAGGACCGCCACTGCGAACCGTAGACGGGCCCCAGGTCGCCGTTCTCGTCAGCCCACTCGTCCCAGATCGTCACCCCGTGGCGGTGCAGAAAGTCCACGTTCGTGTCTCCGCGCAGGAACCACAGCAACTCGACGATGATCGAGTGCAGGTGGAGCCGCTTCGTGGTCAGTGCGGGGAAACCGTCGGCCAGGTCGTAGCGCAACTGCCGGCCGAACACGCTGCGGGTGCCCGTACCGGTGCGGTCGTCGCGCAAGACGCCGTCATCGAGCACCTCTTGCAGCAGGTCGAGGTACTGGCGCATTCCTGCCTTCGACTCAGCTCGCGGCCCGCGGGAAGCGGCCCTGCCCCGGACGGTCCACGAGCTCCTACCCCGCCGGCGAAATGCGCAGGTTGCGGAAATGGGCCACCGTCGACCCTTCGATCCAGAGGGCGACCTTGCCCCGCGCATCGGCACCGGACTTCAGATCGTTGACGATCAGGGTCGGCTGCGCCGCGCCGTTCACGTACAACCTCGCCGTCTCGCCGGCCACCACGATCTTCACCGCGATCCACTCCGCCGGGCCGATGTCCACGTAGGTCTCGTACCTGCCCGGGGTCTGCTCGCGGAGCCGGAACCATGTCCACTCCGGGTGGAAAATGTACTGGGCGCTGTGGTTGCGCCGGACCTGGTCGTCGGCGCGACCGTTCGTCGGCCGCAAGTAGAAGCAGTCGTAGGTCTCGTCGTCCTCCTGGACCCGGAAGGCGACGCCGACGAACCCTCGCGCTCCTCCCTGCGCCCCTGTCGCGGGCTGGCCGGCGAGCTCCACCTCGATCGTGCCGTCGCCGAACTCGACGTCCTGGACCACCGCGAGGAAGTTCCTCCTCACGGCCTCGAAGGCCTCAGGTCCGGGCCGTTCGCCGCGGGCGCGCAGCTCCTGCATCAGCTCCCGCCTCTGTGCCCCGACCGAAGCCAGCACCGCCTCGTCGCCGGCCATCCGCAGCGCGGAGCGGCCATCAAGAGTGTCGGCGCGGACATCCGCGTTCACCAGCCGGAAGTCCTCGGCGGCTGGCAGCTCCCGTTGAAACGCGTTCTCCTGGCCCTGGGCCGGCGCGGCGGCCGGAACGAAGAGAAGAGCGAGAATGCACCCGGTACGAACATGGGACATCAGTGTTTCCTCCGCATTGGGCCTTGCCGGCTCGCACCTTAGCAGCCGTCGCCTCCCTCCAGCAGGCGCAGCAGAGCTCGCCTCTGCTCCTCGTCCTCGAGCCGGCGGAACTTCCGGCGCAGTCGCCGGCGCAGGTACGCGCGCTCCCAGCGCGGCCGATGGAGTCCGTAGTAGCGCAACTGGGAGGCGCGGTAGAAGCGCTCCGCCGCGGGCGTCAGTCGCCGTTCGCGATCCGTTCCCGTGACCGCGCCCCGCACATGCCACGCCTGCGCCCCGGCCACCTCGCGCAGCCTGAAGCCGGCCCGGCGGAGTCGAAGGCACAGGTCCGCGTCCTCGAAGTAGAGAAAGAACCTCTCGTCGAATCCGCCGATGTCGTCGAAGGCCGCGCGGCGCACAAGCAGGCAGGCTGCCGTGTACCAACCCGCGCCGACACAGGGTTTCAGCAGGCGCGGCAGCCGGCCGTGGTTCCACGCCGCTTCCCCGAACCGGTTGCGGAACCTCTGGACCGCCTCGCCGAGAACGCCCACAGGCGGCGCCCAGACGAACTGCGGCGACCCGTTCGGGTAAGTGAGACAGGGTGCGGCTACAGCGAGCCCGTCATCGGACTCCTGCGCCTCGACCAGACGCCGCAACGACTCTTCGTCGATCCATGCGTCCGGGTTCAGGAACAGCAGATGACGGCCGGCCGACTTCGCGGCGGCCAGATTGCAGGCAGCACCGAAGCCGAGGTTTCGGCCCGCCTCGACGAGTCGGACCGGCAGGCCCGGGGCACCGGCCGCTTCGAACTCGCGAACCGTCGCCAGCGAACCGTCGCTCGACGCGTTGTCGACCACGACCGCCTCCAGGCCGGACGGGAAATCGGGCTTCGCCGGATCGTCCCGCCGCCACGCCTCGGCGATCGCCTGGAGGCTCTCCAGGCAAAGCCGGAGCCAGTCCCCGGAGTTGTAGTTGACCACCAGGGCGCTGACCGCCGGGGGATCCGATCCGCTCACGGCCCCTTCTCCCGCGCCATGCGCCAGACCGCCTCCACCTGATCGGCGAAGCGCTCAGCGGCACGGTCCCAGGTCAGGGACCGCACACGCTCGGGTCCTTCCCCCCTCGCCAACCGGCGGGCTTCGTCATCCAGCAGCAGCCGCCTTAGACCCTCCGTCAACGCGTCGATCTCAAGCCTGGCGCATCGCAGCGGATACTCGGGCCACAACTCCGCCAGGGCCGGCGCGTCCGAGACGAGCACGGGAGTCCCGGCCGCGAGCGACTCGAGAGGAGGCAGACCGTATCCCTCGTAGTCCGACACGTAGACCGTTCCCAAGGCCCGCGCGTACAGCGGCGGCAGCAGATCGTCGTCCACGTAGCCGAGACGGACCACCCGCTCCTTCCAGTCGCCGGCCCGGATCAGCCGGTCGAGCTCTCCACGACGAGGCAGTTGGTTTCGGCCCGCGATGACCAGACGGAGTTGATCCAGGTTCACGGGCCCGGCATCCCATCCCGAGCCGCCCGGACCCGGCTCGCGCTGGAGGCGGCCCAGAGCACGCAGCACCAGGTCGAGCCGCCGGCGCGGAAGGATCGAGCCCAGAACCAGCAGATAAGGCTGTCGAACGCCCAGCTCTGCCAGCGCCCGATCGTGCTCCCGCTCCCCTGCTCCGGCCGACTCGCGGGCTGCGGCGAAGCGGGCCGACACGCCCAGCGGAACAACGGCTACTCGATCCGCTGGCAGGCCGTACCGTTGCCGCAGATCGGCTGCCGTACGCCTGGTGTCGGTCAGCACCCTGGTCGCCGCGCGCGCGGCGCTGCGGGCAAGGTAGCGCCGCCGCCGCAACTCACGGAAGCCGAAGTCCCCCGGCAGGTGCTCGAACGAGAGGTCGTGAATCGTCACGAGGGATGGCCGGCCCGGGGTGCGCGGCAGGCTGTAGCCCGGCGAGAACACGACGTCCGGCTGCTCGCGCCGCAGCAACCTGGGCAACCGGAACTGCTCCCAGAGAATCGGATGGGCACCCGGCCGGCGATCGAAGATCGGTTCCACGCGGCAACTCCCGCTCCGTGGGCCGGCCCACAGCGCGTGGTCGAAGGGATCACCCTTGAAGAACAGTCGCAACCGCCACCCTTCGGCCCGTGGAACGCGACGAAGCGCCGCCAGCAGGTCCTCGGTGTAGCGCCCCACGCCCGTGGGCTGCCCCTCCATCTCGTAGGCAACGACGCCGAGCGAGCAAGACGCCGCATCAGGTCGCTCATCGGCCCTCACCGGGAACGAGACATTGCTGCCCGACACGATCCGTCACCGGTCCAAGTCGTCGCGAACCCTCGTCAGAAAGCGCCGCATTCGCTGGCCGACCACCTCGTAGGAGAGGTCCCGTTCGATCCTCCAACGGGCATGCTCCGCGCGACGCTCCGCTTCCTTGCGGTCCTCGAACACGCGCCGCATCTGGCCGGCCCCGTGGTCCACGTCCGGCTCGGCCCATACCGCTCCGGCCGGGTACGGGCCTTCGTCACGCTCGAGCTCGACGCTGTCGTACCGGACCGGGAAGCCGCATCCGGCGTCAAGAAAATCAGTCAGCCCGCCGTAGCCCGTCGCGATCACGGGAGTACCGCAAGCCATCGCCTCGGCCACCGTAAGGCCAAAGCCCTCGGAGCGATGAATCGACACGTAACAGTCAGCCGACGCGGTCAAGGCATCAGTCTCGGCCCGGCTCATGTAGTGGTCCAGGACCACCACACGGCTCTCCTCGAGCATCTCGTTCACCATGGCCGAGGCTTCCGGCTCGAACTCCGGCGAACTGCTCTTCAGCACCAGGAGTGGCCCGCCGGCCGCTCCGAACTCGTCCGGATCAGGAAAGGCGCGGCGGAACGCTTCAACCGCCGCGGCGGGGTTCTTGCGCGCCGCATAGCTCAGGTGGCTGAAAGTGAACAGGAACACGAACCGGTCAGCCGGCAGACCGAGCCGAGCACGGACATCCGCCACGGGCGCCTGATCGGGACCGTCAGCTTCGCGCGGCAGAACAACCGGGATCGGCACCCGCCGCACCGGGACCGGCGCCACGGAGGAGAACGAATCCACGCAGAACCGGCTCGGCGTCCAGACCTCGCAGAAACGGCGGAACGCATCGTGATAGCGATCCGGGAAGAACTCCAACTCCCAGAGCCAGTACCCCACCGTGCGCCGGTGCGCGAACAGCTCGGGACCGAGATCCTCTGCCACGAACTCGACCTGATCGGCATTCACCACCATCAGGTTCACATCGTGGCGGAAATCGCTCCGGCTGACCGGAAAGCTCAAGTCGTCCTTGCGGCTAAGAACACCGAGTTCGAGGCTATGCAGGGTGTGCGGCACGCCGGCGGTCGAGAGCGCCCGCACCAGGCTACGCGCTGCCTCCCCCATGCCGGTCTCCGCCTGCAGGTAGCCGATCACGTTGACCCCGAGTTCGTCCTGTACGCGAACAGCCCGAACAGCGACCGGCAGGACTGCAGCCGGCTCGACCGACACTGAGATCGGAGCCCCCGAAGAATCGCCGAGGAGGACGCGCCGAAGCCCGCCGTAGAGTTTCGCCCCGATCAGTCTGCGGAGTCCGGTCCTGAGCGCAACTCCAGCGCTTGAGTGATACAGGCGCGCCAACCGCCCGCGCACTTCCCGGGTCCCCGTTTCCGCATCGCTCCGCAACGAGGCGAGGAAAAGCGGATCGATGTCATGGTCGAACCGGCCTGTGCTCTCCATCCAGACACTGAATCGTGAAAGGCCGGAGCCCGCCTCCTGGGCGTCGGGGAAAGCCACCCGCAAGTCGCGGCGAGAACGCCACAGATGGCGCTGAAGCCGCGACAAGTACGGCGGCGACTTGCGGGGCCCGTTCATCCAGTCGAAGAAGGAGCGATCGTCGGTTCCCTTGCTCCGGAAGGGGTCTTCAAACCGTTTCCGGCGATACGCATCGAGCGACAGGAACAGCGAACGAGCGAGTTCCGGAATCCGAACGCCGTTGTCGAAGCGGTCGAACGCATATGGCCAAGCGCGACAGTTGCGGTGGCCCTCGCCCAGCACCTGCGCGGCGTATCGGCGGATGAGTTCGCCGGCCTCGCCGCGCGCATCGAGATCGGCGAGTCGGAACCGGTCCTGGTACTTCGAGACGCCGTCCAAACGCTCGGGATCGAGGCCGCTGAAGTGGAAGAAATAGAGCGGCTCACCGTTCGCCAGATAGCCCGTACCCGCCTCCGGCTCCTCGTCCTCAGAGCTCCCGTCGAGGGACCGTGTGACCACCCTGTGCGCCAGGTTCCAGTAGGCGACGTTCAGCCCGGGCTGTTTCAGAACGCCCACGCCGTCGAACAGCAGCGGCGCCAGGTCCATCCACTTCTGGTCCACGAACAGGCCCAGATCGACCCGGTCGACGCAGCGGTCGAACAGTCGCTCCTGCCACCAGGCGAGCAACCGGCGGGCTTCGGCCGACGCGCGCAGGCCGACGAACCCCAAATTGTACACACCGGCGCGCAGCAAGGTCAGTTCGCCGGGGGTGGCTCCGTCATCCAGGGGACGATCGATGTGGGGCGTGAGAACAACAACGCCTCGGTCAAGGCCCTCCAACACGGGGGCCAAAGGGCACATCACCCAGATATCAGGGTCGAGGTAGATGACCCGTTCGGCGCCGGCATCCAAGAGCCGTTCAAGCAGATAGGGTTTGACAGCGGTCGCCAGCTCCACGAGCCGGTACTTGAATAGGAACTGCCGCAGTTCTGGCACGTTGTTCAACTCCTCGATCTCGAGGACTTCGAACAGTTCCTGATCGGGATCGAAGCATCCGTCCACGCGGTCGACGAGTAACACGACGAAGCGGCTGCCTGGATGGTGGGCCAGGAAGCACCGCGCTAGCACGCGCGCGTAGGCGAGATAGTTCTTCGCCACGATCGTGCACGCGACGAGCGAGCGACTGTCTGCCTTCATTGCCGGGTGCCAGTCGACATAGTCGCGACCGCTTCGCCGTAGATGTCGACCGCCTGTTCCGCCGTACTACGCCACGAGAACTCGGCCGCGCGCGCGAGGCCCGCCTGCCGATACCGGCGACGCAACGAGCGGTCGGCGAGCAGGGCCGCCAGACCGCCGCGAATCGCCTCCACATCGTGCGGGTCGACACACAATGCAGCGCTCGCACCGACCTCGGCAAGGGAAGACGTGTTGGAAGTCAGCACCGGCGTTCCGCACGCCATCGCCTCCACTACAGGCAGGCCGAAACCCTCGACCAGAGACACATAGGCCACGACCGTTGCGACGTTGTACAGAGCAACGAGGTCCTCTTCCTCGACCGCCCCCAGATCCCGCACGAAGTCCGGCCATGCGCCCGCGAATACCTCGTCTCGCTTCCAGCCGCCACCACCTACGAGCACCAGCGGGGCGCCACTCCTCAGTTCCGGGTCGAGCCCGCCGTAGGCGTTGATCAGGCGTGAGAGGTTCTTGCGCGGCTCGAACGAGCCGACAGTCAGCACGAATGTTCCGTAGAGGCCGAAACGCTCCGCCACCCGCCGCCTGGCCTCATCGAAGTCGCCTCCTCGGAGGGCAACAAAGCCGGTCGAAGCCGCCTCGTACACGACGTGCAGCCTTCCCCGTGGCAACACGAACCAGCGTTGCACCTCCTTTGCGGTCGCGTGCGACACCGCCAGGATTGTCGCGCCGTTCGCCAGCGCCCTGAGCGTCCCCAGAAGGCAGTGATTGAGGTTCTTCGCCACGTGGAAGTGAGGATGGCTGAGGAACGTCAGGTCATGGATCGTGAACACCACGGGGCCATCGAAGCTACCGGGGTCGGTGAACGACGGAACATGGAACAGGTCGACGTCGCTGCGCCTTGGCCAGCGGCGCGGACCACCGCGAACACCTCCCGGAAGTCTGGCCAGAAGCTCGTTCCAAGAGCTTGCGTCCACGTCCGCGTTCAGCGGATAGAGATAGAGCGAAGGCGTTCCGCCGCGCTCGTCCGCAAGTTCGGCAATCGCCTCTACCAAACTGGCGGTGTATCTGGCCACGCCGTCCCGGGGCCCGAAGAGCTTGCTGACGTCGAGACCGACGCGCACCGCTGCCTAGCCCCTGACCCGATCGACCGCGCCTCGGTCCAGCGGCCGTCCTCGGCTCGAATCACCGCAACCGGGCTTCACTTCGCTCTGCCAAGCAGACCCTCGGCTATCTCCTGCACGTATCCGCCGCGCCACGGACCGCAGTTTCGTCGCTGCGCCGTTTCTCAGGAGCCCCTGCCGGTCGAGTTGCTCGATCAGCGGCAGGATGTCCCCGTGAAGCGGGTCCACTTTCGCGACCTCCTTCGTCCTGACCCAGAGGCCAACGCGGAGGCGCTCGTAGCGATCCCTACCGAGTAGACGACGCAAGAGTCTGCGCATCGGCCAAGCGGCACTTGAACGCGTGAAGTGGCCCAGCAGGACGACCAGAGGCCGCAGCAGCTCCAGAAGCCGGGTCGCCTGCCGCATGGCACCGGGAGCGTACCTCACAGCAGTCCGGCCGCGCTGACAGCAACCTCGCCGTAGATCTCGGCTACCTGGTCGGCGGCCCGCCGCCACGAGAACTCCGCGGAGCGCACCAAGCCGGCGTCTCGGTATCGGCGAGAAAGCGAAGGGTCACTGAGTAGCGCCGCCAGACCATCGCGAATCGCACCCACGTCAAACGGGTCGACGCACAGAGCAGCGTCCCCGCTCACTTCGGCCAGAGACGACGTGTTCGACGTCAGCACCGGCGTACCGCAGGCCATCGCTTCCACTATGGGCAGACCGAAGCCCTCCACGAGGGACGGATAGGCCACCACCGACGCGGCGTTGTAAAGAGCCACCAGATCTTCTTCCTCGACAACGCCCAGTCGTCTCACGAAGTCCGGCCACGCACCCCCGAGTACCGCAGCCCGCTTCCAGCCGTCATCGCCGACAAGCACAAGTGGAACGGCGGCCCGAAGTGCCGGATCCAGCGCACCGTATGCCTCGACCAATCGTGCCACGTTCTTGCGCGGTTCTAGCGTGCCCACCGACAGAACGAACCGACCGTCGAGACCGAAACTGTCGCGGATTCGCCGTCTGGCCGCAGCAAGACTCTCCCCCGCAAGCGGGGTGAATACGGATGACGCTGCCGGATAAACGACGCGCATTCGCTCCGGCGAAACCACGAACCAACGCTCCACCTCATCTGCCGTCGCCTGCGAATCGACAAGCAACGTCGCGTCCTTCAAGAGGGCTTGCAGCGTCGCCCGCATGCAGTGACCCCGATTGATCGGCCGATGGTGCTGAGGGTGAGTGAGGAAGGTCAGGTCGTGGACGGTGAAGAGCACCGGACCGCCAAAGAAGCTCGGATCCGTAAACGAGGTTGTGTGGAACAGGTCGAGATCATCCTGGCCAGGGTGACGGCCCGGATGCTGAATCGCACTCGCCGGCAAGCTGCCCAACGCCCGCTTCCACGCTGAGGGCTCCACTTCGACGCCCGCGGCGTAGAGGTGCAACGAGAACCCTCCTCGGCTGCCGTCGGACCGTGCGGCCAGTGCTTCGAGGAGACCTGCCGTGTAGCTGGCAATGCCGTCGCGGGGCCCGAACACCTTGCTGACATCGAAGCCAACCCGCAGCGCGCGCGTCCGCGCTCGTGGATCGTCTTCACCATGCCCTCTCCTCGTCATCGCAAGCCGGCGGCTCCGCCATCCGGGTCGGGGAGCCTACCAACACGTCCGGGCTCTCGCCCTCTCCGACACACCCGCTCTTCGGGGAAGCCTCCACGCTTGTCCGGATCTGGCCGCCTTTGCGCGAAAGTGGCCGAAGCCCGCTATCTGATGGCCGGTTTTCTCGCCTACGGAGCCGTATTCTGGCTAGGAAATGCACCGGGCCAGGACACGCGGGACAGCAACCGCTCTCGAAGCAAGTAGAGACCTGTCTAGGGCCTGTTCACACTATCTCAGTGCATCGACGATGAGCACGAAGACGAC
>JAAXHG010000149.1 GCA_012270995.1 Vicinamibacteraceae bacterium | reverse complement strand
ATCACTTCTCATTGGACAGCTCTCGAAGCGGCGGCTAGCCGCCCGTTGTGCTAGCCTGCCGCACCCAAGGCAGTGGGTGCAGAGCTCACGCGGCGAACCAGGATGCGCCTGTCGTTCTCGAGCGTTGATTGATGTGGAACCCCGACGCCGAGCACAGGAGCAGCAGATGGCAGTGAGAATCTACGTGGGCAACCTGCCCTTCGACACGACGGAAGAGGCCGTGCGCAACCTCTTCCAATCCTACGGCGATGTCTCCGAGGTCTCGCTGATCAACGACCGGGAAACCGGACGTCCCCGGGGGTTCGGTTTCGTCGAGATGGCGACCGGCGGACCGGAAGCCATCTCCGCTCTGGATCAACAGCAGTTCGGCGGGCGGACGCTTCGCGTCAACGAGGCCAGACCCCGCGAGGAGCGGCGGCCCCGCTGGTAGGCGGCCCGGCGGCAAGGCGACACGGAGCCCCTTCCCGCGGGCGCTCCGCTACGTCACCGGATTGAAGTACTGCGCGACCGCGATGTCGGGCACCGGCGACGCCTTGAGTTCGATGATCTCATCGCGCTCGCCGCCCTTGGACATCTTGAAGGAGGCGTTGACGCGTTCCGGGGCATCCCAGAGCACGACCGCGAACTCACCGTTCTTCTCGATCGGGCCGGTGGCCGTGAACTCGCCGTCGCCCGACGTGACCGTGACCTCGCCGCCGCCCTTGACCACCTTGCCTCGCTTGTCTTCGACCCGGCCGACGAGGACCGTGCGAACGCCCTCAGGCTCCATCGACTCGCCTTCCCGGAACAGGATGGGATAGACCTGCTGGGAACCGCCGCGCTGGACCGCAACGCGCGCCACCACCGAGCGGTAGCCGTCGCGCTCGAAGGTGATCCGCAGCACGATGTGCTCGTAGTCTTCCCGGCTGTACAAACGCCCCATGTTTCGCAGCAGGTACGTGCCCGTCTTGCGCCCCTTGGCCCGTACCCTGGCCGCGGGCGAGTTGTCGTTCTGAAGCCAGATGTCCACATCGGAAAGCGGTTTGCCGCTCGAGTCCAGTATGGTCCCGAAGACCCGAGTGTTGTCGCGGCCGCCGACAGCGCCAGTGACGTCGCCGCCGCGCAGGTCACCGCCCACGTTGACCTGCCCGGGATCCTGGGCCAGCACGGGGCCGGCAAGGAAGAGCGCCGGCACGAGCAGCAGGGGGAACAGGAGTCTCTTCTTCATTGATGGCGCCTCCGAAACGGGTCTACCGGTAGCGAGTCCACAACGGCCGCCATGGAGAGTATCAACGCTGGAACCGCGCGACTACGACAGGTTCTGCCGGCGCTAGGATGACGCGATGCCGGTACCAGAACCCGATCCGGCTGCCCGGCCACGGCTGCGACAGATGCTGGCAGCGGCCGCCATCGGCGTCGCGGCGGCGCTGCTCCTGCTCCGGTTGACAACACCGGACGGAGCCCCCACCCCGCTCGACGACCGCACCGCGGTCACCCCGCCACCTCTGCCGCCGAGGCCCGAACCGACTCCCGTCGCGCCGCTGCCGGCACAGCTCAGCGAAGCCCTGGATCTGATGGCGATGGGCCGGTTGCAAGAAGCTCAGCGCCTGATGCTGGACTTCAGTCGCGGCCCTGACGCCGAAGCGCTGCCTCCCGAACACCGGGAGACGATGACGGCGATGCTCGGCCGGCTCGCCGACGATCCGGTGCTTGCCGCCGCCATGGAACTGGAGGTGGGCTTCGAAGACGCCGACCTGAACCGTCTCCGCCGGACACTGGGCTCTCTGGCGCGGCAACAAATGATCTCCCTGCGGCGAGATCCGCAAGCAGCCCGCCGCGTCGACGACGCGCGCCGGCTGACAGCCGAGGTCGACGCGATCGAAGCCCGTCTCGACAGCGATCGTCTGGCGGCGCTCCGGCTGGCCCAGGACTTCCGTCGTCGCCATCCGAGGTTCGCCGATGGCCTCGACTTCGAACGGCGGGCCGCCGCCGCCATCGACGAGACGGCCGGCCGATTGATCGCGGCGAATCGCCTCGAGGAAGCGAGAACCCTGCTGCTGGAACTCAAGACCATGCGCGGCGACCAGGCGGGAGAGAGTCCCCGGGTCGAGGCCAAGCTGACCGCCATCGAAGCGGTCTTCAAGCGCCGTGACGATCTGGACGCCACGGTCCGCGAGATCGAGGTCTTGGGCTGGAAGAGGCCGCACGAGGCACTGCGACTCCTTGCCGGGATGGAGCGCACACCGGAGAACCGCGGTCGTTTCGCGCAGTTGCAATCGACCTTCACGATGCTGTTGGAGGATCTCGACCGGAACGGGCCGGAGGTGGAGATTCTGATTCCGGAGGACCCGGAAAAGGCGCCCGGCGTGTACGACCGGGACGAGGACGTCGTCCTGCGGTTGCGCGCCACGGATGACTACGACGTCCTCTCGGTGCGGTTCTTCTGGCGCTGGTTCGACAACGACGGCGCCGGGGAGGTCGTCGAGGAGACCTTGCAGCCGGCGACGCCGGCGCCATTGCAGGTTCCTGCGGGCGCGGCGGGCGCCGAGACGGCCGTAGTGGAGTTCGAGGTCACGATCTCAGTCGCCGAACACCGGGGCCGCAACCTGCAGTTCTGGGCCGAGGCGGCCGACCGCGGCGGGCGCGCTTCACGAAGCGCCGAAGGCGAGCTCAGGCCGGAGCGTCGCGGTTTCCTCCGGCGGCTCGGTCTGCGGCGCGGAATATGATGACGGCCGCCGTGTCGGACCATGGAAGCTCTCGGGAGGAAGATCCCAACGTGCGGGACGCCCTCGCCGCGATTCCCCAACATCCTGTGGAGACCACGGATAGCGATTTTTTGGGCCTGGGCCTTGAAGGGCCGGTTCTGGAAGTCGTGGCCCGGATCGGCTTCGAACACCCGACGCCGATCCAAGCTGCCGTGATTCCGGACGCGGTCGCCGGCAAGGACCTGATCGGCCTGGCCGAGACCGGCTCCGGCAAGACGGCCGCCTTCGTGCTGCCGATCGTGCAGCGCCTCCGGCGCGGCAGCGGCGTGCGCGGGCTGATCGTCTCTCCGACCCGGGAGATCGCCCTGCAGACGAAGGCCTTCCTGGACCTGTTCCGCAAAAGCCGGCTGCGCGTGAACTCCGCCTGCCTGATCGGCGGCGTGAAGATCGGTCCGCAGTTCGATCAGTTGCGCGGCAATCCCGATGTGCTCGTGGTCACGCCCGGACGGCTACTGGATCACTCCGAACGGGGCACGGTGAACCTGGGTGGAGTCGAGGAGCTGGTTCTCGACGAGGCCGACCACATGCTCGACCTGGGATTCATGCCCCAGATCCAGCGCATCGTGAGCCAACTGCCGCGGCAGCGGCACACCATGCTCTTCTCCGCCACCATGCCGCCGCCGATCGAACGCCTGGCGCAGCGGTACATGAAGGATCCGCTGCGCATCGACCTTTCGCCCAAGGGGGCCGCGTCGGGGATCGAGCACCGCCTCTACCTCGTGGACGAGAAGGACAAGAAGCGCTGCGCCCTGGCCCTGCTCGACAGGGTGCCCGGATCGACCCTGGTGTTCACCAAGCGCCGGTCCGACGCCGAGTGGCTTTGCAGGGTCCTGGAGCGCGGAGAGCACAGCGTCGCGCGCATCCACTCCGACCGCTCGCAGCGGCACCGCGTCGCCGCTCTGGAGAGCTTCCGCGCCGGCCGCCACCGCATCCTCGTCGCGACGAACATCGCCGCTCGCGGCATCGACGTCGTCGGCATCGAGCACATCCTGAACTACGACCTCCCCGACACGCCCGAGGACTACATCCACCGGGCCGGGCGCACCGCCCGCGGCGCCGCGGAAGGCGTCGTGTCGTCGATCGGCACCTGGCTCGACAAGTCGCTGATCCGCCAGATCGAGACCGCCCTCGGACACGCCCTGCCCCGCTGCGAGGCGGACGGCGTGGCCCCCTACCGCGAGATGCAGTCCCTCCAGGAACGCCGCCGGCGTTCGCCGCTGCGCCGCTAAGCCCATGCTCC
Organism: Vicinamibacteraceae bacterium; assembly: GCA_012270995.1. Classification (GTDB taxonomy): domain Bacteria; phylum Acidobacteriota; class Thermoanaerobaculia; order Multivoradales; family Multivoraceae; genus Multivorans. The sequence goes on along the minus strand of JAAXHG010000149.1, from coordinate 21,173 downwards.
CCATCCCGGACCTGCTCAACCGGGAGTCCTTCCTCGGCATCGACCGGAAGGCTCTGTCCGACCTGCTGGGGCTCGCCATTCTCGGTCGCGAGATCGGCACCGAGTTCCACGACGCGATGGCGGATGCCGAGACGCCCGACAGCACTTGGCGGCCGGAGTTCTTCGAAGAGGACCTGTTCGTCGACCGCCTGATCGAGGAGAGCTTCGAGCTTCGGATCGACGGAGTTCACTACCCGATCAACGAGCGCTTCCTGCGGCGCGTGCTGACCGCCACGCCCACCGATCTGGAGACGACCCTGTTCCGCCAGGAGATTCTGCGCGAGCTGGACGAGGACGAGAGGCTCCTCGCCGCGGCACGGCGTCTCTACCGTGAGCTGTTCGGTCTCCTCTCGCTCCACCGAACGCCCCGTTACCACCGCGTCCTCGACTCGGCGGCTCACAACCTCGACATCCTGAAGCAGAGCCGGCTGGTCATCGACCTGATGCATGACCTCTTCGAGTCGTCCCGCTCAGGGCTGCGGCGTCTCCACGAGGGTGCCGTAGCGATCCGCGAGACCGACGAGTACGCGACCCTGGTCGCCCTCCTCGACTACGAGAGCCGGCTCGCCGAACTGAACCTGGTTATCACCCTGGGCGCCGACGGGCGCATCCGCGGCCTCGACGTGCGCTCACTCGAGGAATGCCGCGACAACCCGTTCTGGGCCCGCCCCGTCAAGCGCCTCTGGAGCCGCCTGCGGCTCGGCATGGGCGGTTACTCGATGAGCAACCGCGAACTCCTGAACCGGGTCGTGGAACGCGTCTACGTCTCCCTGTCGCCCGCCCTGATTCCGCTGATCCAGATGCTCGGTCAACTGGAGCTCTATCTCGCGGCCCGGGCTTTTCGGGACCGGTGCGGCGAGCGCGGCCTCTCGATGTGCATTCCCGAGTTCCGGCCGGTCGACGATCCCGGTCCCGCGATCGAGTGCGAACACCTGTTCAACCCGCTGTTGCTCGGACAGGAGGAGGCGCCCGTACCCTGCACCGTCAGGACCACGGGGAACGTGCCGATCACGGTCGTCACGGGGCCGAACTCGGGAGGCAAGACGCGTTTGATCCAGGCCATCGCACTGGCTCAACTGCTGGGCCAATCCGGCCTCTACGCACCCTGCAGCCGCGCCCGGCTACGCGTCCAGCGGGGGCTGTTCGTTTCCCTGATCGAGCGCGAGAGCGCGGATCAGGTCGAGGGCCGCCTGGGGCGCGAACTCGTGCGCATCCGCACCCTGTTCGAAGAGATGGAACACGGCTCGATGGTGGTCCTGGACGAGCTGTGCTCCGGCACCAACCCGTCCGAGGGAATCGAGGTCTTCACGCTCGTGCTGCAGCTCCTCAGGCGGGTGCAGCCCGTGGCCTACGTGACCACCCACTTCCTCGACCACGCCCGCGCCCTGCAGCAGAACCACACGAGGCTCGGCCTCGAGTTTCTCCAGGTGCAACTCGACGACGAACGCCGGAGCACCTATCAGTTCAAGGATGGCGTCGCGCGCACATCCCTCGCGGCACTCACCGCCGAACGGCTTGGCGTGACCTTCGAGAACCTGTCGGCCGCGGTTGACGGCCGCCGGGCGCCGACCCGCTAGCGCAGCGCCCGGCGGCAGCGCGCAGAACCCGGCTTCAGAACGGAACGCCGGTCGCCCGGCAGACGAAGCGCATCAGGGGCGAGACCTCCCCGCAAAGCCCGGTGAACTCGTCGAGGAAGCCGCGGCTCAGGAGCCGCGTCTGGTTCAGGCGAGCCACCGCCATGAAGGACTTGCGCTTGATGTCGTCGATGCGCGGGTGAGCAGCGTCGAACCCCCGGGGCGCCCGCTTCAGGCTCTCGCCGCCGAGTTCCAGCGAGCCGCCGAGACCGGGGTCGACGGTCACTTCCCGCCAGCCCGCGCCGTCCGCCACGATCTGCTGTCGGATCGCACGCAGGGCCTCGGGATGGGGCCGCCACATGCCGCCGCCCATGAACACGCTGCCTGGCTCGATGTGGAGGTAGAAGCCGGGCGCGTGGGCGTCCTTGTGCTGCTTGTGGCGGAAGTGGATGCCCACGTGGGTCTTGTAGGGGCGCTTGTCGCGCGAGAACCGGACGTCGCGGTGGATGCGGAAGAGCGAACCGCCGACCTTCTTCGGGACCGCCAAGAAGTGCGTGGAGACCGTGTCCAGCCTGGCGCCGAAGTCGCTGATGAACTGGAGCGCCGGCTCCCGCACGACGTCCTCGTAGCGCTCGCTGTTCGCCCTGAACCAGTCGCGGTCGTTGTTCTCCGCAAGGTCGCGGAGAAAGGCGAACGTCTCGCGCGAAAAGGGGTTCTTCCAGTCGGCCATCTACTTCTCCCTCGTGGTTCCGGTTGCGGGGCGGCGCACGGGCGCGAAGTGTATTCTCCAGGGCTCTCGAAGGAGGAGGGCCGCATGGACATCTTCGTTGCCGAACTCGTCGGCACCGCGCTTCTGATCATCCTGGGCGACGGCGTGGTTGCCAACGTGGTCCTGGCCCGCACCAAGGGCAACGACAGCGGCTGGATCGTCATTGCGACCGGCTGGGGCCTGGCCGTCGCGCTCGCCGTGTACTCCGTCGGCAGAATCAGCGGCGCCCACATCAACCCCGCGGTCAGCGTCGGCCTGGCGGCCATCGGCGAGCTCGACCCCGCCCTGCTGCCAACCTACATCGGGGCTCAGCTCCTCGGCGCCTTCGCCGGAGCGGTCGTCGTCTGGCTCACCTACCGCCCGCACTGGAGCGCCACCTCCGACCAGAGCGCCAAGCTGGGCGTGTTCTGCACCGCGCCGGAGATTCCCGGACGCCGGGGCGCGAACCTCGTCACCGAGATCGTCGGCACCGCGGTGCTGGTCTTCGGCGTGCTGGCGATCGCGGCCAACGCCTCGGAACTCTCCGGCGGCGAAATCGACCTCTCCGCCGTGTTCGCCACCGGCCTCAACCCGCTGCTGGTCGGCTTCCTGGTCTGGGCGATCGGCCTCAGCCTGGGCGGTCCGACGGGCTACGCGATCAATCCGGCCCGCGACCTCGGACCGCGCATCGCTCACGCGGTGCTGCCGATCCCCGGCAAGGGCGGTTCGGACTGGGGCTACGCGTGGGTGCCGGTACTGGGACCCCTGGTCGGAGGCGTCCTCGGCGCGCTGGCCTTCCAGGGTCTCGGCTGGTAGGCGACGGCACACATGACCTACGTTCTCGCCCTCGACCAGGGCACCACGTCCAGCCGCTCCATCCTGTTCGAGCGCCACGGAACCGCCGCCGCCTCCGCGCAGCAGGAGTTCCCGCAGCTCTACCCCTCGCCCGGTCACGTCGAACACGACCCCGAGGCCATCTGGAGGACCCAGGTCGAAACGGCGCGCACCGCCATCCGAAGAGCCGGCGCGGACACGTCGGACATCGCCGCCATCGGCATCGCCAACCAACGCGAGACGGTCGTGCTCTGGGAGCGCGACAGCGGCAAGCCCGTCGACAACGCGATCGTCTGGCAGAGCCGCATCACGGCGCCGTTGTGCGAAGAACTGAAAGAACAGGGGCACGAGAACCTGTTCCGCAAGAGAACCGGACTCGTGCTCGATCCCTACTTCTCCGGCACGAAGATCGCCCATCTCCTGGAGAAGCACGACCTCCACGCGCGGGCGGCGCGGGGCGAGATCCTCGCCGGAACGATCGACAGCTTCCTGCTCTGGCGGCTGACCGGCGGCCAGGTTCACGCCACCGACGCGAGCAACGCTTCGCGCACCCTGCTGTTCGACATCCACGGGCTGGACTGGGACGACGAGCTGCTCGGGATCCTGCGGGTGCCGCGCGCCATGCTGCCCGAGGTCCGCGATTCGAGCGGCGACTTCGGCCAGACCGAGGCGGGTCTGTTCGGTCGGCCGATCCGGGTCGCCGGCATTGCCGGAGACCAGCAGGCGGCGACCTTCGGGCAGGGCTGCTTCGAACGGGGCATGGTCAAGAACACGTACGGAACCGGGTGCTTCATCCTGATGAACACGGACAATCGAGCGGTGGCATCGGAGAACGGCCTCCTCTCAACCGTCGGCTGGGTACTCGACGGACAGCCCACCTACTGCCTGGAGGGCTCGGTCTTCGTCGGCGGCGCCGCGGTTCAGTGGCTGCGCGACGGCCTGGGCCTGATCGAGAGATCCGAGCAGGTCGAGGAACTCGCGGCGAGCGAGACGGACAGCGGCGGCGTCTACCTTGTGCCCGCCTTCGTCGGCCTCGGCGCGCCCTACTGGGACCCCTACGCGCGGGGCCTCCTGATCGGCCTGGAGCGCTCGACCACCGCCGGGCACGTGGCCAGGGCCACGGTCGAATCGATGGCCTACCAGAGTCTCGACGTCGTCCGCGCCATGGAGGCCGACGCCGGGGCCGCCATGAGCGGCCTTCGAGTCGACGGAGGAGCGGCGGTCAACGACGACCTGATGCAGTTCCAGGCCGACCTGCTGGGAACGCGGGTCCAGCGGCCGGTGGTCGCCGAAACGACGGCGCTGGGCGCCGCCTACCTCGCCGGGCTCGCGACCGGCGTCTGGGCCGACGAGGACGACGTGACGAGGAACTGGGCGCTCGACCGCGAGTTCGAGCCGCAATCCTCGTCGCCCGAGCAGGAGCGCCTCGCCGCCGGCTGGCGGCGCGCCGTCGAGAGATCCCGCGGCTGGGCCGAGGCGTAGCTGGGGTAGCGGCTTGCGCCGCGGACCTGCCCTGGCGCCCATGAACGCGCCTCTACTCCGGCACTGCGGCCTCCCGTACCGAGATCAGAGTCTCGCCCGCCCAAGTCGCCAGATCGACCTCCGCCGAGCCCACGACCCGGCCGCGACGCCGCGCGACCACCCGGTACGAAGCCTGGAACAGTCCTCTGATCTCAAAGCTGCCGTCCTCGGCGCTCCGTGAAACCGCCGTCTGGCCCAGGCGTTCCGCGACCTCGATAGGCGCGTGGGCTGGCATGGCGACAATCTCGATCCCCCCCGCCGCCGCCCCGGTATCCGCCCCGACGAGGCGCCCCGCCAGCACGGCGCTTCGCGCCCGGAAGTCCGCCAGACTCTCGCCGTCCACGTTCACGGAACGGCGTTCGCCGACCGCCGCGATCTGCACGCGACCCCGGCGCAAACCGTCGATGACGTACGTTCCGCGATGGTCGGTTCGCACCGCCCAGGCATCGCCGGAGCGCTCGTCGATCACGAACACCGGTGCACCGGCTAAGGGACTACCGTCAACGGTGACCAAACCGGACAGACGTCCGTTCGTTTCCGCGTCGTCGAACATAATCTCCACCTGGGTCACACCGCGCGGCAACACCTCCACGGTGCGGCGCTCAGCTCGACCTGCTGGTCCCGCCCGCGCCACGACCACCACGGTACCCTCGGGCGGATTCGCGCGTACGAAGAGCGGGGTACCTGCTTCGTCCGCTGACCTCGAGAGCCCGGCGCCTCCACCTGGTGAGAGCGGCACGCTCTCCATGATGACATGCGCGGATTCGGCTTCCTCGGGCCCAAGGCCCAAGACCCGCACGCGCAGTTCCCGCGCATCTTCGAGACGGAGCACAATCGGCGGCGGCTCGGCGGCGCTGACCTCGATCTCGCGGACTGCACCGCCGTACCCCTGCGCATCAGCACTGACGCGGTAGCGACCCGGAATCACGACAAGGCCGAACGATCCATCGTTCCCGCTTTGCGTCTCGGCCGCCGGTGCGAGCGGCCGTCGGGCGATGATCCTGGCCTGAGAAATCCCGGTCCCGGCTGAATCCTCTGCACGTCCCACGATCTCGACCGGAGTCAAGTCGAACACGAACTCGTTGACGCCTGGTTCAATCTTGCGCCGCCACCTCACCGGTTCGGCGTCCAACTCACCTGGGAGCCGGCAGGACACGATCACGTTGCCCACGGGCAGGCCGGCGAGCTCGAAACGACCTGCGCCATCGGTCGTGCTGCGATCCTTGGTATCCATCTGCAGTTCGGCGCCGACAACGGGGACGCCGCTGACAGTAACGATGCCCCGGGCAGTGGCGCTCCCCGCGCGCAAGCTCAGAACGAGGCCCTCGCCAGCCGCCGGATGCAGCCCGTCATCAGCCCTGATTTCATGCCGCAACGCCTCGTAGCCGAACGCCTTTACTCTCAATACGCCATCGAAGCTGGCGAGACCGCCAAGAGCGAAGCGCCCGTTCAACCCGGTCTGTTCGACCGCCAACTGTCTCCGCTCCGCAGCGTCCAGTAGTTGCACGCGCACATCCTCAAGGCCTTCGCCCGTGGCTTCGTCGACCACACGCCCGACAAGCTCCACGGCCCGTTTCATCTCGATCTCGAGCCAAACGGGGTCCGCGGCCCGGTCGACGGCGACCCGCGGCAACTCCACCGTCGCATGGCCTGGATGCTCCACGACGACATCTATCAGATCGCCCTCGCCGAGCCCGCCGACCCTGAAGCGACCCTCCGTGTCGGTCCGCACCTCGCCGGTCGGCAGGGCTAGCCCTTCTAATCCGAACGCACCGACGACATCCGGACTGCGCCCGAACGCCACTGAGGCCCCCGCAACGGCAAGACCGCCGCCATCCCTAACAACGCCCTCCACAGCCAATTCCGGAACAAGGACGATCTCCCCCAAGTCGAACCAGCCTGTCCACTCGCCCGGCGCTCCAACATCTCCTGCACTCGAACGCAGTGGAACGACACGGGTCGCATGGCCCGGTACCCCGACGGCGACCGATTGCACGCCGGTAAGAACTTCGGCGAACCGGAACAGGCCGTCTTCGTCCGTTCCCGACACAGCGTAGATACCGGGGTTCGATGGCAGGAACCTATCCACCGAACCCGCCGACGGCGGCGCGAAGACACCCTGCCGACCAACCAAAGCGGCTGAACCTGTAAGTCCTCTGCCTGCCTGTGAAGTGATCCGGCCGACTAACGCCGACGCCAGCTTGAGGCGCACAACGACAAGGCCCGATTCGACAGCAGACGCGAGCGCATTCTCCGCCAGAAGAGCCGGCCGGTAGCCCGATGCACGCACGACCAGGCGCCGCGCGGCGAGATCGGCGCTCGACTCGATCCGGAAGACACCATTCGGAGCGGTCACTCCAAGGCGCCCGAGGCCTCTCGGGTACTCGCCATACAGGGCGACCTCCGCACCCGGCAAGGGAACACCCGACCGGTCATCCAGCACGACACCCTCGATCGACCGGAACGCCTTCAACTCGATCTCGTCAGGAGGGAGCGACCAGTCGAACGCCGCCGCGTCGAAGCCGGAAACCAGCACCGTCGTCTCGGCGGCGCCCGGAGGCGGCCGGACAATCCATGCCGCTCGCTCCTCTCCCGGCGAACCGACCTCGGTCATCGGAGGCTCGTCTCGAGCCAGCAAAGCGCCCGTCCGCGACCAATGGATAGCCACCGCCCCCGACGAGGCCGGCCGCTCGACTCCGGCCGGCAGTCGGACCACTGCCCGCCGGTCGGATACCGGGAGCCTCCAGGTTCCGCTGCTCTCCACATCGATCCGCCACTCTCCGCCCGAAGGACCAAGCACGCGAAAGGCGCCGCGCGGAACGAAGATCCGGCCCCCTCCATCGGCAACGCCGGCCGGCCAGGCGTCGGCGTGAACCAGCACCGCAGCACCGAGAGGCCCACCAGTCGAATCGTGATCGTCACCCTCCCCATCGAGAATCAGCTCCAAATCAAGAAGCGGCCCCTCGCGGGGCTCCAAGCGCACGTCGATCAGCCCACCCGCCCTGCACTCGAAGTCGGACGGCAGGTACCCAGGCGCACCGACTGTGACCTGACGCGCCCGTGGCGCGTCCCTCCATTGGCCGACCGGTTCAGCCAGAGTTCACGGCCGATGCTCCGATCCAGTCTCAACCAGGGGCGCCACGGACGCCAGCGAGGCACGTCGCCGTCCAAGTCACGCACCGAGCCATCTCCCTTCACCCAAGCTACCGGCGGTGCGACCATTCGGAACCGGCATGAAGCTCGCCGCTCCGGAACGATCGGCGGTAGCCGCAGGTCCGAGAGGGGACCTAGGAGCGGAAGGGCTACGGAACCGTGGTCCAAGGACGCCGCCAATACCCACGCTGCGTCAGCCTCAGATACTCGCAGCCCGAAGGCCTGACCGTCCGCATCGAAGGAAGCTGCGCGACTTGGCCGCCGGCCTTCAGTGTTTCCCAGAGCAACCATCAACATGCGCTCGTACTGAAGCCGCTCAGGTACAACCTGCACCGACACAGCAAACCCTGCTACCCTGCTCACCACAGAGCCGCGAATCAGCCGACCGCGTTCAGATTCAGCCTGACCCGCTAGCGGCCCGAACAGAAGAACGATCGCGACAAGCCGTGCCGAGCGGCGTGGAGCGTGTTGCACGGCTCACGGACACTTGAACGAGCTGTAGAAGGGACCGATGAAGGCGACGTACCTTTTACCGTTTGCATCAACGCCCGCCTGGCCGGAGACGCTCCCTTCGCACCGAACATCTGGACTGTTGGGACAGTCCGCCCACGCGACGAACGCGCTCCCATCCCACTCTGCCCCGTACCCTCCCCCGGAGCAAGCGATGTCCCCGGAATCCGTACAACCAGGCGGCACCGTTCCTGGCAGCGAACTGCCTACATGGCAGAAGTTGGTTCCTAGCGAGTTGGCGTCGCCAAGCACATGACACGCAACAATGCCATCATCGTCGCCTTCACAACCGATTAGGGACCCCACAGGAGGCAAACCCCCAACATGAACGCCCTCGAGCGTCCCCTCAAGCAGAACGCCTCTTGACCTGACATCATTGGCACCTCCTTTGCGAGCAAGACTACAGCACACCCCCATTGACGCTCTAGCGAGAACTCCATGACCAATGTAGCCGCCCGCCCTCGCCTCACCATCGATATCGAAGCCGGCGTCGCCGACGTGCGTCTCGACCGCGCGGCCAAGCTGAACGCGCTGGACGGCGCGATGTTCGACGCCCTGGGCAGCACCGCTCGCGAACTGGCCGAAGACTCATCCGTGCGCGCGGTCGTGCTCTCCGGCAACGGCCGTGCCTTCTGCGCCGGCCTCGACTTCGCCAGTTTCCGCGCGATGCAGCAGAGCGGCGACAGGCAGTCCTCGGCGCGCGAACTGGTCCAGCGGACCGACGACAACCCCGCCAACCGCGCCCAGTTCGCGGCCTGGGGCTGGCACGCGATGCCTGTTCCCGTCATCGCGGCGGTGCATGGCGTGGCCTACGGCGGCGGCTTCCAGGTCGCGCTGGGCGCCGATCTCCGCGTCGTCCACCCGGAAGCCCGGCTCTCGATGCGCGAGATCGTCTGGGGTTTGATTCCCGACATGGCCGGTCCCCAGTTGCTGCAACACCTGGTGCGCTCCGACATCGCCAAGGAACTGACCTTCACCGGCCGCGTGATCAGCGGCGTCGAGGCCGCGGAACTCGGCCTCGCCACCCGGCTGTCCGAACAGCCGCTCGACGACGCACTCGCCCTCGCGCGCGAGATTGCCGCCAACTCGCCGCACGCGATCCGCGCCGCCAAGCAGGTGCTCGACACCGCCCGGACACTCAGCGTCCGCGAAGGGCTCGAAACCGAGGAGCGGATGCAGATCGGCCTGATCGGTTCACCGAATCAGGTTGAAGCGGTGACGGCGAACATGCAGAAGCGGGCGCCCGACTTCGCCGACGTCGACTGAAGCGTAGCGGCCGACGCCGGCCGCTACTCCAGGTGCCAGCCGTGGCTGCCCTGGAGCAGCCCGAGCTGGGAGTCGAACGGCTTGGAGCCGGTCGCCGGCTCGACCCGCTTGTAGCTGCCGTCCGGTTCGAGCCGCCGGCACTTCGCCGTGTCGGCGAGGTGCGGCGCCAGGATGTCCCTGAGGGCCGCCCCGCGCAGGTCCGGGTCGAGAATCGGACACAGCAGTTCGACTCGGCCGTTCAGGTTGCGTGGCATCAGGTCGGCGCTGCCGGTGAACAGCTCCTCGTCGCCGCCGTTCCGGAAGTAGTACAGCCGCGAGTGCTCCAGGAAGCGCCCGACGATCGATGTCACCGAGATGTTCTCGGACAGCCCCGGCACGCCAGGACGCAGACAGCAGATGCCGCGCACCTGCAGGAGCACCTCGACCCCGGCCTGGGAGGCCCGATAGAGCGCATCGATGCACTCGCGGTCGACCAGAGAGTTCATCTTGAAGATCAGACGACCGTCTCCGCGCAGGCGATGTCCTTCAATCTCCCGGTCGATGCGCCGGATGAGCTCCCGGCGCATCTGGTGCGGCGCAACCAGTAGCCGGCTGTAGCGCTCTTCGCGAACGTACCCGGTGATCGCGTTGAACAGCTTGGCGACGTCCGAGGCAATCTCCGCGTCGTCGGTCAGGAGACCGATATCCGTGTAGACGCGGGCCGTCACCGGGTTGTAGTTCCCCGTCGCGACGTGGACGTACGAATGGAGTTTTCCTGCCTCGCGCCGTACCACCAGACACATCTTGGCGTGGGTCTTGAGCCCCATCACGCCGTACACCACATGAACGCCGGCGGCTTCCAGCGCCCTCGCCCAGCCGATGTTGTACTCCTCGTCGAAGCGCGCCTTGAGTTCGACCAGCACCGAAACCTGCTTGCCCTTCTCGCGCGCCTCCATCAGAGCCTCGACGACGGGCGAGTTCGCCCCCACGCGGTAGAGGGTCTGCTTGATCGCGATCACATCCGGATCGGCGGCTGCCTCCTGGAGCAGCCGGACGACCGGCGAGAAGCTGTCGTACGGGTGGTACAGGAGGTGATCGCGCCGGTGAATCGCCTCGAACAGGGATTCGTCGCTCCTGAGCGCCGCATGGCGCACCGGACGGATTGCGCGGTCGCGGAGCTCCGGACGGTCAAGGAAGGCGATCTCGCTCAGATCGGCGAGACCGAGCGGCGACGGAAGCGTGTCGACCTGGAACCGAGCCAGTCCCATGTTCCGCGACAGAAGCGTGCGGATCCGCTTCGGCATGTCCTCGCGCACCTCCAGACGCACGACGGAACCGAAGTGCCGCTGGCCCACGACCTCGACGATCGCGGTCAGCAGATCGCTCGCCTCGTCCTCTTCGATATCGAGATCGGCGTCGCGCGTGACCCGGAAGGTGTAGGCGGCCGCCACCTCGAAGCCGGGGAACAGCAGGTCGAGATTGGCCGCGATCAACTCTTCGATCCAGACGAACTTGCCCCGCCCCGAGTCGAGACCGAGTTCGTCGCGGCCGCTGCCCGGCGCGCGCACCAGCCGCGGCAGCACCTGGGGCACCTTGACGCGGGCGAAGCGCTCACCGTGATTCCCGTCGTCGATGACGACCGCCAGATTCAGGCTCAGGTTCGAGACGTGGGGGAACGGATGGGCCGGGTCGAATGCAAGCGGCGTCAGGACGGGGAAGATGTCGCGCTTGAAGTACGACCGCAGCTTCCGCTTCTTCTTGGCCGAGAGGGAGTCGTACGAGACGATCTCGATCCCCGCTTCCGTCAGCTTCGGCAGCAGGTCGTCGTGCCAGCAGCCGTAGACAAGCCGGCGCTCCCGTTCAAGGTGAGAGCGAATGCCGGCCAACTGCTCGGACGGCGTCATTCCGTCCGGCGGCGCCTTCAACGCACCCCGTTCGAGTTGTCGCAGCAGGCCGGCAGCCCGGACCATGAAGAACTCGTCCAGGTTGCTGCCGTAGATCGACAGGAACTTGACCCGCTCGAGCAACGGATGCCGCGTATCGTGAGCCTCCTCGAGAACCCGGCTGTTGAAGCGCAGCCAACTCAGCTCCCGGTTGATGTAGTGCTCGGGGAGGCCCGGCACGATCGTCGCCCGCGGCGCTTCGGTGACCGTTTCGGGCTCCGAATCGCCAACCGGCTCCGGGACCGAGGCCACGGCCGGCTCGATCAGGTTCTCGGCGACTGCGGATTCTGGACTCGCCACGGTAACCGCTGATTCTACTCCACTTCCGGCTCCCACAGTGGCAGCAGATCGGCACGCGAGGCGTGAGAGGTCTAGTCCTCGCGCCGCCGGACCACAACGAAGGTCACATCGTCGGCCGGGACTCCACCGGGCGAGAGTTCCTCGACCCAGCCCTCGAACTCCGCAATCGCCTCCGCCGCGGGCCGCTGGCCAACCTCACGCCAGCGACTGGAGACGGCCGGATAGCCCACCGGCTCGCCACTGACATCCAGCATCTCGGGCAAGCCGTCGCTCATCAGGAGCACCGCATCGCCCGGATCAAGCCGGACCCGGCGGCCCTCGTACGTGGCATGCGCCATGGTGCCGAGCGGCACGCCGGAACTCATGATCTCCTCGACAGCACCGGACGGAAAGCGACTGACGAGCACCGGCGGCATGCCAGCCGAGGCGAGGTCGAGCACACCCTCGTGGTAGCGCACGAGGACCAGAGCCATGGCTCGCCGACCCAGGTTCATCGAACGAATCGTTGCCGTCGCCTCGGAGAGGAACTCCGCAAGGTCGAGACCCAGATCCGCGGAGGCGAGCAGCGTCTTGACCACCGTGACCATTGTGCCAGCCCGGGCGCCGTGCCCGGTGGCGTCCCCGACACCGATGATCAATGAGCCGTCGTACCGGGTCGTGAGATCGTAGTAGTCGCCTCCGACCTCCGAGGCCGTGCGCAGGAATACGGCGATCTCCAGGTCCGGGTGCTCCGGCAACGCAGCGGGCAGCAGGGAGAGCTGGAAGCGCCGCGCCTCCTCGAGTTCCACCGTCTGCCGCTCGTTCTCCGCTTCGAGCAGCCTCCGGTCGACCTCCTGCTGACGGCGGAGCCGTTCCTGCTCCAGCAACTGCCGCCGGCTCTTCTCCTGGTCGCGGGCCATTCGGTTGAACGCCTCGCCCAGCTTGCCCACCTCGTCGCGGCCGCCGAGCCGGGCCCGGGCAGCCGCGTCGCCCCGGGCCAAGCGGTCGACCTGCCTGGCCAGGTGACTGAGCCGGCACGTCAGGCGATTCGAGAGCGGCGCCACCGCCAGGAACGACAGGCTCAGCAGCCCGACGCCCACTCCGAAGCTGCGAAGCGACGCTGCCCGCATCTCAGCCAGAGAGGAGCCGATCGGACGCACGATGCCGTAGATGAGATCGCCTTCCGCGGCGGGCTGAGTCACCACCACCCAGTCGCTCAAGCCCTGACAGAGTTCTTCCTCGCCATCGACCAAAGCCCGCAGCAGGGGCACTCCGCCCGCACAGCGAACCGCTTGGAGTACGTCCAGTTCCCCCTGCTCCCTGGAGGTGTAGAGCGCGCCGTGCGCATCGATTGCGAACGGGACCGCGCCGCCTGCGCGAGGAATCCGGCGCAGGACGTTGCGCATCAGCTTCTCGGGCTGGATCGCAGCTTCCAGGTAGGCGACCAGATGACCGTCCCGGTGAACGGGCGTCGAGACCGGGCCGCCGAACTCGCCCGGGTCGCCGCGCCTCGGTAGACGATTCCGTCCACCTGCCCGCGACCAAAGAAACCGTCGTGCTTCCGGCGCCCGGTACCGGGCCCGCCCGGAGTCTCCGCCGCCGGAGTCTCCGCTCTCCTCAACGTTCGGTCCGGCCTCGGGCGGGTCTGCCGGCACGAGTTCGAGCGCATCGATGAAATCCGCCCCATCGCCCAGACTGCTCAGGAGAAACTCGACGAGTTGCTCCGGATCAGCGTACTGGGGGTCGTCGAAGGGCAGCATCGTGCCGAGCCTCCTGACGTACCCGCCCAGATCCTCACGAGTGCGCTGCAACCCGATCGAGATCTGCCTCGCCACTTCCACCGATTCGGCCTGGACCGCGGAGCGGAAGGCACTCGCGGACGAAACGTAGGAGTACCCCACGATGCCGGCCAGCGGCAGGACCGCCAGTACCAGGAAAGCGAGAATGAGTTGGCTGCGAAGTTTCATCGTCCTGATTCAACCCGGCCCAGGTACACCATCTTCCGGGTCTTCAGCGGCGCGGCGGCTGGGCCGCCGCACCGGTCTGCCGTCCTTGCGCCGACCGGCCAGTGAACTCACGACTCCGTGAAGCGCCCGCACCTCGTGCTCCCTAAGCTCCGCCCGGTGCAGGATGCTCCGCAGGTTGCGGACCATGATGCCACGCTTCTCGACGACGCGCAGGAATCCGGAGACATCGAGCTCCTGCTCCAAGTGTTCGAACAGGTTGAGAAGCTGCGCCGCGGTGGCCAGGGGCGTCGCCGACCGCGGTCCACCGACCGCGGCCGGGTTGCCAGCCTCGGCTTCAAACCACGCGTGTGCGACCAGCAGCACCGCCTGTGCCAGGTTGAGCGACGAGTACTCCGGATTCAGGGGAATGTGAACGATGTGCGACGCGAGGGCGACGTCGTCGTTGTCGAGTCCGGCCCGCTCGGGACCGAACAGGACACCCGCGCGGAGGCCTCGGGCCCCGCAGTGCCGGATCTCGGCCGCGAGCTCACGCGGCCCGATCGCCGGCTTCAACAGGTCGCGGCGGCGCGCGGTCGTGGCGTAGACCCGACGCAGGTCGGCGACGGCCGCGGCCGTGTTCTCGAAGACCGCCACCCGATCGACGATCTCGCGGGAAGCGCCCGTCGCCATCGCCTGCGCCCGCTCGTTGGGCCAACCGTCGCGCGGCGACACCAGGCGCAGCTCGTTCAGGCCGCAGTTCAGCATGGCCCTGGCGGCGGCCCCGATGTTCTCGCCCATCTGCGGGGCCACGAGGACGATCACGGGCCGCCGCGGCGCCGCATCGGTGTCGTCCGGCCCGCGGGCCGACGGCCTCGCATCCTGTTCCCTTGCTTGATCAACCATCAGCGTCTTCGCCTCGCCTAGGCTACACAGGTGACTGGGCCCCGACTGGCTGACCGGCTGCCCGAAACCCCGGGGGCCATCTCTCCCGACGACATCCTGGCCCGGTTCCTCGACTGGGTCGTCGGGCTCGGCTTCGATCTCTTTCCGGCCCAGGAAGAGGCCCTGAGCGCACTGATGGCCCGGCGCCATGTGGTGGTCGACACGCCCACCGGTTCCGGCAAGTCCCTGGTCGCGATGGCCCTTCTGTTCAAGGCCCTGTGCGAAGGACGAACCGCCTTCTACACGGCACCCGTCAAGGCCCTCGCCTCCGAGCAATTCTTTCGCATGTGCGACAACTTCGGCGCCGAGCGCGTCGGCATGCTCACCGGCGACGCCACCATCAACCCCGACGCGCCGATAATCTGCTGCACGGCCGAGGTGCTCGCGAACATGGCGCTGCGGCGGGGCGCGGCGCTGCCGGTCGACTACGTGGTCATGGACGAGTTCCACTTCTACGCGGACCCGGAGCGCGGCGTCGCGTGGCAGGTGCCTCTGATCACCCTTCCCGGAACCACCTTCCTGTTGATGTCGGCAACGCTGGGAAACATGGCTCCCATCAGCGAGAAGCTCGAGCGGGCCACCGCCCGGCCGGTGGCGCTGATCAGCAGCCGGGTCCGTCCGGTGCCGCTCGAGTACGAGTACCGCGAAACGCGGCTCGGCGTCACGATCGACGAACTGGTGGGAGACGGCAGGGCGCCCGTTTACGTCGTCAACTTCACGCAGCGGGACTGCGCGCGCCTGGCCCAGAGCCTGACCAGTCTGAGGCTCTGCACCCGCTCCGAGAGAAAGACGATCTTCGAGGCCGTCTCCGACTTCCGTTTCGACACCGCCTACGGCAGGCAGGTGCGGCGCTTCCTGAGCTTCGGGATCGGCATCCACCACGCCGGTCTGTTGCCGAAGTACCGGCTGCTGGTCGAACAGCTCGCACAACTCGGGTTGCTCAAGGTCATCGCCGGGACCGACACCCTCGGTGTCGGCGTCAACGTGCCCATCCGCACCGTGCTCTTCAGCCAGCTCAGCAAGTACGACGGCCGCGAGGTCGCCATTCTCAAGGTCCGCGACTTCCAGCAGATCGCCGGGCGAGCCGGGCGCAAGGGGTTCGACGAGCGGGGCTGGGTCGTCTGCCAGGCGCCCGAACACGAGATCGACAACCGGCGCCGCCTTGAGAAAGCGCAGGCCTCGACTCGCGGCCGAAGCCGCCGGCAGTTCCGCAAACGGCCGCCGCCGCGCGGCTTCGTGCCCTGGGACGAGAGCACGTTCCGGCGCCTGATCCACAGTCCTCCGGAGACGCTCGAATCCCGGTTCCGGCTCGGTCACGGCATGGTGTTCGATCTGATCATGGCCGACGAGGCGGCCCGCAACGACGGTCCCCACCGGAACTTCCGTTCGATCCGGCGGCTGGTCGCCGCCTGCCACGAACCATCGGCCAGAAAGAGGCGCCTGATCGGCCAATCGGCCGAACTCGTCCGGTCACTTCACCGGGCGGGCATCGTCCGCATGGCGCCTTCGCGCGACAACGGCTACCGGGTCGAGGCGGACAGGAACCTCCAGATCGAGTTCTCGATGCACCAGGACCTGTCGCTCTACCTGATCTCCACCCTGGAACTGCTCGACCCCGGGGATCCCGACTATCACCTCGATCTGCTCAGTCTGGTCGAGGCGATCCTGGAGAATCCCGAGATCGTGCTCCGCCAGCAGGCCCGCAAGCTGCGGGGCGAGCTGGCGGCCAGGCTCAAGGCAAGGAGGGTGCCGTTCGAGGAGCGGATGGAACGGCTTCGCGACGTCACGCACCCGCGACCGCTGGCCGATCTCATTGAACCGACCTTCGAGGAGTTCCGGCGCTCCCACCCCTGGGTTCCGGGCGTCGGGGTCCAGCCGAAGCGCGTCGGCCGCGAGGTCTACGAGGACGGCCTGAGCTTCGACGAGTTCATTGGCCGCTACGGGCTGGAGCGCTCCGAGGGGGTCGTTCTCCGCTACCTGAGCCGGCTGTTCAAGGTCCTGAGCCGCGGCGTGCCGGACCGGTTCAAGACGGAGGCGGTGTTCGATCAGCTCCGCTACTTCCACGCCCTGCTGATCGGGGTCGACCGTAGTCTGCTCAGCGAGTGGGAACGGCTGTGGTCGCTTCAGGACGATTGAGCGGCCCCTGGCTCTTACCGGCTCCGGTCGACGCCCAGCTTCGGACACCACTCCTCCACTGGACAGCGCGAACACCTGGGACTCACCGGCACGCACAGCTTCTGGCCGAAACTGACGAGGGTCTTGTTCAGGCCGATCCACTGGCTCCGCGGCAGTTTCGCCCGCAACGCCATTTCCGTCTCCAGCGGGGTCTTCGTGTCCACATAGCCCCAGAGGTTCGTGATCCGATGCACATGGGTGTCGACGCAGATGCCGGGCCGCCGGAAGCCCTCCGTGACGACGAGGTTCGCGGTCTTGCGCCCGACGCCCGGCAGCTCGATCAGTTCCTCGACCGTCCGCGGAACTTCGCCGCCGAACCGGTCGAGCAGCACGCCCATCGCCAGGCGGAGGTTCTTCGCTTTCGTGCGGTAGAAGCCCACCGGGAAGATGAGGCGCTCGATCTCGGCGGCCGGCAAGCGGCCGATCTCCTCCGGCGTCGATGCCACGTCGAAGAGCCTCCGGGTCGCGGCCGCGGTCGCCTCGTCCTTCGTCCGCGCGCTCAGAATCGTCGATACCAGGACCTTGAACGGATCCCGCTCGGTCTCGGCGATCAACGTCACGATCGGGAGCCGGGAACCCTCGAGGTGCCGCCGGATGCGGCGGAGCATCGCCGCCAGACGACGGTTCGAGGGAGGCGTCGGTTGCTCGGGCACGGCGGGACGAGAATAGGAGCCGCCGCCGCGGAAGGCAACGCGGCGAGACGGAAACGGGAAACGACGGCGAGGTCACCAGACTGCTGCTACCTTGAAGGGATGAAGATCGCGGTGAGCGGCGCCTCCGGCCTGATCGGCGGCGCCCTGATCCGGGCGCTCCGGGAGTCGGGCCACGACTTCGGCCGGCTGATGCGCCGCGCTCCGCGCAACCCGGGCGAACTGGAGTGGCGCCCCGAGCGCGGCCTCGCCGAGCCCGCGGAGATCCAGGGTTTCGACGCACTCGTCCACCTGGCCGGCGAGAGCGTCGCCGGCGGCCGCTGGACCTCCGAGAGGCGCCGCCGCATACGGTCTTCCCGGATCCCGTCAACGCTACGTCTCGTCGAGTCCCTGAGCACGATCGAGCGGCCGCCCCGCGTGTTCGTCTGCGCCTCCGCGGTCGGCTACTACGGCGACCGGGGCGATGAACTGCTGGACGAGGACTCCCCCGCCGGCGGCGGCTTCCTGGCCTCCGTCTGTCGCGATTGGGAAGCCGCGGCGGCGACCGCGGCGACGGTCTGCGAGCGGGTGGTCATCCTCCGCTTCGGCGTCGTCCTGTCGGCCGGCGGCGGCGCCCTGCCCCGCATGCTGACGCCGTTCCGGCTCGGACTCGGCGGCCGGCTCGGATCGGGCCGGCAGTACTTTCCGTGGATTCACCTCGACGACGCCGTAGCCGCCATCCGGCGCCTGCTCGAGCAGGGCGAGGGCCCCGTCAACCTCACCGCGCCCGAGCCGGTCACCAACGCCGACCTCACCCGGGCGCTGGCCCGCACCCTGCGGCGGCCGGCCGTGTTCCCGGTGCCCCGCCCCGCGCTCCTCGCGGCGTTCGGCGCGATGGCGCGTGAGACTCTGCTCGCCAGCGCCCGCGTCGTCCCCGCACGACTTCTGAGCGACGGCTTCGCTTACTGCCATCCCACACTCGACTCGGCACTCCGGCACGAGTTGTAGAATCCGGGAAGCCAAGCGGCGCCCGGCGTGTTGGGACCCTTATGGCCTTCAAGCTCGAGAAACGCAAGACCTCCGGGTCAAAATCCGCGGCCTCTTCGCTCCATCTCGGCGGCGCGCCCTACGAGCTTGAGCCGCAGAGCAAGACGCCCCTGCGCGTCGGCATCGCCGTGACCATTGCCTTCCACGCGCTGCTCTTCCTGATCACCTTTCCCAGCATGAAGCCGCGTCCGCTCGAGGCGGCGCAAGCGCAGAAGACCTTCATGGTCACGACGGTTCGCTTCAAGCCGCCGCCACCGGCACAGGCCAAGCCGATCCCGAAGCCCAAGACGCGGAAGATACCGATCCCGGATCCGACCCCGGACGACCCGGAGCCGCTGATCCAGGAAGAGGTCTTCGATGCGCCCGAGATCGATTTCGAAGGCATCAGCGACGTCCTGTTCGACATCCCCGACGCTCCCGCTCCTTCGGGTCCGCCGGGAACCATGTGGATCGAAGGCGACGTCCTGCCGCCCAAGCGAACCTATGCTCCCCGGCCCAACTACACCGAGGAGGCCCGCCGCGCCCGGATCCAGGGCGTCGTCATCCTCCAGGCCGTGGTCGACACCGTCGGCAACGTCGGCTACGTCAAGGTCCTCAAGGGCCTTCCGGAAGGCCTCACCGAGTCCGCCGTCCAGGTGGTCGAACAGTGGCGCTACGAACCCGCCACCCTGAACGGCGAGCCGGTTCCCGTCTACATCAACCTGACGGTCAACTTCTCGCTGCAGTAGGGCGGCCCGGCGGGACGGCTCGGTGACGCGACGGTGGTTGGACCCGCCCGCGCCGGGGCCCGGGGAAGGCCGGACGAGTCGGCGTTGTGTTGCACTTGTGCAAGTCAAGACTGTTTGTGGGACACTCTTTCCCACGAAGTGTTCCACAAACCAGCTTGACGGACAGAAGTGCTCCACAACGAAGGATCTCCATCCCGTCCGTTCCTGTCGTCGTGCAACCACTTGTACGTCGACGAGTTTTGTGGAACGATTTTGCGGCCAAAGTGTTCGACAGATCAGTTTGTCGGACAAGAGTGCTCCACAACGAAGATCCGTATGGAGACTCAAGCGCCCGTGACGCCAACTCACTACCAACCCGAGAGCTTCCCGCCGGACGACCGGCTCGACTGGGCTTCCCTGGTGCCCTTGATCGGGGCGGCGTCGGTCGCGGTGGCCCGGTACGACGGCTTGCTGGAGGCAGTACCCAACGCGGACATCCTCGTCGCACCGTTGGGCGACCGTGAAGCCGTCCTGTCGTCGCGCATCGAAGGCACGCAGGCAAGCACGCGCCAGGTTCTCGAGTACGAAGCCGGCCAGGCGCCTCCCTCCCCCGAGCTTCGTGACGACATCATCGAGATCCTGAACTACCGTGCCGCGATGCGCGAGGCCCAGAGTCTCCTGAGAGAGCTCCCGCTGTGCCTCAAGGTCATGCGTCTCGCCCACGGCGTCCTCCTGCGCGGCGCCCGGGGCAGAGGTCGCTCTCCCGGCGAGTTCCGCCGCATTCCGAACTGGATCGGCCCACCGGACTGCCCTATCGACAAGGCCACTTTCGTTCCCATCGAAGCCGGCGAGCTGCTCGCCGCGCTGGACCGGTGGGAGAAGTACCTCCACGAACGCCCGTTGGACCCACTGGTCCAACTCGCGGTCCTGCACGCCGAGTTCGAGGCCCTGCACCCCTTCCTCGACGGCAACGGCCGGCTGGGGCGAATGCTGGTGCCACTCTTTCTCTGGCAGAAGGGCATCATCCATCGGCCCAGCTTCTACATCAGCGGGTTCCTGGAAGCGAATCGCACCGTCTACTACGAACGTCTTCTCGCCGTATCCCGCGACGACGACTGGACGGGCTGGTGCCGGTTCTTCCTGGAAGCGGTGCTGGCTCAGGCCCACGACAGCACCGCCAGGGCCCGGAGAATCCTCGATCTGTACGACGAAACCAAGAGGCGCGTAGCGAGCCTGACCCACGCTCGCTACGCCATCGCCGCACTCGACTTCGTCTTCCAGAACCCCATCTGCACCGCCGCCGACTTCAGCGCTCGCCGGGACGTTCCGGTCTACGCCGCGCGCCGCATAATGAACGCATTCCGCGAAGACGGCATTCTGCGGTTCACGCGCCCGGCCAGCGGACGTCGCGCCGCCATCTTCGAGTTCACCGACCTTCTCGAGATTGCGGACGGCGATCTGGAAACCTGAAGACCGCCCACGCCAGCCGCCGATGAGACTCTCCTGGAACGAGATCCGCCCACGCGCGGCCGCGTTCGGCCCCGACGCCTACTCGCTGCCAGAACCCGTGCTCGTGCGCTGCCCCTTCTTCTCGTAGTACTCCTTCTCGAGCAGCCGGGCGCCGCGCAGGATGTTGCCCATCGCGTAGTTGCCCTCGTGGCAGGCGTACTCGTACAAGAGGTCGTCGGTGCCGGGCCAGATGAACTCACCGCTGTAAGGCGCGGCGTAGTCCGTGTCATGGACGGTGAACCCGTAGAGCAGGTCCTTGGCCCCGTGCCGGCTGAAACGCTCGATCACCTTCAGGCCGTCGCGCGGATCGCTCTGGCTGTCGAGGAAGTTCGTCGTCTCCACGACCAGGGTGTCGCCTTCCCACCAGCCGAT